>NZ_JBXYZY010000002.1:0-235407 GCF_057642795.1 Paracidovorax sp.
TGATCTAGACTTTCATCTACGGCGACATTGGCGAAAGCTGGGTTCCGGCCAGTGCGCATATCCCAGTGATCTAGACTCTCAGCATGTGAACGCACATGCGGCCATGGTTCCGGCCAGTGCGCATATCCCAGTGATCTAGACTGCGGTGGGAAATGCCGCGCGTGGTTCTGCTGTTCCGGCCAGTGCGCATATCCCAGTGATCTAGACTAAGCGAGCGTTCCATCTGCGTTCACCCCTGGTTCCGGCCAGTGCGCATATCCCAGTGATCTAGACTAAGACCTTTGTCTTCAAATCGCCGACCTATGTTCCGGCCAGTGCGCATATCCCAGTGATCTAGACTCAGAAATGAGAAAGCCCGCACGGCGGGCTAGTTCCGGCCAGTGCGCATATCCCAGTGATCTAGACTCGGAGTGATTTGAACCCACGCGCTGCCGGGGTTCCGGCCAGTGCGCATATCCCAGTGATCTAGACTTGCGCGACGACGTGGTGTGCAGCCTGCGGTGTTCCGGCCAGTGCGCATATCCCAGTGATCTAGACTCCCGGCGCAGCAGGCATCCGCGTCATGGCAGTTCCGGCCAGTGCGCATATCCCAGTGATCTAGACTGCACCCAGGGCAGGCCCACAGCCTGCGCAGGTTCCGGCCAGTGCGCATATCCCAGTGATCTAGACTCAGTTCGACATACTCGAGCGGCACGGGCAAGTTCCGGCCAGTGCGCATATCCCAGTGATCTAGACTTGATGCCGCGTTCACGGTCATTAGTGACTCGTTCCGGCCAGTGCGCATATCCCAGTGATCTAGACTACCCTGCCACTTGATGCCGACCGCATCCGCGTTCCGGCCAGTGCGCATATCCCAGTGATCTAGACTACCAGGCTGACTACACGGCAGCCGACACCAGTTCCGGCCAGTGCGCATATCCCAGTGATCTAGACTCAGTTCGACATACTCGAGCGGCACGGGGAAGTTCCGGCCAGTGCGCATATCCCAGTGATCTAGACTACGGAGATGCGACGTGGCTGAACAGGTAGGGTTCCGGCCAGTGCGCATATCCCAGTGATCTAGACTAAATGATCGAGACGATCCTTGGGGAGTTCGGTTCCGGCCAGTGCGCATATCCCAGTGATCTAGACTTCCACCCGGGCGGTTACATGGGCCGGCTCAGTTCCGGCCAGTGCGCATATCCCAGTGATCTAGACTGCGCCTGCAGCAGCGCGATGCGGCGCAGCCGTTCCGGCCAGTGCGCATATCCCAGTGATCTAGACTACGCACAGTACGCGGCCACCTGCAGCGATGGTTCCGGCCAGTGCGCATATCCCAGTGATCTAGACTGGTGGATGAATTTGCCAACTCAAGCGCTTTGTTCCGGCCAGTGCGCATATCCCAGTGATCTAGACTCAGGTCCGCATCGATCAGGTGGGCGTGCTCGTTCCGGCCAGTGCGCATATCCCAGTGATCTAGACTAAGGGTGCCGGCGAGCGCTACGCCGATCAGGTTCCGGCCAGTGCGCATATCCCAGTGATCTAGACTGCTCAATGTGCTGCTGCGGGTTCCATGCGGGTTCCGGCCAGTGCGCATATCCCAGTGATCTAGACTGCTGGCCGAGGACAGGAGCGACCATCTGGAGTTCCGGCCAGTGCGCATATCCCAGTGATCTAGACTCATTGCGCACCTCCCCGCTTGCATTGATGGGTTCCGGCCAGTGCGCATATCCCAGTGATCTAGACTTTCGATCATCCGCTGGTGAACATGGTTTTCGTTCCGGCCAGTGCGCATATCCCAGTGATCTAGACTACGGCCGGGCAGCGTGGGCAGTGCGGCGGTGTTCCGGCCAGTGCGCATATCCCAGTGATCTAGACTCTGATCGCGATAGCCCCTTGATTCGTCAAGGGGTTTTCGTTTCTGCAGTCCAGGAAAACATGGCGTCGGGCTAGAAAAGATCGAACTGGTCAGGCGCTTTTTGCGCGGGCTGACGGCTTCGGCCATGGAAGGAGATGGCGCGCTCGTACTGCTTGTCGGTGAACTGGAAGATATGCACTTTGCCTCCGGCCGGCAAGGCTTGCTCCACCTGACGGCAGAGTGTGTCCACCTGGGCCTGGCTGGTGCAAAAGCGCAGATAGACGCTGAACTGGCTCATCTGGAAGCCCACGTCCAGCAAGGCATTGCGAAAGCCAGTGGCCGCCTTGCGCTCGGCCTTGGTGATCACTGGCAGGTCGAACATCAGCACCATCCACATCAGTCGGTACCCCGTCAGCATGGTTGCAATCCTGTTGGCATGCGTCCGTTCGGCGTCACTTCAATCGGAATCGAAGCTGCCTGCCAGTGAGAGCGGCAATCCGGGCAGGGGCAGATCGAGCCGGATCCGCTCACCCAGATAGACCTGGGCCAACGATGTCGCCACGCGCTGAATGCACACCATGACGGGCGTCACGCCCTGCAGCGTCTGCATGTCGTCGTACAGCACGCGCACCAGGGCGCGCTTGGTCTCGGGCGTGACGTGGGCCTGGCCAGCCCGGTGCAATTGCCAGACCTTGAGATCCACCACCGGCCGGAAGGGCTCCATCAGGTCGTCCACCAAGCGCATGGGGTTCGCGTCATTGCTGTGGTGCAGGCCCAGGCTGGGATGCAGTCCAGCTGCGACTACGGCCCGGGCGGTGGCTGACCGTAGCACGGTGTAGCCGTAGTTGAGCAGCGCATTCAGGCCATCGCCATCCTGGTCTCGCCGGAAACCCGCACCGAATAGCAGGCTCCAGTAGCGCCTGGCTCCCTGCCCTTCGATGTTCTCCGGGTCACCGCTGCGCACCTTGCCCACCAGGGCCAGCAGCGGGGCCGTGGCGGCGCCTGCGGCTTCCAGCGCGGCGGCCTGCTGTTCCAGCTTGGCCTTGACCACTGTCGCCCATTGGCGCTTGAGCAGCGGCAGCCCGGCAGCCAATTGCGCTTCGATGCGCTTGGCCTGCACATGGTGGCCGTCGATGGGCAGCAGCATGCCGACTGCGTTGTGGTTGGCTCCGCAGAGCACGAAGGGCGCCCCGCGTTCGGCCAGGGCCACCATCAGGTTGTTGGTGTAGCTCAGGCCGTGGGCATTGGCGATGACGGCGGCGATGTCGTCCAGGGGGATCTGGCCCAGTTCCTTGCGCTCTCCCTCGGTGTCGCGCACGACGAGAAAGCCGCGATGCACGAAGAGATGCCGCCTGTCGTCCGCGATTTCGACGATGCGGCCGACCATGGTGCGTCAGCCCTTGAACCCCGGATCACGGAGTTCGCCGATGGGGGAGATGGTGACTTGGCGGGCCCTGGCTTTTTGGAAAGACCCAGCCATCTTGGAGACATAGGGCAAATCGCCGTTTCTGTTGCGGGCGTCCACGTTGGCTTGATTGACTTCTGACATGAAGACCTGTCCCGCTGCAGACATCTTCGCCACGCGCAAAGTTTGCAAGCTCCCTTCGCCTGCTTCCAACCGCACGCTATCGCCAATCACCAGCCGCATGGCCAATGCCCGCCCATTCTGGCCTTGGGTCGGATGCCGCAACTGCTGTAGGCCTCCTTTCCGGACGATGCGATACGCATCGAAGGTGGAGATCACCTGCCCCTCCCACTTGCCCTTGTCGTTGACGGTGACCTCGATGCAGTAGTTGCTGCCGCCCACATAGCCCTTGTAGGGTAGCGGCTGGCCTTCGGCATCGACGCCATGGCGCTGGGGCTGGCCGGGCTCGGCGATGCGGATCAGGTTGCTGATTTCGCGCCCCGCGCTGCCGTCGGCCTTGCGGCGCTGCTTGATGCTGCCGTCGCGCAGGATGCCGTAGCTGGTCTCTTCCATCATGGCGCCTTCGAAGCCGTGGTCGGGCTTGTGGCTGACCCAGATGTGGCGCACGGCGCGCTCCACATGGGCGCGGTAGGTGGGCCAGGGCAGCGGCATGTCTTCGACGAGCCGCGTCAAACCGTCTTCGCGCGCCTGTGCGTTGGCCTGGGCAAAGCGCTGCATCATGCGCTGGTCGGTCACGCCGATCACGCAGGCATCCACCGCATGGTGGCGGTGGTCGTTGCGGTTCTTTTCACCGTCCAGGCCCAGCACGTCGTTCAGGCCGAACTTGCCGCGCAGCAGCGCCGTCATCTGGCCCGGGATCACGCGGGTGGCGCTGCCGGGGCACACCAGTCGCAGATACTCCGCTGCTACACGTGAGAGATAGCGCGTGTCGTTGAGCGCACGGGCCAGAAAGTCCTTGTCCTCGCCCAGCCAGCGTTCGTAGCCGTCGGGCGCGAAGCGGTAGCGCTTGCGCAGCGGCATGCGCTCGGCGCGTTGCAGGATGCCGTCATAGCTCCAGCCCTGGGCCTCGAAGTCGGCACGGGCTTCCCACGGCGTACGGTTGCGCTTGATGCGGTTGGCTTCGCGCAGCGCCACCGTGCGGTTGTTCAGACTGTCGTCCAGGGTCATCGAGAACGACAGGATGTGCTCGATCTCCACGCCTTCGCCCAGAAGCATGCTCGCGCTGATCTGCACGCCGCTGTAGGGGCAGCGGCGGTCGGCCGCATCGTGGCTCAGCTCTTCCCACAAGATCCATTTCTGGATGTCCAGCGTGCGCACCCGTTCCTCGCTGATGCCCAGCACCTCGGCGATGGAGCGGCGGATGCGTGCATTGCGCTTCTGGTTGTCCGCCTGCCGCTGCTGCACTTCCAGCTTCTGTTCGCGGCTCTGCTTGAGGTCGCGCGCCAGCTCAATCACCACTTCGGCCGGGCGGCCATAGCGGCGCATCAGCGCATTGACCACCACACGCACCTGGTTCAGGCCGATATGCACGGTGGGGTTGGCGATCTTGCCGTAGCGCTCTTCGTCGTTGCGTGGGTTGTCCTTGGCAAACGCTACATGGCGTTGCAAGGCGCGGCCGTAGTAGGGCAGTTGCTTGAAGGCGAAGACGGGCTTGATCTCCCCGGTGGAGGCGATGGTGCGCTCGCCGATGCGTTCCACTTCGTCTGCGCCGTGCTCGAAGCTGAAGCCCAAATCGCTATGGTGCGCGAAGCCGGCAGCCTGCACGGCCTTGTCATAAGTGATGACGTCGCGCTGCAGCTCCGGCACCATGCGGGCCAATGCTGTGCGGCCCAGGCTGCCGTAGCCTTCTGGCAGGCCCGTGTTGGCAATGGCCTGCGCCCGCGCCTCGTCCACGCCCGTGTGTTCCTGCAGCCAGGCGATCAGGCGCGGCTCGCTTTCCTCGGTCATCAGCTGCGTGACGATCTCGTCCTGCAGTGCGGTGTCGAACCCGGCCCACAGCGCGCCGAACAAGTCCTTCTTGCTCAACGCCGCTGCGGTGGCATTGCCCTTGAGGCCATCGCGCTTGGGGTCTTCCAGGTTGAAGAGGGCCGAAAAGCCCAGCGCCTTGCGCATGGCGGTGAAGGTCACCTTGGCCTGCTTCTCCAGCAG
This sequence comes from Paracidovorax sp., assembly GCF_057642795.1. Classification (NCBI taxonomy): domain Bacteria; kingdom Pseudomonadati; phylum Pseudomonadota; class Betaproteobacteria; order Burkholderiales; family Comamonadaceae; genus Paracidovorax; species Paracidovorax sp. The sequence continues at coordinate 5,412 of NZ_JBXYZY010000002.1, forward strand.
CACCACAATCTGGTCGCGCTGCGCCAGAGTCAGTGTCTCTTCGCGCAATTCGTCATGCAGCACGCGCAGGTGATTCACTTCCTGATAGATGCGAAATCGCTGCGTGCTCGACAGCGCCAACAGGGCGCGCGGCTCGTCGGGCACCAGCGTGCAGCGGCCGGGCTGCACGGGCCGCAGCTTGCGCTGGTGCAGCAGGATGTCGCGCAGCTCGGCGCGGGCCACTTCGTTGAACAGCGCGGGGTTGAATGCCGCCTGCGCGGCCCACAGCGCATCGAATTCCTGCGCCACCATGGCGCGGTCCACGTACAGGTCATAGCGCTTGTCGATGCGCGGCTTGCCTTCATCGTTGGTGTAGCGATTTTCGCGGTAGCGGGCGCGCACGCCCTGGCCCTTCACCCCTTCGGGCTTTTGCTCCATACGCACTTTCCAGAACCATTCGCCCACCGTGCGGCAGCCCGACTCGTGCATCTGCGCCCGCAACGTGCCGATGGCCTGCTTGAGCGCGCCGCTGTCGCTGTCCTTGCGGTCGGTCTTGCGGTTGCTCTGGAAGCCCCGGCGCTGGTTCAGGTGGAACAGCGCGCGGCCGAATTCTTCCGGCTTGAGCGCGGATTCCAGCCCTCGGGCGCGCAACGCGTAGGGATTGAGCTTTTCCAGTGCCTTACGGGCTGACTCTTCCTGCGGAAAAAAGCCATGCCGCTCCAGCGCGGCCAGCATGCGGGCCTTGCGCTTGAGCAGCCGGTCACGCCGCCGCCGCATGGCGCGTGCGGCACGGCGGGTGACGGCGAGGGAAGAGCCGTCCTTCGGATTGCGGCCATCGCTGAAGATGCGCACGCCGGCCTTGATGATGGCCGACGGACTGCCCGCAGTATCCAACCGGAAAAGGGCCCAGCCCAGCGATGTGGACCCCAGGTCCAACGCCAAGCGATACGCCTGCTGTCTGTCTTTCTGCATGCATCCCCCTCCGCTCTGCTGTTTGCCGTTTGTAGCGGATTCGGGTAGATTCGCAAACACTTAGATCACTGGGATATGCGCTCTGGACGCTAACAAGCTGAAAGATGCACCAAATGGAAGGCCCCGCATGCGGGGCCTTCGTCTTTTCCGGATTCGAGCGCAGGGCTCGCAGCCTCAGAGGTTGGGCGCCAGCAGTCGCGCCAGGGCTTTTTCATCCATGCCCCGCCGCTCGGCCATGTCGTGCAGCTGGTCTTCGCCGATCTTGCCGACGTTGAAATACACGCTCTCGGGGTGGCCGATGTAGAAGCCGCTCACGCTGGCGGCCGGGGTCATGGCCAGGCTTTCGGTCAGGCCCATGCCGATCTCCTCGCACTGCAGCACGCGGAAGAGGTCGGTCTTGGCGCTGTGGTCCGGGCAGGCGGGGTAGCCGGGCGCGGGGCGGATGCCCTGGTACTTCTCGGCGATCATCTCTTCGTTGCTCAGGGCTTCGCCGGCGGCATAGCCCCAGAGGTCGGTGCGCACGCGGTGGTGCAAGGCCTCGGCGAAGGCTTCGGCCAGGCGGTCGGCCAGGCTTTTCAGCATGATGGCGGAGTAGTCGTCCAGCGCGTCGATGAAGGCCTGTTCCTTCTTCTCCACGCCCAGGCCGGCCGTCACCGCGAAGAGGCCGGCGTAGTCGGCGATGCCGCTGTCCTTGGGCGCGACGAAGTCGGCCAGGCACCGGCTGGGGCGGGTCACGCCGTCGATCACCTGCTTTTCGGTCTGCTGGCGCAGGCCGTACCAGGTCATGGCGACTTCGGTGCGCGATTCGTCGGTGTAGAACTCGATGTCGTCGCCCACGCTGTTGGCGGGGTAGAGGGCCAGCACGCCGCTCGCGCTGAGCCAGCGGCCTTCGACCAGCTTCTTGAGCATGGCCTGGCCGTCGGCGAAGACGCGCTGGGCCTGCTCGCCCACGATCTCGTCGGTGAGGATGGCCGGATACGGGCCGGCCAGGTCCCAGGTCTGGAAGAAGGGGCCCCAGTCGATGTATTTGGCCAGCTCGGTCAGGTCGAAGTTCTTGAACACGCGGCGGCCCAGCAGGCGCGGCTGGCGCGGGCGGTAGGCGCTGAAATCGACGGGCGTGCGGTTGGCGCGGGCCTTGGCCAGCGGCCACATCGGCGTCTGCTTCTTGTTGGCGTGCTGGGTGCGGACCTTGTCGTAGTCGGCGTTCAGCTCATCGACGTAGTGCTGCGCTCCGTCGCCCAGCAGGCTCTGCGCCACGCTCACACTGCGCGAGGCATCGGGCACATAGACGACGGGGCCTTCGTAGTGCGGCGCGATCTTGACGGCGGTGTGCACGCGGCTGGTGGTGGCGCCGCCGATCAGCAGCGGGATCTTCTTGATGCGGAAGTGGTCGTCCTTCTGCATCTCGCCGGCCACGTACTGCATCTCTTCCAGGCTGGGGGTGATGAGGCCCGACAGGCCCACGATGTCCGCGCCCTCCACCTTGGCGCGGGCCAGGATCTCGTGGCAGGGCACCATCACGCCCATGTTCACCACCTCGAAGTTGTTGCACTGCAGAACGACGGTGACGATGTTCTTGCCGATGTCGTGCACGTCGCCCTTGACGGTGGCGATGACGATCTTGCCCTTGCTGCGCACGTCGCGGCCGGCGAGCTCGTCCTGGCGCTTTTCTTCCTCGATGTAGGGAATGAGGTGGGCCACGGCGGACTTCATCACGCGCGCGCTCTTGACCACCTGGGGCAGGAACATCTTGCCGGCGCCGAAGAGGTCGCCCACGATGTTCATGCCGTCCATCAGCGGACCTTCGATCACGTGCAGCGGGCGGCCGCCCTTGGCGAGGATCTCGCGGTAGGCCTCTTCGGTGTCTTCGGTGATGAAGTCGGTGATGCCATGCACCAGCGCGTGCGCCAGGCGCTCGCCCACCGTCTTGGGGTGCTCGGGCGTGCCGCGCCATTCGAGCTTCTTGCTTTCGTCCTTGGCGCCGCTCTTGGCGGTCTCGGCGATCTCGACCAGGCGCTCGCCCGCGTCGGGGCGGCGGTTGAGCACCACGTCTTCCACGCGCTCGCGCAGCACGGGTTCGAGGTCGTCATAGACGCCCACCATGCCGGCGTTGACGATGCCCATGTCCATGCCGGCCTTGATGGCGTGGTAGAGGAACACGGTGTGGATGGCTTCGCGCACCGGGTCGTTGCCGCGGAAGCTGAAGGAGACGTTCGACACGCCGCCCGAGACCTTGGCGCCCGGCAGGTGCTGCTTGATCCAGCGCACGGCCTCGATGAAATCGACGGCGTAGTTGTTGTGCTCCTCGATGCCAGTGGCCACCGCGAAGATGTTGGGGTCGAAGATGATGTCTTCGGGCGGGAAACCCACCTCATCGACCAGCACGCGGTAGGCGCGTTCGCAGATCTCGATCTTGCGCGCGAAGGTGTCGGCCTGGCCCTGCTCGTCGAAGGCCATCACCACGGCGGCGGCGCCGTAGCGCTTGACGAGGCGCGCCTCGTGCTTGAACTTCTCCACACCCTCCTTCATGGAGATGGAGTTGACGATGCCCTTGCCCTGGATGCAGCGCAGCCCGGCCTCGATCACCTCCCACTTGGAGGAGTCCACCATGATCGGCACGCGGGCGATGTCGGGCTCGGAGGCGATCAGCTGCAGGAAGCGCACCATGGCCGCCTTGCTGTCGAGCATGGCCTCGTCCATGTTGATGTCGATGACCTGGGCGCCGTTCTCCACCTGCTGGCGCGCCACGGCCAGGGCCTCTTCGTACTGGCCGTTGAGGATCATGCGCGCGAAGGCCTTGGAGCCCGTCACGTTGGTGCGCTCACCGATGTTGACGAACAGCGTGCCCTCGCCGATGGACACCGGCTCCAGGCCGGACAGCTTCATGGGAGGGAGGGAAACAGCGGACATCAGGCTCACCTGTGCAATCGGTTGGGGGATGGAACAACAGGTGAGCGTCGTTGGAAGGCGCAAAGCTGCGGGGCAACGGCCGGCCCGAGCCTGACGCTGCCGGCTCCTGGCTTGAAAAGCAAGGGCCGGCGCGCGCTGCAACGCTCCTCGGGGGGCGGGCAATTTTAGGGCAACGCCGAACAAATGCCTCGCGTGTGGGGCATCGCGGAGACCCGCCGTGCCGTCCCCGTCAAGGAGCCGGTGGCCTGCCGCCATGCGCGCCCCGCCATGCGCGCGCTACCCGGCTCACCGCACAGGCAGGAACTGCAGGAAGGTCCCGCCCAGCAGGTTCTGCACATAGCTGATGGCGGCGCGCCGGTACTTCTCGGCCACCACGGCGGCCAGCAGGTCCAGCCGGGCGATGATCTTGCCGTATTCGCGCTCGAAGCTCAGGTTGCGCACGCCGGGCGCGATCTCGTCGGCCAGCAGCAGCGGCTGGCCGGTGGCCGCATCGCGCCGCTGGGCGATGAGCCACACGGCGATCTCCACGTTGCGCGCCGCGTTGTAGAGGTGCTGCGCGTCCAGGCTGTCGATCAGGAAGAACTCGGTCTTGCCGCCGTGCGCGGTGATGATCATGTCGGCCGTGGCGTAGGTGACGGCCGCCACCCGGTCGCCCGTGAATTCGGGGCTGAGCGCCAGCGCCAGCGCGGCGATGTCGCGCCGGCCCTGCAGCGGCGCCCAGGGCTGGCGCTGCTCCACGGCCTCGCGCACGCGCTGGCCGGCCTGGATGCGGCCCGGCAGCTGGCCCGGCGCCAGGGCGCCCTTGCGCCACTCGGCCGGGTTGCGGCGGTAGAGCTTGTCCATCAGCAGGTAGAGGCCGTCCAGGTTGTCGCGCATGGCCAGCGTCGCCATGCGGTTCACGTCGGACTGTGCCAGCTCGGTGGACTGCAGGCTTGCCGCCTGCACCTCGCCCCGGTCGGTATGCGCGGACGTACCGCAGCCGGCCATCAGCAGCGCCGCACCGGCCAGCGCGCCGCCCTGCACCAGCAGGCGGCGGCGGGCAAGCGGGGTGGAGGTGGCCGGCGTGCGCATGATCACGGGCCGATTATGGGCAGGTGGCCTACCAGGTCCGGCCCACGCTCAAGCGCCCGCGGCTTGGAACTGACCGGCTACGCGGCACACGCCTTCGGTGGCGGCAAGGCCGATGGGCGGCTGAAGGAAGCGCTGTGCGGCGTGGCTGTGGGCAGGACTGTCTGGGCGCGGCGCCGTTCAGGCCGTGGCCGCAGCGGCTTCGGCCCGGGGCGCGGCATGCGCCCGCACGATGTCTGCCGTCACCCGCAGGAAGGCATCCACGTCCTCGGCCGTGTGGCAGTGCAGCGGCGACACGCGCACCGCGCCCGTAAGCCCGAACGATTCGAGCATGCGCCGCGAATACAGGCTCGCCACGCTGCGCTCATAGACCGTCACGCCGCGCAGGCCGTATTCATGCACGGCCTGGGTGCAGTCCACGCCGTCGATGCCGATGGCGATGATCAGGTCGCGCAGCGTGAGGTCCGGGTGGTCCAGGAACACCTGCACGCCGGCCATGCGGCGCAGGCCGCAGCGGGCGCCGTCATCGCCATGGCCATCGCCGTCCAGCAGCCGCGCCAGCAGGGCGCGCTCGTGCAGCATGATGCGTTCGATGCCGGCCGCGAACAGCGCGCGGCGCGAGGGCTCGTCGGTGCCGGAAGCCGCCTCCACCGCAGCGGCCAGCTCCGGCAGTTCCCGCAGCGCCTGCCGGCCCAGCCAGCAGACGTAGTCGGCGATCTCGGTCACCACGGCGAACTGCCAGGGCGATGAACTGCCCAGGTCCCAGAAGCCTTCCGGCTTGGCCGAGAGCTTGTGGTGCGGCAGCGCCGCGGCGCGCTCCGACAGCCACGCCAGGCCCGATCCCCGGCAGCCGAAGAACTTGTAGGGCGCGATGTTCACGCCGTCCACCGGCGTCTTCTGCAGGTCGATCAGGCCATGCGGCGCGTGCTGCACGGCGTCCACCACGATGTAGAGATCGGGCTTGATGGCACGCGCCGCAGCCACGATGCGCTCCAGATCGAGCTTGGCGCCCGAGATGTTGGAGGCATAGATCACGTTCAGCAGCGCCGTGCCCTCGTCCACCAGCCGCACGACGGCCTCCACATCCACGCCGCCCGTCGCCGGGTTGCTGGGCGCCACGCGCAGCTCGCGCCCGGTTTCGCGCGCATACCGTTCCATGGCGTCGTAGGAAGAAGGGTGCTCCAGCACCGTCGTGACCATGTTGGTGCCCGGCACGTTCAGCGCGATGGCGCGCACCATCTCGAACATCGCGCCCGACGCGGTGAGCGCGGCATGCACGCTGCCGCCCTCGGCGTTGAGCATCATGCGCAGGTCGTCGGTGCCCGTGTTCTGGATGGCCTGCAGCTCGCGCGCCACGGGGTGGATGCGCTCGGTGTTGTCGGGCACCGCGTCGATCTCCGCGAATCGCGCCACCGCCGCCTTCAGGCGGAACGAGCCGCCCGCGTTGTCGAAATACAGGCGCGGGCGGCCCGCATGGTCGTGCTCCACCTGCAGGAAGCGGCCGCGCACCTCGCGCATCACCGCCTCAGGGAACGGCAGGCCCTGCGGGTAGCGGGCCGAAAGAACGTCATGGCCGGCCAGCATCTTCAGACGCCCTTCTTGCTGGGGTTGCGATAGGCCTCGCGCACGGCGTCCGTCATGGGGAAGTTCAGGTTCACGTTGTTGGGTGGGATCGGCTGGGTGAACCAGCGGGCGTAGAGGCGGTCGATCTCTCCGCTCTTCATGAGCTGTGTGACGGCCTCGTCCACCACCGCCTCGAACTGCGGGTCGTTCTTGCGGAACATGATGCCGTAGGGCTCCTGGCGCAGCACCACGTCGCGCAGCATGCGGTAGTCGCCCGGGTTGGGCGCCGTGGCGATCAGCCCTGCCAGCTGCACGTCGTCGAGCACATAGGCGTCGGCGCGGCCGTTGGCCAGCAGCAGGAAGGCGTCGGCCGTGTCCTTGCCGCTGATCTCGCGCACGTCCATGGCCTCGGCCCGCTTGAAGGTGCGCAGCAGCTGCACCGAGGTGCTGCCCGACACCGTGGCCACCGTCTTGCCGGACAGATCGGCCAGCGAGTTGATGCCCGAATTCTTCTTCACCGCCACCGTGATGCCCGCCACGAAATGGCTGGGCGCGAACGCCACCTGCTGCTGGCGCACCACCGAGTTGGTGGTGGTCGCGCAGTCCAGGTCCACCGTGCCGTTCTGCATCAGCGGAATGCGGTTGAGCGAATTGAGCAGCGTGTACTGCACGCGCAGCGCGGGCAGGCCCAGCTTGGCCTTGATCGCATCGACGACCTTCAGGCAGATGTCGTTGGAGAAACCCACCGGCTCGCTGCCGCCCTTGGGGGTGTACGAGAACGGAATCGAGCTGTCGCGGCTGCCGATGTGGACCACGCCGGTCTGCTTGATGCGTGCCAGCGTGTCGATCTCCTGCGCGCTGGCGGCGGCGCCATGGGCCAGCAGGCAGGCGCCCAGCGCGGCGGCCAGGACGGAGGAGGAAGCGAAGCGGCGAGAGGTCATGGCACGGACTCCTGGAAGGACGGCGGCGGCAATAGCGAAGCCGGGGGACGAGAACCGTGCGGCCAAAGCCGGCGCACGGGGCGGATGCGGCCCATTGTGGAAGTCGCGTCAGGTTTCAAAAAGCGATTTTTTGTGCTCGAATCGCATGAGCAAAAAGCGATGGATCGGACGCGCCCATGATGACCTTCAAGCAGCTGGAAGCCCTCTACTGGATCGGCCAGCTCGGCGGCTTCGCGCCCGCTGCCCGCAAGCTGCACACCACGCAGTCCGCCATCTCCAAGCGGGTGCACGAGCTGGAACAGATCTTCGACACCGCCCTCTTTGACCGTAGCCAGCGCAGCGCGCGCCTCACGGAAAAGGGCGAAGAGATGTTCATGCTGGCGCGCAAGCTGCTGCGCGAGCGCGATGCGGCGGTGGAGCAGTTCGGCAAGCCCGAAGTGATCGAGCGGCGCCTGCGCATCGGCGTGACCGAACTCACCGCCATGACCTGGCTTCCCCGCCTGGTGGCGCTGGTGCGCGAGCACTACCCCAAGGTCACGCTCGAGCCCGACGTGGACGGCAGCCTGCCCCTGCGCGACAAGCTGCTGGCCGACGCGCTGGACGTGATCATCGTGCCCGACGCCTTCACCGACAGCCGCCTGCCCGCCAAGGCCGTCGGCCAGGTCGAAAGCGCCTGGATGTGCCGCCCCGGCCTCGTGCAGCCCCCCGCCCCCGGCCGCCCCGTGCGCCTGCACGACCTGGCCACCCACCGCCTGCTGGTGCAGGGCAGCGCCTCCGGCACCGGCCGCCTCTACGACGGCTGGATGCGCGAGCGCGGCGTGGAGCCCGCCGATACGCTGGTCGTCAGTAACCTCATCGCCCTGGCCGGCCTCACCATCTCCGGCCTGGGCGTGAGCTACCTACCCCGCCACTGCCTTGCCCCCCTGGTCGCCGCCGGCATGCTGGCCGAGATCGACGTGCAGCCGCCCCTGCCGCCCGTGCCCTATGTGGCCATGGTGTGCGGGGACCAGCGCAGCGCCCTGGTGGGGTCGGTGATCATGCTGGCGCAGTCGTGCTGCGACTTCACGCGGGTGTTCCAGGCGGGCGGCGGTACGGCGCCCTTGTGAAGCGAAGCGGAACCTTGGCGGGCCGGCGCGTTGAAGGCTCCAGCCCGACTGCGCGGTGGACGCCGACCGCATGGTGGTCAGCGACGGCCCGGTGACCACCGCCGGGGCGGCCTTCGCGCAGACCGCTCTCATGCTGCACCTCATCCGCGTGCGCTTCTCCGCCGCCCTGGCCGACGCGGTGGGCAAGGTGCTGCTGATCGATGGCCGGCAGGCGCAGTCGCGCTTCATGGTGCCGGCCATGCTGGCCGGCGGCAACGAACTGATCGCGCGCCTGACCGCGTTCATCGAATCGGCGCTGCCCCATCCCCCTAGCGTCGGCGAACTGGCGGATGCCTTCGCCATGTCGCCCCGCACGCTGGCACGCCATGTGCGCGCCGCCACCGGCCAGAGCCCGCTGGCCCTGGTCCAGGCCGTGCGCCTGAATCGGGCGCGCCTGCTGATCGAGAACAGCCGGATGCCGGTGGACCAGGTCGCGCAGGAGGTGGGATATATCGACGCTACGGCGTTGCGGCAGCTGATGCGCCGGGGGGCGGGGGCCAATCCCAGTGCTTTTCGTGGTGGGGCGGGCTGGCGATGATTTTTGCTGCCCAAGGGCGAGGAGTCGCTTCATTCACTATGCAGCGACTTTGCTTGGGTGTTTGGCGTAGGGCGTTGCATGGCTTCGACGTGATCAGGGCTGTTATCGGCCAGTAGCAGTCGGGGGTGGCAGGTGAAAGCGGGTGCTCAACGCCCAAGTCAAGCGGCGCCGTAAGAAGCGCAGCTACTGGAGAGCACCAACAAGGGCCAGGGCAATGGCGAAGCCATGGCCCTTGCTGGCGTCCGCTTGACCGACCAGTTAGGCGCGACTTCTGTAAGCACTTTATGCATTACGAGAAAGCATTGACTCACCGTCCATGCCGCATGGTGGATTGAACGTCCCATGCCACCCCACCAAAACACGACCAAGGGAGTCTGTGAAGTACGGTGAGCCCTTGCTAATTCTGACCAGTCCCCCGCCATAAGCGACGAACAGTTCAGTGCTGGCTCTCGCTTCTGTTGCCTCGCTCCACCGGTTGCTGCCCGGCAGAACGTCGGGGTCAATCGGCGGTTCCCATAGCGTGTTTCTGCCGATAGATGCGCTCCTAAGGAACACGGCGAGTTCGTGATGCCCCTTCTGCGCGGCAACTTCCGCCGGAGTAAGAGAGTCATGGGTCTGTGCCTCGGTCGATGCGCCAAGCTCAATCAACGCACGACATGCCTGTTCATTGCCGAAGTAAGCAGCCTGATGGAGAAAGCTCCACGACGAACCAGGCTTTGAATAGCGACTACAGCGTTTTGCGAGGACAGCAGATTTCTCCCACTCCGATAGAAGGCGATCCCATTCCCCGGATTTCGCCGCTTGATATGCCTGTTCAATCACGCTTTGTAGTTCGCTCATGTTTGCGCAAATGAATTTTTTGAGTGGCCTAATGCCCCAGTAAGCGGCGCCAGAAGGAGCGCAGCGAGTGGAGGGCACCAACAAAGCCCATGAAAATGGCGAAGCCATGGGCTTTGTTGGCGTCCGCTTGACCGTAATGTTAGGCCTATGTTTATAGCTTGGCGGAGGCAAAGCTTATTTAGCATACGGTGTGATGCTGATGAGTTGAGCCCGTTGGGCGGCGAAAGAAGCCTCAAAGAGGTAGCAGTGCTCCAGCTCGACTTTGATGAAGGTTTGCTCCTGCTTGTCTTGTGCCTGTACGATTTCCAGGTTCAATGATGAGATGACGTTCTGGCCGTTGAAGCCTTCGAGGTGAAATTCACTGATGCCCTCAAACTGGAAATGAAGCACAGCATCGCCATGCAACTTGTAGTGACCTTCAGGCGTGATCTCTGAGGCCGTTACCCATCCACGCAGATGCAAGTCAAGTGTCGGGGCTGATTTGCCTAGCGTCCTATCGAGAGATAGCTTGAACACCTCTGCATCATGAAAGCTTGGCCAAAGCCCAAAGTGGGCGATGACGTGTTCATGACCGACGATGAACTCATGTGCTTCCATAAACAGTGGCCTAACGCGCTGAGTTCAGACGCCGCCGTAGGCGGTCGGCTGCAACGGATAGTTGGGGAAATATTTCATGGGCATGCAAAAAGTGGCTTGATCAATAGCCATGAAAGCCAAATTAATAGAGCGGACATAGCTATATGGGCCAGACCTTCTGTCGGGCCCTGCATCTGTGCCGGAAGCATAGACATCATTGCATTGCCAATCTCGCAAATAAGTTGTGAGCTTGCCTTGTACTTGTCGGCACAGCTCTTCAGCGTGATTTTCTTCGCAGAGAAGAATGGAATGGAGCTCAGAATCGTCAGTGCCGAAATCAGCAGCATCATCACTGCACCAATGATTCGGAGCGCCGGGCGAACTTGCAACTCTGGATTCTCAACTGGAGCCACGAAGCCTCCTAACGCCCAGGTTAACCGGCGCCGTAAGGAGCGCAGCGACTGAAGGGCACCAACACTGGCCATAAAAATGGCGAAGCCATGGCCAGTGTTGGCGTCCGCGTTGAACCGCCAGTTAGGCCTTGCCGAAGCGTAAAGCATGCCCAGTTCATGCAGTTCCTTCTGTGTCAGCTTCTGCAAGTACACGACGCAAAAATGACTCTTGTTCGAAGCCAATGTCGTCGTCAATAGCTGCGAGCGGTTCAAGCGCTGCTGCAGAAAATACTGCAGCTTGTGTGAGTATTGATCCGTCCTCGGCAGGAGGAAGTGTCCAGCCCGGCGCGCCATTTTTAACAAGAAGTTGGCTGAGGGCTTCCATTCTGAAGTACACAGCTTGTGCCTTCTGTGGGTTGCCCTTGTACAGTTTTGCAATTAGGAATAAGCCTCCGCCCGGCTCATCTCCAGAGTACTTCTCGCTCTCTGTGACAAGGGTTAGCAACTCTTCTTTGGTAACAGCAATGCCATTCAGCATGTCGATTGTTTTCTGGTTTGACTCGCGCCTGTCGCTGTTCACCATAGTGCCCTTATTCCTGAAATTAGTGTAATAAAGCAAATGGCCCACATGACTATTGGGCCGGATGCTCCTTTGAACTTGATTCCCCACACCTCTAACTCGATATCGCCGGATACTTGCTCAAGTGCCAATACCAATACCAATACCAATACCAATACCAATACCAGTGCCAGTGCCAGTGCCAGTGCCAGTGCAGTCAGGGTAGCCAATGGCACTCCGATAGCAGCCGCCAAGTGTTCGTAGAGGGTGTCATTGAAGCGCCGGTCGTAAAGCGAAGATCAGACGAACAGTACAAAGAACACTGCTCCAATAGCGGCGAGCGCTAGAACGGAACCCCAACGCATAAGAGTTGAGCTTTGCGAAAAAGCGCTTCGCCACGCTTGATGATGACTGTTTCGGATTCACTCATATGAGAAGGCCTAACGTGAAGTTGAGGCGCCTGCGCGGCTTTTCGCGCAGGTCGCCTCGAACGTAGTGTTAGGCATCACCGCGTACAAACCGTTGGAATTCCTCATATGTGACCGACTTTCGACCGTGAAGAAACCGAGATGAATGTTGGTTGAAGGCGCGTTCTTGCGACCGAACGAAGGTCTTAGCGCTTTTTCGCATGGCGCGCAGTGTGGCTCTATTGGTGACGGCACCACCTTCGACAACTTCTGTGAGCAACTGCTCGACGCGCCGCTGTGCTCCGGCACCCATGCAAGCGCGCTTCATATACTTAGCAAAGGTAATGAAGAAGAATTTCTCAGCGTGGAACTGCTTAAACTTGGCGTCCACTTTCTTCATCGCATCATCGAGCGAGTTACTTTTGTTTAGCTCTAGGTAGAAGAGCCTCATTGCATCATCAATGTAGCCAGCGGGAACGAGCTCGTCTGAGCCGATCAAGAAATAGAACGGGCATGGCTCTTCGATACGCAGAGGCTTAATTGCATGTAGGCCAAATCATGCAGCCATAACGACACCAAGATTGTTCTTCGAATTCTTGTTGATCTCCTGTAGCTTCGGCAGGAGTTGGGGCCACGAGATCATCTCTCCTGACGTGGCGATCTGAATCCCCAAATGCTCGTCACCGTGCGCTTCAATGTGAAGAATCGGTCGCAAACCATCCTTGGTTTGTTCATTGATCTGTTCGAGAACGGCGAGGAACTGCGACTCGCTTTCAACTTTGAAGTAGTGGCAATAACCAGGGCGATTTGCTGACGTGGCGTCGCATATTTCATCCCTCAGGTGAATTGCTGTCTGCAAGTCAGACTCGTCAAGAGCATCAACGATGACGAGCGTATTGTTCGAGAAACGAGAAGTAAATGACAGTGCGCCGCGAGCCATTTTGTGATGCCTAACGTCATGTAGACCGCACCAAGCCGCAGGCCATATCTGGCGCTTGCGGTCTAAATTGGTGCGAAAAAAATGCGGAAAGGGGCTTGTAGCCTAGCTTGGCGGCGCGTTTACTGCACAAAAATACAGTACTAAATTCAGCCATGAAACCCGCCGCCCCCCTTGTGTTGTGCGCCACACGGTTGCTGGACCAGCTCCGTGAGCGAATTCGTTAAAACAACTATAGCCCGCGCATCGAGCAGTGCCTACATGCAATGGGTGCGCATGTTCGTGAAATGGCACGGCTTGCGGCATCCACGACATGGGGCAGCAGGAAATCGAAGGTTTTCTGGCCATCATGGCTGAATGACAGCTTTAGAGGTTCTAGCTGGACGGCTGCTCAGTGCCCGAGGCGAACGTTAGCCCACACGGCTCAGACAGCACTCTGCTCGGGCCTTCGCGCCAACAAATCAGACAGCCTTCGAAGCCCCGCCTGCAAACGCCCCCTTTCCTGGATACTCCCCAGCGATATCCGAATGGCATCGGCAGTCACCAATCCGCCGTCCGTAGCGAACGCCTCCGCCGGCATCACCGCGATGCCCTCGCTGCGGGTCGCGCGCGCCAGCTCTGAAGAGTTCCAATACCCCGGCAACTCCAGCCATGCATGCAGGCCGTCTCCCGCGCCGCTGTAACGCCCCGCCAGAATGTCCCTCGCCATCCGATGGCGCAGGCGCGCCTCCTTGCGCACGCCGTCCATCAATGCGGCGGCCGAGCCGTCGAGGATCCATTGCGTGGCGAGGGCGGCGGTCAAGGGCGTGGCCATCGGTGCGAAGGCTTTCAGTGCGGCCAGGAAGCGTTCGCGCTCCTGCGGGTCGCGCAGAAGCACGAAGGCCACGCGCAGGCCGGGCGTCAGGCACTTCGACAGGGTGGCGATGTAGTGCGTCTGCTCCGGCGCGAAGGTGGCGATGGGCGGTGGCGGGGCGTCGGCGAGCAGCCAGTAGGGGTCGTCCTCGATGATGCGCAGCCTGCAGCGCTGAGCGATGCAGGCCAGTGCCTTGCGCCGGTGCTCCGGCATGGTGATGGCGGTCGGGTTCTGCAGCGTGGGGTTGAGATAGACCAACCCGGTCTGCTGCTGCCGGCACGCTTGCTCCAGCTTGTCGGGCAGCATTCCGTGCGCGTCCGTTTCCACCGGCACGACGCGCCGGCCGAACTGAGCGGCCGCAGCCATCAAGCCGGGATAGGTCATGGGCTCTGCGAGGATGGCATCGCCCGGCTCCGTCAGCGCCAGGATCGATGCGGCGATGGCGGCTTGCGCACCGGGGCAGACCACCACCTGCCGCGCATCCACATCGCCCAGCATGGGCGCGAGCCACCGGGCTCCGGCCTCGCGGTCGGCATCGCTGCCGCCGCCCAGGTGGTAGGTCATCAGCAGCTCGGCATCCGCCCGCATCAGGACTTGCGACAAACCCTGCTTCAGCAGGTCGCCGAAGTCCACGCCCTCCGGCGGCGGCGGGATGTTCATGCTCAGGTCGAGGACCGCGCCCCATTCGACTTTCGGCGCGGCGACGTAGGTGCCCCGGGCGCCGCGCCCCTCCAGCAGGTGGCGGCGCTTGGCCTCGTCGTACGCGCGCGTGATCGTCGTGAGGTCCACGCCCAGCTGCGCTGCCAGCAGGCGCTGCGGCGGCAGCCGGTCGCCGGGGGCCAGCGATCCGTCCGCCACCGCCGCCTGCAACGCATCGGCGATCTGGAGGAAGCGGGGGCCGCCCTGCGCGGTCAGCCGCGGCCGCCAGAGGTGTGCGTTGTCGTCTTCTTGCATGGATCTGAACGGGGCGTTGTCTCTCGATGTATGGATATTGCTTCAACGTACCATGCCCAGAACGGGCTGCGGCTGCATGCTTGCATGGCCGCCGCTCGACGTCCTGGCCTGTGCCGTGGTGGGCGCGGCCGCGCTGCCCACCCCACCCCACACAGAGGAGAGGGCCGCCTCATGGCCCGGAAAGTCTCACATGATCGATTGGGTCCCCGTCGTCTTCGTCGTCTTCAAGGTGCTCGTGTTCGGCACGTGCATGTTCTTCGCCGTCAAGTGGCATTACGACCAGGGCCGCAAGAAGCTGGACAAGCGTGCGCTGCTGCTCACGGCGGGCAAGCTGGGCGCCGTCTTCCTGGTGGCGCTTGCGATCCTTCTGTTCTTCACGTTCACCCTGGCCAAGCATCTGGGCATGGACCTGAGCCTGCCCTGACGGGCGGCCCCGGCATCCGCATTCGCCGCCGGCGCCGTGGGTGCAAGTCTCATCCCGCTCGGTCCATCTGGATGGTGCGGCCCTTGATCTGCGTGCTGCGGCACGCCATCTCCTGGCCCTGCGGCGCCGGAATTCGTGGCGAGCTTGCTGTCGGCCTGGGGGGCCGCCCTCAGCCCCCTGCCAGCAGCCGCCAGCCCACGCCGGCCAGCCCGGCCAGCGCCAGCACCGGCATCATGCCCCACTTCAGCCGCATCAGCGCCACGCCGGCCAGCACGCCGATGACGGCGCTGGCCGCGTCGAAGCGCCCGTCCATGCCCTGCGGCCAAAGCACGTGCCAGGCGAAGAACACGGCCAGGTTGACGATCACGCCCACCACGGCGGCGGTGATGGCGGTGAGCGGCGCGGTGAAGCGCAGCTGCCCATGGGTGGATTCGATGAACGGCCCGCCCAGCAGGATGAACACGAACGAGGGCAGGAAGGTGAAGAAGGTCACCACGGCCGCGGCGGCGGCGCCGGCCAGCGGCAGCGCGTCGGGCCCGAAGAGGGCCTGCGTCCAGCCACCTACGAAGGCGACGAAGGCCACCACCATGATGAGCGGGCCGGGCGTGGTCTCGCCCAGCGCCAGCCCGTCCATCATCTGCGCGGCCGTGAGCCAGTGGAAGTGCTCCACCGCGCCCTGATAGACGTAGGGCAGCACGGCGTAGGCGCCGCCGAAGGTCAGCAGCGCCGCTTTGGTGAAGAACCAGCCCATCTGCGTGAGCGTGCCGTGCCAGCCCTGCAGCGCCACCAGGCCCGCCATGGCCGCGAGCCACAGGCCGCCGCCGGCCAGCAGCACGGCGCGAAAGCGCGGCCAGCGGAAGCACGCATGGGGCGGCATGGGCGTGTCGTCGTCGATCAGGGCCGGGGGGGCCGGCGGGCCGGCCGCGCGGCCGCCATGTGCGCCGCCGCCCGCCGCGAACGACTGCGGCGAGAGCTTGCCGCCCAGGTGCCCCGCCAGCGCGGCGCCCAGCACGATGAGCGGGAACGGCAGCTGCAGCGCGAAGAGCGCCACGAAGGCCGCCAGGGCGATGCCCCAGAGCCAGCCGTTCTTGAGCGTGCGCCCGCCCACGCGCCAGGCGGCCTGCACCACCAGCGCGGTGACGGCCGGCTTGATGCCGTAGAAGAGGCCCGCGATCACCGGCACGTCGCCATGCGCCAGATAGAGCCACGACAGCCCGATGAGCAGCGCGAGCGAGGGCAGCACGAACAGCGCCCCGGCCACGATGCCGCCCCAGGTGCGGTGCAGCAGCCAGCCGATGTAGGTGGCGAGCTGCTGCGCTTCGGGGCCGGGCAGCAGCATGCAGTAGTTGAGCGCGTGCAGAAAGCGCCGCTCCGAGATCCAGCGCCGCCGCTCCACCAGCTCCTCGTGCATCAGCGCGATCTGCCCGGCCGGCCCGCCGAAGCTGATGCAGCCGAGCTTGAGCCAGAAGCGCCAGGCCTGCGAGAGCGGCGGCAAGGCCGGCGGCAGCGTGGCCGCTGCTGCGTGGTCGTCATCGTCGCCGGCGGTCGGGGGGGAGGTGGGTGTGTCCACGGCGGCCATTCCTGGGGTGGTTGCTGGGTCGGCCGGCCGCACGGGGCAAGCGGGCCGGGGCGCATCGTGCCACAGCGTCGGTCCGTTCGGTGATTGAAAGGAGAATGTGCCTATAGCCCTTGGATTAGAAGGGCGTGCAGCTATGAAATTTGTAGCGAATGATGCGGCGTGCCAAAGCCGGGGCGGGGCGTGCGGCGCGGCCCCGGATGCAGCCGTCAGGGCATTGCCGGCGGGCGCACGGCAGTCGTCGCCCCCTGCCTAGAATGCCTGCACTCCGGGGCCTGGGCGCCCCGGTCGATGATGAAAGTGCCTGCCGTGTCCTCTGCCGCTTCTCCCGCGCCAACGGCGCCTGCCGTCGCCACCTCCCCTGCCTCGACCGCCTTCACCCGGCGCGGCAGCGTGTTCGCGCTGGCGCTGCTGTGCTGCCTGCTCTGGGGCAGCTCGTTCCCGGCCATCAAGTCGGGCTATGCGCTGCTGGGCATCGCGGGGGACGACATCCCTTCCAAGCTGGTCTTCGCGGGCTGGCGCTTTCTCGCGGCGGGCGGGCTGCTGCTGGCCTGGGCCGCGGCCACCGGCCGGCGCCTGGGCGGCTGGCCGCCTTCCGTGTGGCGCCAGCTGGTGGTGCTGGGCCTGGTGCAGACCAGCGTGCAGTACGTGTTCTTCTACATCGGCCTGGCGCACACCACCGGGGTCAAGGCCTCGATCATGAACGCCACCAGCACCTTCTTCAGTGTGCTGATGGCGCACTGGCTGTATCACAACGACCGGCTGACCTGGCGCAAGTCGCTGGGCTGCGGTGCGGGCTTTGTGGGGGTGATGGTGGTCAACCTGGGTGGATCGGGTGGAGGTCTGGCAGGCGCTCTGACGGGCGTGGAGTTCACGCTGCTGGGCGAAGGCTTCGTGGTCATCGCCGCGCTGGTGCTGGCCGTGGGCGGCATCTACGGCAAACGCATCTCGCAGCACATGGACCCGGTCGCCATGACCGGCTGGCAGCTGGTGGTGGGCGGCGCCGTGCTGCTGGCGGCGGGCTATGCGCTGGGCGGATCGCTGGGGCACATCACGCCGGCCTCGTCGGCGCTGCTGGGCTACATGGCGGTGCTGTCGGCTCTGGCCATCTCGATCTGGAGCCTGCTGCTCCAGCACAACCGCGTCAGCCTCATCACGGCGTTCAATTTCATGATCCCGGTGTTCGGCGCGCTGCTGTCGGCGCTGTTCCTGGGCGAAAGCATCCTGGAATGGCGCAACGCCGCCGCGCTGGTGCTGGTCTGCTGGGGCATCTGGCTGGTGACCACGCAGGCGTCCGGGGCCCTGAAGCGGCGCGGGGATTGAGCCGAGGCGCTGCGCCCGAGCGGCGGCGGCGGCGGCGGCGGCATCATCTGGCAAGCCTGCCTGCCGGACAATACGCCGATGAACGATTCCCCCCTGCGAGCGACCGACGAGGCGGCGCTCGACACCCCCGACGCGCCGATCCAGGAAGCGCGCCTCTGGCGCGACGAGCGCTGGACGGCCGAAGTGATCAAGAACGAAGACGACGACGGCTGGGCCGTGTCCATGACGCTGCGCGGCGAGTCCGAGCCGGCGCTGGTCGGCCCCTGGACGATGGGCCGCGACAAGAAGAACCCCAAGCCGTTGGATGCGCCGGCCTTCCACACGCTGGTGAAGACGGCCTCCGAAGTGTTGCGCCGCCACGAGCAGCAACTGCACGCGCAGCTGCACAAAGCGGTGACCGTGGGCGCGGGCGACGAACTCGTGCGGGTGGCGCTGCGCATCGTGCCGGACGAGGAATATCCATACGCCGTGCTGACGGCGCACGACGCCGCCAGCGAGCTGCTGGGCGAGGCGCGCGTGGAGGCCGGCTTCAAGCTCAGCCAGGCCAGCGCGCTGGCGTGGATCGAGAGCGATTACTCGTCCCGGGGCCGGTAGCCGCTGGCGCCCGCTTCAGGGCTCCCGCGCGCCATGCGGGATGCCCTCGATCGGGCATTGCGCCGTGCCCACGGCGCTGCGCGTGACGGCCTCGGCCGTGCGGCGCGCGGCGGCCGGGTCGTTCACCCACTGGCGGTAGAAGCCGTAGGGGCAGTCGGCCACGCCCTGCTCGCCCTCGCCCGAATTCAGCACGCCGGTATAGCCCCGGTGCAGCAGCTTGAAGAGGTGGTTCTCGCTCTGGCCGTGCCGGCGGAAGTCGCGGATCAGGTGCTTGGAGAGCGCGGCGTACTGCACGCCCATTTCCTCTTCGCCGCATTCGCCCAGCGTGCGGCCGTCGAAGCCGATCAGCGCGCTGTGGCCGAAGTAGCTGTACACGCCGTCGAAGCCCGCCGCGTTGGCCACGGCCACGTAGCTGTTGTTGGCGAAGGCCATGGCCTTGCTCATCAGGATCTGCTGCTCCTTGGCCGGGTACATGTAGCCCTGGCAGCGCACGATGAGTTCCGCGCCCTGCATGGCGCAGTCGCGCCAGATCTCGGGGTAGTTGCCGTCGTCGCAGATGATGAGGCTGATCTTCAGGCCCTTGGGGCCGTCGCTGACGTAGGTGCGATCGCCGGGGTACCAGCCTTCGATGGGCGTCCACGGCATGATCTTGCGGTACTTCTGCACGATCTCGCCCTGGTCGTTCATGAGGATGAGCGTGTTGTAGGGCACCTTGCGCGGGTGTTCCTCGTGGCGCTCGCCGGTGAGCGAGAACACGCCCCACACCTTGGCCTTGCGGCAGGCGGCGGCGAAGATCTCGGTCTCATCGCCGGGGATGGTGGCGGCCGTGTCCAGCATCTCCTGGCGGTCGTACATGATGCCGTGGGTGCTGTACTCGGGGAAGATGACCAGGTCCATGCCCGGCAGGCCGGCCTTCATGCCGACCAGCATGTCGGCGATCCTGCGGGCGTTGTCCAGCACCTCGGCTTGGGTGTGCAGCCGGGGCATCTTGTAGTTGACGACCGCGACGCCGACGGTGTCGTCGCTGCTCGAAATATCGCCGTGGATCATGGCGGGGCTCCTGGGATGACTGTGAATCGGTGACGAGAGGAAAAGGCCGTCCGGGCGCCGCGCTCAGTGGCTGATCATCCAGGGGCGCTTGGATGGAAAGGCCTTGGCGCCGCCGGGCGCGGTGACGGTGGCGCTGCGCTTGCCGCTGCCCGCGCCGCTGCAGCAGCCGCAGCCTGCGGGGTGGCGCAGCCGGCCGTAGCTGCCAGCCTCGGTGTCGCGCGAGGAGCGCGGCGCGTGGCGGGCGCGCTCGTTGGTCTCGTGCGCGCGGCGCTGCTCCGGGCTCACACAGGCCAGGTGCGGGGCGCTGGCGAAGACGCGCGGCGATGCCGCGCCGCACGCCGGGCAGGCCGCGGGCTCGTTGCGCTGGGCCACGCTGCGCAGCGCGTCGAAGCCGCCGCAGTCCGCGCAGTGGTAGTCGTAGGTGGGCATGGGCGGGCTTCCTTCTCGCGCGCTCAGACGATGTCGTGCGACAGGGGCATGTCGATGCTGCCGTCGAGCATCTTCACGGGGCCGCTGGCGCTGGGGTTGATGTCGAAATCGAAGATCTGCGTGGGCAGCCAGAGCGTGGCGCAGGCGTTGGGCACATCGACCACGCCGCTGATGTGGCCCTGCACCGGGGCCGTGCCCAGGATGGAATAGGCCTGCGCGCCGCTGTAGCCGAACTTCTTCAGGTATTCGATGGCGTTCAGGCAGGCCTGACGGTAGGCCACGTTCACGTCCAGGTAGTACTGCTTGCCGGCCTCGTCCACCGAGATGCCCTCGAAGATCAGGTAGTCGTTGTACGTGGGCACGATCGGGCTGGGCTTGAAGATCGGGTTCTTGATGCCGTACTTGGCCATGCCGCCCTTGATGAGCTGCACCTTCATGTGCACCCAGCCGGCCATCTCGATGGCGCCGCAGAAGGTGATCTCGCCGTCGCCCTGGCTGAAGTGCAGGTCGCCCACGCTCAGGCCCGCGCCGTCCACGTAGACCGGGAAATACACCTTCGCGCCGCGCGAAAGGTCCTTGATGTCGCAGTTGCCGCCGTGCTCGCGCGGCGGCACGGTGCGGGCGGCCTCGGCGGCGGCCTTGTCGCGCGCCTCGCCCTGCATGCGGCCCATGTGGGCGGTGCCGGGCGATGGCGGGTTGGCCAGGCCGGCGGTGGGGTCGCTGTCGATCAGCTGCTGCTCGCGGGCGTTCCACTTGTCGAGCATCGCGCGGTCGGGCAGGCAGCCGATCAGGCCCGGGTGGATCAGGCCCGCGAAGTTCACGCCGGGGATGTGGCGCGAGCTGGTGAACATGCCCTTGAAGTCCCAGATGGACTTCTGCGCTTCGGGGAAGTGCTCGGTCAGGAAGCCGCCGCCGTTCTTCTTGGAGAAGAAACCGTTGAAGCCCCAGAGGCTGTCCTGCTTGGCGCCGATGTCCAGCAGGTCCACCACCAGCAGGTCGCCGGGCTCGGCCCCCTTCACGCCCACCGGGCCGGAGAGGTAGTGCACGGTGGTCAGGTCGATGTCGCGCACATCGTCGGCGCTGTCGTTGTTCTTGATGAAGCCGCCGGTCCAGTCGAAGGTCTCCAGGATGAAGTCGTCGCCCGGGTTGACCCAGCAGGCCATGGGAATGTCAGGGTGCCAGCGGTTGTGGATGTTCTCGTTCTCGGTGGGCGACTTGGTGAGGTCGACTTTGATGAGGGTGTCGGTCATGGCAGGCTCCTTCGTTGGTGGGTCAGACAGAGAGGTAGGACTTGATGCGCTGCTGGTCGGTGTCGGCGCGGGTGGTCTCGTGCACCAGCCGGCCGCCTTCGATGACGAAGAGCCGGTCGGCCACGTCCATCGCGAAGCTCAGCACCTGTTCGGACACGACGATGGTGAGCTGGCGCATCTTTCGGATCTCGTTGAGCGCCTTCGCGATGTCCTTGATGATCGAAGGCTGGATGCCCTCGGTGGGCTCGTCGAGCAGCAGCACCTTGGGGTCGGTGACCAGCGCGCGGGCGATGGCCAGCTGCTGCTGCTGGCCGCCCGAGAGGTTGCCGCCCTTGCGCCGGCGCATGTCCCACAGCACCGGGAAGAGCGCGTAGATCTCGTCCGGGATGCGCTTGTCCTTGGCGTTCTCCAGGCCCGTCTGGATGTTCTCCTCCACCGTGAGGGTGGGAAAGATCATGCGGCCCTGCGGCACGTAGGCGATGCCCTTGGCGACGCGGCGGAAGCTCTCGTCCTTGGAGACGTCGTGGCCCGCCACCTCGATGCGGCCGCTGCGCGAGGGCAGCACGCCCATCAGGCTCTTGAACAGCGTGGTCTTGCCCATGCCGTTGCGGCCCATGATGGCGACGGTTTCGTTGGCGCGGCCCTCGAACGAGATGCCGTGCAGCGCCTCGCTCTGGCCGTAGGCGACGTGCAGGTCGGTGACTTTCAGCATGCTCGGGCTCCAGGGGTTTGAAGGGATGGGCGGCGCATGTCAGTGGCCCAGATAGACGTCGATGACCTTGGGGTCGGCCTGCACCTGGTCCATCGGCCCTTCGGCCAGGATCTTTCCCTGGTGCATCACCGTGACCTTGTGCGCGATGCGCTTGACGAACTCCATGTCGTGCTCGATCACGATCACCGCGCGGTTGCGGCAGATGCGCTCCAGCAGCTCGGCCGTGAGCTCGCGCTCGCGCGCGCTCATGCCGGCGATGGGCTCGTCCAGCATCAGCAGCTCGGGCTCCTGCATCAGCAGCATGCCGATCTCCAGCCACTGCTTCTGCCCGTGCGAGAGCAGGCCGGCCTCGGTTTCCAGCCGGCCGGCCAGGCCGATGTCCTCGGCCACGGCCTGCACGCGTTCCTTCACCGCATCGGTGCAGCGGAAGGCCAGCGCGCCGAACACGGTGCGGCCCGTGGGATACGACACCTCCAGGTTCTGGAAGACCGACAGGTTCTCGTAGATGGAGGGCGTCTGGAACTTGCGGCCGATGCCCAGGCGCACGCGTTGGTGCTCGGCCATGCGCGTCAGCTCCTCGTTCTTGAACTTGATGCTGCCGCCGGTGGCGCGCGTCTTGCCGCAGATGAGGTCCAGCAGCGTGGTCTTGCCCGCGCCGTTGGGGCCGATGATCACGCGCAGCTCGTTCTTGTCCACGTACAGCGTGAGGTTGTCGATGGCCTTGAAGCCGTCGAAGGAGACGGTGAGGTCTTCCACGGCGAGGGCGAAGTCGGTGTTGCTCATGGATGGGGCTCCTGCGCGGTGGTGGTGTTGTTCAGACGCCCTGGTGGCGCGTGCCCTGGGGCAGCGGCGCGCCGGCGGGGGCGGCCAGGGCGGAGGGCTGCGGCTCGGCGCCCGGGGCCTGCGCGGGCCATGGCGCCGGCGAAGGCGCGGGCACGGCGGCGCGGCGCAGGGCCTCGCGGCGGCCCTTCCACCAGGGCACGATGCGCTCTTCCCACACGCCGGCCAGCCCCATCGGGAAGGCCATGGTCACGCCGATGAAGAGCGCCGCCATGAGGAACAGCCACAGGTCCGGAAAGCTCTCGGAAAAGTACGTCTTGCCCGCGTTGACCAGCAGCGCGCCATAGACCGCGCCCACCAGGCTCATGCGCCCGCCCACGGCGGCGTAGATCACCATTTCGATCGAGGGCACGATGCCCACGAAGCTCGGCGACATGAATCCCACCTGCAGCGTGAACAGTGCGCCACCGATGCCCGAGAGCGCCGCCGCCAGGCAGAAGGTGAAGACCTTGAAATTGGCCACGTCGTAGCCCGAGAAGCGCACGCGGTCTTCCTTGTCGCGCATGGCCAGCAGCAGCGTGCCCAGCTTGCTCTTCTGGATGAAGCGGCACAGCAGGATGGACAGCACCAGCAGCGCCACGCACACGTAGTAGAGGATGACTTTGGCGCTGTCGGTGCGCGTGTCCCATCCCCAGAGCGTCTTCAGGTCGGTCATGCCGTTCACGCCGCCCGTGTAGCCCTGCTGGCCGATGATGAGCACCGTGCAGATCAGTGCCACGGCCTGCGTGATGATGGCGAAGTACACGCCCCCCACGCGGCGCTTGAACATGGCGAAGCTCACGATCCAGGCCAGCAGCGTGGGCAGCACCACCACGGCGGCCAGCGCGAACGGCAGGCTCTTGAACGGCACCCAGAACGAGGGCAGCGCGGTGATCTGGTTCCAGTCCATGAAGTCCGGAATGCCGGGCGTGGACTGGATCTTGGTGCTGACCGGGTCGGAGGCTTCGAGCTTCAGGAACATCGCCATGGCGTAGCCGCCCAGGCCGAAGAACACGCCCTGCCCCAGGCTCAGCACGCCGCCGTAGCCCCACACCATCACCAGCCCGATGGCGACGAAGGCATAGGTCAGGTACTTGCCCACCAGGTTGAGGCGGAAGATGTCGAGGCTCAGTGGCAGGACCACGGCCAGCAGCACGGTGAGCAGCACCAGGCTGGCGAGCTGGTAGCGCTGGACCCAGGCTTTGAAGGCGTTCATGGGGGTGACTCCGTTGGATGCGGGAAGGACGTGAGCGCTGCCGTTCAGCGGCGGACCTTGGAGGCGAACAGCCCCTGCGGCCGCACCATCAGGATCAGCACGATCAGCGAGAGCGTGATCACCTTGGCCATGGAGCCAGCCAGGAAGAACTCGGTGATCGACTGCGTCTGCGCGATGCCGAAGGCCGACACCACCGTGCCCAGCAGGCTGGCCGCGCCGCCGAAGGTCACCACCAGGAAGGCATCGACGATGTAGAGCGAGCCCGAAGTGGGGCCGGTCGAGCCGATGGTGGTGAAGGCCGCGCCCGCCACGCCGGCAATGCCGCAGCCGATGGCGAAGGTGAGGCGGTCGGTCTTCTTGGTGTCGATGCCGATGGCGTTGGCCATCACGCGGTTGCTGACGGTGGCGCGCACCCGCAGGCCCCAGCGGCTCTTGTGCAGCGCGATCAGCACGCCGGCCGTCACCACCACGGTGAGGGCCAGCACGAACAGGCCGTTGACGGGAATGTCCAGGCCCTCGGCCGGCGCCCAGGAACCCATCAGCCATTCGGGCAGCGTGGGGCTCACTTCCTTGGGGCCGATGAAGGTGCGGAAGCACTGCTGCAGCGCCAGGCTCACGCCCCAGGTGGCCAGCAGCGTATCGAGCGGGCGTTTGTAGAGGTGGCGGATCAGCCCCCACTCCACCAGCCAGCCGGCCACGAAGGCGAAGCCGAAGGCGGCCACGATGGCCAGCGGGAAATAGAACGGCATGAAGCCGGGCGCGTACTGCGCCGTCAGCGTCGAGCCCAGGTAGATCGTGTAGGCGCCGATGGTCATGAACTCGCCATGCGCCATGTTGATCACGCCCATCTGGCCGAAGATGATCGCCAGCCCCAGGCCCATGAGCAGCAGCACCGCGAACAGGCTCAGGCCCGCGAAGCCCTGCATCAGGCCGATGTTCATCATTTCGGAGAAAGTCATGGTGCAGCTCCTGCGTGCAAACCAAGGGATAAATGCGATCCGTGCCGGCACCAGCCGCCGCAGCGGCCCGCACCGGGCGCGGCATCGAAGGCTGGCGCGGCCCCAGGCCAGAGACACCGAGGAAGGGCCGCCCCGCACCGACGGTGTCGTCCCCCTCCCGCCCAGCGAGAGAGGGGGGAGGCGCGCAGCGCCTCAGGGGATGCCTTACTGATACCCCTTGGGGAACGGATCGGGCTTGATGAGCTCGGGCGATTCCGAGACCACCTTGAACGTGCCGTCCGGCAGCCCCTGGGCGATGCGCGACTTGCTCCAGAGGTGGTGGTTGGCGTCCACCTTCACGTAGCCCTCGGGCGCGGTCTTGAGTTCGATGCCGGGCGATGCGGCCACCACCTTGTCCACGTCGAAGCTCTTGGCTTTTTCCACCGCGGCTTTCCAGAGCCACGGACCCAGGTAGCCGGCCTGCGTCACGTCGCCGATCACCGCGTTGGGGCCGTACTTGGCCTTGAACGCGGCCACGAACTTCTTGTTGTTTTCGTTGTCCAGTGACTGGAAGTACTTCATCGACGAATAGAAGCCCGCGAAGTTCTCGCCGCCCACGCCGGTCATCTCGTCCTCGGTGACCGAGAGCGTCACCAGCAGCTGCTTGTCGCCCGTGATGCCCGCGGCCTTGAGCGCCTTGTAGAACGCCACGTTGGAGCCGCCCACCACCGCCACGAAGATGCAGTCGGGCTTTTGCACCTTGATCTTGTTCATCAGCGAGCCGAAGTTGGTGCTGCCCAGCGGGTAGTACTCCTCGCCGACGACCTTGCCCTTCTGGAAGTTCTCGATGTGCTTGCGCGCGATCTTCATCGAGGTGCGCGGCCAGATGTAGTCCGAGCCGATGAGGAAGAAGGTCTTGGCCTTCTTCTCCTTCTGCGCCCAGTCCAGGCTGTAGAGGATCTGCTGGGTGGCTTCCTGGCCGGTGTAGATCACGTTCTTGGATTGCTCCAGGCCCTCGTAGAACGTGGGGTAGTAGAGCAGGCCGTTTTCCTTCTCGAAGATCGGGAGCACGGCCTTGCGCGAGGCGCTGGTCCAGCAGCCGAACACGGCGGCGCAGTGGTCGTTGATGAGCAGCTTCTTGGCCTTTTCGGCGAAGGTGGGCCAGTCGGAGGCGCCGTCTTCCTTGATGACCTTGATCTTGCGGCCCAGCACCCCGCCCATGGCGTTGATCTGGTCGATGGCGAGCTGCTCGGCCTGGATGGAGCCCGTCTCCGAGATCGCCATGGTGCCCGTGGCCGAATGCAGCTGGCCCACCGTCACCTCGGTGTCGGTCACGGCCAGCTTGGTCGTGTTGACCTGGGCCGTGGGCTGGGCCTGACCCCAGGCCGGCAGGCCGGCGATGGAGGCGGCGCCCATGGCCTGCAGCAGGCGGCGGCGGCCGGCATCGGCGCTGGCCAGGGGGGACGTGGCGTTCCGGGGATCGAGAGGGTGCTTCATGAAGGCGCTCCTTGCATCTGGCGAGGGGGGGAGAGGGCGACGCACGGGTCGTCGTCCCGGTCGGCGGGGGAAGTTCCGCGCTGGAATGAAGGTTAGGGAGAACCCTGCAGGGCGCCCATACGTCAATTAACGTAGTGGCCTGCGCACGGCGCTGCTGCACGCCGCTTCAAGAACGTTTCTTGCATGCCTGCACGGCATGGCAACTCCCACAGACGCCCCTGCGGCCAGGCAGACGATCTTCCGCTTCCGGCGCGAATACAACGCCTGGGTGGCCGACGAGTCCATGGAGGACTACGCGCTGCGCTACACGCCCAAAAGCTTCCGGCGCTGGAGCGAATTCCGCGTGGCCAACACGGCCTTCGGCTCGCTCTCGTTCCTCGCGCTGGAGGCCATCGGTGGCGCCATCGCGCTCAATTACGGCTTCGCCAACGCGCTCTGGGCGATTCTCGCGGTGGGGGTGCTGATCTTCCTCACCGGCCTGCCGATCGCCTACTGTGCCGCGCGCTACGGACTGGACATGGATCTGCTCACGCGTGGCGCCGGTTTCGGCTACCTGGGCTCGACCATCACCTCGCTAATCTACGCGGTGTTCACCTTCATCTTCTTCGCGCTGGAGGCGGCCATCATGGCGCTCGCCCTGCGGCTGGTGGTGGACTGGCCGCTGCAGTGGTGCTATGTGCTTTCCTCGCTCGTCATCCTGCCGCTTGCCATGCGCGGCATCACGCTGATCTCGCGCCTGCAGGCCTGGACGCAGCCGCTCTGGCTCTTCCTGCTGCTGCTGCCCTTCGTGTGGATCGCGCTCGCGCAGCCGCAGCTCTACCGCGACTTCGCCAGTCTCTCGGGCCTCAAGAGCGGCAGCAGCCAGTTCGATCCGCTCATGTTCGGCGCGGCGTGCGCGGTGATCTTCTCGCTGGTGGTGCAGATCGGCGAGCAGGTGGACTTCCTGCGCTTTCTGCCCGAGCGCACCGCCGCCAACCGCTGGCGCTGGTGGGGCGCGGTGCTGGTGGCCGGGCCGGGCTGGATCGCCATGGGCATGCTCAAGATGGCGGGCGGCGCCTTCCTCGCGTTCGCGGCGCTGCAGTTCGAGGTGGGCGTGCAGCGCGCGGCCGAGCCCACGCAGATGTTCCTGGCCGGCTTCCAGCAGGTGATGCAGTCGCTGGGCCTGCCCGGCATGGCGGTGGCCGTGACAGTGCTGTTCGTCGTCGTCTCGCAGATCAAGATCAACCTCACCAACGCCTATGCGGGCTCGCTCGCCTGGTCCAACTTCTTTGCGCGCATCACGCGCAGCCACCCGGGGCGCGTGGTGTGGCTGGTGTTCAACGTGGGCATCGCCACGCTGCTGATGACGCTGGACGTGTTCGGGGCGCTGGAGAAGGTGCTGGCCTTCTACAGCAACGTGGCCATCGCCTGGGTGGGCGCGCTGGTGGCCGACCTGGTCATCAACAAGCCGCTGGGCCTCTCGCCACGGGGCATCGAGTTCCGCCGCGCCTATCTCTACGACTTCAACCCCGTGGGCCTGGGCGCCATGGTGCTGGCCGCCGCCGTGGCCTGCTGCGCCTATGCGGGTTTGCTGGGCGAGGCCGCGGCGGCCTTCTCGCCCTTCATTGCGCTGGCCCTGTCCATGGCGTTGGCGCCGCTGCTGGCGTGGTGGACGGGAGGGCGCTACTACCTGGCCCGCCAGCCCACCACGGACTGGGCGCCGGGCGAGCTGGTGCGCTGCGCGGTCTGCGAGAACTGCTTCGAGTCCGAGGACATGGCGGGCTGCCCCGCGTACGGCGCGGCCATCTGCTCGCTGTGCTGCTCGCTCGAATCGCGCTGCCACGACCGCTGCAAGACCGGCTCGCGCGCGGCCGACCAGCTGCGCGGGCTGGCCACGCTGCTGCTGCCGCGCACGTGGGCCGCCAAGGTGAATTTCCGGCTCGGCCAGTACCTGATGGTGCTGGTGTCGCTGTGTGCGGCGCTCGCCTTCCTGATCGGAGTGGTTTACGTGCAGGAGGGGCTGGAAACGCCCGCGCAGTTCCTGCGCGGGCCCTTCCTCAAGGTCTATGCCCTGCTCGCGCTGCTGGCCGCCGTGTGCGCGTGGTGGGTGGTGCTCAGCACCGACAGCCGGCGCATGGCGCAGGACGAATCCGAACGCCAGACCCAGCTGCTGCTGCAGGAGATCGAGGCGCACAAGCGCACCGACGCCGAACTGCAGGCCGCGCGCGACCGCGCAGAGGCCGCCAACATGGCCAAGACCCGCTACGTGGCCGGCATGACGCACGAGCTGCGTTCGCCGCTCAACAGCATCCTGGGCTATGCGCAGATCCTGCAGAAAGGCCCGCCGGACGCCCACGCGCTGCGCGACGCGCTTTCCACCATCGAGCGTAGCGGCCGGCACATGCATGCGCTGATCGACGACTCGCTGGAGCTGGCGCGCATCGAAGCCGGTCGGCTGCGGCAGGTGCTCGTGCCGCTGCCGCTGCCCGAGCTGGTGCGCGACGTCGAAGGCATGCTGCGCCCGCAGGCCGAGGCCAAGGGCCTGGCCTTCGCCGTGGAGGTGCTGGGTGCGATGCCCGAATGGATCCGCGCCGACGCCAAGCGTCTGCGGCAGATCCTCATCAACCTGTTGTCCAACGCGGTGCGCTTCACCCGGCAGGGCGAAGTGCGGCTGCGGCTGGACTTCCGCGCGCACGTCGCGCGCATCGAGGTGATCGACACCGGCATCGGTATCGAGCCGCAAGACCTCGAACGCATCTTCCTGCCCTTCGAGCGCGGCAGCGCCGGCCGCCGCACCATTGAAGCCGGCACCGGCCTGGGCCTGACCATCACCCACTTGTTGACCGAGCTCATGGGCGGTCAGCTCAGCGTTCGCAGCACTGTGGGGCAGGGCAGCACCTTCACCGCGCGCCTGTATCTGCCCGCCGCCGCGCCCGACCCGGCCTGGCAGCCCGCGCAGGCCGCCGCCCTGCGACCCGTGGTGGGCTATTGGCCGCCGCGCCGGACGCTGCTGGTGGTGGACGACCAGCCGCTGCAGCGTCAGCTGCTCGCCGGCCTGCTGATGCCGCTGGGGTTCGGCGTGCGCGAAGCCGCGAGCGGGCGCGAATGCCTGGAGATCGTGCGCCAGTCGCCGCCCGACCTGGTGCTGCTGGACATCACCATGGACGATCTCGACGGCTGGCAGACCGCCACGATGCTGCGAGAGTGCCTGCCTGCCGCGGTGCTGCCCATCGTCTTCGTCTCTGCCAACCAGTTCGACAACGACGGCGCGCGCGTGGCCGCCCACGGTTGCCAGGGCTTCGTGGGCAAGCCGGTGGTCGAATCGGAGCTCTTGCAGGCCCTGCAGTCCGCGCTCGGCCTGCAGTGGCTGCACGACCCGGCGCGGGACGAGGCCCCACGCGCATCCACCAGCGCCGCGCCCGCGCAGGCCGATGCCACGGCGGGTTGTGCGGGGGGGCTGCCCGAGCCAACGCGCGAGGCGCTGCACCAGCTGGCCCGCTCCGGACAGGCCTCCGCGCTGCGCGCCCGGCTGCATGCAGTCCAGGCCGCACATCCCGAATTGGCCGCGCTGCTGGAGCAGTTGCAGGAAGCGGCCGGCCAACTCGACTTCGAACGGCTCACCCGCCTGTTGCGCGAACCCGAAGACGACACCGATGAACCCGACTGAACCCACCCCCGACTCCGTCCCTTTTGCCCCTTCCGCTGGGCCGCAGCGCGTGATCCTGGTGGTGGACGACGACCTCGCCACGCTGCGCATGCTTGGCGACGCGCTGGCCGCCGAAGGCTACGCCGTGCTGGCCGCCCGCGATGCCGACGAGGCGCTGGAACGCTTCGACCTGGCCGTGCCCGACGGCGTGCTGCTGGACGCCGTGATGCCCGGCACCGACGGCTTCACGCTCTGCGCCCACATCAAGGCCACGCCGCCTTGGTCGCATGTCCCCATCGTGTTCATGACCGGCCTTTCCGAGACCGACCAGATCGTGCGCGGCTTCGCAGCCGGCGGAGTGGACTACGTGGTCAAGCCGCTGCGCCTGCCCGAGGTGATGGCCCGGCTGGCCACGCACGTCGCCAACGCCCGCGCGGCCCGGCTGGCGCGCGATGCCGTGGATGTGGCCGGCATGGGCGTGGTCGTGCTCGATGCGCAGGGCCGTATCGCCTGGCGCTCGCCCCAGGCCATGCGCTGGCTGGAGGCTGCCTTCGCCGCAGATGCCTCGCCAGCATCCGCCCTGGCCCGCTGGTTGGCCCAGGCCCAGCAGGCGGGCGAAGGCGCCACCGCGCTGGAGCCCGGTCAGCGCCTCCTGGCGCGCCCGCTTGGAGCCAGCGGCCTGGGCGAGACCATGCTGCTGCTATCGGTGCAGGCCGCCGGCGCGACGCCCGCAGCGCGCCTGCCGCGCGTGGACCTGACACCGCGCGAGACCGAGGTGCTCTCCTGGATCGCCAAGGGCAAGACCAACCGCGACATCGCCGACATCCTCGGCATGAGCCCCCGCACGGTGAACAAGCACCTGGAGCACATCTTCGAGAAGCTGGGGGTGGAAACGCGCACGGCCGCTGCGGCGCTGTGGACAGCCTAGGCTACGCACCGCGCCGATGTCCCGCGCCAGCGCAGCCGGCTCAGCCCCGCGCCGAGGCCGGCAGCCCGAACACCCGGTCGAAGCCCCAGTTGAAGACGAAGGTATAGACCAGGAAGAAGAGCAGCAGGCCCAGGTCCATCACCAGCGCGTCCCAGAGCGTCACGTCGAACCACCAGGCGAAGAGCGGCACCAGGATCAGCGCCAGCCCGCCCTCGAAGCCGATGGCATGCGCCACCCGGCGGCCCACGCTGCGCCCGCGCACCGGCTGGCGCGCCTCCCAGCGCTCGAAGGCCCAGTTGAAGCCGATGTTCCAGGCGATGGCGATCGCCGAGCAGGCCACCGCCACGGCGCTGGAATGGCCGGCGCCCTGGCCCGTCAGCAGCGCCAGGCCGGCCGTGGCGAAGGCGATGGCGATCAGCTCGTAGAGCGACACATAGACCACGCGGCGCCACGGCCCCTGCAGTCCTGCGGCGGCGCAAGCGCGCGGAGTGGCGGGTGCGTTGGCGGGGGACACAGCGGCGGCGGCGGAAGAAGGGTGCAAAGACATGAATCGCACTGTATGTGCGTGGGGCTGATATATATAGTCAGCTTGTTTCAGTTTTTCTGATAGAAAGCCGGCCATGGCTTTCTCCTCCGACAGCGTCAATGTCTTCCTGGCTGTGCTGGACCACGGCTCGTTTTCGGCCGCCGCCCGCGCGCTCTCGCGCGTGCCGTCTGCGGTGAGCATGACCATCGCGCACCTGGAGGCCGAGCTGGACGTGCACCTCTTCGACCGCAGTGGGCGCGAGCCCCGGCCCACCGCCGCCGCCCGGGCGCTGGAGCCGCAGGCGCGGTTGCTGGGCGCGCAGCTGCGCCAGCTCAATGCGCAGGCTCTGTCGCTCACCCAGGGGCTGGAAGAGCGCCTGACCATCGCCATCGCGCCCGAGCTGCTCGCAGGCCCCTGGACCGAGGCGCTGGCCGCCCTCACCGCCGACCATCCCCTGCTGCAGGTCGAGGTGCTGGCCGCTCCCCAGGCCGACGCCATGGCCCTGCTGCACGCCGGCCGCGCCCAGCTCGCGCTGGTGTTCGAACGCCCCAGCATCGACGGGCGCGAGGGCTTCCAGGAAGTGGGCAGCGAAACCCTGGTGGCCGTCATCGCGCCCCAGCACCCGGTGATGCAGGCCGCCGCTGGCGCGCCGCTCAGCGAGGTCCACCTCACCACCACCCGCCAGATCGTCGTCGCCGGCCGCGACCTGGCGCAGACCGACCCGCGCTTCGTGTTCGCCCGCCACCACTGGCGCACCGACAACCACCTGGCCGCGCTGAGCCTGATCGAAGCCGGCCTGGGCTGGGGCTGGCAGCCCCGCGAGCTGGTAGATCCGCGCATTCACGCGGGCACGCTGGTGGAAATGCCTTTCGACAACCTCAGCAACGGCGTGAAGCTGTGGGTGGACGTGGTGTGGTCCAAGGAACGCCCGCTGGGGCTGGGGGCGCGGCGCTTCGTGGAGTGGCTGCAGCGCGGCAGCGAGAAGGCGCTGGTCTGAGCGTCGCGGGAATGCGACAGATAATGAGAGTTGTTCGCAACATGGTGCTAAAGTTCTGCCGCTTTACGCACCTGTGGCGTGCCTGCGGTCTTCGACCCGATCTGCGCTGAGCACGGCGCCCTCCGTCTCTTTCCTTGCCCCCTGGGCCGGAGCCTTCCGGCCTGTTGCCTTGGTCCTCCCATGCCTGCTTTCTCGCTGTCCTCCCCGTCTTCGTCCTCGTTCGCTCCCCGCCGCGCGCCGCTGGCGCAGGCCGTGCTGGCGCTCACGGCCGCGCTGGCTGCCCATGGCGCGGCCCATGCGGCGGACGATGCTGCCGCTGCAGCGGCAGCGCCGACCGCCACGCTGCAGGAGGTGCGCGTGCAAGACGCCAGCGATGCCGCCACCGGCTACCAGGGCGCGCAGCGCAACACCGCGGCGACCCGCACCGATACACCCCTGATCGAGACGCCGCAGGCCGTGCGCGTGGTGTCCAAGCAGCTCATCGAAGACCTGGGCGCCACGCGCCTGGCAGACACGGTGGATTTCGTGAGCGGCGTCACGCGCCTCAATGACTTCGGCGGCACCTGGGACAACTACGCCATCCGCGGCTTCAGCAACACCGAAGGCGGATCGCTGCTCAACGGCTTTGCCTCCGGCCGGGGCTATGGCCCCCAACGCGACATGGCGACGGTGGAGCGGGTGGAGTTCCTCAAGGGCCCGGCCGCGGCGCTCTACGGCAGCAGCGAGCCCGGCGGCACGCTCAACATCGTCACCAAGAAGCCGCAGTTCACCGCATCGCACAAGGCCGGCCTGGAAGTGGGCACGCTGGGCATGCGCCGCGCCACGCTGGACACCACCGGCCCCATTTCGCAGAACCTCGCCTACCGCCTGAACGTGGCGGCCGAGGACGGCGCCAGCCGCACCAGCCTGGTGGACAACCACAAGTATGTGGTCGCCCCGGCCTTCGCCTGGACGCTGGGCGACAGCACGGTGCTGCAGTACGAGGCCGAGTTCATCCGCATCCGCACGCCGCTGGACCGGGGCACCATCCAGGTGAACGGCAACGCGCTGGCGCTGCCGGCGGACCGCTTCTTGCAGGAGCCCGACCGTGGCAGTCTGCACGTCAATGGCGATACGCATCAGCTCACGCTGGACCACGACCTGGGCCAGGGCTGGCGCACGCGCTTGGGTGCGTCGTACCGCGAGACGGAGTACTACGGCGACGCCATGGACTTCGGCAACGGACGGCTGGGCCTGCTGCAGGGCGATGGCCGCACGCTGTATCGCAGCGACACCTGGCGCAGCCTGCCTTCGCGCGACACCTCGGTGCAGGCCGAGGTGGAGGGCAAGGTCACCACCGGCAGCCTGCGCCACACGCTGCTGGCGGGCGTGGAGTCGTGGCGGCTCTTCGTGGGCCAGTACGGCGAGGCCTCGCCCCGAGGCTCCAGCCGGTACGCCACCGACATCTACCAGCCCACCTACAACCTCCCCCGGACAGCGTCGATGACGCCGTATTTCAGCAGCCAGGACCACCAGCGCGCCACGGGCCTCTTCCTGCAGGACCAGATCGACCTGACGGCGCGCTGGAAGCTGCTGGCCGGCGTGCGCTTCGACCGCTTCCACCAGAGCCTGGAGGACCGGCTGGCCAAGACCAACACCACGCAGGAGCATTCCTCCACCTCGCCGCGCGTGGGCCTGAGCTATATGCTCACGCCGGACAGCTCGGTCTATGTCTCCTACGGCCGCTCGTTCCGGCCCAATGCCGGCGGCGACGCGTCGGGCAACGCCTTCGCGCCGACCAAGGGCAAGGCCTTCGAAGCCGGCGCCAAGTGGCAGTCGCCCGACCAGCGCCTGATCGCCTCCATGGCCGTGTTCGACATCCGCAAGACCAACGTGCTCACGCCCGATCCGAACAATGCCAACTTCAACGTGGCGGCGGGCGAGGTGCGCAGCCGCGGCATCGAGGCCGACATGTCCGGCAAGCTCGACGCCCATTGGCGCCTGACGGCCAACGCCGCCTATACCGACACCGAGGTGCTGCGCGACAACGACAAGACTCTGCTGGGCAAGCGCCTGCTGGGCATCCCGCGCGTGAGCGGCGGCCTCTTCGCCATCCGCGAAGACCGCCTGGCTTCGGGCGGGCGCTACGGCGTGGGCGGCGGCCTGGTGTACGTGGGCGAGCGCACCGCCACGGCCAACGATGCCTACCGCCTGCCGGGCTACACCACGGCACGCGTGACGGCCTATTGGCAGATCGACCCGCGCACGCGCCTGACGCTGGACGTGCACAACCTCTTCGACAGGCACTACGCCACCGCCTCGTGGGCCGCGATCACCGTCATGCCGGGCCTGGGCCGGCAGGTGGTGGCGGGGCTGCAGCACAGCTTCTGATGCCATGAACACGTTCTGAGCGCATCGGCCGCGTTCCTGTGGCAGTCTTGCCGTTTCAGGCGACCACATGGAACGGAAGGCATCCGCATGAGCTTGGCAATGACTTGGGACGAATGGGCCGCCCACGACGCGGTGGGCTTGGCCGAGAAGGTGCGCCGGGGCGAGGTGACCGCCGCCGAACTGGCCGCCCAGGCGGCGGCCGGCGTGGCGAAGGTGAACCCCGCCCTGAGCGCGGTGGTGGAGGTCTTCGCCGATGCGGTGGCCGATCCGCTGCAGGCCGGCGTGAATGCCGAGGGCCCGCTGGCCGGCGTGCCCTTCTTCATGAAGGACCTGGGCCCCACCCTGGCCGGGCGGCTGCAGGAGCAGGGCTCGCTCTTCATGCGCGGCAACCGCCCCACCGAGGACGCCTGGCTCACGCGGCAGATGCGCCGCGCGGGGCTGAACCTCATGGGCCGCACCACCACGCCGGAATTCGGCGTCTGCAGCTCGGCCGAGAACCCGGCCGTCTATGTCACGCGCAACCCCTGGAACACCGGCTACACCACCTGCGGATCGTCCGCCGGTACGGCCGCCATCGTGGCGGCGGGCGTGGTGCCGATGTCGCATGCCACCGACGGCGGCGGCTCCATCCGCATCCCGGCGGGCTTCAACGGCAACATCGGCCTGAAGCCCTCGCGCGGCGTGTTCTCCATCGCGCCGCAGGCTTCGGACATCACGGGTTACGTCTCCACCCAGGGCTGCCACAGCCGCACGGTGCGCGACACGGCCGCCTTCGTCGATGCCTGCCGGGGCGGCGCGCCGGGCGAGTTCATGCCCTACTGGACAGCGCCCGAGCCCTATGCCGAGCTGATCCGGCGCGATCCGGCCCGCCTGCGCATCGCGCTCTCGCACGAATGGGGCGACTACCGCGCCACGCCCGCCATCGCGGCCGAGCTGGAAAAGGCCGGCCGCTTCCTCGAAGGTCTGGGCCACCACGTCGAATGGGCGCTGCCGCAGGTGGACCTGCGCGCCGCCTTCCGCGCCCAGACTACCTGCTACATCAGCAACTTCGCCCAGGTCATCAACGGCCTGCTGGAGCGGCGCGGCCTCGAATCGCCGCCCGCCGACCTGATCGAGCCCATCAACATCCGCATCTGGGAAGCGGGCCGCGACCTGCCCTATGCCGAGCGCCACCGCATGCAGACCGTGTTCAACACCACGGCGCGCGGCTTCGGCGCCTTCTTCGAGGCGTGGGACATCATCCTCACCCCCATCACCGCGCGGCCCACGCCGCCCGTGGGCACGACCGAATACCTGACCACCAGCAGCAACCCCGACGTGCTGGACTGGTTCGACAACCTCTGGCAGTTCTTCGCCTATACGCCGCTCTCCAATCTCTGCGGCATTCCGGCCATTTCGCTGCCGATGGGCGCGCAGGACCACGGCCTGCCCTTCGGCATCCACGCCCAGGCCCGCCAGGGCCACGACGGCCTGCTGCTGCAACTGGCCGCGCAGATCGAGCGCGCGCTGGGCGGGCGCTGGAACGGCGGGCTGCGCCCGGGCGTGCACGTGACGACGCAGCCGGGCTGAAGCTGCGGGTCAGCAAGCAGGTGGGTGGGCGCGCGCGCGTTCGCGCCCTTGGCCCACAGGCGGCGGCACGGGCCGCGGCTACAGTGTTTGTTCCGCCCTGCACCTACCACCCGAACGCCATGGAATTCGCCCCCTTTTCCCGCATTGACCCCGATCTGGCCCGGCAATGGGCCGACTGGCAGCCCCAGGATTTCGCCAACCTGCCCGCCCACCGCAAGGAGGTGCCCCCACCCCTGCCGCTGGAGCGCTTCGACCCCGGCGCCAAGCCTTTCTCCCAGGGCGACAAGACCCAGGACAAGGCCGCGGTGGAGGCCCTGGCCGAGGAGCTGGATGGCCTGCAGAACCTGCTCTACGCCGACCGGCGCTACAAGTTGCTCGTGCTGCTGCAGGGCACCGATACCTCCGGCAAGGACGGCACCATCCGTGGCGTGTTCGGCCGCATGAGCGCCCTGGGCCTGCGCGCCGTCGGCTGGAAGGCCCCTACCGAGGCAGAGCGCGCGCACGACTACCTCTGGCGCATCCACGCCCAGGTGCCGGCGGCCGGCGAGACCGTGGTCTTCAACCGCAGCCACTACGAAGACGTGCTGGTGCCCGTCGTGAAGGGCTGGGTCACGCCCGAGCAGCACGCCCAGCGCCTGGCGCACATCAATGACTTCGAGCGCCTGCTGGCCGAGACGGGCACGGTGATCGTCAAGTTCATGCTGCACATCGGCAAGGACGAGCAGCGCGAGCGCCTGCAGGAGCGGCTGGACGACCCGGCCAAGCACTGGAAGTTCGAGATGGGCGACATCGAAGCGCGCAAGCAGTGGGACGACTACCAGCGCGCCTATGCCACCCTGCTGGCCGCCACGCACACCCCCTGGGCGCCTTGGACCATCGTGCCGGCGAATTCCAAGACCCACCGCAACCTGATGATCGCCACCGTGCTGCGCGAGGTGCTGCAGAAACTCGACCTGCGCTTCCCCGAGGGCGATCCGGCGCTCTCCAAGTTCAAGGTGGAATAGCACGCGGCGGGGGACGTGCGCGGTGCGATGGCTGCCCGGCCCGTGTCCCGCAGCACAATGGCGCGCATGTTCCTGTTTTGGAGAACGCTCCCATGACCTCGACCTTCTGGCGCGCCCTGGGCGCCACCGCCACCTTGGCCTGCGCGGCCCTCGCCGCACAGCCTGCCGCCGCCCAGGCGCCCTCCATCGGCATCAAGCCGCTGCTGGCCCAGGCATCCGACGCTGCGCTCGACAAGCTCTCGCAGCCCGGTGCCTTTTCGGCCGATTCGGCCATCCGCATCGGCCTGCCGGGTGCGGGCCAGGGCGGCGTGGGCAAGCTGCTGGACCTGGCCCAGCAGTCGGGCCTGTCGGGCAGCCTGGATGCGGCCCTCAACCGTGCCGCCGAACAGGCCGCCGCGCAGGCCAAGCCGATCTTCCGATCCGCCATCGACCGGGCCACACTCAACGACGCCCTCGACATCGCCCGGGGCGGCAGCACCGGCGCTACCGACTATCTGCGCAAGAGCGCCGGCGCGCAGGTCACCAGCCAGCTCAAGCCCCTGGTGCGCAACGCCCTGCAGGCCAGCGGCGTGCTGCAGAAGACGGCCCAGCTCTCGGCGCTGGGCTTCGACGAGGCGCGCCTCTCGGACTACGTGGCAGGCAAGACCGCCGACGGCATCTTCACCTATGTGGGCCGCGAGGAAACCCGCATGCGGCAGGACCCGATCGGCACCGGAACGCAGCTGCTCAAGGGCCTGGGTTTTTGACGCTATCGCGCCGTAGCCCGCCTGGTGCCTAGGTGGTTTGCTACGGTTTTTGATGGTTTATCGGGGCTGAACGGCGTTCCGCAACGTTATGCATCCGATGCATAACCCCGAAACACTCCGGCCTTGGACAGCTGCCGGGGGCCGGCATACAGTCATCCGCCTGAACTGACTTCCTTCAAGGAACTTCCGTATGTCGAACACCCCCGACACCCTCGTCCAGCACGCCGTGCCCTCCTACCTCCAGGCCGACCACCTCGGCCCCTGGGGCAACTACCTGCAGCAGGTGGACCGCGTCACGCCGTACCTCGGCGGCCTCGCGCGCTGGGTCGAAACGCTCAAGCGCCCCAAGCGCATCCTGATCGTGGACGTGCCCATCGAGATGGACAACGGCACCATCGCCCACTTCGAGGGCTACCGCGTGCAGCACAACCTGAGCCGCGGCCCCGGCAAGGGCGGCGTGCGCTTCCACCAGGACGTGACGTTGTCCGAAGTGATGGCGCTGTCGGCCTGGATGTCGGTGAAGAACGCGGCCGTGAACGTGCCCTACGGTGGCGCCAAGGGCGGCATCCGCGTCGATCCCAAGAAGCTCTCGCGCGGCGAGCTCGAACGCCTGACGCGCCGCTACACCAGCGAGATCGGCCTGCTCATCGGCCCCTCCAAGGACATCCCCGCCCCTGACGTGAACACCAACGGCCAGGTCATGGCCTGGATGATGGACACGTACTCCATGAACACCGGCGCCACCGCCACGGGCGTGGTCACCGGCAAGCCGGTGGACCTGGGCGGATCGCTGGGCCGCGTCGAGGCCACCGGCCGCGGCGTGTTCACCGTGGGCGTGGAAGCCGCCAAGCTGACGGGCCTGCCGCTGGAAGGCGCGCGCATCGCGGTGCAAGGCTTCGGCAACGTGGGCGGCATCGCCGGCAAGCTCTTTGCCGAGGCGGGCGCCAAGGTCGTCGCCGTGCAGGACCACACCGGCACCATCTTCAACAAGGACGGCTTGGCCGTGCCGGCGCTGCTGGCCTACGTGCGGCACACCGGCGGCGTGGGCGGCTTCGCCGGTGCCGAGACCATCGCCAACGAAGACTTCTGGGGTGTGGACTGCGAGATCCTGATTCCGGCCGCGCTGGAGAACCAGATCACCAAGGACAACGCCGGCAAGATCAAGGCCAAGCTGGTGATCGAAGGCGCCAACGGCCCCACCACCACCGAGGCCGACGACATCCTGGCCGACAAGGGCGTGCTGGTGCTGCCCGACGTGATCGCCAACGCCGGCGGCGTGACGGTCAGCTACTTCGAATGGGTGCAGGACTTCTCCAGCTTCTTCTGGAGCGAGGACGAGATCAACGCCCGCCTCGTGCGCATCATGCAGGAGGCCTTCGCCGGCATCTGGCACGTGGCGCAGGAACACAAGGTGACGCTGCGCACCGCCACCTTCATCGTGGCCTGCCAGAGGATCCTGAGCGCCCGCGAAATGCGCGGCCTCTACCCCTGATGCACTGACGTCGGCGAACCCGACAGCGAACTCCTGCCGCGGGGGCCCATCAGTCCCGCCCGGCAGCCAGAAGCCGCCAGCGCCCTACCCGGGCCCTGGCGGTTTGTCGTTGTGCGGGGGCGGCGGCGGCAGCCGTTCGCCCAGGCGCTGCGCCTCGTCCATGGGCGCCACGCGCAGCGCCATGCAGAAGGGCAGCACGCAGGTGGCCTGGCCCAGGTAGGGACAGCCGGGCGTGTCGCAGGGCGTGCCGTGCCCGCCGCGCGTGTCTTCATCCTCATCGGGCGGGCGCCATCCGGCGGCCTGCAGGGCGGCCATCTGCAACCAGGGGTCGCCGGCGCTGCGCGGGTCGCGCCCATAGACGGTGGCGGCCTGCGCGGCCAGCCACGGCGTGACATCGAGGGCCAGCAGCGCGCTGGTGCGGGCGCCGTCCGCCTCCGGTGACTGCAGCACCAGCGCGAAGAGGCCCGAGGCCAGCGCCTGGGGCCGGCCTGCGAAGGCGGCGGACAGCGGGCCTGCGGCATGGGTGCCAGCGGCCGATGGGGGCTGTTCCTGCAGCCACGCGGCGGGCACGCGCAGCGCCACGGCCACGGGGCGGGCACCCTCGCCGGTCTGCACCGCGCCCTGCCCCACCAGCCAGGTGCGCAGCGGCGGCAGGCCCGGGTCTTCATGGGCGGCGAGCTGTGCCTCCAGCGCGGCGGACCAGGGCTGGGCGGCCACCACGCGCTGCGGTGCCTGGCCGGGCGCGGTCAGCTGGCGTACCAGTGCGTCGAGCACCTGGCGCAGCGGCGCGGGCACGCCGCCCGTGGGCCAGGGCGTGGTGCGCAGCGGGGCGGCGGCATCGGTGGCTGCGGTGGCTGGCCGGCCCAGGCCGGCCAGCGGCGCCTGCGCGGGCCGCCCGTCGGATCCGCCCGCTGCGCTGCCGGTGCGCCCAGGCGCATGGCCGCCGGGCGTGCCCTGCAGGCTTTCCCGGGCCTGGGGCGAAAGGCTCACGCGGTCGGGCGTGGCGGGCTGGGGCAGCGGTGGCGGGGCGATGAACTGCGGCGGCACGGCGCCGGGCTGCAGCGTGGCCGGAAACGAGGCCTCTGCTGGCGTTGCGGCCGGCGTGGCGCCAGCGGGGCGCAGCAGCATGTTCTGCCGCTGCAGCGCGGCTTCGGCCAGCGCGCGGGCGGCCGGCGCCAGCGGCGTGCGGGGCGGGTCGATGGGTGAGGCCATGCCGTTGTGCCAGGGAAGGTGCGTGGGATGCGGGCACAGTGTGGCAGAGATGCGCCGGCCGCGGCGCATGGCCCGCTACCGCTGCCGGCAGGGGCGCGGCGTCAGGCGGGGCCTCGGGGGGGACTCAGTCGCGGCCGGGCAGCATGCGCTTGAGCACGTCGTCGCGCCGCACGCGGTGGTGGTAGAGCGCGGCGGCCACGTGCAGCAGCACCATCACCCAGGCCACGTACTTGCCGATGAAGTGGTGCACCACGTCGATGGGCGCCTCGAAGGCCTCCCAGCTCAGGCCCCAGGTGTGGCTGATCCAGCCGAACAGCGCGGACTCGTTGAAGCCGGGGATGGTGAAGAGGCCGAAGTGCGTCGGTGCGCCCGTGCCGATGTAGCCGGTGAAGGGCATCACGATCATGAGCGCATAGAGGCCCCAGTGCGCCGCGTGGGCCAGCGCGTGTTCCAGCGGGGTGCCGGGCGGGTCCTCGGGCTGCACGCTGGACAGGCGCCAGAACAGCCGGGGCAGCACCATGAAGCCCACGATCAGGCCCAGCACCCAATGGATGTTGAGCACCGGCAGGGACTCGTCGGAGGTGTCGTCCATGAACCAGATCACGTAATAGACGATGACATAGGCGCCGATGAAGGCAGCGGCGCTCGTCCAGTGGAAGAACTTGGCGAGGGCGCCGAAACGGGTGGGGGTGTTGGTCCACTGCATGGCGAAAGCTCCCGGATGAGGGTGGGTGGAGTGTTGTGGAAAGGGTGTCAGGAACGGGTGGCGCGCAGGCCGCCCAGGAGCCGGTCGAGCGCATCGCTGGCCTGGGCCAGGCGCTCGGCCGGGTCGCCGTCGGTCTCGGCGATCCAGAAGGAGGCTTCGGTGACCACGCCGTAGAGCATGCGCGCCATGGCGCCGGCATGCAGCGGGGCCACCGTGCCCTGGT
Source organism: Paracidovorax sp. (assembly GCF_057642795.1). Lineage (NCBI taxonomy): Bacteria > Pseudomonadati > Pseudomonadota > Betaproteobacteria > Burkholderiales > Comamonadaceae > Paracidovorax > Paracidovorax sp. The sequence continues at coordinate 47,272 of NZ_JBXYZY010000002.1, forward strand.
CGATCAGGCCCTGCAGCGCGGCTTCGAGCGCGGCGATGCCGACCGACTGCGCGGCCTGCGGCACGTCGCCGAAAACGGCGCGCGCGTCCTGCAGGATGATGCGGCGGATCTCAGGGTCCAGCGCCAGCTCCAGGTAGGTGCGGCAGCGGCGGCGCAGGCCTTCCCAGGGCGTGGGGGCGGCGTCGGAAACGGCCCGCAGGCGCTCGCCGACCTCGGCCTCGATCTGCTCGATGACGGCGGTCAGCAGCCCTTGCTTGCTGCCGAAGTGGTGGTAGAGAGCCCCGCGGGTCAGCCCGGCCTGGGCCGTGAACTCGTCCATGGACGTCTGGGCATAGCCCTGGGTGGCGAAGGCGCGCCGCGCCGTCGCCAGCAGGCGCGCGCGGGTGGCTTCCATGGCCTCTGCGCGCCGGGTCCGTGGCGGGGCGGGCGGCGCTGCGGGAGTGGCGGGGGCGGTTGACATACGCGGCGTATGTTAAACCGCTTTGCCGTTTTCACATACGCAGCGTAGGTGAAAGATCCACCTGCCACCACGCGGGCAGCAGCTGCCGCACCTCGGCGCGGGCGAAGCGGTCGTCGATGAGGTGGACCACGCCCTCGTCTTGCGGCGTGCGGATCACCCGCCCGGCGGCCTGAACCACCTTCTGCAGGCCGGGGTAGAGGTAGGTGTAGTCGTAGCCCGCGCCGAAGAGCTGTTCCATGCGCGCGCGGATCTGCTCGTTCACCGGGTTGATCTGCGGCAGGCCCAGCGTGGAAAGGAAGGCGCCGATCAGCCGCCGCCCGGGCAGGTCGATGCCTTCCGCGAAGGCGCCGCCCAGCACGGCGAAGCCGATGCCCTCGCTGGCATCGGTGAAGCGCTCCAGAAAGGCGCGCTGCTCGGACTCCTGCATGCGGCGCGACTGGCTCCAGTGCGGCAGCTGCGGGTGGCGGTGCGCGAAGGCCTCGGCCACCTGGGCCAGGTAGTCGTAGCTGCTGAAGAAGGCCAGGTAGTTGCCGGGCCGTTCGGCGAACTGCCGCGCCATCAGGTCGGCGATGGGCCCGGCCGACGCGGCGCGGTGCGCCCAGCGCGTGGAGATGTGGCGCGCCACCTGCACCTGCAGTTGCCGGGCGGCGAAGGGCGAGGCCACGTCGATGGCCGCGTGGTCCGGCGGCAGCCCCAGCAGGTCGGCGTGGTAGTGCCCGGGCGAGAGCGTGGCCGAAAAGAGCGTGGCGGTGTGCGCGGCCGCCCAGCGTGGCGCAAGGAAGGGCGCGGGCACGATGTTGCGCACGCAGACGGTGGAGCCGCCGGGGGCGCTGCCGGCCGGGCGCTGCACGTCCACCAGCGAATGCGCGTCCAGCAATTCGGCCATGCGCAGCAGGTGCAGCGCCTCCAGGTAGAAGGTCTGCAGCGCGCCGTCGGCCTGCTCGGGGTGTTCCGCGAAATGCTCGCCCACCGTACCGGTGCCCTGCTGCAGCGCGGCCAGCAGCGGGGGTGGAAAGCCGTCCTCCTGCACTGCGTAGGCCGCGCCCTGGGGCTGGTCCGGCGCAATGGTCTTGTCGAGCCCCACCCAGGCGCGGCGGATGCGGTCCAGCGCCTTCTTCACGGCTGGAAAACTGCGCGCGGTGGGCGACTGGCGTGCGTCGTAGAGCAGGCTGGGCGCGAGCGCCGCGGTGTACATGCCGCGCCCGCGCTCGACGAGGTTGTGCGCCTCGTCCACCAGCAGTGCCACGCGCCAGCCGTTGGCCTGCGCCAGCCCGTGCAGCAGCGCGCCGAGGTCGAAGTAGTAGTGGTAGTCGCCCACCATCACGTCGGCCCAGCGGGCCAGCTCCTGCGAGAGGTAGTAGGGGCAGATGCCGTGGGCCAGCGCCGCGGCGCGCACATGGGCCTGGTCCATCGCGAGGGGGCCGGGCACGGGCGGCTGCGGGGCCGCCAGCGCCTGGGCGCGGGCGGCGGGCAGGCGGTCGTAGAAGCCGCGCGCCAGCGGGCAGGCGTCGCCGTGGCAGGCCTGGCCCGGGTGTTCGCAGGCCTTGTCACGGGCCACCAACTCCAGCACGCGCAGGGGTAGCGCGCCGCCCTGCTCCGCGGGCCCGGCCATGCGGGCCAGCGCGTTCAGCGCCACCTGCCGGCCGGAGGTCTTGGCGGCCAGGAAGAAGAGCTTGTCCAGCCGCTGGCCGGGCAGGGCCTTGAGCTGCGGAAACAGCGTGCCCGCGGTCTTGCCGATGCCGGTGGGCGCCTGCGCCAGCAGGCAGCGGCCGGCGGTGGCGGCGCGATAGACGGCCTCGGCCAGCGGGCGCTGACCCGTGCGGAAACCGCCGAAAGGAAAGGCCAGCGCCGACAGTGCGGCATCGCGGGCCGCGCGGTGGGCCTGCTCCTGCGCGGCCCAGGCCGCGAAGCGGCGGCACTGCCGGTCGAAGTGGGCGCGCAGTTCGGCGGCGCTGCAGCGCTCGGCCAGCACGGTCTCCTGCTGGGTGGCGATGTCGAAATAGACCAGGGCCACTTCCAGCGTGTCCAGCTGCCGCGCCTCGCACAGCAGCCAGCCATAGACCTTGGCCTGCGCCCAGTGCAGCGCGCGGTGCGAGGCGGGCTGGCGGTCGAGCCGGCCCTTGAAGGTCTTGACCTCTTCGAGCCGGCCGGCCGCGGCGTCGAAGCCGTCCGCCCGGCCACGCACGTGCAGATGCAGGGGCTGGCCCTCGCCGGGTCCGTCGCCGTGCCAGTCGCCGGCCAGCGTCAGCTCGCGCTCGTAGCCCGCACCGCGCCGGGCGGCTACGGCGGCGTGGCCGGCGATGCCTTCGAGCGCGGTGGGTGCGGGCGTGAAGCGCAGGTCCAGGTCGCCGGCCTTGGCGGTGAACTCGCACAGCTCGCGCACCGCGACGGTGTAGGTCATGCGGTGGTTCCGTCCGGGGCGTCCGGGGCGCCTGGGTTGTCGTCCGGCGCTTCGCCCAGCTGCGCCTGCGCGGGCTCGTCGGGCAGGCGCAGCGGGGTGGCTTTGCCCAGCGCCATCCACACCGCGAAGGGCAGCGTGCAGCGGGCATGGCGGGCGGGGCGCAGCAGCTCGAAGCGGCTCTCGCCCGGGCCGCCTCCGTCCAGCGTGCCGTGCATCACCCAGACGCCGAACTGCTCGGGAATCTCCTCGGGCGCGGCCACGCCGGCCGGAAAGACGTAGTAGCACTCCTCGCACAGCCACTGGTAGGCCTGGCGCTTTTCGGCGTGGCGCAGGTCGGAGAGCAGATCGGCGCGGCTGGCCTTGACCTCATGCACCATGGGCTGCAGGTAGGCCGGCACGCTGGTGTTGCGCACCGAGAAAAGATCGGGCCGCGCCATGCGCCAGACCTGCGCGGCGGGCGGTGGCGTGGCCGTGCCGCCTTCGTTCTCGTCCGCCCAGAGCGTGGGCCCGGCGGGCGGCCGCGCAGGCGGGCGGGCGGCGCCCGCAGGGGCGGCCGGGGCTTCCAGCGCAGCGCGCAGGGCCAGTTCGCGCCACACGATGCGCCCGCCCGCCAGCAGATGGTGGGCGAAGCGCTGCGCCAGCCGGTCGTGTGCCGAGAGCGCCCGCAGGCCGCGCTGGCGCGCCTGGGCCAGCAGGGCGATGCCGGCCTCGGTGAGCCGCAGCAGCTCGTGCCCCTCGCGCGTGGCGTGCTGGGCGATCAGCCCGGCGGCGAGCAGGTCGATCTCCAGCGCGTCCTTGCAGGGCCAGCCGGCGGAGCGCCAGATCTGCATGAGGCGCGTGCGGTGGAATCGGGTGGGTTGGAAGTCCGGCATGAACCACTGATGATAAAACCAGTAGGTTTTTGCTGCCCATGCGCTGCCGTCCGACACGGGTGCCACCTGGGGCGCTACGCGGCGGCGCGGGCGTGCGCGGTACGGTGGCGGTTGCTTTCACTGCCCTGCGCCGTACCCTGCCCTGCCCCATGCCTTTGCTCCGCCTTCCGCTGCCGACCCCGAAGCCCGCCTTGTCCGTCCTGAGCCGCGCCCTCGCCGCCCTGGCCGTGTGCGCGCTGCCCGGTCTACCTGCTCGGGCGCAGGCACCGGCGCCGCCGGCCGGTGCCACCGCCCTGGCGGCCACCACAGCGCCTGCCGCCGTGCCCGCGCCCTGGGTGCCGGCCCTGCAGCGCGGGCTGGAGCGGGCTGCCACCCTGCCCGGCGCCACGGCCTTCGGCGTCTATGTGCGCGATCTGGACACGGGCGATGTGCTCTCGTTCCATGGCGCCGAGCGCTGGTATCTGGCCTCGTCGGTCAAGGTGCCCGTGGCCATCGCCGTGCTGCGCGGCGTGGAGCGCGGCACGTTCACGCTCGACACGTCGCTCACGCTGCGCGAGGCCGACTACGTGGACGGCGCCGGCCCCACCAAGCGCCAGCCGGCGGGCACGCCGCTCACCGTGCGCTGGCTGCTGGAGCAGATGATCGTCTTCAGCGACAACACCGCCAGCGACATGCTGATCGAGCTGGTCGGCCTGCCGGCCGTGAATGCCGTGGCGCAGGAGGCCGCGCCCGGCGGGCTGGAGCGCATCACCACCCTGGCCGACGTGCGCCGCCAGGCCTACGCGCAGCTCACGCCCGAGGCGGTGCACCTGTCGGGCCGCGACTTCCTGGAACTCAAGGCCCAGCGCGGCGACCGCGAGGTCCGGGACACGCTGTCGCGCCTGCTGCACGTGGCGCCCGCCAGCCTGCGGCCGCTGGGCGTGGGCGAGGCCTTCGAGGCCTACTACGCCACCGGCCTCAATTCCGGCCGGCTCGATGCGTATGGCGAGGTGCTGGCGCAGCTGGCGCAGGGCCGGCTGCTGAACCCCGCCCACACCCGCTACCTGCTGGGCGTGATGGAGCGCGTGCAGACCGGCCCGCAGCGCATCAAGGCCGGCCTGCCCGCCGGCGTGACCTTCGCCCACAAGACCGGCACCCAGCGCGCCCGCACCTGCGATTCGGGCCTCATCACCCGGCCGGCCGATGCCCTGCACCCGCACGCCGTGCGCGCCATCGTCGTCGCCTGCACGCGGGGCGAGCCCTCCACCACCCGATCCGACCGCACGCTGCGGCAGGTCGGCATTGCGATCTGCCAGTCCGGCCTGCTGACCCACGGGAAACCCCATGACCTACCCTGCCCCACCCCGGCTGCGGCCGCGTCCACCATCGTCCACCCGCGCGCGGCTGTTCGCGCTGGCGCTGTGGACGGCGATCTGCTCGGCGGCGACGAGCCCTGACGCCGCGCTGGCCCAGCCCAGGGCGGCGGACAAAGCCGCCGCCGACGGCGCCTGGGTCGCCGCCCTGCGCCAGCAGGTCGGTCGCATCGAAAAGGCCACGCCGGGCCAGCTGGGCGTGTACGTGAAGCGGCTGGACACGGGCGAGGTCTTCGCCCACCAGGCCGACCGGCCGTGGTACCTGGCCTCGTCCGCCAAGCTGCCGATCGCCATCGCCGTGCTGCAGGAGGTGGAAGCCGGCCGCCTGCGCGAAGACCAGGAACTCGTGGTGCAGGACGGCGACAAGGTGGATGGGTCGGGCGGCGTGGTCTGGCAGGACAACGGCACGCGGCACGACGTGCAGGGCCTGCTGCGCCGCATGCTGATGGAAAGTGACAACACCGCCGCCAACATGCTGCTGCGCTCGGCCGGTCCCGACGTGGTGGCCCGCCGCGCGCGCAGCCTGCTGGGCCCGCGCGCCGGCCGCATCACCGACTTTTCCGAGGTGCGCTACGGCGTCTATGCCGAATTCCACCCCGACGCGCGCAAGCTCTCGCACGGCGACCTGGTGCGCATCGCGGGCGCACCGCAGGGCCCGCGCCGCGTGCAGGCCCTGGCCCGGGCGCTCGGCATGCCCGAATCGCAGCTGCAGGTGCGGACCATGGACGAGGCCTATGCGCGCTTCTACCGCCGGGGCGACAACACCGCGCCGCTGGTGGACTACGGCTTCATGCTGGAGCGGCTGGTGCGCGGCCAGCTGGTGAACGCACAGCACCAGCAGCAGCTCTACAAGGACCTGAAGTTCGACACCTACGACGCCTACCGGCTCGAAGCCGGCCTGCCGCGCACGGTGCGCTTCATCCACAAGACCGGCACGCAGTTCCAGCGCGCCTGCCACATGGGCGTGATCGATCCACAGGACGGCGGGCGGCGCGCCATCATCGTGGCGACCTGCGCCGAGGGGCTGGACGAGCAGAAGCAGGCCGGCCGGGCCTTCGAGGCGCTGGGCCGCGCCATCACGCAGACGGCCATCAAGGCGCGGGGCTGAGTGCTCGCCCCGCGCCGATCAGGGAATTTTTAGGCGCTGGCCCTTGCAGATCAAGGGCCTTAAGCTATCAAATATATAGCGAATGGCCATGCGGGCGGATGGGCCGCCCGCCGCACCATCGAATCAATGGTGGTGGCCGTGGCCGCCATGCACATGGCGGTGGGCGATCTCATCCTGCGTGGCGGCGCGCACCTCGGTCACCTTGCCCGTGAAGCGCAGCGCGCGGCCGGCCAGCGGGTGGTTGCCGTCCAGATGCACTTCGGGGCCCTTGATCTTGACCACGTTGAAGACGGCCGGGTGGCCGTCGTTGCCCACGCCGCGCAGCTGGCCACCGACCTTCACCCCGGGCGGGAATTCGCTCTTGGGGATGGTACGCACCAGGCTCTCGTCGCGCTCGCCGAAGGCATCGGCCACCGCCAGGTCCACCGTGACGGTCTGGCCCGCGGCCTGGCCTTCCAGGGCCGCCTCCACCTTGGCGAACAGGTTCTCGTAGCCGCCGTGCAGATAGGCCACGTCGCCCGAATCCAGCGGCTTGCCGGTGACGGGGTCGGTGATCTTGTACTGGAGGGTGACGGCGGTGTCCTTGGCGATCTGCATGGGTAGCGGTCCTGGGGTATCTGAAAGAAAAAAAGAGCCCGCGATTGTCGGCCATGGAGCAAGACTGCGGCGGGCGTGGGGCCGGGGGCTTTCCCGCCCCCTTTTGCTCTCCTTGCGGCCGGCTCAGGCCGTGGCGGCGGCTTCGGCGGGCAGCTCGTCCGCCTCGGTGCCCGGGCGGCGCGCGAAGCGCCGGGGCTCGGGGCCGTGGACCGGGGCGGCGTCGCCCCAGGGCCAGCCGCCGAATTCGGTGCGGCGGTAGTCCTGCAGCGCCTGCATGATCTCCTGCTGCGTGTTCATCACGAAGGGACCGTACTGCACCACCGGCTCGCCCAGCGGGCGGCCCTGCAGCAGCAGGAATTCGGCGTCCTCGGTGCCGCCGTTGGCCAGCGTCACCGCCTCGCCCGCGCGCAGCTCCAGCGCGGCGTGGCCGGTGGCCTCGCCCGCCACGGTGACGCCGCTGCCCGCGAAGTGGTAGAGCATGCGGCGCGTGCCCTCGCCGGCGGCGGCCGGCAGCGTCCAGCGCGCGCCGGGCTCCAGGCGCAGCGTCCAGATGGCCACGTCCGACGCGGGCTGCGCGGCCCAGGAGCCGGGCGGCGGCGCCAGCGGCGCGGCGCCCTCCAGCCGTCCGGCGATCACGGCGACGTGGGCCGCCGGGCCGTCCGGCGCATCGCCCTCGCGCAGCACCAGGCGCGGAATGCGCTCGGACCAGAGCATGGTGAAGTGCGGGTCCACCATCTTCTGGCGGGCGGGCAGGTTCAGCCAGATCTGGAACAGTTCCAGCGGGTTGGGGCCGGCGGCGTCGAGCAGCGGGAACATCTCGGCATGCACCACGCCGCGGCCGGCGGTCAGCCACTGCACGTCGCCCTGGCCGAAGCGGGCCGAAGCGCCCAGCGAGTCGCTGTGGTCGATCAGGCCCTCGCGCACGATGGTCACGGTCTCGAAGCCGCGGTGCGGGTGCGGCGGAAAGCCGGGCACCACGTCGCCGTGGTACATGCTCCAGCCGTCCTTGCCGGAGAAGTCCTGGCCGATCTGCCGGCCGGCGAGCGATGCGTCCGGGCCCAGCTCGGGCGTGCCGGCGGGATAGGCGTCGTCGTGGTGGGCGCAGAAGAGGAACGGGTCCAGCGTGGGCCAGAGTCCGCCGGCCAGCGGCTGGCGGCTCAGGATGGGCGAGGCGGTGGAAACGGTCATGGCGGGGTCCTTCGGGTCGGCGTGGGGGCCCGCACGCGGCGGGCCATGGAGGAGCATATGGGGCCACTGTGCTCCGGCGCCAGACCCCGCCAGTGCAACGCAGCGGTGCAGACATGGAACGGTGGCGCGCTGCGTTTGCGATGAAAAACGGCCCAGGCGCTCATGTAGCCTGCGCATGCAGCTATGGTTTCGATAGTGACGTGCCCAGACCGGGCGGGCGGCCCCACGCGGGCACCGCCGCGCCGCCACGGGGATAATCGGCCCCATGAACAGCAAGCATCGGGTGGTAGTCGGGTTGTCGGGCGGGGTCGATTCTGCGGTCACCGCGCATCTGCTCAAACAGCAGGGGCACGAGGTGGTCGGCATCTTCATGAAGAACTGGGAAGACGACGACGACAGCGAGTACTGCTCGTCCAACATCGACTTCGTCGATGCCGCCGCCGTGGCCGACGTGATCGGCATCGAGATCGAGCACGTCAACTTCGCCGCCGACTACAAGGACCGCGTGTTCGCCGAGTTCCTGCGCGAATACCAGGCCGGCCGCACGCCCAACCCCGACGTGCTGTGCAACGCCGAGATCAAGTTCAAGGCCTTCCTCGACCACGCCATGCGCCTGGGCGCGGAAAAGATCGCGACCGGACATTACGCGAGGGTGCGGCAGAACGCGGCCACGGGCCTGTTCGAGCTGCTCAAGGGCCTGGACCCGTCCAAGGACCAGAGCTACTTCCTGCACCGGCTGAACCAGGCGCAGCTGTCCAGGACGCTGTTCCCCGTGGGCGAGCTGCACAAGACCGAGGTGCGCCGCATCGCCGAGGAGATCGGCCTGCCCAACGCCAAGAAGAAGGATTCGACCGGCATCTGCTTCATCGGTGAGCGGCCGTTCCGCGAATTCCTCAACCGCTACATCCAGAAGGAACCCGGCTTCATCAAGGACGAGCGCGGCCGCGTGCTGGGTCGCCACCAGGGCCTGTCGTTCTACACGCTGGGCCAGCGCCAGGGCCTGGGGATCGGCGGCGTGAAGGAAAAGGGCGCCCAGCGCGGCGCGGGCGAGCACGCACCCTGGTTCGTGGCTCGCAAGGAGCTGGACACCAACACCCTGCGCGTGGTGCAGGGCCACGACCACCCCTGGCTGCTCTCGCACACGCTGCAGGCGGCCGATGCGAGCTGGGTGACCGGCCACCCGCCCGCCGCCGGCGCCCTGGCCGCCAAGTCGCGCTATCGCCAGCAAGACGCGGCCTGCACCCTGGCCGATGCGGATGCCGAGGGCCGCTTCGCCCTGCACTTCACCGAGGCGCAATGGGCCGTCACGCCCGGCCAGAGCGCCGTGCTCTACGACGGCGAGGTCTGCCTGGGCGGCGGCGTCATCTCCGCCTGCGCGTGAACCCGCCGATCGCCTGATCGCCCGAGCGCGCGGGGCGGGCCCCGCGCCGCGCCTGCGCGCACCCCCTTCGTTCGTCCTTCGTTCCCACCCGGCCCGCGGCCCTGCGGCCCGGGTGCGCCGCTGCTTGCTGACACGCCGCTGACGCGTTTGAAATCGGCTCAACCCGCGCGGACGGGATTTCACGCACGCGATGAAACATTCTCCATACATTCCCCATACATTCGGGCGACCGGCATGGAAGCGCCATGCGGCGGGATGGGTTTGCCTTGCCCATCGATCCATCCGAAACAGACGAACAAACAAACGCATCGGAGACAAACACTCATGATCTGGCAGCAAATCTACGACCCGTTCGGGAACATGCTCATCTCCACCGCGCTGGCCGCGATTCCGGTGGTGGTGATGCTCGGCGCACTCGGCTTCTTCCACATCAAGGCGCACATCGCCGCCGGCATGGGCCTGATCGCGGCCCTGCTGGTGGCCGTGTTCGCGTATGGCATGCCGGCGGAGATGGCCGGGCGTGCGGCCATGCTGGGCGGCTTCACCGGCCTCTTGCCCATCGGCTGGATCGTGCTGAACATCATCTTCCTGCACCAGCTCACCGAGCAGAACGGCAGCTTCAAGGTGCTGCAGGATTCGCTCTCGGGCATCACCGAAGACCGGCGCATCCAGCTGCTGCTGATCGCCTTCTGCTTCGGCGCCTTCTTCGAGGGTGCGGCCGGCTTCGGCACGCCAGTGGCCGTCACGGCCGCCATCCTCATCGGGCTGGGCTTTTCGCCGCTGGCCGCCTCGGGCCTGTCGCTGATCGCCAACACGGCGCCGGTGGCCTTCGGCGCTCTGGGCACGCCGGTCATCACGCTGGCGCAGGTGCACGGCTACGACCTGCACGCCGTCACGGCCATGATCGGCCGCCAGCTGCCCTTCTTCTCGCTGCTGGTGCCCTTCTGGCTGGTGTGGGCCTTCGCGGGCTTCAAGGGCATGAAGGAGATCTGGCCGGCCATCCTGGTCACGGGCGTGTCCTTCGCCATCCCGCAGTTCCTCGTGTCCAACTTCATGGGGCCGGAGCTGGTGGACATCATCGCCGCCATCGTCTCGATGATCTCGCTGGTGCTGTTCCTGCGCGTCTGGCAGCCGAAAAAGGTCTGGACCTCGCCGGCCATGCGCGGCAAGGACATGAGCGCTGCCGAAGCGAAGCCGCCGCAGCCCGTGGTGCGCCACAGCAAGGAGGCGCTGGTCGCGGCCTGGACGCCCTGGCTGATCCTGTCGCTGTTCGTCTTCATCTGGGGTCTGCCGCCGGTCAAGGCCTGGCTCAACGGCCTGTTCGCGCCCAAGTTCCCGATCGAGGGGCTGCACAACATGATCATGAAGATGCCGCCGGTGGTGCCCACGCCGCACCCGGAAGGCGCCGTCTACACGCTGAACCTGCTGTCCGCCACCGGCACCGGCATCCTGCTGGCTGCCATCGTCTCGGCGTTGGTGATGAAGTACAACCCCGTCGCCATCGTGCGGACCTTCTTCAAGACGCTGTGGATGGTGCGCTACTCGCTGCTGACCATCGTGCTGATGCTGGCGCTGGGCACCCTGACCCGCTTCTCGGGCACCGACACCACCCTGGGCCTGGCTTTCGCCAACACCGGCGTGCTCTACCCCTTCTTCGGCACGCTGATGGGCTGGATCGGCGTGGCGCTGACCGGCTCGGACACGGCCTCGAACGTGCTCTTCGGCGGCATGCAGAAGGTCGCGGCCGACCAGCTGGGCCTGTCGCCCAACCTCATGGGCGCGGCCAACAGCTCCGGCGGCGTGATGGGCAAGATGATCGACGCCCAGTCCATCGTCGTCGCCTCCACCGCCACGCGCTGGTTCAACCACGAAGGCGACATCCTGCGCTATGTGTTCTTCCACTCCATCGCCCTGGCCTGCCTGGTGGGCCTCTACGTGACCATGCAGGCTTACGTCTGGCCGTTCACGCTGATGGTGGTGCATTGAGCTTCAGCCACCATGCCGTGCATGCTTTCTAGCTCCCGCGCTTGATGTATCAGCGCAGCATGCTATGAAAAGCAGAGCAATGTGAGCCTTGCGGGCGCCTTCGGGCGCCCGTTGTCATGGGGGGCTGCTGCGGCGCGTGACCCACCACGCCGAGGCGACGATCAGCAGCCCGCCGGCCCAGCCCGCGGCCGTCATGCGCTCGCCCATCCACAGCACGGCGATCAGCGCGCCCCAGAGCGGTTCGCTGCCCATGAGCAGCGCCACGCGCGAGGGGCTGGCGCGCGTGGCTGCATGGTTCTGCACGAAGAAGGCGAAGAGCGTGCAGCACAGCACCAGGAAGGCCATGGCCGCCCAGAAGGGCACGCTGCGCGGCAACGCGGGCCAGGTGGTGCCGTGGGTGGCCAGCATCAGCAGGGCCGAGCCCGCCGTCATCACGCCCATCTGCACGGCGGTGAGCGTGAGCGCCGGCAGACCGTGCCGCAGCCCCTGGCGCCGCGTGAGGCAGACCATCACGCCGCGCAGCAGCGCCGCCAGCACCATCAGCCCGTCGCCCGCGCTGAGGCCTGCCGACGCCCGGCCGTGCTGGAACGCCAGCAGCCCCGCGCCCAGCAGTGACAGACCCGCCGCCGCCAGCACCGTGCGGCTGGGCCGCACGCCCAGCAACCCCCATTCACACAGCGGCGTGAACGCCACGCAGAGGCTGATCAGAAACGCCGCGTTCGACGCCGTGGTGAGCGACACGCCGAAGGTCTCGCACACCAGGATCGCCAGCAGGTTGATGCCCAGCAGCGTGGCCCCGGCCAGCGCCGCGCGCCACGGGTGCGCCGCCCGCAGGCCCCGCAGCGCCGGCAGCAGCAGCACGAAGGTCAGCCCGAAGCGCAGCACCAGGAACTGCAGCACCGGCACCTGCGCCGTGGCGAGCTTGGCGGCGCTGTAGCTGCCGCCCCAGATCACGGCCACCAGCAGCAGCAGCGCCTCGACCCGGCCGAAGGAGGGCGAGGACGAGGTCGTGCGGCGGACCGCAGCGTCCGTGCAGGCCAGTGGGGGCAGAGTGGGGCGGTCGGCCAGTGGGGAAGGCTGCATGGTGCGTGTTCAGGAGAATGCGAAACGAAGGCCCGGATGTTCGTTGCGCTCCCCCGCCTTGACTAGACTGGCCTGCAGAACAGGAGCTGTACCGCGTGAGAACAGACGATTTCCAGGACGTGATGCATGAACTCGTCGCCTTCGTGCGCGTGGCGGAGGCGGGCAGCTTCTCGGCCGCGGCGCGGCGGCACGGGCTCACCCCCTCAGCCGTGAGCCGGCAGGTGGCGCGGCTGGAAGGTGCGCTGGGCGTGTCGCTCCTACAGCGCAGCACGCGCCAGCTGCGCCTGACGGAGGCGGGCCTGGCCGTGCTCGAACGCGGCCGCGAGATGGTGGCCGCCGCCCAGGCCAGCCTGCGCGTGGCGCAGGGCCATGTGGGCACGCCGCAGGGGCTGATCCGCCTGAGCGCACCCAAGGCTTTCGCGCGCCATGTGCTGCAGGCGCCGGTGCTGGAATTCCTGCGCGCCTACCCGGAGGTGGACGTGCATTTGATGGTGGTGGACCGTCCCGTGGACGCGCTGCGCGAAGGCGTGGATCTGGTCGTGCGCCTGACCGATGATCCGCCGCCCGGCATGGCCGCTCGGGCCCTCATGCCGGTACAGCAATGGGCGCTCGCCAGCCCCGCCTATCTGGCCGCCAGCGCGGCCACGGCAGGGCGCGTCCGCACTCCGCAGGACTTGATGGCCCACAGCTGCCTGCCGCTGGGCGAGCAGGCGGGCGATGCGCGCTGGCGCTTCGTGCGCCAGGTCGTCGGAAAAGAGGATGAGGCCGTGGAAGTTGCCGTGTCGGGCCGCTGCGCCGTCAACCACAGCGAGATGCGCCTGGCCGCCATCGAGGCGGGCCTGGGCGTGGGCTGCGTGCCGGATTTCGTCGCGCGCGATGCGCTCGCGGCAGGTCGGGTGGTGCGCCTGCTGCCGGACTGGACCGTGGACACGCTCTACCAGGGCACGGCGTATCTGCTCTTTCCCGCAGCGCGGCACATGCCGCCGAAGCTGCGGGCGCTCATCGACCACCTGGCCGCCGCGCTGGCGCCGGCCGGGCGTTGAGCCGGCGCCGAACAGGCGCGCTCAGCCCTGGCGCTTGAGGTCCGGGTCGCTCGGCCCGTTGGTGTCCGACATCAGCTCCGCCGGCGGCTTCAGGTCGCCCTCGTCGGCGCCGTCGGCCTCCCAGGTGCCGCCCTGGCGGGCCGTGTTGCCGCGCGGGTGGCCCATGTCGGTGCCGTCGTCGAAGTTCAGCGGGCCGTCCTGCGGCATGTCGTCGAAGGCATGGGCGGACACGTCCTCGATCGAGTCGGCCACATCGTCTTCCGCGCTCAGGCGGTCGTTGATGTCATCGCCCTCGGGCAGCTCGGCATTCGGGTCGGCCGACGGGTCCATGCCGGGTTCGTCGGTATCGGTGGGAACGGGGGTACGCATGGCGGGGGCCTCCTGGGTGTGTGTCGTGCGGCGGATCGGGCAGAGCCGCCGTGGCCTTCCAGTTTGCCCCTCCCGCAGAACGCAGCCCGTGGGCGCACGGCCTCCCGAGCGGTAGGAACGGGCCGGCAGGGCGGCGGCCTCGATTGATGCGCGTCAAGGATGCGCGGCCCGAGAGGGTGCGCGGGATGGAATCTCGCGATATTCCTCTGCTGTGCATGGAGGAAACCGCCTATAAGCAAATGGCCTCGGGCGACCGATGGAGATAAGCATTGCTGAATCGAGCAGGGCAGTCAGGCGGGCCAGGAGCCGCCAGCCGCTTCGCAGCGATACTTCTGAAGGAGGAGAAATGTCGGCAGCACAAGGACACTCGCACCCCTATACCGACCCCCTGGCACCTTTCTTCGAGCACTCGGTCGGCGCCGCCGGCCTGGAGCGGGTGCTGCAGGCGGTGCGCCGCCATCTGTCGATGGATGTGGTCTTCGTCGCTCGCTTGCGCGAGACCGACCGGGTGGTGGACTACCTCGATGCCGAACCCGGTTGCCCGCTGCGCGCCGGCCAGGTGATCCCGCTCTCGCAGGGCTATTGCAGGAAGGTGTTCCAGGGCGAACTGCCCGCCTTCATCCCCGATACCTCGCTCATCCCGGCCGCCATGGCCATCCCCGAAACCCTGGCCGTCCCGATCGGCGCGCATCTCAGCGTGCCGATCGTCCTCGGCAATCGGCGGCTCTTCGGCACCCTGTGCTGCTTCAGCTACCAGCCTATTCCCACGCTGACCGAGCGCGACATGGACGTGCTGCGCGCCTTCGCCGAATTCCTGGGGTTTCATTTCGACGCGGCGGCCCGCAGCGAAGAGCAGCAGGCCATGATCGCCCACGACATCCGCATGGCCATGGCGGCCGACAGCCTGCGCATCGTCTTCCAGCCCGTCTATGGCATCGCGCAGCGCCGCATCCACGGCTTCGAATGCCTGGCGCGCTTCGACACCGAGCCCCGCCGTCCGCCCGACCAGTGGTTCCGCGCCGCCCACGGCGTGGGCCTGGGCATGGAGCTGGAACTGCACGCCATCCACAAGGCGCTGGGCGCGCTTGCGGCTTTCCCGCACGACGTGCGGCTCAACGTGAACTGCTCGCCCGAACTCATCATCTCGGGCACCCTGCAGCCGCTGCTGGATGACGGCACCGACTTCTCCCGCGTGGTGCTCGAAGTCACCGAACACGCCATCGTGAATGACTACGCCGCCCTCGCCCAGGCGCTCAGGCCCTTCCGCGCCCTGGGCGCGAGCCTGGCGGTGGACGACGCGGGTGCCGGCTACGCCAGCATGCGCCACATCCTCAACCTGCAGCCCGAAGTCATCAAGCTCGACATGAGCATCACCCAGTCCATCGACCGCGACAGCCACCGCCGCGCGCTTGCCAAGGGGCTCATCAGCTTCGCGCACGAGATCGGCAGCCAGCTCGTCGCCGAAGGCGTGGAGCAGGCCGCCGAGCTGGAAGTGCTGGGCCAGCTCGGCGTGGACTTCGCCCAGGGCTACTACCTGGCCCGGCCGATGGCGCTCGACGAGGCGGTCTTGCGGGCGCGGGACCACTGAGCACCGAGGCCGGGCGCCCGGGACAAAAAAAAAGCCTCTTCCCCGCGAGAGGAAGAGGCTTCTGGGCCGCCTATTTCAACAAGTCGGCAAGCCCCCCCCCGATTGAACCCACCCCGGAAAGACGGTGAGCAGGTTCTAAGAACGTGTTCACGATCTCCCAGGGGTCGCGCAGCGGTGTGGGCGGGATGGGATGCAAGGCGCGATGCGCAGTGGATAGCACGGCTATCCACAAGCGCCGCAACGCCGCAGACGGCCCGCCCACACCGCTGCCCTTCGGGTTGGAGCGAAATCGGGCGATTGGAGGCCCCGGCTGCTTGCATGGACATGAGTCCATGCGGCGCATCCGAAGCATCCACTCATCCCGATTGCGTTCCAACGCGATCCCCTGCGAGATCGTGAGCACGTTCTAAGATCGACAGATCGGGCAAATCCCCTTGCCACCTTGCAGTCAACAACGAATCCAGCTCACGGGACACATGCTCGACGACATCAAGAAGACCCTCTGGGCCACCGCCGACAAGCTGCGCGCCAACATGGACGCCGCCGAGTACAAGCACCTCGTGCTCGGCCTCATCTTCCTCAAGTACATCTCGGACACCTTCACCGCCCGCACCGCCGAACTGGCCGCGCGCCTGCGCGACCCCGACGACGAATACTTCTACGGCGATGCCAGCGACGAAGACATCGCCGCCGAACTCGAAGACCGCGACTACTACACCTCGGCCAACGTGTTCTGGGTGCCAGAAGCCGCGCGCTGGGAGGCCATCCGCGCCGCTGCCAAGCAGACCACGATCGGCCGGTACATCGACGACGCCCTGGGCCTGATCGAAGCTGAGAACCCCAAGCTCAAGAACATCCTCGACAAGCGCTATGCCCGCGCCCAATTGCCCGACGGCAAGCTGGGCGAACTGGTGGACCTGGTCTCCACCATCGGCTTCGGCACCGACCCCGCCGTGGCCCGCGACGTGTTGGGCCAGGTGTACGAATACTTTCTGGGCATGTTCGCCAGCGCCGAAGGCAAGCGGGGCGGGCAGTTCTACACGCCCGCCAGCATCGTCAAGACCCTGGTGGCCGTGCTGGCCCCGCACCACGGCAAGGTGTACGACCCCTGCTGCGGATCGGGCGGCATGTTCGTGCAGAGCGAGAAGTTCATCGAAGCCCACGGCGGCAGGAAAGGCGACGTGTCCATCTACGGGCAGGAGGCCAACCCCACCACCTGGCGCCTGGCGGCCATGAACCTGGCCATTCGCGGCATCGACTTCAACCTGGGGCGGGAGCCCGCCGACACCTTCACCCGCGACCAGCACGCCGACCTGCGGGCCGACTACATCCTGGCCAACCCGCCCTTCAACATCAGCGACTGGTGGCACGGCAGCCTGGCAGGCGATGCCCGCTGGCACTACGGCGACCCGCCGCAGGGCAATGCCAACTACGCCTGGCTGCAGCACATGCTGCACCACCTGAAATCCACGGGCCGCGCCGGCATCGTGCTGGCCAATGGCTCGATGAGCAGCAGCCAGAACAACGAGGGCGTGATCCGCGCCGCCATGGTCGATGCCGACGTGGTGGAGGTGATGGTGGCCCTGCCGGGGCAGCTGTTCTTCAACACCCAGATCCCGGCCTGCTTGTGGTTCCTGGCCAAGACCAAGCAACGCAAGGGCGAGGTTCTGTTCATCGACGCCCGCAAGCTCGGCAAGATGATTTCACGCGTGCAGGCCGAGCTGGACGATGCCGCCATTGCCCGCATTGCAGAGACCGTGGCCGCCTGGCGCGGCGAAGTGGAGGCGGGCGCCAGCATCACCTCCTATGAAGACGTGCCGGGCTTTTGCCGCAGCGTGCCGCTGGCCGAGATTGCGCAGCACGGCCATGTGCTGACCCCGGGCCGCTATGTGGGCGCCGAAGCCGTGGAAGACGACGACGAAGCCTTTGCCGAGAAGATGCAGAAGCTCACCGAGAAGCTGGGCGAGCAAATGGCCAAGGGCGCCGAGTTGGATGCGCTGATTCGGCAGAAGCTGGGGGGGCTGGGGTATGAGTTCTGAGTGGCTGACGGTGCGGTTGGGGGAGCATGTCGAAGCCTGCCTCGGCAAGATGCTTGACGCCCAGAAAAACAAGGGGACGCCGCAGCCATACCTCGGTAACAGCAACGTGCGGTGGGGGCAGTTTGATCTTTCAGATCTGGCTGAGATGAGGTTTGAACCCCACGAAGAAGAGCGCTACAGCTTGCTGCCAGGAGATTTGGTTGTCTGCGAAGGCGGGGAGCCAGGACGATGCGCGATATGGACTGGCCCGGCTGGCATGAAGGTGCAGAAAGCATTGCACCGTATCAGACCCAAGGGAACGCTGGACAACTACTACCTCTTCTACTGGTTTCAACAGGCCGCCAAAGCGGGATTGCTGGAACCATATTTCACCGGTACGACGATCAAACACCTGACTGGTAAGGCGCTCGCTGCACTTGAGGTGCCGCTTCCTGCCATCGAGGTACAGCGCGCCATGGTTGATGTACTGAAGCAACTCGACGACCGCATCACCCTCCTGCGCGAAACCAACGCCACCCTCGAAGCCATCGCCCAGGCGCTGTTCAAGTCGTGGTTCGTCGATTTCGACCCCGTGCGCGCCAAGATGGCAGGCCGCGCCCCCGATGGCATGGACGAGGCCACGGCCGCGCTGTTCCCGGATAGGTTGGAAGAGACGGAGTTGGGGTTGGTGCCCAAGGGGTGGCTTGTCATGCCAGTTGGTGATGCGGTGGATACCGTGGGCGGCGCGACGCCAGATACCAAGAATGAGGCTTTCTGGGACCCACCGTTGCATTGCTGGACTTCTCCGAAAGATTTGTCCGGTGCAAGCGCTCCGGTGTTGCTGGACACGGAGCGGCGCATCAGTGATCTGGGACTGAATCGAATCAGCTCTGGATTGCTTCCGGCCGGCTCTTTGTTGATGTCTTCCAGGGCTCCAATTGGCTACTTGGCGATTGCGCAAACACCGGTCGCCATCAATCAAGGGTACATCGGGATCTTGCCGGGTGGAAAGCTATCGCCGCTGTTCATGTTGTTCTGGTGTCGCCAAAACATGGAGGCCATCAAAGGACGGGCCAACGGATCGACCTTCATGGAAATCAGCAAAAAGGCCTTTCGACCCATTCCTGCATTGGTACCGACACCTGAGCTGCTGGAGCGGTTCGACGAGGTGGTCGGCGCACTGTTTGCACGGCTCGTTGAGAACGTGCTTCAGGCGACGAGTCTGGCTGAGGTTCGAGATACATTGCTCCCCCGCCTCATCTCCGGCGAACTCCGCCTGCCCGAAGCACAAGCCCTACTGGAGGATGCGCTCGCATGAAAGCCCCGCTCGGTAAGCTCGAACGCATCCCCCTGCGCCAGGCCTGGGCCCATGAGGCCGGCGAGTTCACGCCCTGGCTGGCGCAGCCCGACAACCTGCTGCTGCTGGCCGAAGCCCTGGGGCTGGGGGAACTGGAACTGGCCGGCATCGAGCACCCCGTGGGCGACTTCAAGGTGGACATCCTCTGCACCGACGATGGCGGCAAGGTCATCATCGAGAACCAGCTGGAAAAGACCAACCACACCCACCTCGGCCAGATCCTGACCTATGCCGCAGGGGTGGGCGCGCGCAAGGTGATCTGGCTGGCCGAATCCTTCCGCACCGAGCATGTGGCCGCGCTGGAGTTCCTGAACCAGCACACCACCGAAGAGCTGGACTTCTTCGCCGCCGAGATCGAGCTGTGGCGCATCGGCGATTCGCCCATGGCGCCCAGCTTCAACGTGGTCGTCAAACCCAATGACTGGGCCAAGACGGGCCAGCAGAACGCCCAGGCCGCCGCCACCACCACGCCCACCAAGCAGCGCCAGCTGAAGTTCTGGTCGGGCTGGCAAGCCTGGCTGCAGGCCAGGGGCTCCACGCTGCGCCCGCAAAAGCCCTTCCCGCAGCACTGGACCAATATCGCCCTGGGCCGCTCGGGCATCCACCTGTCCGCCACCGTCAATTCGCGGGAGAGCCGGGTGGGCATGGAGGTCTATATCGACCACGGCAACTCCAAGAGCATGTTCAAGCAACTCCAGGCCCGCCAGACGGAGATCGACGCGGCCCTGGGCGCCCCACTCGAATGGATGGAGCTGCCGGACGGGCACGCCTGCCGCATCCTGCAGGTGCGGCCCTCGTCGCCGCTGGAAAGCGAAGACCAGTGGCCCGCCTATTACGCCTGGCTGGAGCAGGCCGCGCTGCGCATGTCCGAGGTGTTCCGGCCGCTGGTCAGGGAGCTGAGCTGAATCGAATGGCATGAAAACCCGCTTTCATCCTTGCCCTCGCAATTAAAGAGCGCTTTAATGGCTCGAGGAATCATTCAAGCGGGCTTTCACACCATGCGCAGCACGGGCACCTATGCCATCTCCACGACCCTGGGCGAAGCCGTCCGGGCGTTCGTGCCGTATGCGCTGCCGCCTGGCAGCCCGCCCTTGGCGCCGGAGGCTTTTGCCGGGCTCAACCATGCGGCCGAGTTGGCGCTGGCCCGGCTGTCGGGCGTGTCGGGCCTGGCGCCTTCCGTGGACTGGCTGCTCTACAGCGCCATCCGGAAAGAGGCCTTGCTGACCTCTCAGATCGAGGGCACGCAGGCCACGCTGGTGGACCTGTTCGACGACGAAGCCGGGCTGGCCGTCAGCAACACCGACGACGTCGAAGAAGTCACCAACTACCTGCGCGCCTTCCGCTGTGTTCAAGGCCATCTGCGCGACCCCCATGGCTTGCCCATCAGCGTGCGCCTGCTGTGCGACGCGCACCGCCTGCTGCTGGATGGCGTGCGTGGCGCAGGCAAGCAGCCTGGCGAACTGCGCCGCTCGCAGAACTGGATCGGTGGCACGCGCCCAGGCAATGCCGCGTTCGTGCCGCCCCCGCCGGAGCATGTGCCAGGTCTGCTGGCCGACATGGAGCGCTTCATCCACGGCGAGGCCCCCGGCTTGCCGCCCTTGGTGAAGGTGGCCCTGGTGCATGCCCAGTTCGAAACGATTCACCCTTTTCTGGACGGCAATGGCCGTATCGGGCGCTTGCTGATTGCCGCCCTGCTGGAGCACTGGGGGCTGCTGCCCGAGCCGCTGATGTATCTCAGTGGCTACCTCAAGCAGCACCAGGCCGAGTACTACCGCCGCCTGTCGGCCATCCGCACCGAGGGTGACTGGGAGGGCTGGCTGGCTTTCTTTCTGGAGGGGGTGGCCAGTGCCGCCTCCGAAGCCGAACGGGGCGTGGTGGCCCTGGCGAGCTTGATCACGGCGGACAGGCGCCGCTTGCTGGCCGCGCCCAAGGCCGGCCAGGCCAGCTACCGCTTGTTCGAGATGCTGCCCATGATGCCGCGCTTCACCATCGAACGCGCGCGGCAGGCATTGGGCACTACCTTTCCGACTGCCACGGCGGCGGTGAAGGTGCTTGAAGAACTGGGTATCGTGACCGAGTTGACGGGCCAGAAGACGAACCGCAGCTTCAGCTACCAACCCTATATCGCGCTGCTGGCGCTTTGACGAAGTACAGAACAGGGCATGACAGAAGACCAACTCGAACAGGAAGCGCTCAGCTGGCTCGTGGAGGTCGGCTACACCCACCTGAGCGGCTACGACATCGCCCCGGATGGCCCCGCGCCGGCGCGGGACAACTTCCGCCAGGTGCTGCTGCCCCAGCGCCTGCGCGACGCGATCGCCCGCCTGAACCCGCACATTCCCCTGGCAGCGCGAGAAGACGCCTTCAAGCAGGTGCAGGACCTGGGCGCCCCGGTGCTGCTGTCGGCCAACCGGCACTTCCACCGCCTGCTGGTGGGCGGCGTGCCCGTGCAGTACCAGAAAGATGGCGAAACCCGTGGCGACTTCGTGCGCCTGGTGGACTGGGGCAATGCGTCGGCGAACGAATGGCTGGCCGTCAACCAGTTCTCGCTCAAGGGCCCGCACCACACCCGTCGCCCCGACATCATGCTGTTCCTCAACGGCCTGCCCGTGGTGCTGCTGGAGCTGAAGAACCCGGCCGATGAGAACGCCAGCATCTGGAAGGCTTACGACCAGATCCAGACGTACAAGGCGCAGATCCCCGACGTGTTCCAGTACAACGAGGTGCTGGTGGTGTCGGACGGCTCCGAGGCGCTGATGGGGTCGCTCTCCAGCAACGCCGAGCGCTTCATGGCCTGGCGCACCATCGACGGTGTCACGCTCGATCCGCTGGGCCAGTTCAACGAGCTGGAAACCCTGGTGCGCGGCGTGCTGGCCCCGGCTTACCTGCTTGATTACCTGCGCTATTTCGTGCTGTTCGAGGACGACGGCGGGCTGGTCAAGAAGATCGCGGGCTACCACCAGTTCCATGCGGTGCGCGCGGCCATCGAGCAGGTGGTGGCCGCGTCCCGCCCGGGCGGTTCGCACAAGGGCGGTGTGGTGTGGCACACCCAGGGCAGCGGCAAGAGCATCACCATGACCTGCTTTGCCGCGCGGGTGATGCAGGAGCCGGCCATGCAGAACCCCACTATCGTGGTCATCACCGACCGCAATGACCTGGATGGGCAGTTGTTCGGCGTGTTCAGCTTGGGCGCGGACCTGCTGCGCGAGCAGCCCGTGCAGGTCGAGACGCGGCAGGACCTGCGCGCCAAGCTGGCCCATCGGCCCTCGGGCGGCATCGTGTTCGCCACCATCCAGAAGTTCATGCCGGGCGAAGACGAGGACGCATTCCCGGTGCTCTCGGATCGCAGCAACATCGTGGTGATCGCCGACGAAGCGCATCGCACGCAGTACGGCTTCGAGGCGAAGCTCAAGACCATCAAGCGCAAGGCGGGCCAGCCAGAGCGCGCAGCGACTGCAAGGACTACGGGTGACGCAGTCAGTTCGGCGCTGACCGCCAATTTCGTTCCACCGGCGTATGAGGTGGAGCACAAATACCAGGCCGGCTACGCCCAGCACCTGCGCGACGCCTTGCCCAACGCCACCTTCGTGGCCTTCACCGGAACGCCCGTGTCCAGCGAAGACCGCGACACGCGGGCCGTGTTCGGCGACTACATCCATGTCTATGACATGCAGCAGGCCAAGGAAGATGGCGCCACCGTGGCCATCTACTACGAGAGCCGCCTGGCCAAGCTCAGCCTGAAGCAAGAAGAGCTGCCACACCTCGACGAAGAGGTGGACGAGCTGGCCGAAGACGAGGAAGAAGGCGCCCAGGCCAGGCTCAAGAGCCGCTGGGCCGCCCTGGAAAAGGTGGTGGGCGCGGAGCCGCGCGTGGCCGCCGTGGCGGCGGACCTGGTCAGGCACTTCGAAGAACGCAACAAGGCGCAGAACGGCAAGGCCATGGTCGTGGCCATGAGCCGCGACATCTGCGTTCACCTGTACGACGAGATCATCAAGCTGCGCCCCGACTGGCATGACGCGGACCCCGAGAAGGGCGCCGTCAAGATCGTGATGACGGGATCGGCCAGTGACAAGGCCCTTCTGCGCCCGCACATCTACAACGGCCAGGTCAAGAAGCGGCTGGAGAAGCGCTTCAAGGACCCGACCGACCCGCTGCGCCTCGTGATCGTGCGCGACATGTGGCTGACCGGCTTCGATGCGCCTTGCGTTCACACCCTGTACGTGGACAAGCCCATGAAGGGCCACAACCTCATGCAGGCCATTGCCCGCGTGAACCGCGTGTTCAAGGACAAGCAGGGCGGCCTGGTGGTCGATTACATCGGCATCGGCAACGAGCTGAAGGCCGCCATGAAGGAATACACGGCCAGCCAGGGCCGTGGCAAGCCCACGGTCGATGCCTACGAGGCCTACGCCGTGCTGGAGGAAAAGCTCGACGTGCTGCGCGCCATGCTGCACGGCTTCGACTACAGCGGCTTCATCACAGGCGGGCACAAGGTGCTGGCCGGTGCGGCCAACCACGTGCTGGGCTTGAAGAGCGAGGCCCAGCGCGACGGCAAGAAGCGCTTCGCCGACACGGCGCTGGCCATGAGCAAGGCCTTCACCCTATGCTGCACGCTGGACGAAGCCAAGGCCGTTCGCGAAGAAGTCGCCTTCATGCAGGCCGTGAAGGTGATCCTGACCAAGAAGGACATCACCCAGCAGAAGAAGACCGACGAGCAGCGCGAGCTGGCCATCCGCCAGATCATCGGCTCGGCCGTGGTGTCTGGCAGCGTGGTGGACATCTTCGATGCTGTGGGTCTGGACAAGCCCGACATCGGCCTGCTGGACGACGAGTTCCTGGCGCAGGTGAAGAACCTGCCGGAGCGCAATCTGGCCGTGGAACTGCTGGAGCGTCTGCTGGAAGGCGAGATCAAGAGCCGCTTTGCCACCAACGTGGTGCAGGAGCGCAAGTTCTCCGAGCTGCTGAGTAACGTCATCAAGCGCTACCAGAACCGTTCCATCGAAACCGCCCAGGTCATGGAAGAGCTGGTGGAGATGGCCAAGAAGTTCCGCGAGGCGGCTTCACGCGGCGAGAGCCTGGGCCTGAGCGAGGACGAGGTGAAGTTCTATGACGCGCTGATCCTCAACGAATCGGCGGCGCGGGAACTGAGCGACGAGACGCTCAAGAAGATCGCCCATGAGCTGACGACCAGCCTGCGCCAGAACATCACCGTGGACTGGGCTCAGCGCGAGAGCGTGCGGGCCAAGCTGCGGCTCATGGTCAAGCGCATCTTGCGCAAGTACAAGTACCCGCCTGACTCGGCTGATGCGGCCGTGGAGCTGGTGCTGGAGCAGGCCGAGACGATCGGGGAGGAATGGACTGAGTAGAACTGGCCGGGTGGCGGGCTATCAAGCCAGGAAGCAAAAAGCCCCGGGTGACAAGCACTCGGGGCTTTTTGTCTGCGATCCTGGCAACGGCAGGTTTCAGAAAGGAATGTCGTCGTCCATGTCGTCGAAGCCCGAGGCCGCGCGGGGCGGCTGGGCGACGGGGGCCGGGGCGGGGCGGGGTGCCGGGCGCGGAGCCGCGGCCTGCGGGGCGGGGCGGCGGGCCGGTGCTGCGTTGCCGCCGCCATTGCCACCGCCGTAGCCGCCGCCGTTGTCGCCGGCATCGCCGTAGCCGCCGTCGTCATAGCCGCCACCCTGGCCGCCCTGGCCGCCGCCCATGCCCTGGCGGCTGCCCAGCATCTGCATGGTGTCGGCGCGGATTTCGGTGGTGTACTTTTCCTGGCCCGCTTGGTCGGTCCACTTGCGGGTGCGCAGGCTGCCTTCGACATAGACCTGGGAGCCCTTGCGCAGGTACTGGCCCACGATCTCGGCCAGGCGGCCGTTGAAGACGATGCGGTGCCACTCGGTGGCTTCCTTGTTCTCGCCGGTGTTCTTGTCGCGCCAGCGGTCGGTGGTGGCGATGGTGACGTTGGCGACCTGGTCGCCGCTGGGGAAGGTGCGGATCTCGGGGTCGCGCCCGAGGTTGCCGACGATGATGACTTTGTTGACGGATGCCATGGGGTTGAAGGGCCTGTAGAGAATGTTGGGGGAAGGCACTACGGCCTGCGCGGCCTGTGCGGGCCGCGAAGAAGAGGGGCGATTGTGCCCCAAGCCGTCCCCGGATGGGTGTGCCGGGCAGCATTGCGGCGTGGGTGCCACAATGGCCGAACAGCGCCCGTGCACACGCCGCACCTGCGTACCCGGAGCCCCGGCCAGTGGCCCTGCGCCTTTTTCCGATCCTTCCGCCCGTTTCTCCTCCCCCGCCAGCGTCCCGCCATGCAACGAGAACCCAACTTCCTCGACAACCTGCGCGCGGAGCTTCGCGACGGCCGCCGCTGGCTGGATCGCAGCATCGTGCTGGCCTATGCGGTGGCGGCGGGCCTGTCCGTGGTGGCATTCACGATGCTGGCCGAAGGGGCTTTCGACCTCTTCATGAAGGTCTATGACTGGCAGGGCGGCTGGCTCGTGCTGCTGTGGACGCCGGCCCTCACCGCCTTCGTGGTGTGGGCCACGCGCCGCTGGGCGGCCAGTGCTGCGGGCTCGGGCATTCCGCAGGTGGCGGCCGCGCTGCAGACCGGCCTGACCGAGAAGGACCGGGGCCGCTTCGTGTCGTTGTGGCTGTCGTTCGCCAAGGCGGTGCTCACGTCCCTGGGCTTTCTCGCGGGCCTGTCCACCGGCCGCGAGGGGCCCGCGGTGCAGGTGGCCGCCGGGGTGATGCACCATGGCCGCCGCTGGTTCGGCCCGCGTTCGGGGATCACGCCCTATGGCCTGCTGGTGGCGGGCGGCGCGGCCGGGATCGCCGCCGCGTTCAATGCGCCGCTGGCCGGGGTGGTGTTCGCCATCGAGGAACTCACGCGCAAGTTCGAGTCGCGCAGCAGCGGCCTCATCATCGCGGCCATCGTGCTGGCCGGCCTGATGGGCGTGTCGGTGTTCGGCAACCTGAGCTATTTCGGCCGCATCCTGGTCAACCGCCTGGGTTGGGACGCGTTCCTGCCGGGCCTGGCCGTGTCGCTGGCCTGCGGCGTGCTGGGCGGGCTCTTCGCCAAGCTGCTGGCCGATTCGCTGACCGGCGCGCCCAACCGCTTCAACCGCTGGCGCGCGCGCTGGCCGGTGCGCTTCGCCGCCGTCGCCGGCCTGGCGGTGGCGGTGATCGGTCTGGTGACCGGCGGTGCCACCTTCGGCGCGGGCTCCGAGGCCGTCAAGCACATGCTGGCGGGCGAGGCCGACGTGCCGGCGTTCTACGTCACGCTCAAGTTCATTGCCACCTGGCTCACGGCCTGGGCTGGCGTGCCCGGCGGCATCTTCGCGCCGTCGCTCTCGATCGGCGCGGGCGTGGGCCACAACGTGGCGGTGCTGATGGGCGGCGGCGACATCGCCCCGGCGCTCATCGCCATGGGCATGGCCGCCTTCCTGGCGGCGGTGACGCAGGCGCCGCTCACGTCCTTCATCATCGTGATGGAGATGGTGGACGGCCAGGCTTTGGTGCTGAGCCTGATGTCTGCGGCCATGCTGGCCAGCCTGATCTCGCGCATGCTGGCGCGGCCTTTGTACGAGACGCTGGCCGCCGCCATGCTGAGCGCGGCGCAGCTGCCGAATACCTTCCCTGAGGAGGGGGAGCGGGACGATGCGGAGCCGGCCAAGCCAGCGCCCCGGCCTGAGGTGGAGCCCCAGGAACGCCCGCCGGAAGCCCGCTGAGCGCCGCAGGGCGCCGGCCGCCCTCAGCGAGGGTGCTGCGCGGCCGGCACCGGCCGCATGCCCCAGGCCAGGGCCAGCCAGGCCAGGCACAACGCGCCCGTCACCGCGAACAGGCTGGGCGCGCCGCCGAAGCGCAGCAGCGTGCCGCCCAGCGCGCCGCCCGCGAACAGGCCCAGCGACTGCAGCGTGTTGTAGGTGCCCAGGGCGGCGCCGCGCACTTCGGGCGGCGCGGTGCGCGACACCAAGCTGGGCTGGCTGGCCTCCAGCGCATTGAAGCCGCAGAAGAAGAGGAACAGCAGCCCGCCCAGCGCCCACAGCGGGGCGGGCGCGCCCGCCGCCGCCGCCCAGCCCAGCCCTGCCTGCACCAGCAGCACCAGGCCGATGGCGCCCAGCAGCGCGGCGCGCAGGCGGCCGGCGCGCTCCATCGCGAAGAGCCCGCCCATCAGCACGAACGAGGCCACCACGGCGGGCAGGTAGAGGTGCCAGTGCTCGGCCTTGGGCAGACCGGCCTGCACCAGCAGCGCGGGCACGGCCACCCACATCGACAGTTGCACCGTGTGCAATACGAACACGCCCAGGTTCAGGCGCAGCAGGTCCGGGTGGGCGAAGACGCGGGCCAGCCCGCCGCGCGGCGAGGCGGTGTGGCGCGCGGGCTCGGGCGGCACCACCCACAGCACGGTGGCGATGCCGGCCAGCGCCAGCGCGCAGGTCAGCCCGAACAGGCCGCCCAGGCCGAAGCGGGCGGCCAGCGGCGGCGCGGCCACCAGCGCCACGGCGAACATCAGGCCGATGCTGCCGCCCACCAGCGCCATGGCCTTGGTGCGCACGCCGTCGCGGGTCTGGTCGGCCAGCAAGGCGGTAACGGCGGCCGACACCGCGCCCGCGCCTTGCAGCGCGCGGCCCCAGAGCAGGCCGGTGAGCGAATCGGCCAGCGCCGCCACCAGGCTGCCGGCGGCGAACACCAGCAGGCCCAGCACGATCACGCGCTTGCGGCCGAAGCGGTCGGAGGCCAGGCCCAGCGGCAGCTGCAGCACGGCCTGGGTGAGCCCGTAGATGCCCATGGCCAGCCCGACCAGGGCGGGGTCGTCGCCGCCGGGGTATTTGCGCGCTTCCAGCGCGAACACCGGCAGCACGAGAAAGAGCCCCAGCATGCGCAGCGCGAAGATCAGCGCCAGGCTCAGGCTGGAGCGGCGCTCCAGCGGGGTCATGGTGGTGGCTGCGGCGGAAGGCGTGGAGGCCGCCGGGGAAGAGGGCGTGGAAGAGTCCTGCACGGTGGTGGGTGCGCCTATCTTGGCGAGGATCGTGGGATGCCCCCCAGGGGGGCGAAGCCGCGATTCTCGCGCATCGACCTGGGGGCAGCCGCTGGGGAGGCGGCCGTTTTGTGCCAAAACCGGTTCTTGCGTGCGTTCTGCCTGCGCCAGCAGCTATGGTTTTGGTAGTGAATGGGCCGCGCCTCCCGGTCGGCACCCGGGCGCCGCCCTGCAGGCAACGGGGCCGTCCCCTATGATGGCCGGTTGACCTTTTTTCCACCGTTTGCCGCCGTGACCACCCCTGCCCACGATGTTGACGCCGCCGCTTCTGCCCCGGCCCTGCCCGAGAGCGGCACCTACCTGGCCCGCGCCCTGCGCGAGCAGCGCATCAGCATCCGGGGTGCGCGCACCCACAACCTGAAGAACATCGACCTGGATCTGCCGCGCAACCAGCTGGTGGTCATCACCGGGCTGTCGGGCTCGGGCAAGTCCAGTCTGGCGTTCGACACGCTCTATGCCGAAGGCCAGCGCCGCTACGTGGAAAGCCTGTCGGCCTATGCCCGGCAGTTCCTGGGGCGCCTGGACAAGCCCGACGTCGATCTGATCGAGGGCCTCTCGCCCGCGATCTCCATCGAGCAGAAGGCCACCAGCCACAACCCGCGCTCCACCGTGGGCACGGTCACCGAGATCCACGACTACCTGCGCCTGCTCTACGCCCGCGCCGGCACGCCGCACTGCCCCGAGCACGGCCTGCCGCTGGCCGCGCAGACCGTGAGCCAGATGGTGGACATCGTGCTGGCCCTGCCCGAGGACACGCGCCTCATGGTGCTGGCCCCGGTGGCGCGCGACAAGAAGGGCGAGTTCACCGAGCTCTTCGCGCAGATGCAGGCGCTGGGCTACGTGCGCTTCCGCGTGGACGGCCAGATCCACGAGGTGGAGAACCTGCCGCCGCTCAAGAAGACCGAGAAGCACGACATCGACGTGGTGATCGACCGGCTGAAGGTGCGCGCCGACACCGAACCGCAGGCCAGCGGCGGATTCCGGCAGCGCCTGGCCGAGAGCTTCGAGGCCGCGCTGCGCGTGGGCCAGGAGGCGG
Organism: Paracidovorax sp.; assembly: GCF_057642795.1. Classification (NCBI taxonomy): domain Bacteria; kingdom Pseudomonadati; phylum Pseudomonadota; class Betaproteobacteria; order Burkholderiales; family Comamonadaceae; genus Paracidovorax; species Paracidovorax sp. The sequence continues at coordinate 76,139 of NZ_JBXYZY010000002.1, forward strand.
CAGGCGCCGACGGCAACGGCCGCGTGCTGGCGCTGGAGATGGATTCGGGCCGCGAGCACCTCTTTTCCGCCAAGTTCGCTTGCCCCATCTGCGGCTTCTCGCTGCCCGAACTGGAGCCGCGCCTCTTCTCGTTCAACGCCCCCATGGGCGCCTGCCCCACCTGCGACGGCCTGGGCCAGCAGGAGGTGTTCGATCCGGCGCGGGTGGTGGCCTTCCCCTCGCTCAGCCTCGCCAGCGGCGCCATCAAGGGCTGGGACCGGCGCAACGGCTACTACTTCGCCATGCTGGAGAGCCTGGCGGCGCACTACGGCTTCGATGTGGAGGCGCCCTTCGAATCGCTGCCCGAGCGCGTGCAGCAGGCCGTGCTCTACGGCTCCGGCGAGGAAGAGATCGCCTTCAGCTACATCCTGGACAGCGGCGCCCACAAGGGCCCCGCCGTCATCAAGAAGCACCCTTTCGAAGGCATCCTGCCGAACATGGCGCGCCGCTACCGCGAGACCGATTCGGTCGTCGTGCGCGAAGACCTGGCCCGCCTGCGCAGCACCCAGCCCTGCCCGGACTGCCACGGCACGCGCCTGCGCATCGAGGCGCGCCACGTCTTCGTGGGCGAGGGCGAGCAGGCCCGCGCCATCTACGAGGTGAGCCGCGCCACGCTGGCCGAGGCCCTGGCCTGGTTCGAGACGCTCTCGCTCACCGGCGCCAAGGCCGACATCGCGAGCAAGGTGGTTCGCGAGATCGCCACGCGCCTCACCTTCCTGAACGACGTGGGCCTCAACTACCTGAGCCTGGACCGCAGCGCCGAGACGCTCTCGGGCGGCGAGGCCCAGCGCATCCGCCTGGCCAGCCAGATCGGCTCCGGCCTGACCGGCGTGATGTACGTGCTCGACGAGCCCAGCATCGGCCTGCACCAGCGCGACAACGACCGCCTCATCGCCACGCTGCAGCACCTGCGCGACATCGGCAACAGCGTGATCGTGGTCGAGCACGACGAAGACATGATGCGCGCCGCCGACCACGTGGTGGACATGGGCCCGGGCGCCGGCGTGCATGGCGGCCGCGTCATGGCCCAGGGCACCTACGACCAGGTGCGCGCCAACCCCGCATCGCTCACCGGCCAGTACCTGTCGGGCGCACGCACCATCGCCGTGCCCGCGCGGCGCACGCCCTGGCTGCCGGTGCTCGAAGGCGGCGGCGCCGCGCCCGAGCCCGAGAAGAAGAGCGGCGGCAAGCCCCGCTTCCCCGAAACCGACGCCAGCCGCCGCCGTGCCGAGCGCCTGGCCGAACACCGCGCCACCCAGGGCCGCCTGCAGGCCCTGCGCGTGGTGGGCGCCACTGGCCACAGCCTGAAGGACGTGAGCGTCGAATTCCCCGTGGGCCTCTTCACCTGCGTGACGGGCGTGTCCGGCTCGGGTAAGAGCACGCTGGTCAACGACACGCTGCACAAGGCCGTGGCGCGCCAGCTCTACCGCGCCCACGACGAGCCCGCGCCGCACGAGGCCATCGAGGGCATCGAATACTTCGACAAGGTCATCAACGTCGATCAGTCGCCCATCGGCCGCACGCCGCGCAGCAACCCGGCCACCTACACGGGCCTGTTCACGCCCATCCGCGAACTGATGGCCGAGACCAACACCGCCCGCGAACGCGGCTACGGCCCCGGGCGCTTTTCCTTCAACGTGGCCGGCGGCCGCTGCGAGGCCTGCCAGGGCGACGGCGTGGTCAAGGTGGAGATGCACTTCCTGCCCGACGTCTATGTGCCCTGCGACGTCTGCCATGGCCAGCGCTACAACCGCGAGACGCTGGAAGTGCTCTGGAAGGGCAAGAACATCGCGCAGATCCTCGACCTGACGGTGGAAGACGCCCACGCCTTCTTCCAGGACGTGCCTGCGATCGCCCGCAAGCTGCAGACGCTGCTGGACGTGGGCCTGTCGTACCTGCGCCTGGGCCAGTCGGCCACCACGCTCTCGGGCGGCGAGGCGCAGCGCGTCAAGCTCGCGCAGGAGCTCTCCAAGCGCGACACCGGCCGCACGCTCTACATCCTCGACGAGCCCACCACCGGCCTGCACTTCGCCGACATCGACCTGCTGCTCAAGGTGCTGCACCAGCTGCGCGACGCGGGCAACACCATCGTCGTGATCGAGCACAACCTCGACGTCATCAAGACCGCCGACTGGATCATCGACATGGGCCCCGAAGGCGGTGCCGGCGGCGGCACCGTGGTGGCCGAAGGCACGCCCGAAGCGGTGGCGGCCAACCCGGCCAGCCATACCGGGCGCTACCTGCAGCGCTACCTGGCCTGATGAGGCCGCGGCGCGGCGCCGGGCGCGCGCCGATAGCCGCTCAACGTGCCAGTCGCTGCGCCACCAGCGGGTCCAGCGAGGCCATGAAGGCCTCCACGGCCCGGGTGTAGGCGCTTTCCAGGCCCAGCTCGCCGTTGATGTCGCCGTGGCTCAGCGGCTGCGGCAGCACGCTGGCGCGGCCGCCCAGGGCACGCACCTGGCGGGCCATGGTCTCGGCCTGCGGGCAGGGGCGATCGCGCCGCTCGGTGGAGCAGACGAACTGGTAGGGCGGGGCACCCGCTGCCAGCTGGTCGGCGGGCGAGAGCTGCCGCCAGAGGCCCGGGTCGCTGCCGAAAGCCTCGTCGTAGAGCCGCACATGCGGCTGCGCCATGTACTGCGGCACGTCGAGCACGGCGCTGTCGAGCACCACCGTGCCCAGCCAGGGCTGGGCGCCCCCGCGCAGCGCGGCCGCCGGCTGGGCGTTGATCAGCGCCACCAGATGCGCCCCGGCCGAATGCCCCATGAGGAGGAAGCGGCCCGCGTCCGCGCCCCAGTCGCTCGCATGCCGCTGCGCGGCGGCCAGGGCCTGGGCCACGTCCTGCGCCTGCTGCGCCACGGGCGTGCCGGGCAGCATGCGGTAATTGACCGACACGAACACGAAGCCCCGCGCCACCCAGCGCGCGACCTTGTGGTCCACCACCTTGGGCATGGCCTTGTCGCCGGTACGCCAGGCGCCGCCATGCACCATGAAGATCACCGGCGCGCGCTGGCCCGGGGGCAGTGCGCCCGTGGGCGGCAGGTACACATCCATGCGCTGGCGTGCATCGCTGCCGTAGGGCAGGTCGGCGATCCTGCGCACCCCGGCCGGCAGCGCGCCGGTCGGGCCCTGCACCCGCTCGGCCCAGCGGCTGCGCAGCGATTCGCCAAGGCCGCCGCCGCCGTCGCCCTCGTGCAGCCGCCGCTGGGCCTGGCAGCCGGACAGCAGGCCCGCCAGCAGCAGTGCGGTGGCGGTGGTCCAGCGAAGAGTGCGGGTCATGGTGCGGTCTTCCTGCGGGGCGGTCGGATCAGAGGCGGACGATTCAGCCCATGAATCCCAGATCGACGGGATAGGCCGAGCCGCCGAAGTTGCCGATGTGCGGCAGCACGCCGGCCAGCTCGGTGCTCGCCACACCAAACCAGCGCCCCAGCGTGGCGGCGTACTGGTCCACGGCGGTGCTGGGCAGCAGGCGCCCCTGGCCCACGTGCCACTGGTCTTCGCTGCCGCTGCCGTTGCCCACGCTGACGGGCGGCGGTGTGCCGTAGAAGGCGGCGCCGCGCACCGCGCCGCCCACGACGAGATGGTGGCTGCCCCAGCCGTGGTCGGAGCCGTCGCCGTTGGAGGTGAGCGTGCGGCCGAAGTCCGATGCGGTGAAGGCGGTGACCTTGTCGGCCACGCCCAGCTCGGCCGTGGCGTTGTAGAAGGCGGTCATGGCGCTGCTCACCTTGTCCAGCAGCTGGGGCTGGTTGCCGATCAGGTTGTCGTGCAGGTCGAACCCGCCCAGAGAGACGAAGAACACCTGCCGGCGCGTGCCCAGCGCGTTGCGGCCGGCGATGAGCCGGGCCACGATCTTGAGCTGGTCGGCCAGCGGGTTGTTGGACGGGAAGGCGGTGGAGAGCTTCGCTCCGGCCAGCGCGGACGAGATCTGCCCTTCCGCGCCGATGGAGCGCTGCGTGACGCGCGCGTATTCGGCCTCCATCGCATGGCTGCCGGCCGTCTGCACCAGGTCGCTCAGCAGGCTGCGCACGGCGCTGGAGCCATAGACGTTGCCCTTGACGGCGTTGATGGGCACGGCGCCGGGCGTGGCGCCGCCGGGGTTGATCTGGTACTGCAGCGCCTGATCGCCCGAGAGGAACACGGCGTTGCCGGTGGCCGAGATGCAGGTGAAGAGCGAATTGGCGTTGGACGACAGGGCCAGGTCGCCCAGGTTGCCGCCCCAGCCCACGGTGGAGCCTTCGGCGCCCTGCGACTGCCAGACCGATTGCTGGTCGTTGTGCGAGAAGAGCTTGGGCGGCAGCGGGTAGTTGCGCCGGTCGCCGCTGGCGTACTGCGCGCGGGTGAGCGGCACCCGCAGCGGGCCCACGTTGAGCTGCACGGCGGCGTGGCCGGCGTTGAAGAGGCCGGCCAGGCCCGTCATGGACGGGTGCAGCGCGTATTGCATGCCGCCGGCCAGCGCCGTGCCGGGGCGCAGCTGCGTGGCGGCCAGCGCATCGCGGCCCAGGGCGATGCCCGCGGCCGTGCCGTCGCTGTTGCCGCCGCGGATGGCGGAATACTGCGCGTAGCGGCTGCTGTCGTAGGTCACGACGGTGTTGGCGTAGTCGCAGCCGCCGTAGAGGAAGACGCAGACCAGGGCCTTGTAGTCGCTGGACTCTAAGGCGGCGGCCTCGCCCAGCGCCGCGAGGTTCAGGGCGAAGGGCAGGGCGGTGCCGGTGGCGGCCAGTTGCGCGCTGCGGCGCAGGAAGGCGCGGCGCGTGTGGCGTGCGGGGTCGATGAAGTTCATGGCGGGGCTCGCTGGGCGGTCGGTCACTTCTGCACGAGGTATTCGGGGCTGGCCATCACCAGCAGCACCGCGGCGGCCACGCGATCAAGCCGTGCGGCGGCGGAGCTGCTGGCCGTGACCGGTGTGGCGTTGAGCGCGGCCACGATGCGCGCCTGCGTGGCCGCCGACACCTGGCCCGCCGACAGCAGCAGCGTCACCTTGCGCACCAGCGCGGCAGCATCGGCCACCAGGGGCAGCAGGTTGGCGTAGCTGCAGGTGATGTCGAAGCCGTTGGCGGCAGTGCTGCCGTTCTGCGGCAGGTCGGGCGCGTTCACGTAGTAGCCCCAGCGGATGGCGTTCTGCATGAAGTTCAGATAGCCGCTCACGCTGCTTTCGTTGACGATCTGGAACTCCGGCGCCACCTGGCCGGCCGCGGCCATGGCGGTGGCGGGCGGCACGTAGCCCGGGCGGAAGAAGTTGAACACCGAGCCCGAGCGCAGCGGGCTCTGGCCCAGGCGGGTGGCCGGGTCGCTCAGGTTGTCGATCTTCCAGGTGCCGCGCGCCGACTGCACGCCGAAGGTGCGGCCCCATTGCACGAAGCGCACCATGGGCTCGCGCAGGCGGCCGTACTGGGGGCTGGCGAGGCCGGCGGTGCTGCGCGCCTCCGGGTCCAGCAGCACGGCGGCGATCACGGCGCGCAGGTCGCCCCGGGTGCCGCTGCCGTTGTCGGCGAAGGCGGCAGCCACGCGCCCCACGTAGGCGGGGCTGGGATTGCTGGTGACCAAGCGCTGGATCAGCTGGCGGCCGATGAAGGGGCCCACGTTGGGGTGGTTGAACAGCGTGTCGAGCGCGGTCTTGAGCGCCGCGTCGCCCGCCGTGCCGGCGGGGATCGTGGTGCCCAGGAACGTGGCGGGCAGGGTGGAGTGGCGCGCCGCGTTGAAGGCCATGGGCAGCAGTGTCTGCTGCAGGCCCGGCACCGTGCTGCTGCCGAGGGTGGTGGGCTGGTTCTGGCGCGTGTCGTAGTCGTAGCCGGTGAACACGCGCGCCAGATTGCTCACGTCGGCGGCGGAATAGGTGTCGATGCGGTTGCCGCTGCCGTCGCGCTGCTCGGTACCGTCGGGGTTCAGGCGGTAGAGGCCGATGGTGAAGAGCTGCATCACCTCGCGGGCGTAGTTCTCGTCGGGCTGGCGGCCGGTGCGGGCGTCTTCCTTCTGGCTGCCGCGCACGCTCAGGTAGATGCCCATGGCCGGGCTCAGGGTGACGGCTTCGAGCAGCGCGCGGAAGTTGCCGAAGGCGTGCCGGTTGAGCAGATCCCAGTAGCCCGAGGCGAGGAAGATGCGCCAGGGCTGCTCCAGCCCGCTGGTGGAGACGACCAGGATCTCCGAGAGCGCCAGCGCCACGCGTTTGCGCATGGCGTCGCGCTCGGTGAAGAGCTGGTTCCACAGCATGAAGTCGCTGGGGTACGAAACGTTGTCGTAGCGCGTATCGGTACTGGCCACGCCGTAGCCGCGCTGCATGAGCCACGCCGTGCCCGTGGTGCCGATGGGCTGCGCGAACTGGTCTGCCAGCCAGGGGCCGTAGCCCTTGGCGCGCAGCGCGGCGATGTCCTCGTCAGTGGCCGAGAACTGCGCCTGCAGCAAAAAGCGGGCGGCTTCCTCGTCGCTGGTCGGGGTGGCGCCGCTGCCGCCGCTGCCACCTGTTGCAGGGCCGCCTGCGCCGCTGGCGGGGTCACCACCGCCCCCGCCCCCGCCGCAGGCCGCCAGCATGGCCGCCGCCATGGCGGCGGCCAGGGCCGAGGCATGGCTGCGGTGCGCGGGTTCCGCCGCGCAGTCTGATGGCGCGCGGGAGTGCGGCGGCACCGTGGAGGCGGCAGCCGTGGGGATGGGGCTCATGATCGGCTTTCGGCAAACAGCGGCGGCGGGCTCGGGTGCCAGCCCGGGCCACGCGGGTGGTGTTCCGGGTTTTTCGGGTGCGCTACGCCCGGCTTGTAGCCCCAAAACGTGTCAATACGTTAACCGTCCCGCCAGCGGGGTGCCCCAGTCCCCGGCCAAAAGTGCCACTGGCGAAGTCTGCGCCTTCGGTGGGCGCTATTGAATGCGTAGCGGTTGCGCGCCGCTTGCGCCGTCTGCCAGGCGGAAGACGCCGGCGGAACGCACCAGCTCTTCGGCCTGACCGCGCAGGCTGGCCGCAGCGGCGGCCATTTCCTCGACCAGCGCCGCGTTTTGCTGGGTGGCCTGGTCCATCTGCGTGACGGCCTCGCCCACCTGGGCCACGCCCTGGCTTTGCTCCTGGCTGGCGGCGCTGATCTCGCCCATGATGTCCGTCACCCGCTGGATGGACTGCACGACCTCGGCCATGGTGCTGCCGGCCCGGTCGGCCAGCGCGCCGCCCTGCTGCACGCGACCCATGCTGTCGGTGATGAGGGCCTTGATCTCCTTGGCCGCTTCGGCGCTGCGCTGCGCAAGGCCACGCACCTCGGAGGCCACCACGGCGAAGCCCCGGCCCTGCTCGCCTGCCCGCGCCGCTTCGACGGCGGCGTTGAGCGCCAGGATGTTGGTCTGGAAGGCGATGGAGTCGATCACGCCGATGATGTCGCCGATCTTGCGCGAGCTGTCGGTGATCTGGCCCATGGTGCTCACCACCTGCGCCACCACCTCGCCGCCCTGCGTGGCCACGGCGCTGGCGTTGGCTGCCAGCTGGCTGGCCTGGCGGGCGCTGTCGGCGTTCTGGCGCACGGTGGCGGTCATCTGCTCCATCGACGCGGCGGTTTCCTCGAGCGCGCTGGCCTGCGATTCGGTGCGGGCCGAGAGGTCGCTGTTGCCCTGCGCGATTTCCGCGCTGGCCGTGGCCACGCCCTCGGCGCCGTGGCGCACGCCGGCCACCACCCGCGTGAGCTGGGTGCGCATGCGCAGCAGCGCGGCGATGAGCTGGCCCACCTCGTCGCGGCCGTGTTCGATGGCCGGGCCGGCCAGGTCGCCCGCGGCCACGCCGTCGGCCAGGGCCACGGCCTGCGCGATGGGCCGAGTGACCGAGCGTGCGAACACTGCCATCAGCACCGCGGCCAACGCCACGATGGCGCCCATCAGCAGGGCCTGCCACAGCAGCGTGCGCTGGAGCTGGCCGATGCGCGCATCCAGCGCTGTCTGCAGGCTGGCCATGGCCTGCGTGTCGAGTGCGGAGAGCGCCTCGATGGCCCGGGTGAACGTGTCGAAATATTCCTGGGGCGACAGGCTGGGCGTCTCGGCCGCGTCCAGGTCGATGAGCGCGCGGTTGGCCAGCTCCAGCGCCGCGGCCACACGCTCCTGCATGGTGCGCGTGGGGCCTTGCATGGCGGCGGCGAAGGCCGCGTCCTGCCGCATGGCGCGGTCCAGGTTGCGCGTGGTCTCGCCCTGCAGCTCCAGCACCCGTTCGCGCAGGCCCAGCAGCAGGCCGCGGCCCTGCGGCGGCAGTTCCTTCTTGCCCAGGAAGCCCGTGCCTTGGGCGCGCATCACGCCCAGCTTCTCGCCCAGCAGCGGGGCGCTCACCATGCTGGCCTGCACCAGGGCGTGCGTCTCTTCGTCGGGCTCCACCTGCAGGCCGTAGGTGTGCAGCAGCTCTTCACCCAGCAGCAGCAGGGCGCTGATGATCGCGGTGTGCTGCGCCGTGCTCTGCGCGGGCTGCAGCCGGCGGGCGGCGACCTCGGGCTCCAGCTGCTGCCAGCGCTGGCGCGCCTGTGTCCAGGACTGGGCCAGCGCTTCGGGCACGCCGGCTTCGGCGAAGCGCGCGCTGCCCTGCTCCAGGGCCTGGTTCACCGCGTCGCGCACGGGCGGGCGGCGGCCAGCCAGCACCTCGTTGCCGCCGAGCATGCCGGCCGAGAGGCCCCGGTGGACCTGCAGTTCCTGCACCGCCTTGTGCAGCGCCAGCAGCGGTGGCGTGCCGCGGGCCTCCAGGCGGGCGTTGCGGATGCCGTCCAGCGCCTGGCCCACGAACAGCGTCGCGGGCACGGCGCTCATCAGTAGGCCGACCAGGCCCAGGATGATGAATTTTTGAAGCAGGCGGAGCTGGGTGAGGTGGTTCATGGCGGCAGCAAGGTAGTGGCTTGTGGCGAAAGGGCACCCTCAAGGAGGATCATCCAAGGGTTTGAGTGGATCTCTGCCGCAGCCGCCGCACAGGCGGTGGCCACATGTAATATTTATTCCAACTCCATTGAACACATTGCAATTTAGCAACTTGTACGCCTGAGTCCTTGACTGCAGTCAAGCGCATGCCGTCGGACTGCGGGGTTGCGGAATAATGGGGCCGCCCAGCGCCTGTGGTTGTGCCTTTTCTGCACGCACTGTCTCTTTCCCTACCCCCGCCGCACCGTGCTGGTGCGGATTCCTCGGCCTTGCCTCCCATGCCCCGCCTTTCTTCCCCGGCCCTTGCGGGCCTCGCTCCCTCCATGGCCTGCGGACGTGGATGTTCCCTCCGCCACTGCTGCGGCACACGGCCATGAACCGGGCTGCCGCGCCGATCGCGCCTCTGCCCGGGCGCGACCTGATCGCCGCGCTGGTCGTGGTGCTGATCTGGGGCGTCAATTTCGTGGTGATGAAGTGGGGCCTGCGCACGTTCACGCCGTTCCAGCTGGGTGCGGCGCGCTACGTGTTCGCCGCCTTGCCGCTGGTGCTCTTGGTGCGCCCGCCGTCGGTGCGCTGGCGCTGGATGCTGCTCTACGGGCTGTGCCAGGGGGTGGGGCAGTTCGGCATGGTGTTCCTCGCGCTGCGTCTGGGCATGACGGCAGCGCTGGCCAGCGTGCTGCTGCAGACGCAGGTGTTCTTCACCGCGCTCTGGGCCTTTCTGCTGCTGCACGAGCGGCCGGGCCGCCCGCTCGTCATCGGGATGGGGCTGGCCGCCGTGGGGCTGCTGTGCTTCGGCATGCACTTCACCGCGCCGGGTGCGAGCGCGGGCGGCGTGACGCTGGCGGGCGTGGCCCTCACCCTGGTCGGCGCGGCCTGCTGGGCGGCCTCCAACATCGTGGCACGCCTGGCGCAGCAGGAATCGCCGGGTTACGACCCGCTGGCCTTCGTCGGCTGGAGCTGCCTGGTGCCCATCGCGCCCTTCGTGGCGCTGTCGGCGCTGGCCGATCCCGATGCCGGGCGCTGGCTGCAGGCCTCCACCTGGGCGGCGGTGCCCTGGTCGGGCTGGGCCGCGGCCATGTTCCTGGGCTGGGTGGCGACGATCGTGGGCTACGGCCTCTGGACGCGGCTGCTCACGCGCCACCCGGCCAACCGGGTCGCGCCCTTCAGCCTGGGCGTGCCGGTGGTGGGCCTGACGGCGGGCATGCTGGCGCTGGGCGAGGTGCTCACGCCCTGGCAATGGGCGGGCGTGGCCTTCGTGGTCCTGGCGCTGGTGTGCGTGGTGCTGGGCCCGCGCTGGGCGGCGTCGCGCCGGTAGCGCCAGGTTTCGGGCCTTTTCGCGTTTTAGCCCGCTCCTGCTGCGCACATATAGCTATTGTTTCGATAGCAGATGGGCTGGAGGCAGGCAGGGCTGCCTCTCCCTGCCGGCCGTGCGCGGAACGGCGAGCGGGAGCGGCGCGTGTCACTCCAGCGGACGCCTGCGCGCGTAGCGCACGACCGTCACGCCGGCGCGGGCCTGGCGGGTGGAGGGCATGACCAGCACGCAGTCGTCGTACGGCGTGGTGACGGGTTCGCCGTCGTTGTCCCCGATCACCGTGCCGGCTTTCTCGATCACCTCCAGGCCCGTGAAGGGCTGTGTGAAGCGGAAGCGCTCGCTCCTGGCGACCACCGGGCCGGTGACTTCCAGCGCCCACTGGCGGGGGGCGTCCGGCTGGCGCCAGCCGGGCAGCCGGCGGGCGATCTCGGCGGCGTCCAGCGTGCCTGCGGCTTCGAGGAAGCGCGCGCACTGGTCGTAAGCCACGGCGCGGCTGCTCAGGTCGCCATGAAAGCCGCATTCGATGAGCAGCGAGCGCGTGTCCTGTACCGGGCCGTCCACGGCGTCGGGCAGCCCGAAGCGGCCGTAGTCGCGCATGCGCACGCCGTCCTTGTGGCCGGCATCGACCACGATGTGCTCGGGCGCGCCCATGGCCTTGGCCAGCTGCAGGTTGCGCGGCTGCACGCCGGTGAGCAGCAGCGGTGCGGCGCGCTCGTGCATGGAGTGCAGGTCCAGCAGCCAGTCCGCCTGGGCCACGAAGGGGCGCAGGGCGGCGGCGCGGCGGCGCTCGCGGCTGTCGGCCGCCTGCAGGCGCTCGTCGATCCACTGGCGGTTCATGTCCTGGTCGATGAAACGCGAGGCGTCGTGGTTCTGCGGGTCGAAGCGGTCGAAGGCCTCCAGGTTGCAGAACGCCAGCGTGAGCGAGCCGCGCTGCGGGCGCACGCCGGCCTCCAGCAGGTCCTGGAGGGCCCAGGCGCCGCACAGCTCGTTGCCGTGTACCAGCGCACTGATCATCACGTGGCGGCCCGGCTGGCCGCTGTCGAAGCGCCACACGCCTTCGGTGCCGGTGTTGCCGGCGCGCCAGGCGGAGATGTCCGGCGCGGGCAGGGTGAACGCGAGGGGGGCAGGGGTGGTCAAGGCTTGTGTGCTCATCATTCCTCGATCTTGGCGAACTGCACGATCTTCTGGTACTTGGCGACTTCGCTGGCCCAGTACTTGTTCAGGTCCACCGTGGGCGAAGCCACGACGGAGCCCGTGGCTTCCATCTTCTTGCGGAACTCGGGCGACTGCAGCGTGTCGTCCAACGCCTTCTTGAGCTTGTCGAACACCGGCTTGGGCAGATGGGCCGGGCCCATCAATGCGAACCAGACGCCGATGTCCACGTTCTTGAACTGCGGGTATTCGGCCAGCGCCGGAATGTCGGGGGTGATGGCCGAGCGCCTGGCCTCGGTGGTGCCCAGCGCCACGACCTTGCCGCTCCTGATGTGCGGCAGGCCGCTGGAGAGCACGAACACGCCGAACTCCAGGTTGTTGCCCATCAGGTCGCTGGTCAACGGCGCCACGCCGCGATAGGGGATGTGGGTCATGAACAGCTTGCCCTGTTCCTTGATCATCTCGCCGGCCAGGTGCAGCGAGGTACCGACGCCGGAACTGCCGTAGCTGAACTTGCCGGGGTTCTTGGCCACGAGCTGTGTGAACTCATTGGCGTTCTTCACGCCCGAGCCGGCGGAGGCCACCAGCACCAGGGGCTGCGAGGCCACCAGGCCGATGGCCGTGAAGTCCTTCACGTCGTACTTGATCTTCTTGTTGACCAGCTTGGTGATGGCCAGCTCGTTGCTCGCGCCCACCAGCAGCGTGTAGCCGTCGGGCTGGGCGTTGGCCACCTTCTGCGCGCCGATGGCACCGCCCGCGCCACCCAGGTTCTCGATCACCACGGGCTGACCGAGGCGGCTGGCCAGCTCGGTGCCCACCATGCGGCCTACCAGGTCGGTGCTGCCGCCAGGCGGGTAGCCGACGACGATGGTGATGGGCTTGGCCGGGTAGGCCTGGGCGAAGGCGGCGGGCGCGCCCGTGAGCAGGGCGGCAGCCGCGAGGGCGGCGCCGAGGGCGCCGCGGCGTGGCAGGAAAGAGGTGGCGTTCATGCAGTGCTCCGTGAAGGGATGGAGCCGATTGTGGAAGGCGGGCGCCGCAGCATGGTGCCGAAATGGCACGGGCTGGTGCTGTTTCGGTGGGAGTGAAGGGGAAACCCGCAGAGCGCGCGCCGGGGCGGGGTGCAGCGCCTTAGCGCCGACTCATCAGCATCCACAGCGTCTCCGCCATGGCGCCCAGGCGGCGCTTGGGGCGGTAGAGGCGCACGTCGAAGCGGATCTCCATGCGCTTGTCGCCCGCTGCGGCCAGGCGGCCGGCCTTCACGTCGGCATGCACCAGCGACCACGGCAGCCACGACACGCCCAGGCCCTTGAGCACGTATTCGTAGTGCGCGTCCGGCGAATCGCATTCGATCAGGCGCTCCAGGCGTGGTGCCGCGCGGTGGTTGGCCAGGTGGTCCTCCACCAGCCGCCCCAGCGCCAGGGTGCGGGCATAGGCCACGTAAGGCACCGGCTCGCCCGGCGATGCGAAGCGGAACAGGGGCGCGCCGCTCGCGTCCGCACGCGACATGGGCACCAGTCGGTCGGAGGCCAGCGTGAGGTGGGAGAACTGGCGCGCGTCCAGCGGCACGACCAGCGTGGGATGGTGGTAGATGAGGCAGAAGTCGGCTTCGCCGCGCTGCATCTCCCCTACGGCCTCGGCCAGCGTGCGGGTCATGATGCGCAGCTCGCCTTCGCCCAGTGCCGGGCGCAGGCGCACCAGCAGGTCAGCCACCACGGTGCGCGCCAGCGTGCGGCCCGTGGCCAGCGTGACGGTGCGCGCCTGCCGGCCGGCGACGGCCTGCATCTCCTCGTGCGACTGCGCGAGGTTGCGCGTCATCTGCTCGGCGCTATCGAGCAGCACCTGCCCGGCGGGCGTGAGGCGCACCGGTCCGCCGCCGCGCTCGATCAGCGGCGTGCCGGCCCAGGCCTCGAGCGCGCGGATGCGCCGGCCGAACGCCGGGTGCGTGACGTGGCGCAGCTCCGCCGCCCGCGTGAAGCTGCGCTCCTGCGCGAGCAGGAGGAAGTCTTCCAGCCACTTGAGCTGCACGGCGGGCAGCCCGGCGATCAGTGCCGGGCGGCGTTCAGCGCGCTGCGGGTGGCCTCGGCCGCCTGGTGCGCGGCGGCGGCGAAGTCGGCGCCGGCCGATGCATAGAGCACCGCACGCGAAGAGCTGACGATGATCGGCCCGTTGGCGCGCAGCCCGGCGCGCACCGTGGCGGCGGCGTCGCCCCCCTGGGCGCCCACGCCGGGGATCAGGAGCGGCACGGTGGGCGCCAGGGCGCGCACGCGTTCGATCTCCGCCGGGTAGGTGGCGCCCACCACCAGGCCGACCTGGCCGTTGGTGTTCCAGGGGCCCTGCGCCTGCCGGGCGATGTGTTCGTACAGCAGCGGCTGGCCTTCCACGCTCGCCAGGCGCTGGGCCTGCAGGTCGTCGCCGCCGGGGTTGGAGGTGCGGCACAGCAGGATCGCGCCCTTGCCGTGGTAGGCCAGGTAAGGCGCCAGCGAGTCGAAGCCCATGAAGGGCGAGAGCGTGACCGCGTCGGCGCCGTAGCGCTCGAAGGCTTCCTTGGCGTACTGCTCGGCGGTGGAGCCGATGTCGCCGCGCTTGGCGTCGAGGATGACGGGTACTTGCGGCGCGGTGGCGCGGATGTGGCGGATCAGGCGTTCGAGCTGCGCCTCGGCGCCGTGCGCGGCGAAGTACGCGATCTGCGGCTTGAAGGCGTTGACCAGGCCGGCCGTGGCATCGACGATGGCGGCGCAGAAGTCGTAGATCTTGCCGGCGTCGCCCCGCAGGTGCTCGGGAAAGCGCTGGGGTTCCGGGTCCAGACCCACGCACAGCAGGGAGTCGTTCTGCGCGGTCGCGCCGCGCAGCATGTCGGTGAAAGTCATGGCCGGGATTGTAGAAGGCGCCCCGGTGGCGGCGCCGCTGAGTGGCCGGGCCGCGCTCGGCTTTGCGGCGCCCAGCCCGCTGGATGGGCGGGACTCAGGCGGGGTTGACCGGATCGGGGGCGTCGGTTCGCATGGGGCATTCCTAGAATGCCGAAGCGGCCCGGCTCTGCCGGGGCTGTCGTTTCGTTCACCCACCGCACAGGAGCTTTCACGCATGCAACTCACCAGCCACAGCTTCCAGGACGGCCGCGCCATTCCCGGCGAATTCGCCTTCGCCGTGCCGGATGCGGCCGCGCACGTCGCGCTGTCCGCCAACCGCAATCCGCACCTGGCCTGGAGCGGCGCGCCCGCCGGCACACAGTCGTTCGCCATCGTCTGCCATGACCCGGACGTGCCCAGCCGGGGCGACGACGTGAACCAGGAAGGCCGCACCGTGCCGGCCAGCCTGCCGCGCGTGGACTTCGTCCACTGGCTGCTGCTCGACATTCCCGCCGGCCGCACCGAGATCGCCGCAGGCGCCCATTCCAGCGCCGTCACGCCGCGCGGCAAGCCCGGCCCCGACGCGCCCGAGGGCCTGCGCCACGGCATCAACGACTACACCGGCTGGTTCGCCGGCGATGCGGACATGCGCGGCGACTACTATGGCTACGACGGCCCCTGCCCGCCCTGGAACGATTCCATCGTCCACCACTACATCTTCACGGTCTATGCGCTGGGCACGCCCACGCTACAGGTCGAGGGGCCGCTCACCGGCGCCAATGTGCGCGCCGCGCTGGAGAAAGCGCCCGTGCTGGCCCAGGCCCGGCTGACGGGCCTCTACACGCTCAACCCGGCCGTCGCCCTGGCGTGAGCGCGCAGGCGCGGGCCGCACGGCGGGCCGCTCCGATGTGAAAGAGCCCGCTGGCAGGGTGCCAGCGGGCTCATCTTTTGATAGCGGCCAGCGCTTGCAGGACAAGCGCTGGTGGTCCAACAGGCCTCTAAACCTGCGGATCAGCCGTTGGCGCGCTTTTGCAGGATCTCGAAGGCCGGCAGGGTCTTGCCTTCCAGCACTTCCAGGAAGGCGCCGCCGCCGGTGGAGATGTAGCCCACGTCCTTCTCGATGCCGTACTTGGCGATGGCGGCCAGCGTGTCGCCGCCTCCGGCGATGCTGAAGGCGGGCGATTCGGCGATCGCCTGGGCGATGGCCTTGGTGCCGTTCTCGAACGCGGCGAACTCGAACACGCCCACCGGGCCGTTCCAGACGATGGTCCCGGCGGCCTTGAGCTGGGCGGCCAGCTTCTTGGCGGTCTCGGGGCCGATGTCCAGGATCAGGTCGTCATCGGCCACGTCGGTGGCGGCCTTGACGGTGGCGGGCGCATCGGCGGAGAAGGTCTTGGCGACCACCACGTCGGTGGGGATCGGCACCTCGGCGCCGCGCGCCTTCATGGCTTCGATCACGGCGGTGGCTTCGCCCACCAGGTCGGGCTCGGCCAGGCTCTTGCCGATCGAAAGGCCCGCGGCCAGCATGAAGGTGTTGGCGATGCCGCCGCCCACGATCAGGCCATCGACGTTCTTGGCCAGGCTTTGTAGGATGGTCAGCTTGGTGCTCACCTTGCTGCCTGCCACGATGGCGACCAGCGGCCGCTTGGGCGCGGCCAGGGCCTGGGTGATGGCGTCGATCTCGGCCGACAGCAGCGGGCCGGCGCACGCCACCTTGGCGTATTCGGCGATGCCGTAGGTCGTGCCTTCGGCGCGGTGCGCGGTGCCGAAGGCGTCGTTGACGTAGATGTCGCACAGCTGGGCCATCTTCTGCGCCAGCTCGGGTTTGTTCTTCTTCTCGCCGGGGTTCACACGGCAGTTCTCCAGCATCACGACCTGGCCGGGCTGCACCTGCACCCCGTCCACCCAGTCGGCCACCAGGGGCACATCACGGCCCAGCAGCTCGGCCAGGCGTTGGGCGACGGGCGCCAGCGAATCGGCCGGCGTCAGCGTGCCTTCGGTGGGGCGGCCCAGGTGGCTGGTGACCATCACGGCGGCGCCGGCGTCCAGCGCCATCTGGATGCAGGGCACCGAGGCGCGGATGCGCGTGTCTTCGGTGATGCGGCCGTCGTCGTCCTGCGGCACGTTCAGGTCGGCACGGATGAAAACGCGTTGGCCGCGGGCCTGGCCCTCGGCGCAGAGATCGGAGAAGCGAAGGATGTGCATGGAGTCGGCTGGGTTGAGGTTGCGCCGCATTTTAGGGCCGTCCGCGGCCCCGGCAGCGCTTTGGTAACCGCTTGGTAACCGAGGGGCGCGGCCGTGCCCGGCCCGCGCCTACCAGCCCCAGCCGATGTGCAGCGGCAGATAGACCAGCATGCCCACCACGATGGTGCCCAGGATGCCGCGCCGCCAGAAGTAGTAGCCCGCCGCGCACAGCCCGGCCGGCAGGCGCGCATCGCGCAGGGTGTGGATCAGCTCGCCCTGCGTCATCAGCAGCTCGGGCGCGATCACGGCGGTGAGGGCGGCCAGCGGCGCGTATTTCAGGCCGCGCTTGAGCCAGTCGGGCAGGGGCAGCTCGCGCTCGGGGATCATGAAGAAGGCGCGCGACACCACGGTGATCGCCGCCAGGCCCAGGATGGCGATGGTGGGCTCCACCCAGGACCAGTTCCAGCCCGCGAACCATTGGCCGATCGCGCTCATGGGTGGCGCTCCTCGCGCAGCGGCACGTCGCCGTCCTGCACCTGCCGGCGATCGGCGTGCGGCAGGGGCTCGTCCGCCGGCACCAGCAGCACCTTGGGCTTGCGGCGCAGGTGATGGTCGGCCGCCTCGATCAACAGACCGGCCGTGACGGCAGCGGCGATCGCCACCAGGATGTTGAGTTTCAGCGGCAGCGCGAACGCGGCGATGGCCGCCGTGGCGGCGACCAGCGTGGCCAGCCAGGTGGCGCGGTCGAACAGCATGGACAGCAGCACGCCTAGCAGCGCCAGCACGCCCGCGAAACCCAGGCCCCAGGACAGCGGCACCGCGTTGGCCAACAGGATGCCCGCGATGGCCGGCACTTGCCACGAGAACCAGTTGATCGTCGCCGCGCCCCAGAAATAGGGCACCTGCTCGGGCTGCGGCTCGGGCCGGGGAAAGCGCTTCATGAAGGCCACGAAGATCACGTCGCCGCTGAAGTAGCCCAGCGCCAGCCGGTGGCGGCGCGGCAGCGGCTGAAAGTAGCTGCGCCACATGCTGCTGAAGATGACGAAGCGCAGGTTCACGCACATGGCCGTGAGCCACACCACCCAGAGCGGCGCGCCCACCGCCATCAGCGGCAATACGGCCAGTTGGGCGCTGCCCGCATAGACGACCAGCGACATGAAGATGGCCATGGGCGCGGACATGCCCGTCTTGACCATGGCCACGCCGGTCACCAGGCCCCAGGCGGCGATGCCCACGCAGGTCGCCATCATGTCCGTCACGCCCGTGCGGAAAACCGGGTCGCGCACGGTGGCACGCAGCGCCTGCAGGCGGCTCATGCGCGCTCCGGCGAGGCGGCGGCCGTTGCGGCTGCCGCGCCCAGCACCTCGCCCGGCGCGAGCGGAAAGCCGCGCAGGAAGTCGGCCGCCGGCAGGCGCTTGCCGCCCGCGCGCTGCAGCACCGTCAGGCGCAGCGCGCCCTGGCCGCAGGCCACGGCAATGCCGGCGGGGTCTATGGCAAGAATCTGCCCCGGGCGCGCATCCGGTGCGGGCTGAATGCTATCAATTTCGTAGCTCCACAGCTTGACCACCTCGCCCTGGGCCGTGGTGCTGGCGCCGGGGAAGGGGTCGAAGGCGCGGATGCGGCGGCCGATGGCATCGGCCGGCAGCGTCCAGTCGATGGTGCTCTCGGCCTTCTCGATCTTGTGCGCGTAGGTCACGCCCTCAGCCGGCTGTGGCGCGGGGCGCAGGCCGCCGCAGGCGGCCAGCTCCAGCGCCTCGACGATCATGCCCCCGCCCAGTGCAGCCAGCCGGTCGTGCAGGGTGGCGGTGGTGTCCTGCGCGGCGATGGGCAGGCGCTCCATCAGCAGCATGTCGCCCGTGTCCAGGCCCGCGTCCATCTGCATGATGGTCACGCCGGTCTCGGCGTCGCCCGCTTCGATGGCGCGATGGATGGGCGCGGCGCCGCGCCAGCGCGGCAGCAGGCTGGCGTGGATGTTGAGGCAGCCCAGGCCGTGGGCCCCCACGCTCCCCGCGGTGCGTGGTTCGCTGCCCCCCTCGGGGGGCTTCGCGCCTTCGGGCGGCCGTGCGGCGCTCATCAGGTCCAGCACCCACTGCGGCAGGATCAGCCCGTAGGCGGCCACCACCATCGCATCGGCGCCCGCGGCCCGCAGCGCCTCGCGCGCGGCGGCGGCGTCATCGGGGTACTTGCCGTCCAGGCGCAGGCTGCGCGGCTGGGCGACGGCGATGCCGTGCTCCAGCGCGCATTGCTTGACGGGCGAGGCCTGCAGCTTCATGCCGCGGCCGGCGGGGCGGTCGGGCTGGGTCAGCACCAGCGGTACGGTGAAGCCGGCGGCGAGCAGGCGTTCGAGGGCCACTCGGGCGAAATCCGGCGTGCCGGCGAAAACGATCTTCATGGTGGGGATTCTGCAATGCGCCCCAGGGCGCCAAGGGGGGCCGGAGTGATGGCCCCGGCCCGGGGAGTCAGAACGCGCGGCGGTCGCCGGGCATCGGCTCGTCGGTGAACATCACGTGGCGCACCACGCCGGCCGGGTCGATATGCACATGGGCCAGCCGGCGCAGATTGATGTCGGCGATGAAGCGGTAGGTCCACACGTCGCCGTTGAAGCTGGACACGCGTTCGACCACGAAGGGCGGGCCGAAGGTGGCGCGCACGTCGGCGGCGGTAAAGCGGCCGACGGGAATGGCGGCGAAGCGCTCGAAGGTCAGCACCTGCTCGGTGCGGGCCACGCGCCCGGCTGGGTCCAGATCGACGTGATAGGCATAGAAGCCCATCGGGTAGGTGGTGTAGAGCCAGCTCTCGCCGCCGCCGGGCAGCGGCGAGACGGAATAGGGCGTGCCCAGCTGGGCGGCCACGGCGGCGCGGGGCGTTCCGGGCGCGATCTGCGTGGGCGCTGCGGCGCAGGCCGCCAGCAGCAGCGCGGCCGCCAGGGGCAGCCACCGGGTGAAGGGCCAGGCGCGGAGCAGGGCGAACACCGGCAGGCCGGCGGCCGTGCGGCTTTCGCAGCTGCCGCCGCGCTGGGTCATGCGCGTTCCTCGCGCTGCTGCTTGACCAGCTTGGTCTTGATGCGGTTGCGCTTGAGCGGCGAGAGGTATTCGACGAACACCTTGCCCAGCAGGTGATCCATTTCGTGCTGGATGCACACGGCCAGCATGCCTTCGGCCTCGATCGTGCGGGCCTGGCCGTCGCGGTCCAGCGCACGCACGTGCACGGCGGCGGCGCGCTCGACGCCGTCATAGATGCCGGGCACCGAGAGGCAGCCTTCTTCGCCCGTCACACGCTCGGCGCTGGCCCAGACGATCTCGGGGTTGATCAGCACCAGGGGCGTGTCGCGCTCCTCCGAGACGTCGATGACGACGATGCGCTCATGCACATCCACCTGCGTGGCGGCCAGGCCGATGCCATGGGCGTCGTACATGGTGGCGAGCATGTCGTCCAGCAGGGCGCGCACGCGGTCATCCACCTGCTGGACGGGCTGGGCGACCTTGTGCAGGCGCGGATCGGGGTAGCGGAGAATGGAAAGAATGGCCATGGCGCGAGGGAAATATGTCGCTATTTTCGCCACTTTCTCCGGGTGCCCGGGGCGCGCTGTCAATAATCATTGCCCCTGAAAGGGCTTGCGCAGAGAATCACAAACGGTTTTGAACGTCTCGGCAACTGTGTCATTCGTTACAAAAAAGCAGGATGCAGGGCCCCGTGACAGACGGGCAGCAGTGATCGCACCGGCGACCGTTTCCTGCGGTTCTTCCCTTTCCAATGCACTACACAAGGAACGACATGAGGGCATCCATCCGCGCGCGCCGCAACGTGCTGGGCACGCTGGCTTTCCTGAGCGGATGCCTGTCCGTCCTTCCCGCCGCGGCGCAGACCGCCGCCGGCCGCTACCCCGTCACCGGCGCGCAGCGCGCCACGGCCCAGCAGGTCGCCTCGCGCGGCGTTCCCCTCTCCGAGCTCTCCCCCACCGCGCCCGACACCTACGTGGTCAAGCGCGGCGACACGCTCTGGGGCATCTCGGGCATGTACCTGCAGCGCCCCTGGCGATGGCCTGAACTCTGGGGCATGAACCTGCAGGCCATTCCCAATCCGCACCTGATCTATCCCGGCCAGACTCTCTACCTGGAGAAGGTCGATGGCTACGCCCGCCTGCGCACCAGCCGCGCCGGCGATCCGACCGACACCGTGCGCCTGTCGCCGCGCACCCGCTCCGAGAGCCTGGCCTCCAGCGCCCTGCCCACGCTGCCCCCGCACCTCATCGAGCCCTTCCTCGTCGAGCCGCTGGTGGTCGATGAGCTCACCTTCTCGCAGGCGCCGCGCATCGTCGCCACCACCCAGGCGCGCGTGCTCATGGCCACCGGCGACCGCGCCTACGCCATGGGTCCCGAGGGCAGTGCGCTCACGATCACGCCGCAGACGCCGCGCGAGTACCGCGTGTTCCGCAGCGCCACGCCCATGAAAGACCCGGTCACCGGCGAGATCCTGGGCTACGAGGCGCAGTATGTCGGCCTGGCCGAGCTGGTGCGCAGCCAGTCGGTCGAATCCTCGCCCGACGGCAAGGGCGGCACCACCGAAGCGGTCGTGCCCGCCACCGTGGATCTGCGCTCGGCCAAGGAAGAGATCCGTGCCGGCGACCGCCTGCTGCCCGCGCCCGAGCGCGTGCTGACCAGCTACACCCCGCGCGAGCCGCAGATGCCGGTCGATGCCCGCGTGGTGTCGCTCTACGGCAGCAGCGCCCTCGCCTTCGCCGCGCAGAACCAGGTGATCGCGATCAACAAGGGCACGCGCGACGGCATGGAAGCCGGCTACGTGCTCACCGTGCTCACCCAGGGTGCCCGCATCACCGACAAGACCGGCGGCGAGCGCATCGCCTTGCAGCTGCCCAGCGAGGCCAACGGTACCGCCATGGTGTTCCGCACGTTCGACCGGGTGTCCTACGCGCTGCTGCTTCGCGTGCAGGAGGGTGTGCGCGTGGGCGACCGCCTCGTGAACCCCCAGTAAGCGCGGATCGCGCGGTCTGTCCGGCGTCGTCGCGGCCTTTTCGTCGTCGTGCCCATGGATCCCGAAGAACTGACCGCTTGGCTCCGGCTCACGCTCACTGAGGGCGTGGGCAATACCACCGCCCGCCGCCTGCTGGCGGCCTTCGGCCTGCCGCAGGCCATCTTCAGGCAGACCGAGGCTGCGCTGCAGGCTTGCGGCGCCAGCGTCGCGCAGGCCCGCGCCCTCCGCAGCGAGCCCGAGGTGCTGGCTGCCCGGATCGAGGCCGTGCGCCAGTGGCTGGCCTTGCCGGGCGCCGAGGCCGGCGGCCCCGCCCGGGGCCTCGTCACTCTGGGCGATGCGCGTTATCCACGCAGCCTGCTGGAAACCGAAGACCCGCCCCTGCTGCTCTACGTGATGGGCGCGCCGCGCTTCGTTTCCGGGGAGTGCGACCCCTTTCCCTCCTCCCACTGCCTGGCCATCGTCGGCAGCCGCAACCCCACGGCCCAGGGGGCGGACAACGCCCGGCAGTTCGCCCGCGCACTGCGCGGCGCGGGGCTGGGCATCGTCTCCGGGCTGGCGCTGGGCGTGGATGCCGCCGCGCACGAAGGCGCGCTGGACGACCCCGGCGATCCGTCCGTGCCGGCCACCATCGCCATCGTGGGCACGGGTCTGGACCGCGTCTATCCGCGCCGCAACCTGGACCTGGCCCGCCGCATCGCCCAGCATGGGCTGATCGTGAGCGAATATTCGCTGGGCACGCCGCCACTGGCGCCCAACTTCCCCAAGCGCAACCGCATCATCTCGGGCCTGTCGCAGGGCACGCTGGTGGTCGAGGCGGCGCTGGCCTCCGGCTCGCTCATCACGGCCCGTCTGGCGGCCGAGCAGGGGCGCGAGGTGTTCGCCATTCCCGGCTCCATCCACGCGCCCCAGTCGCGGGGCTGCCATGCGCTGATCCGTCAGGGCGCCAAGCTGGTGGAATCCGTACAGGACGTGCTGGAAGAGCTGCGCCTGCCGGCCAACCCGACGGGACGGGACGCGCGTGCGGCCCCCCATGGTCAACCGGCAGGCAACGCGGCGGATGACACGGCGACGGTCGATCGCAGTGGGAATGAACTCGCCCGCGGGTCGTTCTTGGCCGCTGACAGCGCCAGCCCCTATGCCGACCTGCTGGCCGCGCTCGGTTTCGACCCCGTCAGCCTGGACACCCTCCAAGCCCGCACCGGTCGCGACACGGCCGGCCTGCAGGTGGCGCTGCTGGAGCTGGAGCTGGAAGGCAGCGTGGCGCGGCTGCCGGGCGGGTGGTTCCAGCGCGTCGGCAGCGCCTGATGGACAGCGGGCGCCCGTGGCGCAGAGCCTTCTTTCCGCTGCTCTAGAAAAACTAACCTTTCAACGGCGTCCCGCCAAGTCTCGATAGTCTTGGCTGGTAGACAAGCGTTTGCATGACAAAGGGTTTGACGGTGAAGAAAATCAATCCCAGCGCTGTCGCTATTGGAATGACAAAACTGCCCCACATCCCGCCAAGTGCGACTGCCAATCCCAGAAGAAATAAGCCGACAATCACGCTGTAAATGAACAGCAGCAAACTTCTTTTCCAGTAGTAGATGCTTCCGCCTGGCAGCCTCACCCCGATGAGCATGTTTCCGTTGAGAAACAGGGTGACTTCCTTTCCAACGCCACGCTCCACGAAGTCATCTAGGCTTTGGGCGGTTACGATTTTCTGGAGGATGGTGTCGCCAATTTCAATAGTGTTGTATTTGCGAAAGCTTGATCCGACATTGCCATGGCTGACTGAGCCGGAGCCCAGGGATCTCAAAACTCCTGTAATTTCTTTCATTCGCAGTCCGCTTTTCGAAGAGGGGTATGGGTGAGGGCCGGCGTCTGCAAATTCAGGTGGCGCTTGCCCTCGGCATGGTCAGGGAGGCGGTGTGAGCATAAGGCACGGGTCATCGGGCTGTGCAAGAGGCCGTGCCAACGGCGCCCTCATTCCTCCACGAAGAATTCGACGTAGCCTCGCGCATTGGTCGTTCCGGCCGGCAGCCCGTGGGAAACAAAGGCGTATTTGCCGTTCGCCAGTTGGAAGGCCCGGGCGATGTAGGTGCCTTCAGTGCTGGTGAACCCCAGGGTGCCGAAGGTGGCGGCCACCTCGGCGGAGGAGATCGTCTCGCTCGCGCCGCCGGCTTCGCGCTCCAGCACAGTGCCATCGGCCTGGAAGAGCGCCGTGGAGCGGGGCGTCTGTGCGCAGTCTTCGTACAGCTTGAACGACCGCCCCTTGAGCGCTGTGACCGCCACGCTGGTAGCCGTGCCGGGCAGCAGCACGTAGCGGCTCTTGAGGCCATTGGTGCCGTCGTTGGGACCGGTGGCATTGCACAGCTCGATGAGCCCCGAGCGCGTCAGCACGGTGTTGTAGACGCTGTTGCTGATGTTGTAGCCGCCGTCGCTGGTGGGCGTGAGGGTGACCGCGAGCGTGCCGATGAAGAACTGGCCGTTCACCAGGCCGCTGGCGTTCACCGGCACGTTGCTGACCACTGTCGGCGCGTCCATGGCGGAAGCCGGGTCGAGTTGGCCGTAGGCCTTGAAGCCGACCGTGGCGGTGCTGCCGCCACCGCCGTTGCCCGTATTGCCGTTGTTGCCGTTGTTGCCGTTGTTGTCACCGGAGCCGCCACCGCAGGCGGCCAGCAGGAAGGCGGCGCAGACGGCCGAGCACAGGGAGGGAGAGAACTGCATTGCGGAATCCTTGAGCGGGAGGAAGAAAAGAAATGCGGCCTCCCGCCGGCGGACGCCGACGGGGCCACCGGCTTATTCGTGCCCGGTGGCCTGGGGGTTCAAAAAATCTGCGGGGGCCGCGCAGCGCGGCGCGCCCACTTGTGGCTATCATCCGCACGCCGCGGGCCTGCCAGCCCTGCATCCACCGCCCCGCCCCATGTCCGTATCCCCCTCGCCACAGGAACTGCTGGCCGCCATCCGTGCCCGCGACGAAGAGGCGCTGGCCTTGCTGTGGAAAGCCTGGGCCGGCAAGGTGCGGCTGTTCGCGCGCCTGCAGCTGGCGCCCTGCGGAGCCGAGGCCGATCCGCTGGCGCAGGAGGTCACCGTGGACGTGTTCCATGACCTCTGGCGCGACCCGGAACGCTTCGACGGGCGCGTGGCCTTCGGCACGTGGCTGCTGGCCGTGGCGCGCCACAAGGCCATCGACCGGCTGCGCCAGCGCGCCGTGCGCCAGCGGCACGAGACCGATCTGGACGGCGCGGGCATCGACCCGGCGGATGAGGCCCCCGGTCCCGCCGACCAGCTCGATGCCCAGCAGCACCGCGCGGGCCTGCTGCACTGCCTGCGCCGCCTGCGCAACGGCCTGCAGCGCGAGGCCTTGCTGCTGTGGGCGCTCGAAGACATGCCGCTGGCCGAGATCGCCCGCATCCAGCAGTGCGCCGAAAACACCGTCAAGACCCGGCTGTTCCATGGCCGCGGCAACCTGCGCACCTGCATGGACCGCTGGCTTGGCCGCTCCTCGCCTCCCGTATGACGACGCCTTCCGACCCCTCCGCCCACATTGGCGCGCCGCAGCGCTTCTCCGAGAACATCCCGGCCTACCTGAATGGCGAACTCCCGGCTGAGGAGTCTGCCTGGATGCAGGCGCAGGCCGCAGCGCACCCGGACTGGCTGGAGGACGTGCGCTGGGCCGAGCAACTGCGCGCCACGCTGCGCGCCGAGGCCGCAGCGGAGCCGCTGGAGGCGGGCTGGGCCGCGCTGCAGAGCCGCCTGCGCCAGGCTCCGGCGGCCGGCGCACCGGCGCAGCGCCCGGCCGTGCCACCACGGCCGTCGCCGTCTTCGCTTTCGCCCTGGCAGCGCTGGTGCCGCGCCGTGGCGGGTTGGCTGGCCCAGCCCGCCGGCGCGCTGGCCACGGTGCTGATCGTGGGGCAGGCCGGCTGGATCGCCTGGCAGGCCCGCACCCCGGAACCTGCCGACCTGTCCTGGCGCGGGACGGATGCCGCCCTGCTGGCCGAGGCCCCGGCGCGCCTCGCGTTCACCGTGGCCGATACGGCCGCCGTGCCCGTCTTGCAGGCCGTGCTGAGCGGCCAGCCGCAATGGCGCCTGTCTGCCTCCGGCGCTGGCACCTGGCTGCTGGAGGTGCCGGCGGCGGATGCTGCCCTGGCCCTGGGGCGGCTGCAGGCCCATCCGGGCGCCATCGCCGCTGCGGCGGTGCAGCCGCGCTGAGCCCGGCCGCACCGCGCGCGACCCCATCCCATCGCCCCCATGCTGCGCCGCCGCCAGGTCCTGCTGTCCGGTGCGGTCGCGCCCTGGGCGGGCCCGGCCCGAGCCGCAGCGGGTGGCCCGGCGGTGCGCCATGCGCTGCTGATCGGCGTGTCCGCCCTGGCACTGCAGCCGCGGGCCACGTGGCTGCGCGGTCCGCAGGAAGACGTGGCTGCGCTGCGGCGGGTGCTGCCGGGCCACGGTTTCGCGCCACAGTGCATCCAGGTGCTGGCCGATGGCGTGCCGGACACGCTGGCGCCCCTGCCCACGCGGGCCGTGCTGCTGGCGGCGCTGGACGGCATGGCCGCACGGCTGGCCCCGGGCGACACGGTGCTGCTGTACTGGTCCGGCCACGGCGTGCGGGTGGCCGGGCCGGCCAAGGACATGGCCGAGCCCGATGGCCGGCTGGCCTGCCTGCTGGCCCACGATGCGGCGCGCGTGGCGGACGCAGGCGCCTGGCCGCTGCAGGGCGCCGTTGCCGATGCCGAGGTGGGCGCCCGCATCGACGCCTGGCTGGCGCTGGGCGCCCATGTGCTGGCGGTGTTCGACACCTGCCACGCCGCATCCGCCACCCGCGCGGCGCAGCCCGGCGTGGCGTGGCGCGGCCTGCAGGTGGCCGACCTGGCCCCGCCGGGCCGTGCCGGCGCGGCCCAGGCGGGCCCTGCCCGGCTGCCCGAGCGCCTGCCCGCGCCCCGGCCGCGGCCCGAGGGCTATGTGGGGCTGTTCGCGTGCGGAGAGCTGCAGCGCACGCCCGAATGGCGCGGGCGCGACGGCACGGTGCGCGGGCTGTTCACGGCGGCGCTGTGCGCGGCGCTGGCCCCGGGTTCCGTGCCTGCAGGGCGCGAGGCGTTGCCGGACTATGCGGCCCTGGCGCGCCGCGTGCTGGCCGGCTGCGCCGACCGGGCGCAGGCCGCTGGCCTGCCGCGCTCGGCGTGGCCATCGCCCCGGTTCGAGGGCAGCCTGCAAGCGCCGCTGTGGACGCGCGCCGCCGTCCCGGTCCTCCAGCTCGCCGCCGCGGCGCACGCTGCCGCACCGTTGCCGCCCGGCGTCCGCGTGCGGATGGGATGTGCGCCGGCGGAACGGTCCGCGCAGGCGCCGGACTGGCTGGACTGGGGCGCGCAGCCCGAGCAGTCGCTGGGCCCGCTGGCAGCGGGCACCACGCTCACGCTGCAGGTGGAGAACGCTTGCGGCGGGGCACTGGATGTGCTGCTGGTGCACCGCACGGCCGCAGGCGGTACGGCCGTGCTGCATCCACCGCTGGCGGGCGACAGCCCCCGCCTGGACGCGGGCTGGCCGGCAGCGCCGGCGCGCCTGGTGCGCCGGTTCGTCCTTAGGGGCCCGGAGACTGCACCGGAATCGCTGGTGCTCCAGATCGCGCCCGCGTCCCCGCAGTCCCTGCCGCGCGCCATCGACCCGGCGCCTGCAGCGGCCTGGCAGGCGCGCTTGCACTGGCAGGTGGTGGCTGGCCGGTCGTGAGCGCCGCGGGCGGGCGGGGTGGCCTGCGGGAAGGGGATGGGTGAAATCCGGCCCTTGCGCTTATTCCGCCTGGACAGGATGCTCTGTTATTGGTAGCAAATCGTGGTCGGCCTCCGGCTGGGACAGGAGCACGAAGGCGCCCCAGTGGTAGGGATGCAGACCCATGCGGGCCGGGGGGGCGGGCGGCTGCGGCTGGGCGCTTTCGGGTGGCAGCGCGCCCAGGCCGCGCAGGGCGGCGCGGGGCTGTCCGCCCGCGATGCCGAGGGGCCGCAGATCGCCGCCCGCCAGCAGCGTGCGCTGGGCCTGCTGCAGGGCGCTTGCGGGCGGCAGCCCGGTGGCGAGCGCGCGGTAGAAGGCCTGCATGAGTGGGTGGGTCGATGCGTCCGGAATCGCCCACAGGCTGGCCAGCACGTGGCGCGCGCCGCGCGCGTGGGCCAGCCAGGCCAGGCTCTCCAGCGCCGTGCCATCGCCCTGCGGGCCGCTGGGCACGGCGGTTTCGCAGGCCGACAGCGTGAGCAGATCCAGGCCGTCGAAGCGGTACTCCGGCCCGGCCAGCGCCTGCAGCGTGATGCGCCGGTTGCGGCCGAGCTGCAGCCAGCCCGCGCCCGGCTGGCCGGGCACCAGCACGAAATGGCTGGCGATGTGCACCACGCGCTGCCGCGCCAGGGCGTGCTGCAGGCGCTGTGGGGTGAAGGCGTCGTCCAGGGCCACGTCGGCCGGGCCGGCGGCCGTGGCGAGCGCCTCGCGCTGGATGGCCCGCAGTTCGGCGCCGACGTGGGGCAGGGCGGGCAGGCCCGCGCCGTGGCTCGCGCCCAGCAGCGCCCAGCCGTCCCGCCGAGCGGGGGGCGGCGCTGGGCGGGTGGGCGCGGGCATGCCGCCATCCAGGGCCAGCGTGGTGCGCTCGACGAGCCAGTGCGTGCCGTCGAACAGCACGCCGAACGGCAGGTAGCGCAACGCGCCGACGGGGTGCACGCGCACCAGCGGCGGTGGCGGGGCGGCGGGGCCGGCGGACGGCGGTGCGCTGGAGGGCGGCAGCAGATCGGCCACGGGCGCCCAAAGCTGGCGGTACAGCGCATGGGCCAGCGGGCGTGGGTCGCTGGCGGGGTCCTGCAGCGCGCGCCGCAGCGCGGCGATCTGCTGCAGCAACTGCTCTTCGGGAAGCGGCACCTCGCGCACCGTGGTCTGGCCGTCGTGCTGCACGGCGATGCGCAAGGTGCGCGTGCCCGGCAGGTACAGCACGCGCGGCGGGCCGCCCAGCGCCAGCGCAGGGGCCGGGGCGGGGGCCGCGGGTGGCGGACCGGGCTCGGCCGCCCCGGGCAGCGCCAGCACGGCGGCCACCACGGGCTCCAGCGCGGCGCGCACGGCGGCTTCGCCTTCGCCCCGCGGGCGGCTGGCCTGGTTCCAGCGGGCCATGGCCTGCATCAAATCGGCCCGCCGCTGTGCCAGCCGCTGCTGGGCTGCCTGCTCGGCCGGGGCGAAAGGCAACAGCTGCGGCGGCGGCGCGCTGCGCACCAGCGCGTGGTAAGCGCCGTCGCGCACCAGGGCCAGCACCTGCTCGGCCTCCGCCAGGCGCTGCTGGCGGACCAGCGCGTCGGCCAGGTTTTCGTAGCCGTGCATCAGGCGGGCGACGAAGCGCTGCTGTGCGGCGGCGGAGGCATCGCCGAGCCGTGCGCGGTGCTGCTGCAGGGCGTTGACGAAGGCCTTGCCGTACGCCGCTTCGCCGGGGGCGTCGTCGGCCCCTTCGGCGGCATCCGCCAGCCGCTCGGCTGCCTGCCAGGCGAGATCGCCGTTGTCGAGCGCCCAGGCGATGGCCAGCGCCTCGGCGGCCTGGCGTTGCGCGGCGGCGGTGTCGCCGGCTCGGCGGCTCAGTTGGGCCTGCATCAGCAGCAGTCCCGCGCGGTCGCGCTCGATGAAGCCGCTCGTGGCTTCCATCGCGTCTACCTCCCGAGCGGCCTGGGCGCGGGCCTGCGCCAGGGCGGCGGTACCAGCGCTGGCGTCGGCGTCGAGCTCGGCCAGGCGGGTGCGCACCAGGGCCGCTGCTGGATGCTCCGCGGAGATGCGGCCTGCCGCCACGTCCTGCCGCAAGGCCTGCAGCCACCGGCGCTCATCCTCGGGGCGGCCCAGCAGGCGGGCCAGGGCGGCTAGCGAGCTGCCATCCCAGGCGAGGGCGTTGCCGTCGCCCGTGCGCCGGCTGTGGCGGTGGGCGGCTTGCCGCTCCGCGTAGGCGCGGGCGGTGTCGCCCAGCGCGAAGTGCAGCTGAGAGCGGTGGGACAGCACCGTCGCGCAAAGTGCGTCGTCGCAGGCGCCGTCGGCCGGCAGCCAGGGCTGCAGTGCCGCCAGTGCGGTCTGGGCCTCCCGCCACCGGCCGCGGGCCACCGCCTGCGAAAACAGCGCCTGCCGCGCCCCGAGAACCTCCGGCCCGTCCGCCCGTTGCCAGCGCAGTGCGGCGCGCAGGGCCTGCCGGCCCTGCGCCTGCGCGGCCGCCGCCTCGCCGCGCTGGTGGTACAGCCAGCTGGCAACCTGGGCGGCGCGCGACGCACCTAGGCCGCGTTCGCGGGCCGTCAGCTGTGCGCCATGCGCGAAGAGGCGGCGCGCCGTGCGCAGGTCGTCCCAGGCGGCGGCCTCGGGCGGGCCTTGCAGGGTGCGGCCTGCGCGCTGCAGCAAAGCGTCGGCCTGCTGCAGCGCCGGGCCGGCGGCCCCGCTGTGAAGGGGCAGTAGCAAGAACAGGAGCAGGCCGGCCAGCAGCCATAGGGGCCCGCGCCGGGGGCTCGGGGGCGGCCTGCGCATCTCAGCGTCCTTGCGGGCTGTGCCCCGCGCAGGCGGTTTTGACAGCGTTCAGGCCGCGCCGTCCTCTGCGGCGCGCGGCCGCTTTGGCGCGGGCTGTGGTGGCCGCGCGAGGGCGTGGAGGCCCGGGCAGGCAGCGGCGCCACGCCATGTCAGAAGTCCCGCTCCAGGCCCAGGGCGGCGGTCCAGGCCCGGGACAGGCGGGCGGTCTCGGTCTGCTGGCTTCCCGTGTCGCTGGTGGCCGAGACCAGCCGGGTGCGCCAGTCCTGGCCCCACTGGGTGGCGCGCAGGCGCAGGCGGGTCTGCGCATCGATCTTCCACAGCGCGTAGGCGTCCATGGTGGCGAGCGTGCGGGTGCGGAGCAGGCTGGTGGCGCTGGCCCGGGCCGCGTAGCCGGACTCCAGCTTCAGCGTCGCGCCCCAGGTCACCGCGGGCCACGTCCGGCTGCCGGCATCGAAGCCCAGGCCTGCGACGATCGGCGCCTGGCCTGCGAGCCGTGCGGGCGCAGCCGTGGCGGCCACGGTGGAACGGGTGATCGTGAGGTCGGCGCGCACCACCAGCGGGGCATGCCAGGCATCGTCCCGCGCGAGGCGGGCGAAATCCCAGCGCCATTGCGCCTCGGCACCGCGCACGCGGGTCTGGCCGATGTTGGCGGGAGACTGCACCCAGCGGCCGTCGTCGCGCAGCGAGAGCTGGCGCACGATGGCGTCCTGGATGTCGCGGGCGAACAGTCCGATCCGCAGCTCGCCGGGCCGCTCGCCTTGCAGATTGGCGCTGCCGTGGGCCTGGGTGACGCCGGCCTCGATGCCATGGGCCCGTTCGTTGCGCAGCGAGGGGTTGCCGCGCACGTCGGGGAAGAAAGCGCTGTTGGCGCCGCCGGTGCTGC
The DNA here is from genome assembly GCF_057642795.1 of Paracidovorax sp. NCBI lineage: Bacteria > Pseudomonadati > Pseudomonadota > Betaproteobacteria > Burkholderiales > Comamonadaceae > Paracidovorax > Paracidovorax sp. The sequence continues at coordinate 106,887 of NZ_JBXYZY010000002.1, forward strand.
GGCCGCCCGGCGACAGGTCGTTCAGGCGGGGCTGGCGGTAGGTGCGCGCCACGCCCAGGTGCCAGAGCCGGTCGGCGCCCTGCGCCCAGCCCAGATCGAGCGAGGGCAGCCACACGGCCGCGCTGTTGCGGCGCTGCGCCGGGTCGTCGGCATCGCCCGTGGCGGTGTGTTGCCGCTCCCGCCGCAGGCCGGTCTCCACGCGCCAGCCGGGTGCGGGCTGCCACTGCACCTGGCCGAACACGCCCAGGGCGCGGCGGGCCAGGCGCGACGTCTCCGGCTCGCCGTCGGAGACCGCGTTCTCCCCGCCGCGGTCGCGCCGCAGCTCGGCACCCGCCGTCCAGCGCCAGTGGGCGCTGACGGGCTGCTCCACCCGCACGGCCAGCCGTCGGCTGCGTTCCACCGAGGCGCCCTGCCAGTCGCTCGCGTCCTGCGGCTCGCCGGCCCCATCGAATGCCGCCGTCTGGAAGACATCGTGGGAGGCCACGCGCGACTGCAGGTAGTCCAGGCGCAGCGTTCCGCCGGTCGCCAGGCGGTGCTGCCAGCGCAGTTGCGGCTCGATGTGCTGAAAGCGCGGCTCGTCGTCGTGCGTGATGGTGGTGGTGGGGCCGTTGCGCCACCGCCCGTCGGCCAGGCTGGTGCCGGCCGTGGTACGGCGGGTGGGGCCCCGCTCGGCCAGCAACTTGAGGGTGATCTCGTCATCGCCGCCGGGCTTCCAGTCGAGCGCGCCCTGGAGTACCCATTCGCGGGACCGCAGGCCGGTGCGCTGGCGCGTGTCTTCGGCCTGGTAGAGCGTTCCGTCCGGGCCGGTGATCCGGCTGACGGCGTGCCGCTGCGTGGCGCTGTCGCCGTCCCGCCAGCGGGCGGCCAGGCGCCACGCCACATCGCCCTGCCGGTCGCCCCACTGCAGGCCCAGGCGCTGGCTGTGCCCGCCCCGCGTGGCGCCGGCTTCGGCCGTGGCACGGCGCAGGGGCGCGCCGTCCGCCTCGCGGGTGGTGATGCGGAGGGTGCCGGCAATGCCTTCGCCGCCATCGGCAGCGCTGGCGCCGCGCACGATCTCGATACGCTCCACGAACTCGCTGCCCAGGCCGTCGAGCATCGGGCCTTGCCCCTGCACGCCCAGCGGCCGGCCGTCGAGCAACACTTGCACATAGCCGCCGCCCATGCCCCTGAGCAGCACCCGGCCGTCCGGATCGAGGGTGAGGCCCGGCAGGCGGCGCAGCACATCGGCCAGGGTGCTGTCGCCCCCGCGGGCCAGTTCCTCATGTTCGTAGGTTGTGGTCTGGGCGTCGTTGGCGCCGCCCGTGGCACGCACGGTGACGGGTGCCATCCCTTGCGCCGCGGCGGCGGTCGCGGTGCACAGCAATACGCCACCCAGCGCCCGGCGGGTGGCTGCGCGGTAGTGTGCGGTGGTGGACATGTTCGCGGTCTCCCTGCAGCCGCACGGACGGTGTGCCGTCCCGTAGCGGGTCGTGTGTGTGGCGGCTGTTTACAGCCCCAGCATCAGCTGGAGGTTCTGCACGGCCGCGCCGCTGGCGCCCTTGCCCAGGTTGTCTAGGCGCGCCACCACGACCGCGTGGCCGGCTTCTTCGTTGCCGAAGACGCGGATTTCCAGCTGGTTGGTGTCCTTGAGCGCCACGGCGTCCAGCTTGCCCGACGCGGTGGCGGGCTCCACCGACACCCACTGGCTGCCCGCATAGTGCTGGGCGTACACCTCGTGTAGGCGCGCCAGCGTGGGCCGGCCCGCCAGCAGGTCCAGGTGCAGGGGCAGCTCCACCAGCATGCCCTGGTCGAAGTTGCCCACCGCGGGAATGAAGATGGGCCGGCGCGCCACGCGGCCATAGCGCATGATCTCCGGCAGGTGCTTGTGCTGCAGGCCCAGGGCGTACAGCTCGTACGGCGCGGCACCGCCCGCCTCGTAGGCCTCGATCATCTGCCGGCCGCCGCCGGTGTAGCCGCTGATGGACGGCAGGGCGACGGGGTAGTCGGCGGGCAGCACGCCGGCATCGACCAGCGGACGCAGCAGCGCGATCGCACCCGTGGCATAGCAACCGGGGTTGGCCACCCGGTCGGCCTGCTGCACGGCGGCCCGCTGGCCTTGCGACAGTTCGGGAAAGCCGTAGGTCCAGCCTTCGGCGGTGCGGTGGGCGGTGCTCGCGTCGATGATGCGCGGCTTATTGCCCGGCAGCTGGTCGATCATGGCCACGGATTCGCGTGCGGCATCGTCGTGCAGGCACAGGATGACCAGGTCCACCTCGGCCATGATCCGGCGCTTGGTCTCCGGGTCCTTGCGCAGCTCGGCAGGGATGCTGACCAGCTCGACCTGCGGCATCGCCTGCAGGCGCTCGCGGATCTGCAGACCCGTGGTTCCGGCTTCGCCGTCGATGAAGACTTTGGTCATGAAATGCTCCTGCTGAGGCCGGCGAACGGGGCCTGTTCCGCCGGTGGGGCTGTAAGTTATATCCACATGGATGGTGCGCCGCAGCATGATACAGTCGCTGGTTGCCATGTCCCAAGCCCGCGGCCAGAGACATTCCAACATCATGGCAAACGGGTAAACACCATCCTTTCCTGAGAGAGACCTCATGAAGATTCACGAATACCAAGGCAAGGAAATCTTGCGCAATTTTGGTGTGCCCGTTCCGCGCGGCATTCCTGCTTTCACGGTGCAGGAAGCCGTGGAAGCCGCCCAGAAGCTCGGCGGCCCCGTGTGGGTGGTCAAGGCCCAGATCCACGCCGGTGGCCGTGGCAAGGGCGGCGGCGTGAAGGTGGCCAAGAGCATCGACGACGTCAAGAAGCTCGCTGGCGAGATCCTGGGCATGCAGCTCAAGACCCACCAGACCGGCCCCGAAGGCCAGAAGGTCCGCCGCCTCTACATCGAAGACGGCGCCGATATCAAGAACGAACTCTACGTCTCGCTGGTCACCGACCGCGCCACGCAGAAGGTCGCCCTGATCGCTTCGAGCGAAGGCGGCATGGACATCGAGGAAGTGGCCCACTCCACGCCCGAGAAGATCGTCACCGAGATGATCGACCCGCTCACCGGCATCACGCCCGAGCAGGGCAAGAAGGTTGCCGAAGCCATCGGCCTCACCGGCAAGTCCGTGGACCAGGCGCTGGACATCTTCGCGAAGATCTACAAGTGCTACATGGAAACCGACGCGTCGCTGGTGGAAATCAACCCGCTGAACTGCGACTCCAAGGGTGACCTGATGGCCCTGGACGCGAAGTTCAACTTCGACGCCAACGCCCTGTTCCGCCATCCCGAGATCGTGGCCTACCGCGACCTGGACGAAGAAGATCCGGCCGAGGTGGAAGCCTCCAAGTTCGACCTGGCCTACATCAGCCTGGACGGCAACATCGGCTGCCTGGTGAACGGTGCCGGCCTGGCCATGGCCACCATGGACACCATCAAGCTGTTCGGCGGCGAGCCGGCCAACTTCCTGGACGTGGGCGGCGGCGCCACCCCCGAGAAGGTCACCGAAGCCTTCAAGATCATGCTCAAGAACCCCAAGGTCGAGGGCATCCTGGTCAACATCTTCGGCGGCATCATGAAGTGCGACACCATCGCCACGGGCGTCATCACCGCCTGCAAGGCCGTGAACCTGAACGTGCCGCTGGTCGTGCGCATGAAGGGCACCAACGAAGAGCTGGGCAAGAAGATGCTGGCCGAATCCGGCCTGCCGATCATCGCTGCAGACACCATGGCCGAAGCTGCGACGAAGATCGTTGCTGCCGTCAAGTAAGCCCGGAGAACACTCATGTCGATCTACATCAACAAAGACACCAAGGTCATCACCCAAGGCATCACGGGCAAGACGGGCCAGTTCCACACCGAAAAGTGCCAGGAATACGCGAACGGCAAGAACTGCTTCGTCGCGGGCGTGAACCCCAAGAAAGCCGGCGAGTCGATCTTCAACATCCCGATCTACGCATCCGTCAAGGAAGCCGCATCGCAGACCGGCGCCACCGTGTCGGTGATCTACGTGCCGCCCGCAGGCGCCGCTGCCGCCATCTGGGAAGCCGTGGAAGCCGACCTGGACATGGCCATCTGCATCACCGAAGGCATTCCGGTTCGCGACATGCTCGAAGTGCGCAACAAGATGAAGGCCAAGGAAGCCGCCGGCGGCAAGAAGACGCTGCTGCTGGGCCCCAACTGCCCCGGCCTGATCACGCCCGACGAGATCAAGATCGGCATCATGCCCGGCCACATCCACCGCAAGGGCCGCATCGGCGTGGTCTCGCGCTCCGGCACGCTGACGTATGAAGCCGTGGCCATGCTGACCGAAGTCGGGCTGGGCCAGTCGAGCGCCGTGGGCATCGGTGGCGACCCCATCAACGGCCTCAAGCACATCGACGTCATGAAGGCCTTCAACGACGATCCCGACACCGACGCCGTCATCATGATCGGTGAAATCGGTGGTCCGGATGAAGCTGAAGCCGCCCAATGGTGCAAGGCCAACATGAAGAAGCCGATCGTCGGCTTCATCGCTGGCGTGACCGCCCCTCCCGGCAAGCGCATGGGCCACGCCGGCGCGCTGATCTCCGGCGGCGCCGACACGGCCGATGCCAAGCTCGCCATCATGGAAGAGTGCGGCTTCGTCGTGACGCGCAACCCGTCCGAACTGGGCAAGCTGCTCAAGGCCCAGCTGAAGTGATCGGGCTCCCGGCGCGGCGGTAAGCAAAACTACGCACGCTCCGGTGCCTGGCCGCCGATAAACTTGGCGCTCCAAAAAGAACGGAAGCGCCCGAAACGTGAGTTTCGGGCGCTTCTTGCATTCATAACACCGGAGCACACGCCATGGAATTCCTGCAATCCGCCGACTTCTGGATCGGCCTGGTCAAGATCGTCTGGATCAACATCATCCTCTCGGGTGACAACGCCGTTGTGATCGCGCTGGCGGCCCGCTCGCTGCCGCCCCATCAGCAGAAGAAGGCCATCGCCTGGGGTTCGGGCGCTGCCGTGTTCCTGCGCATCGCGCTCACGGTGGTCGCGGCCAAGCTGCTGGAGTTGTCCTTCCTGCAGATCATCGGTGGCTGCCTGCTGCTCTGGATCGGCTTCCAGCTGCTCACCGATGGCGACGAAGACGAAGGCGAATCCAAGGCCAGCGGCGGCTTGATGGCTGCCGTGCGCACCATCCTCATCGCCGACTTGGTGATGAGCCTGGACAATGTGATCGCCGTCGCGGCTGCCGCCCACGGCAACATGGTGCTGCTCATCCTGGGCTTGGCCATCAGCATTCCGCTGGTGATCTTCGGCAGCACGCTGATGATCAAGTTGATGGAACGCTTCCCCGTCATCGTCCTGCTGGGCGCCGGCTTGATCGGCTGGGTGGGCGGCGAGACCATTGTGAGCGACGTGGCGCTGCACGGCTACGTGATCGCGCACCCCTGGCTGCACTACGTGGCGGCTGCACTCGGCGCCTTGCTGGTCGTAGGTGCCGGCAAGTGGATGCAGGCACGCGCTCAGCGAAGCAGCGCTGCGGCCGCCTGAAGGACGTAGCGGGGGCGAAGGCCCTGATCGCAGCGATGCCTTGGAAGGCGTTGCTTTGCCTGTGATTGCGTCTTCTGCACAGCGCCGGACGAGCGATGTGGATCTGCTTCTGGCCGTCTCGCCGGCCCTGTGCCCTCGTCTATGATGCGCAGGAGACTCCAGAGCATCATATGGCGGCGACCCTCACCCTTACTGCGGCGCGACCAGCCCGGCACGCCCCACACGGCCTTGGCCGGCAGGCCTCACGGTCAAGCCTGCAAGGGCTCGCCGCGCCGGCGCTGCCCCTGCACCACCCCTTCCCATGAAGTCCACCCTGGCTGCCCCGCTGACCTATGAGTTCTGCGCGCTGTCAGACTGCGGCCGCGTGCGCGACAACAACGAAGATGCCGTGCTGGTGATGGAGAACACCCGTATCGCCGTGCTGGCCGATGGCATGGGCGGCTACAACGCCGGTGAAGTCGCGAGTGGCATGGCAGTTCAATCCATCGCCGCCGACATGGCTGGCTGGCTGGGCCGGGATCGGGAGCCCGGCGATAGCGTGGGCCGTGCGCTGGAGCGCAGCGTTGCCAATGCCAACTACGCCATCCTCAGCGCCTCGCTCTCGCACCCGGAGTATTCGGGCATGGGCACGACCCTGGTGGTCGGTGTCTTCCTGAACGAACGGCTCATCCTCGGCCATGTGGGGGACTCGCGCTGCTATCGCTGGCGCGACGGTGTGCTGCATCAGCTCACCCGGGATCATTCCTGGCTGCAGGAGCAGATCGACGCCGGCCTGCTCACGCCCGAGCAGGCTGCGGTGTCGGGCTATCGCAACCTCGTCACCAGGGCGCTCGGCGTGGATGCCGTCGTGCAGATTGAGGTCAACGAATTTCCCGTGCAGGCGGGCGACCTGTTTCTGCTGTGCTCGGATGGCCTCACGGACATGGCGGACGACCGTGCCCTGGCCGGTTTGATGGCCATGCCGCTGGCGCTGCCGGACATGGCGACCCGCTTGGTGGAACTCGCCAACCTGATGGGCGGCCGCGACAATATCAGCGTGGTGCTGGTGGCGGTGCAAGGGCCGCCGGCTACCGGGGGCGCGGGGGGGCAGAATGGTCGCTTGCGGAACCTGATGTCGCGGCTCCTGAGTCCCCCGCCGGGCGGGTAGAGGCGGCGCTTTCGCATCGAAGACAGACGAAACTACACGGGATGCGGATGCAGGCACGCTAGAGCGCTCCCTACGGATCCGGCGCAATTCAAGGCGGGCTTACTACAAGTTCAACCGCCTCCCCGTTCCCACACACTCAATGACTGCCACTGACTGCCGCAACGAGCCGGCCCTGAAGAGGAGCTCTCCATGCCCAAGATGATCATCGCCATCGACGGCGTCGTGATGAACGAGGTCGAACTCGCCAAGGAGCGCACCACCCTCGGCCGCCGCCCCTACAACGACGTGGTGATCGACAACCTGGCCATCAGCGGCGAACACGCCGTGCTGCACATGCCCGCGCCGGGCGGCCCGGTGGAAATCGAAGACCTGCAGAGCACCAACGGCACCTACGTCAACGGCGCGCCCATTCAGCGGCAGGTGCTGCGCAGCGGCGACGTCATCGAAATGGGCAAGTACAAGATCCGCTTCATGCAGGACGAGGGTCAGGCCGATGCCTACGAACACACCCTGGTGTTCAAGCCCGGCATGGCCCCGCCCCGCAATCAGTCCACGCGCCCGGCCCCCCTGGCCGGTGCCATGCCCCTGACCGCCACCCCGCCGCCCGCCGTGGCCGCACCCACCTCTGCTGCCATCCGCGTGCTGACCGGCCCCGCCGCCGGACGCGAAGTGGCCCTGACCAAGGTCGTCACCACCCTGGGCAAGCCCGGCGTGGCGGTGGCCTCGATCACCCGGCGGCATGACGAATCGTTTGAGCTGGCCCATGTGGAAGGCGAGCAGACAGCGATCCTGAACGGCACGGCACTGGGCGCGGAGGGGATGCCGCTCAGGCATGGCGACCGCATCGAACTCGCAGGGACGGCAATGGAGTTCGTCGTCGTCAACTGAGCTCGCGTGGCTCACGTGCTGGCGGCCCCTTGAAATGACAAATCCGTCTGACAGGATTGTCACTTTCGGCGGTATTCTCTCCTTCGTGTAAACCGCCGTGCGCGCGTGTTGCCGAATGTTGGGGCGCGCGACCGAGGGCCCGGCTGGCATGCAACCTGCTGAACTTCCGGGAACCTGAAGAACTCTTCGGCAGGTTTCTCTTTTTTTTGACCGACTCTCTGGAGTATTTTATGAAGCGTAATCTGCAAAAGGGTTTTACCCTGATCGAACTGATGATCGTCGTGGCGATCATTGGTATCTTGGCTGCCGTGGCACTGCCGGCTTATCAGGATTACACGGTGCGCGCGCGCGTGTCCGAGGGCTTGGTGGCTGCCTCTGCCGCAAAGACGACCGTGGCTGAGAATGCGGCCAATGGCGCGTCCGACTTGTCTTTGGGGTGGACGGCACCTTCCGCTACGACCAACGTGGCCTCTGTGGGTATCGCATCGGGTACCGGGGTGATTACCGTCACCACCACTTCCCGTGCTGGCTCTGTGACGCTTTCGTTGACTCCCAATGCTCCTGCTGGAACTGGCTTGACTGCTGGTAATGTGCCTGGCACCAACATCGTTTGGAAATGCACGACTAGCGATACGGCCAAGAGCAAATACGTGCCTAGCGAGTGCCGCTAATTTTCATATGTTTATTCAAAAGGGGCTTCGGCCCCTTTTTGTTTTTGTGGCCGAGCATGCCTGCCTATCAAAAAATATCGCTGAAGCCCATTTGGATCTTTTTGGGAGGGCTGTTGCTGGGGTGTGCCTGGCTGCTCCCTAATCATTACGAACCGTGGACATCCATGCAGTCGGATGCATGGATGGCGACTTGGTTCTTTTGCCTGCTGCTGTTTACCTGGGTGACTGAACGGCGGTTTTCGGTCAGCATGCCCTGCATGCTCTTTCTGGCGTGCTCTTTGATCCCCTGGCTGCAATATCGCTTGGGCGTGCTCCCATACTCCGGACAGGTGTGGATCGGATTTGCTTACGTTGCAGGAGCTGCCGTTGCTTTATGGCTTGGAACGGTGTGGGGTGCCGGAAAGCGTGCGGAGATCGGTGATACGATTTTTTTAGCCATCGGCATAGCATCGATTGCTTCTGTCGGCATCAATATCTGTCAATGGCTCAGTCTGGTCGAAGGTGAGTCCATGGAAACATGGGTGATGGCAGGTTCCCCCATCAGGGCGATTTCCAACCTGGCTCAGCCCAACCAGACCTCAACCTTGTTGGTGTGGGGTATTGCGGCTCAATTGTGGGCATTGGCCAGAAACAAGGTGCGAGAGCCTGTGTTCCTGCTCGCAACCATCTGGCTGCTCTTCGGCATTGTCCTTACGCAATCTCGCACGGGCATCCTAGAACTGGCGGCGCTGATGTTCTTGCTGGTCTGGCACCGGAAGACCATCGGCATTCAAAGACGGCTCATCGTTAAACTGGCCAGTTGCATCCTGACAGCCTCTGTGCTGATGCTTTTGTGGCCCTCCATCAACGCGGCCCTGGGGCTGGGTGATGGTATGGATGCGTTGAAGCGCCTGGCAGGCGAGCCTCGCCCCACCCAATGGATGATGCTGCTTCGCGGTGCTGCACTGAATCCCTGGCTGGGGTATGGCTGGAATCAGGTGGTCGCGGCGCAACTCGCGCTGGAAAAGACGCCGGCGGTGCTCGACCATATGCTGTTTGCGCAGTCCCATAATGTCTTCCTCGATCTGATCATCTGGTGCGGATTCCCCTTGGGCCTGCTTCTGGGGGGGGCTTTGCTGATTTTTTCATTGAAGTGCATTTCCCAGCGGCTGAATGCCCAGGTGCTGCCGTTTTGCGTGGTATTTGTGGCGTTTAGTATTCACTCTATGCTGGAATACCCATTCCAGTATGCTTATTTTCTTTTTCCTGCCATGCTCTGCCTGGGGGTGCTGCATGCCGGTATGGCCAAAGGAAACCACAGGTCATTTGAGCGATGGACGTTGGTTCCGCTGATCGTCACCTATGCAGTGGTCGGCTCGGCAATCATTCTGGATGCATTCCGAATGGAGGACTCCTGGCGGTCCGTGAGGCTGCGAATTTCCGGAATATGGATATCGGAAGAGCAGGCGCGACTGCCAGATCTCCCCATGCTTTCTCACATGCGCCAAGTATTCATTGCGGAGAAGTATGAGCTACGCACACCTATGCCTACGCAAGATGTGGAGTGGCTCAAGACCGTTGTGAATATTCTGCCGAGCTCGCTCAATATGATGAAGCTGTCTGCCGCCCTGGCCATACAAGGTCGCCTGGACGAGAGCAGGCAATGGCAGGAGAAAATATGCAGGCTGGCCCCACCCTCTCAGTGCCAGACGATAGGGCAACGCTGGAAGATGCTGGAGATGCAGTTTCCAGCGCTTGCCAAGGTTCCCTGGCCCCTGGCTCCCGATCAGCCAGCGGCGGCGGCCGAAGCTGAGAAGTAGGCGCTTTTACCGCCGGTCTTGCTCACCACGGCGATCGACTGCATGACCATCCCCCGATCCACCGCCTTGCACATATCGTAGATCGTCAGCAAAGCCACCTGCACCGCCGTCAGCGCCTCCATTTCCACCCCTGTCGGCCCCACGGTTTCCACGGTGGCGGTGCATTGGATGCCGGGCGTGCCTTCGCTCAGCACGGCGAATTCCACCGCCACCCGTGTGAGCGCCAAGGGGTGGCACAGCGGGATCAGATCGCTGGTTTTCTTCGCGGCCATGATGCCGGCGATGCGGGCGATGCCCAGTACGTCGCCTTTCTTGGCGGTGCCTGATTCGATCAGGGCCAGGGTGGCGGGCTGCATTTCGATGCGGCCGCTGGCGATGGCCGTGCGGTGGGTGGCGGGCTTGGCGCCGACGTCCACCATGTGGGCCTGGCCCTGGGCGTCGAAGTGGGTGAGGGGGGAAGGCGTGGGGGTCGGGGGGGCGGAGTGCTTGTCGCTCATGGCTGGATGGGGCGCCGATCGCTCGGTCGGCCCGTCTGATCAATGGGTCGCTGGGTAGGAGAAGAAGAGTGGTGTGGTTGTTCGGCCTGCGCGGGGCCCGATGTTGGGACGGTACTGCGTCGGCCTGTCCGTCAGCGTGGTTTTCCGCCAGCCGATGGGGTCGGCCGGAGGCGACGAATCCGGGCGTGTGGCGGGACGGCGCGTTGCGGCCAGCGCAGAGTCCTGATGCCACGGCCGCGAAACCAACTGCGGATCGGGGCATCATACGGCGCATGCCTGTTTTCTTCCGAGCCCGTCCTTTGTCCGCTGCCGCAGGCGTGTCCCGGGCGCCGGTGTCCCCGGATTCCATGCGGAAACGGGCGGCAGCGCAGGCCAGGCAAGCGTTGACAGCTTCGTTTTTGATAGCGATTCAGGCCATGACGGCGGGGGGCGCGTCGGCCCAGGCTCCGGCGCAGGCGTCATCGCAGTCCCAGCGCGGCCTGCCCTCCATGGGCGACGGTGCCGACATGACGACCAGCGAGGAGCGCCGGCTGGGGGATCGCATCATTCGGGAGCTCTACCGCGACCCGGACTACATCGACGATGCCGTGCTGAACGAATACGTCCAGCACCTGTTCATGCAATTGCTCAAGGCCTCGCGGGAGCGGGGCGAGCTCTCGCCCGAGCTGGAGGAACGTTTCGCCTGGGAGGTGCTGCTGGGCCGTGACCGCACCGTCAATGCCTTCGCGCTGCCCGGGGGCTACTTCGGCGTGCATCTGGGGCTGGTGGCGGTGGTCTCCACGCGCGACGAGCTGGCCTCGGTGCTGGCGCATGAGCTCAGCCACGTCACGCAGCGCCACATCTCGCGCCTGATCGCGCAGCAGAGCCGGCAGACGCCGCTGGTGCTCGGCGCCATGGTGCTGGGGGCCCTGGCCGCGAGCAAGAACCCGGGGGCGGCGCAGGCGATGATGGTGGGCGGCCAGGCCCTGGCGGTGCAGAACCAGCTGAACTTCTCGCGCGACATGGAGCGCGAGGCCGACCGGGTGGGCTACAGCATCATGGCGCCGGCCGGCTTCGCGCCGCAGGGCTTCGTGAGCATGTTCGACAAGCTCCAGAAGGCCAACCGCCTCAACGACAACGGCAGCTGGCCGTATCTGCGCAGCCACCCGTTGACCACGCAGCGCATTGCCGACATGCATTCACGCGTGCCGGCGGGCACGCCGCCTGCGCCGCCGCCCACGCTGGAACATGCCATGGTCGCCGCGCGTGCCCGGGTGCTGATGCGCCCCGGGGTGGATGCGTGGCGCCAATGGGAGGCCGAGCCGCGCACGACCGGCTTTGCCTCGCGGCCGGCGGCGCAGCGGGCCGCCGCCTGGTATGCCGCCGTGTTGAGCGCCGTGCAGCTGCGCGAGGTGGCCGCGGCGCGCGAAGGCTTGAAGAGCCTGGATGGCGTGGTGCGGGGCGACCCGGCCGCCGAACGGCAGGCGCGCCTGCTCGCGGCTGAAGTGGACATGGCCGCTGGCGATGCGCGCATGGCGGCGCAGCGGCTGGCCCAGGCGCCTGGCGCCGGTGCGGCAGGCGGCCCTGGCGGAGCGGCCACGGGATCATCTCCTGCCGCAGCATCGGCTTCCTTGTCGGTGGCCGATCTGGAACGGGCGGAGCGCGGGGGTGTGATGGGTGGCGCTGGTGCCTCGGTCGGGGCTTCCGGTGTCGGCCGGCCGGAGCTGATCCTGCGCACCCAGGCGCTGCTGCGGGCGAATGCGAGCGCCGAGATGATCGGGCCGCTGCAGACCTGGGTGGCGAGCTATCCGCGCGATGCCACGGTGTGGCAGCTGCTGGCGGCGGTATGGCAGCAGCAGGGCGATGCCCTGCGTTCGGTGCGCGCCGAGGCCGAGGCCCAGGCTGCGCGCTATGACTATCAGGCGGCGATGGACCGCTTCAGGGCGGGCCAGGACTTGTCGCGCAAGAGCGCCGCGGCGTCCGACTATGTCGAGGCGTCGATCATCGACACGCGGCTGCGTGCGATGCAGTCACTTCTTAAGGAACAGGCCGCCGAGCGCTGATTCGATCACCAGGCCCAGCAGCGAGTAGAGCAGCGAGCCGATCAGCGCCGCGCTGAAGCCGTGCACCTGGAAGCCGTTGCCCAGCACGCTGGCGGCGGCCCAGAACATCAGTGCGTTGATGACAAAGAGAAAAAGACCCACGGTGACGATGGTGACCGGCAGCGTCAGTACCACCAGCACCGGCCGCAGCACCACGTTGAAGAGCCCGATCACGAAGGCGGCCAGCAGCGCCGACGGGAAGCTGCGCACCTCCACGCCGTGATAGATGTAGGCCACGCACAGCAGGGCGACTGCGCTCAGCAGCCATTTGAGAAGCAGTTTCATGCACGAAAGGATAGCAGCAGCGTGTGGCTCATGGCTGCAGGCGCGGCCCGCGCTCGGGCGACGCTGCGAAGGCGCGGTCGCCAAAACAAAGGGCCGCCACGCCGTTTGCACGGCGGGCGGCCCCTGAGGGCGCCGAGGCAGATCGGGATCAGCGGTTCAGCTGCCAGCCGCGCGCTGGCTAGATCATTCCGCCACCAGGAACAGCACCGCGGCCAGGCTGGCGAGCGTGCCCGGCAGCGACCAGTTGCGCAAAGGCTTCTTCACCACCACCACCACCGGCTCTGCGGCCGCCACAGCAGGAACCATGGCTTCCTGTTTGGGGCGGCGGGCATCCACCACCTGGGCGTCGGTGCCGTGCTCGGCCTGCAGCTGGGTGAGCAGTTCGGGCAGTGGCCCTTTGGCCAGCACGGTCGAGACTTCCGATCCCGCCGCCTGCAGCGCGGGCACCAGCTGCGCGAAGAGCTTGTCGGCCCACTTGGCGCGCCAGTTCTCGCGGGCGCTGTGGCTCACCCATTTGCTGATGCGGTGCGTCATGCGCGGCGCGCAGGCCACCAGCACCCAGTGCATGGCGCCGCCGCGAGCATCCTGCGACTGCCGAGCCAGCAGCGGGCGCAGGATCTGCTGCGCATGTGCGGCGTCGTCCACGTACACGATGATCTTCTGGTTCATGGTGGGGCTCCTTGGTTGTCGGGCTGCTGGAATGGCCGGCTGAAGGCCCGAGTGTGGCTGGACTGCGGGCCTTGCCGGGTGGTAACCCCTGCCGGGCCTCGGGGTTCCCGGGGCCCGGCAGGGGCGCACGCGCGGCCTGTGGTTCAGTGGCCGGCGGCTGCGCCGGCCTTGGCGCGGCGGGCGACGACCAGCTTGCCGACGACCAGCACCAGCAGCGCGCCCGCGATGTGCGCGGTCCAGTACAGGGTGTCGGAGATCACGGCCATGCCTTGCGCATCCATGGTGCCCAGCTTGGGCGCCCAGGTCCAGCGGTCGGGGTTGACGAAGGCCGGGTCGGTGACCAGCATGCCGCCCGCGATCCAGCCCAGCAGCATGCCGCCCACCACGATGATGACGGGGAAGCGCTCCATGAGCTTGATGACCAGCTGGCTGCCCCAGACGATGATCGGGATGGAGATCAGCAGGCCCAGCACCACCAGCAGCAGCGAGTGCTCGCCCGCGTTCTGTGCGGCGCCGGCGATGGCGATCACGTTGTCCACGCTCATGACCAGGTCGGCCACGATGATGGTCTTGATGGCGGCGAAGAGCTTGTCGCTGCCGGCCACGTCGCCGTGGCCTTCCTCGTCGGGGGCCAGCAGCTTGATGCCGATCCACACCAGCAGGATGGCGCCGACGAACTTGAGGAACGGCAGGTTCAGCAGCGTCATGGCGAAGGCGATCAGCACCACGCGCAACACGATGGCGCCGGCCGTGCCCCAGATGATCCCTTTGGTGCGCTGCGCGGGCGGCAGCTTGCGGCAGGCCAGGGCGATCACCACCGCGTTGTCGCCACCCAGCAGGATGTCGATGATGATGATCTGACCCAGCGCCACCCAGAACTCGGGTGAAGTCAAAAAGTCCATAAATTCCCTCAAACGATCGTTAGAACCAACGGCGAAAAAAGGAAGAGACCCGCTGCCCTGCAGTGCCGAGTCCTTCCGGTGACCTGGAGCGCCTTGCGGCGTTCCGGGGGCGGTGATGGGGACTTCGATCTGGCGTCTGCGCCCGCTGTGCGCGGTGGGCGAAAAGAGGAGGCCGGCCTTGATCGGGCCCCCAGGAGGCCCCATCAAAGGTCTTGCTCAGCCGGTGGCGATGGATGCCACCAGGCCCGGGTTGCCGGAAGCTGTGCGCTTCGTACTGACGACAAACCCGTCGAGCCCATCCTCTGCAGGCCGCGCTGGCTGCCGGAGAAACGGGTCGGGAGCTACTCCCCTTCGAAGCGCGCATTGGAACACAGGCCGCCACCGGCCGGCAAGCCGTGGCGGTGCCGATGCGGCCGCCATGCAGGGTCATGGCGGGCCGTGGCCGTGGCCGGCATTGCGCTGTTTGCTATGAAAAATGAAGCAATGGGCCAGGCAGGGCCGCTGCCGCGGCGGGAAGGCGCAGGGGCGAGGCCAACGGTATGATCGGCCCCCTTCCGCGCGCCCTTGGTTCCGTTCTCCTTGTCTTCCAGCCCTCCGCCCTCCTCCGCTGCCCGCATCCACATCACCGACGTGGAGGCGGCCATCAACCATTGGCGCGGCCTGCGTCCGCCGGCCCATGCCGAGGGTGCGGCGCTGTGCCCCGAGCTGCTGGCCCTGGCCGAGGTTTATGCGCTGATGGTCTATCGCCATGAGGAAGAGATCGCCGGGGCCGCCATGCCCCCGGCCGCGCTGCAGGCCTGGCTGCACTGGTACGACACCACGCCTGACACGCCCTGCATCGCCATCTGCTCCACCAGCCAGGGCGACGAGCAGTGCAAGGGCTGCGGGCGTAGCTTCGCCGAGGTGCAGCACTGGCTGGCGATGAGCCCCGTCGAAAAGCGCGTGGTGTGGCGGCGCATCACGCAGGAAGGCACGGCCTGGCGCTTCACCCGCTATGCCGAGCGGGCCGCCGAGCGGCGCTGACGCCCGCTTCACAAGCGCACGCCACGACGACGACGGCCATGCTGCGGCTCACCCAGGCTCCGAACGCCGCCATCGCCATGCTGTGGAGCGATCTGCTGTGCGAGGCCGGCATGCCCGCGTCGGTGCAGCGCCTGTACCTGAACGCGGCGGCCGGCCACCTGCCGCCCAGCGAATGCCTGCCCGAGATCTGGCTGGAGCACGAAGAGCATGCCGAGCGCGCCCGCCTGCTGCTGGCCGAGCTGCAGAACCTCCCGCAGCGGCGCTGGCGCTGCCCGGCCTGCGGCGAAGAGGTGGAGGGCGGCTTCGAGCAATGCTGGCAGTGCGGGGCGCTGATGCCTGCCTAGCGGGCTGCTCTTGCTTCCGGGTTTGCTTCTATTTTGATAGCTATCTGCGCAGATTTTGTGCGGGCTAGCGGCCGGTTTGACTTGTATCCACCGGCCCGGGCCGGATCACTTCCAGCGCACCGGCTCCACCTGCACGCTGCCCAGGTTGCTGCTGAGCGTGAGGCCGTTTTCCTGCACCGTCGCCTGCAGCTGCATGCTGCGTTCGGCCAGGCTGGCCAGCTCCTGCGATGCCTCGGTCGGAATGCGCCAGACCTGCAGCTTGTCCTGCCGCGTGAGCTTGGTCTGGATGCCCTTCCACCAGATCTCGGCAGCATGGTTGAAGCAATAGACCAGCACCGCGTCGGCCTTGGACGAGGCCTTGGCCAGCGGCTTGTCTTCCGGCTGGCCGACCTCGATCCACAGGCGCTTGCGGCCGGTGAAGTCGGTGATGGAGACGTCCGGATCGTCCGGGTCCGACAGGCCCGCGCCGAAGGCCAGCGTGCCGTCGCCCTGGCACACCGCCTGCAGCTGCCAGGCGTTGAGCGCCAGCGCCGCCAGCCGCACCATCATGCGTTCGTCGGTCTCGCTGGGGTGGCGCGCCAGGGTCAGGGCATGGTCGGCGTAGTAGCCGTGGTCGATGTCGGCGATGGCGAGGTTCGCCTTGAAGATGGTGGACTTGATGGCCATGTGTGGCGCTCACTTGCTCATAAAACAATAGCTGCCAGCGCTTGATCCACAAGCACTGGCAGCTATTTGGGGGCTGAAGAATGGGGCTTAGACGCGGCGGGCGAGTTCGGCGGCCTTGCCGATGTAGCTGCCCGGCGTCATGGCCAGCAGGCGGTCCTTGTCGGCCTGGGGGATCTCCAGGCCGGCGATCAGCGCGTGCAGCGCCTCGGCCGTCACGGTCTTGCCGCGGGTGACTTCCTTGAGCTTCTCGTAGGCGCCCTGCACGCCGTAGCGGCGCATGACGGTCTGGATGGGCTCGGCCAGCACTTCCCAGCTGGAGTCCAGGTCGGCGGCCAGGGCTTCCTCGTTCAGCTCCAGCTTGTTCAGGCCGGTCATCAGCGATGTGTACGCCAGGGCGGCATAGCCCATGGCCACGCCGATGTTGCGCAGCACAGTGCTGTCGGTGAGGTCGCGCTGCCAGCGGCTGATCGGCAGCTTCTCGGAGAGGTGGCGCAGCAGCGCGTTGGCCAGGCCCAGGTTGCCTTCGGCGTTCTCGAAGTCGATCGGGTTGACCTTGTGCGGCATGGTGGACGAGCCGATCTCGCCGGCCTTCAGCCGCTGCTTGAAGTAGCCCAGTGACACATAGCCCCAGATGTCGCGCGAGAGATCGACCAGGATGGTGTTGGCGCGGGCGATGGCGTCGAACAGCTCGGCCATGTAGTCGTGCGGCTCGATCTGGATGGAGTAGGGCTGGAAGGTGAGGCCCAGGCCCAGCGGCTCGGGCGTCTCGACGACCTTCTTGCTGAAGGCCTCCCAGTCGAATTCGGGCCAGGCCGAGAGGTGGGCGTTGTAGTTGCCCACGGCGCCGTTCATCTTGCCCAGCATCTTCACGCCGGCGATGCGCTCGCAGGCGCCCTGCAGGCGCACGACGACGTTGGCCAGTTCCTTGCCCACGGTGGTGGGGCTGGCGGTCTGGCCGTGGGTGCGGCTCAGCATGGGCACGTCGGCGTAGGCGTGGGCCATTTCGCGCAGCTTCAGGACGATGCGGTCCAGACCCGGCAGGATGACCTGGTCGCGGCCCGAGCGCAGCTGCAGCGCGTGGCTGGTGTTGTTGATGTCTTCGCTGGTGCAGGCGAAGTGTACGAACTCGGCGGCGCGCTGCAGTTCGGGCCGGGCCTCGAACTTGGACTTGATCCAGTACTCGACCGCCTTCACGTCGTGGTTGGTGGTCTTCTCGATGTCCTTGATGGCCTGCGAATCGGCCTCGGAAAAGTTCTTCACCAGGCTCAGCAGGTAGGCGCGTGCGCCGGTGGTCAGGGGCTTGAACTGCTCGAAGCCGGCGTCCGACAGCGCGATGAACCACGCCACCTCCACCTGCACGCGGCGGTGCATGTAGCCGTGCTCGCTCATGATGGGGCGCAGCAGGCTGAGTTTGGCGGCGTAGCGGCCGTCGAGCGGCGAAAGGGCGGTGATCGTGGAGAGGCTCATGGCGCGTGATTGTAGGCGGCTGCCGACAGGGCCTGGGGGCCGTGCGCGCTCGGCAGGCGGAGCCCCTAGAATCGGCGGCCCCTTCATTTGCCTCGCCCGGTCTTGCCATGAAACTCATCGGTACCCATTCCAGCCCCTATGTGCGCAAGGTGCGCGTGGTGATGGCCGAAAAGAAGCTCGATTACCGTTTCGTGGAAGAGAACGTCTGGGCCCCCGGCACCACCATCGGCGAGGCCAACCCCCTGGGCAAGGTGCCCTGCCTGGTGATGGATGGCGGCGAGGCCGTGTTCGATTCGCGGGTGATCGTGGAATACCTGGATACGCTGTCGCCCGTGGGCCGGCTCATTCCCACCCAGGGCCGCGAGCGCGCCGAGGTCAAGACCTGGGAGGCGCTGGCCGACGGCGTGATGGACGCGGCCATCCTGGCGCGGCTCGAATCCGTCTGGAGCGGCCGTGCCGAGGGCGAGCGCAGCGCCGCCTGGATCGACTACCAGCTGGACAAGGTCCGCGCCGGCCTGCAGTCCATGGCGCAAGGCCTGGGCGACAAGCCTTTCTGCAGCGGCATCCACCTGAGTCTTTCGGACGTCGCCGTGGGCTGCGCGCTGGAATGGCTCACGTTCCGCTTCCCCGACCGCATCGACTGGCGCGCCAGCCACCCCAACCTGGCTCGCCTGATGGACAAGCTGGCCCAGCGCCCCAGCTTCGCCGACACCCGGCCGCGCTGACCGGTCCCTCGCTCCCTTCCCGCCTGGCGGACCCCACAAAGCACAACGCGCCACCTGCGAGGCAGGCGGCGCGTTGTGGCGCGGCATAAAAAAGTTGCGAAGCGTCCCGAAGCGAATGAAGAGAGGGAGGGAGGAGAAGCGCTAGGGGATTTCAGTCAGAGGCGCCAGGGCATGAAAGGCTTCGCAACAGTAAACGGTGGCAGTCGGTCTCGTGGGTGGCGTGTCGGATCGTGGTCAGGCAATGGGGTGAGTCGCTTTTTCGCGACCCTTGGCTCATAGAGTGGTGCGATTTCCCGAAAGTTCCAGATTTTTTGACGAAAAACAAATTGTTGTAAAGCTCCCGTCAGCCTCCCGTGTTGGGCCTGCTGACGGTGCGCTCCTTCAGGGCCGCGCCGCCAGCTGCTGCTCGATCAGCTCGACCACCTTGGGGCTCTGCGGATCGACTGTGCTGCCGAAGCTGCCCACGACCTTGCCGTTGCGGCCGATCAGATACTTTTGGAAGTTCCAGCGCGGGGCCTGGCCGCCCTGTTCGGCGAGCTGGCGGTAAAAGGGCGACGCGTCGGCTCCGCGCACGGCGCTCTTGGAGAACATCGGAAACTTCACGCCATAGGTGTTTTCGCAGAATTGGGCAATCTGTGCATTGCTGTCGCGCTCCTGCGCGAAGTCGTTGGACGGGAAGCCCAGCACGACCAGGCCGCGGTCGCGGTACTTGGCGTAGAGCGCCTCCAGCCCCTTGTATTGCCCGGTGAAGCCGCAGTAGCTGGCGGTGTTGACCACCAGCAGCACCTTGCCGGCGTATTGGCAGAGGGACTGGGGCGCCTCGTCCTGCAGGCGGTCGAAGCGGTGGTTCAGCAGCGCGGGGCAGGCCGTGGCTGGGGCGGCGGACGGGCCCGCGCCGTTGGCGGCAGCGCCCGGGGCATCGGCAGCGAAGGCGGTGGGCGCCAGCAGCAGGGCGGCAAGCAGGGGCAGGCAGGAGCGGGACATGGGCAGGTTCCTCAAGGAGCGCGCGCGGCGGCGGGAGCCGGGTGCGCGGGGCTGCTGGGTGACGCAAAAGGGCTTTACGCATCCCGCAGCGGTTTGGATCACCCGCCGTGTTGCGGCGGGCCAGCGCGCATGCTCGCCTGCCGGCGCTCTGCCTGCAAGTGCCACGGCGGCGTGCCGCCCCGGCGAGGGCGGTGTCAGCCGCGTTCGGCCAGGGTCAGCAGGCGCTCCAGCGGGATCTGCACGCGCAAGTCCCGCTGAGCGATGGGAGCGGCGATCTTCCAGGCGGACTGGGCGGTGTCGCGGGGGATCGGCTCGCCCGTGGGCATGCCGCTTCGGTTGAGCACCACCACCACGCGCGGCGTGGTGGCGCTGGCGCCGCGGCGCAGCACCACGGCCACTTCCTGCGAGGCCAGTCGCACGTAGGCGCCCGGCGGGAAGATGCCCAAGGTCTTGACCAGCGCCGCGCCGGCTTCGTCCACGCGCTGCTCCTCGTCGCGATAGACGCCCTGCATGGCGAGCGTCACCGCCAGCGGCTGGCGGCTGGCGCGCGGCGCGATGCGGGCGCCGAACACGTCGGCACGCTGGATGAGGCGGGCCATCTGCTGCGCCTCGCCCAGCGCGTCCAGCGGCCCGGCCAGGCGGTGGTGGTGCTGCGCCACGGCCTCAAGCCAGAGCGGGTCGGTCACGCCCAGGCTGCGCAGCTGCGCGCAGGAGCGCTCGCTGTGGGTTTCGATGGCGTGGATCTGCTCGGACGTGAGCGGCTGCGTCTGCAGCGCCAGCTGGTCTTGCAGCGCGGTCATGGCGACGTTCATCGAAAGCGCCGCGCAGCCCACGGTGCGCACGCGCGCCTCGGGCCAGGCCAGCGTTTCGCGCGCGACCAGCATGGCGATGCACGACACCAGCAGGGCATGGGTGGCGCTGTAGGTGCGCGTTTCCTGCGACGACATGTGCAGCAGCGCCAGGAGGCTGGCGTTGGGCGAATGCAGCACCTGGCGCTCCAGCTCGTCGTGCAGCACGTAGAAGCGGTCCAGGAAATCGGTCTGCGAGGGCGTGCGCAGCAGCTTGGCGGCGCGCTGCTCCAGCTCGTCCCACTGCACGGGGCCGGGCGCTGCCACGGTACGCGCCCGCTGGCCGGTGCTTTCCATCTTCACGGCGGCGATCTGGCCCAGCGAGTTGGCGGTCAGCAGCATGCGCTGCAGCTGGGCCAGATAGGCGCGGTAGCTTTCGCCCGACTCCTCGGTGTCCACGCATAGCTGCAGCCCCCGGCTGAGCATGGCTTCCAGGTCGTCCCGGCTGCGCACCACGAAGCCTTTGTGCGCCAGCAGCGCGCCTGCTTCGTCGCGCAGGTTGAACGGCAGGGGCTGGCCGAGCGGAATGGTGTTGATGTTCAGCGGAGTGAGTTGCATGGCGGGACTGCGGGGGCAGGCTGGGGATTATCCTGGTCCCCGGCCGCGGCAATGGGCGGCAAACCCGCAGGCTGCCCGGGCTGTTCCGGCGATGGCCGGCCGGCGCCGGCGACGGGGCGAGCGCTCAATGGCTACAAAATTAATAGCGTGTTGCGAAGGTGGTGTAAGGGTTTCAGGCATCCATGCGTGTATCAAGGGCGGTTGTCGTGGCCCGCCGGTGCGTAAGCCGGGGGCTTGCGGCGCAGTACCACGCGCCCGAACCATTGCGAGAAATCGTCCACATAGGTGAACACGGCCGGCACCACCAGCAGGCTGAGCACGGTGGAGGTGATGAGCCCGCCGATCACTGCCACCGCCATGGGCGAGCGGAAACTCATGTCTGCACTGCCCAGCGCCAGGGCGATGGGCATCATGCCGGCGCCCATGGCCAGGGTGGTCATGATGATGGGGCGGGCGCGCTTGTGGCAGGCGTCGAGCAGCGCTTCCAGCCGGCCCTTGCCCTCGCGGCGCGCGACGATCGCGTACTCCACCAGCAGGATGGAGTTCTTGGTGGCGATGCCCATCAGCATGATCAGCCCGATGAGCGAGGGCATCGAGAAGCTCTTGCCCGCGATCAGGAGGCCCACGAAGGCGCCGCCCAGCGACAGCGGCAGCGCCATCAGGATGGTGACCGGCTGCAGGAAGTCCTTGAACAGCAGCACCAGCACGATGTAGATGCAGACCACGCCGGTCAGCATGGCCAGGCCGAAGCTCGCAAACAGCTCGCCCATCATCTCGGCATCGCCCACGTTGATCAGGCGCACGCTGGCCGGCAGGGCCCGCACGGCAGGCAGCGCCTGGATGGCCTGGGCCACCTCGCCCAGGCCGGCGTCGCCCAGCTCGATCTCGAAGTTGACGTTGCGCGAGCGGTCGTAACGGCTGATGACGGCCGGTCCGCCGGCCAGCTCCAGCGTGGCGACCTCGCCCAGGCGCACCGGTCCGCGCGCCCCGGGCACGGCCAGCCGTTCCAGCACCGAGAGATCGCGCCGGGCGGAGTCGTCCAGCCGCACGACGATGGGCACCTGCCGCTGCGCGAGGTTGAGCTTGGGCAGGTACTGGTCGTAGTCGCCCACCGTGGCCACGCGCAGCGTCTCGGCGATGGCGCTGCTGGTCACGCCCAGGTCGGCGGCGCGGGCGAAGTCCGGGCGCACGGCGATCTCGGGGCGCACCAGGCTGGCGGTGGAACTGACACCGCCCACGCCGGGGATGGTGCGCAGCTCGGTGCCCACGGCGCGCGACGCGGCGGCCAGCGCCTGCGGGTCGTCGCTCGCCAGCGCCAGCACGTACTTATCGTTCGATCCGGCCAGACCGATCTTCACGCGCACGCCGGGCAGGTCGGCCAGGGCGGCGCGCAGCTCGCGTTCGATGGCCTGCTTGCGCGGGCGCTCGCCGCGCGGCGCCAGCCGCAGCGTCAGGGTGGCCTTGCGCGGGTCGCCCGCGCCGCTGCCACCCGCGAACGGGTCGGCCCCGGTGGAGCCGCCGCCGATGGCGGTGTAGATGCTCTCGATGTGGCCCACGCGTCGCACCCGCTCCGTGGCCTGGGCCACGGCGGCCTCGGTGTCGGCCAGTCGGCTGCCGGGCGGCAGCTCCAGGCTGACCTGGGTCTGCGCGTTGTCGTCGGGCGGAATGAAGCCCGAAGCCAGCAGCGGGATCAGCGCCAGCGAGGCGGCGAAGAACACCAGCGCCCCGGCCACGGTGGCGATGCGGTGCCTGAGGCACCAGGCCGATGCGCGCATGTAGGCGGCCAGCCAGCGCGGCTCCTTCTCCTCGCCCGCCAGGGGCTTGAGCAGATAGGCGGCCATCATGGGCGTGAGCAGCCGCGCCACCACCAGCGAGGCGAACACCGCCAGCGCCGCCGTCCAGCCGAACTGCTTGAAGAAGCGCCCGGCGATGCCGCTCATGAACGCCGTGGGCAGGAACACCGCGATCAGCGTGAAGGTGGTGGCGATCACGGCCAGGCCGATCTCGTCGGCCGCCTCCATCGCTGCCTGATAGGGGCTCTTGCCCATGCGCAGGTGGCGCACGATGTTCTCCACCTCCACGATGGCGTCGTCCACCAGGATGCCCACCACCAGCGACAGCGCCAGCAGCGTGATGATGTTGATGGAAAAGCCCAGCATCTGCATGCCGATGAAGGCCGGAATCACCGACAGCGGCAGCGCCACGGCCGAGACGATGGTGGCGCGCCAGTTGCGCAGGAAGAGCCACACCACCACCACGGCCAGGATGGCGCCTTCGTACAGCAGGCGCATGGAACTGTCGTATTCGTCCTGCGCGATGGTGACGAAGTCCGCCGTGCGCGTGAGGTGCAGGTCCGGGTGTTCGGCCAGCAGCGCGTCGAGCGCGCCCTGCACGCCCGCGCCCACCTCCACCTCGCTTGCGCCGCGGCTGCGCGAGACCTCGAAGCCGATCACCGGCTTGCCGTCCAGCAGCGCCGCGCTGCGTGGCTCGGCCACCGTGTCGCTCACCGCGGCGACCTGGTCCAGCCGCACGCTGCGGCCGTCGGAAAGCGGAATTTGCAGCGCGCCGATCTGCTGGGCCGTCTGCACGGTGGCGATGGTGCGCAGCGGCTGCTCGGCATCCCCCAGGTCGGCGCGGCCGCCCGCGCTTTCCTGCTGCACGGCGCGCAGCTGGCGCGAGACGGTGGCCGCCGTCACGCCCAGCGCCTGCAGCTTGAGCGGGTCCAGCGCCACGCGCACCTCGCGGCTCACGCCGCCCACGCGGTTGACCGCGCCCACGCCGCGCACGGCCAGCAGCCGGCGCGCGAGCGTGTCGTCCACGAACCACGAGAGCGATTCGGCATCCATGCGGTCGGACGCGATGGCGAAGGCCAGGATGGGCTGCGACGACAGCTCCAGCTTGGTGATGACCGGGTCGCGCAGGTCGGCCGGCAGGTCGGCGCGCACGCGGCTGACGGCCGAGCGCACGTCGTCCACCGCCTCCTGCACCGGCTTTTCCAGCTGGTATTCGGCGGCGATGCTGGCGCTGCCGTCGGTCAGCGTGGTGGTGATGTGCTTCAAGCCCTGCGTGGTGGCGATGGCGTTCTCGATCTTGCGCGCCACGTCGGATTCGAGCTGCCCGGGCGCGGCGCCCGGCAGCGCGGCGCTGACCACCACCACCGGCAGATCCATGTCGGGGAAGTTCTGCACCTTCATGGAGTGGAAGGAAAGCAGCCCGGCCAGCGTGAGCAGCACGAAGAGCATCGCGGCCGGAATGGGGTTGCGGATGGACCAGGCGGAGAGATTCATGGGCAGGGCCCCCGGAAGATGGCGGATGGAGCGCGGCAGGGCATGGCGGTTTGCTCCTTATTTGCTAGCGGGCTGTGAAGGGGCCGTGGGCGCCGCAGGCTGTTTGGGTGTGGAAGACGCGGCCTCCACGCGCACCCGGTCGCCATCGTTGAGGAAGGCGCCGCCGCGCTCGACCAGCACGCTGTCGGCTGCCAGGCCCGAGGTGATCTCCACCCGGTCGCCCACGCGCTGGCCGGTCTGCACGCGGCGCAGCGTCACGCGGTCCTCGGCGGGCAGCTCGAACACATAGCTGAAGCCGTCGCGCACCACCACGGCCGATTGCGGCACGGTGAGCGCCTCGCGCGCGCCCAGCAGAAAGGCGCCGCGGGCGAACATGCCCGGGAAGAAGGCGCCTGCGCTGCCTTGCGGCGCGCCCTCCGCCCTGGTGCGGCCTGGCCTGGCGTCGGCGTCTTCGCGGCCCGGCAGATCCACATAGACCAGGCCGTTGCGCGTCTGCGGGTCCACCGTGGGCGCCACCATGCGCACCGTGCCGCGCACCTGCACGCCGCTGGCGGAGGTGACCAGGGCCGTCTGGCCGGGGCGGATGCGTGGCAGGTCGGCCGACGTCACCTCGGCGCGCCACTCCAGCCGGCCGCGCCGCACCAGGCGGAACAGCTCGGCGCCGCCGTTGACCACCGCGCCCACCGTGGCGGTGCGCGACGAGATCACGCCGGCATCGGGCGCCAGCACCTGCGTGTGGCGCAGCCGCAGCTGCTGGACCTGCAGCGCGGCCTGGGCCGCCTCCACGCGCGCCTTTGCCGTGGCGCTGGCCGTGGCGTACTGCTGGATCTGCTGGCGGCTCAAGGCGCCCGATTCGGTCAGCGTGCGGGCGCGCTCGGCATTGGCGGTGGCCTCGGCCGCGCTGGCCTGCGCCTCCATCAGGCTGGCGCGGGCCTGGGCCACGTCGGCCTGCACCGTCTCGGGCGCGAGCACGGCCAGCACCTGGCCCTTGGCGACCACGTCGCCCACGTTCACGCGCACCTCGGCCAGCCGCAGGCCGCTGCTTTCGGCGCCCACGATGGCCTCTTGCCAGGCGGCGACGCTGCCGCTGGCCTCCAGCCGCAGGTCCACGGCCGACGTGACCGGGCGGATCGGCGTCACCACCAGGGCCGGGCGCGGCGCTGCGGTCTTGGCGGCCGGGGCCTGCTGGCCGGGTGCCGGGCGTGCGGCCAGCCAGGCCCCGCCGGCGCCCAGCAGGGCACCCAGGGCCAGGGCGACGAGGGAAAGCGTGAGAGTCTTGCGCTGCATGGGATGTGTTCCGTTCGTGCGGGCCATGCGGCCCGGAAAGAGGCAGTCGGTGGGGCGGGGCCGGGGCGGCGTGCGGCTCAGGCGCCGGGGGCCGGCGGGGTGGCCGTGGTGGTTGGGGGCGATGGGGTGGCGGTGGGCAGGCTGCGGTCCCAGCCGCCGCCGGCGGCGCGGTAGAGCGCCACCCAGGCGGCCATGCGCTCCTGCTGCAGCCCGACCAGCGCCGTTTCGGAGGCCAGCGCCGTGCGGCGCGCGTCTTCCAGCTCCACCAGGCTGGCCAGGCCCGCGCGCCAGCGCGCCTGCGTGCCCTCGAACGACTGGCGGTAGCCGGCGGCGGCGCGCTGCGCGTCGGCGCTGCGGCGGGCGGTGCTGTCCAGCCGCACCAGGGCCTGCTCGACCTCGCTCACCGCCTTGCGCACGGTGGCGCGGTAGGCCGTCACGGCCTGCTCGTATTGCGCGCTGGCCGCATCCACCTGCGCGGCGCGGCGGCCGCCGTCCAGCAGGGGCAGCGACAGCGCCAGCGGGCCGATGGACCAGGTGTTGCTCGTCACCTCGTTGCCGCCCATGCGCACCATGCCGCGCCCGATGGAGCCGGTGAGCGACAGGCGCGGATAGCGCTGCGCGCGGGCGTTGCCCACCTCGGCGCTGGCAGCGGCCACCTCGCGCTCGGCCGCATACACGTCGGGCCGCTGGGCGATGGTCTGCGCGGGCAGCGCGGGGATGTCGAAGAGCGCGTCCGGCGCCTCCGGCGCGGGCGTGGCGGCCAGGCGCTGGCGCAGCGCGGGCTCGTCCCAGCCGGTCAACGCCACCAGCGTCTTCACGCCGATCTCGCACTGCATGCGCTGCTGCGCGGCGCGCACCTGGGCGTCGGCGAAGCTGGCGCTCGCCAGCGCCGCCGTGGCGGGGGCCGTGAAGCCCGCGCGCTCGCTTTCGCCGGTCAGCCGCGCCGTCTCGCCGCGCGAGCGGGCATCCGATTCGGCCACCGCCAGCTGGCGCGTGCAGTGGCGCCAGTCGCTGAGCTGCTGCGCCACCTCGGCCGCGACGGACACCCGCGCCTCGTGCCACTGCGCGCCGGCCGCGGCCAGGCGCTGGGCGGCGGCATCGCTGGCGGCGGCATTGCCGCCGAAGAGGTCGATCTCCCAGCTGGACTGCAGCGCGCCCTGGGCGGTGGTGGCCAGGCCGTTCACCGACTGGTTGAAGCCCCGGCTGGCGCTGCCCTGCGCGTCCAGCGAAGGCAGCAGCGCCGCGCGCGAGGCGGTCTGCGTGGCCCGCGCCTGGGCGATGCGCGCGCCGGCCTGGGCCACGGTGGGGCTCACGCCCTGCGCGGCGCGGATCAGCTCGGGCAGCAGCGGGTCGCCGGGTTGTTCCCACCAGCGTGCCAGGTCGGCCACCTGGCCGTGGTGCGGCAGCGGGGCCTGCCAGGCGGCAGGCGCGGGGGCGGCCACTTGCGCGGGCGGGCGCTGCACGGCGCAGGCCGTGAGCAGCAGCGCCAGGGGCAGGGCGGCGGCCATCGCCGCGAGCCGCGCAGGGCGGGTTTCGGCGGCTGCGGAGGGAGCGGGCGGGCGGGGGGGAGGCAGGGTGGGCGTCATGGCTGGTGCGGCATGGGGGGCGGCGCCAGGCCGCGCAGCGCGGCTTCGGCGGCCACCAGGGCGAGGGCGTAGGCGGTCAGGCGGTGCACCCAGGCCTGCAAGGCGTCGGGCGCGTCCAGCAACTGCGGGCGCAGGGCGATCAGCACATCCTGCTGGCACCAGACCTGCATCGCCAGGCCCGAGATGCTGAAGGCCAGCCGCTCCAGCCCGTCGTCGGACGCCGCCAGATTCAGGTGTCGGGCCAGCAGCCCCACCAGGGCCTCGTGCGGCACGCGCACGCTGGCTTGCATCTCGCGCTCCCACTGGCTGGTGGGCTCCAGCATCTCGCGGATATGCAGGCGCATGAACTGCCGCGCCCGCTCCCCGTGCTGCAGGGGCTCCAGCATGCCGCCGAAGTAGCAGGCCATCGCCTCGCGCAGGCTCAGGCGTTCGCTCGAAAACGCATCCACCAACGGCTGCATGTCGCCGAAGGATTCGCTGAACAGCGCCGCATACAGCGTGGCCTTGTCGCCGAAGTAATAGCTCACCGCCGCCACGTTGGCCTGCGCGGCCTGGGCGATGGCACGGATCGAGGTCTTCGCGTAGCCGTGCTCGGCGAAGAGCTGCAGCGCCGCTTGCAGCAGGCGCTCGCGGGCGGGCGGCGTATCGGCGGCGACCGATGGGGCAGCCGGGGCGGAGGCGGCGGGTGACATGGCGTGGATTAGAGCATGCAAATCAAACGTTTGTTTGATTTGCTGCAAACCCTCGGAAAAACGGGGGAGCGCCCGCCGGACGCGGCGGTCGGACGGACTCGTTTCACCGGCTGTTCGCTATGTTTTCGATCGCTAAAAGCGAAGGCAGATAAGGGGCTGGGTGGCATTTCCCCCGCCCCGCCATGACAAAGGCCGCCCGGAGGCGGCCTCGCTGCAATCCCGCCCACGGAGCGGTCGCGGCGCTGCTGAACCAGCGCCACCAGGGCGGTCAACACGGCGATCATGTTCAAAGAACGCCGGTGGAAGGCCTGCCACCGGGGCTGCACGCTGCCTCGGCCGGCGGCTTACGTCAGGCGGCTACGGGTTCCTCTGCCGCCACTGCCGCTGTCGGTGCGGCGGTGCGGCCTTGCTGCAGTTCGCGGTCCCGGGCGGCTTCCAGTTCGCGCACCAGGGGCAGCACCTTCTCGCCGAAGTACTCGACCTCTTCGATGAAGTGCAGGAAGCCGGCGAGGATCAGGTCCACGCCCACGGCCTTGAGCGCCACGATGCGTTCGGCCACCTGGCGCGGCGTGCCGATCAGGTTGGTGCGGAAGCCGTCGTTGTAATGCACCAGGTCTTCGAAGGTGGATTGGGCCCAGTTGCCCTCCCCCTCGGGCGACGCGCGGCCGGCCTGCCTGGCCGCGTCGCCGAAGGCATGCACGGCTTCGACGTGGGCGTGGTCGATGATGTCCTTGAGCACGGCGCGGGCCTCTTCCTCGGTATCGCGGGCGATGACGAAGGCGTTGATGCCGATGCGCACGTAGTGGCCGGTTTCGGCCGCCTTGGCGCGGAGGTCGTCGATCTGCTGCTTCACGCCCTCGGGCGTGTTGCCGTTGGTGAAGTACCAGTCCGAAACCCGCGAGGCCATGTCGCGCGCGGCGCGCGAGCTGCCGCCCTGGAAGATCTCGGGGTGGGGCTTCTGCACGGGTTTGGGGCTGAGCGTGTAGTTGTTGAAGCGGTAGAAGTCGCCCTTGAAGGTGAAGTTGTCCTGCGTCCAGATGCCCTTGAGCGCGCGGATGAACTCTTCCGAGCGGCGGTAGCGCTCGTCGTGCTCCAGCCAGGGTTCGCCGATGGCCTGGAATTCGCCCTTGAACCAGCCGCTCACCACGTTGATGCCGATGCGGCCCTGCGAGATGTGGTCGATGGTGGCGATCTGCTTGGCCACCACGGCGGGGCTCCAGGGGCCGGGCAGGATGGCGGCCAGCACCTTGAGCCGGGTGGTGGCATGCAGCAGGGCCTGGCTGAACGACACCGATTCGTGCTGGTGCTCGGCGCCGTAGCCGGCCGTGAAGCGGATCTGGCTCAGGGCGTAGTCGAAGCCCGCCCGCTCGGCCGCCTGCGCCAGGCGCTGGTTGTATTCCAGGCTCCAGTCGGTGCGCTGGGCGATGGTGCTGACCACCAGGCCGCCGCTGACGTTGGGCACCCAGTAGGCGAACTTCAGGGGGTTGGACGAAGAGGTTTCGTGCGAGTCGTGGCTCATGGACAGGCTCCTGGTTGTTGATGCCGATGCGTGTCGTGATTCGGGTGGTGGTCAGGGACGGCGCGATGGGCTCAGGCGGCTTGCGCCAGCCGCAGCGCGGGGGCTGCATGGGCGGCGGCGTGGGGCAGCCCCACCAGCGGCGCTGCGCGCTGCGCGGTCAGCGCGATGCGCGCCTTCAGCGCCTCGCTGCCGATGGCGTAGCCCGCGAAGTCCTGCTCCGACGCATACACGCCCAGCGGCAGCGTGCGTGCCTGGAAGAAGCTGAAGAGCGGGCGCAGCTGGTGGTCGATCACCAGCGCATGGCGGTCGCTGCCGCCGGTGGCGGCCAGCAGCACGGGCACGTCGATCAGTGCCTCGTGGTGCACGAAGTCGAACAGGTGCTTGAAGAGGCCCGTGTAGGAGCCGCGATAGACCGGGCTGGCCACGATCAGCAGATCGGCCGATTCGATGGCGGCGAGATCCGCCTCCACGCTGGCGGGCAGGTGGCTGCGGTAGAGCGCGCCGCCGATCTGCGGTGCGAGCGGGCCCAGCTCGATGGTGCGCGCCTCGATGGGCAGCACGTCGCTGATGGCGGCGATCAGCTCCTCGACCAGCACCAGCGTGCGCGAGGGGCGTTGCACGTTGCCGGAGACGGCCACTACCTTGTATTTGCGGGTCATGGGAAATGCACCTTCCTTGAATGCGGTGGGAGCCCCCGGCACGACCGCCGTGCCGGGGGCTTGAGGTGCATTGAAGCCCGTTCGCCGCGCCAGCGCAGCAAAGGATTCGGCGCATGCTTATGCGGAAAATTCGCAGGTGCGCCGCAGCCGCTGCACGGGCCGCGCGCAGCCGCACGCCGCGCCCCACGTGGGCGGGGCGGCGGATGGCTATGGTTTGTGTAGCTGGCAGCCCTTGCAGGTGAAGGGCCGCGCGGCGATCCGGCTTGATGCCTGGCGCGGGGGCAGGCCCGTATCAGGCCTGGATCAGGCTGGCTTGAACACCGCCCGCCAGAGCGCGAGGATGGTGTCCCGCTCGGCGGCGAGCGTGGCCGGGTCCACGCGGGTGGGCTGTTCGTTCAGGCGGGCGCGGTGCTGCACCTGGCGCAGCGTGCGGTAGGCCGCGGCGGCGGCGGCGCCCACGCCGTCGGGCAGGAAGCCTGCGGCCTCGGCGCGCTGCAGCAGCGCGATGTTGCCCACGTTCTCGCGCAGGCTGGGGTGGCTGGCCGACTGCGACAGCACCAGGTACTGCACGGCGAATTCGGCGTCCACCATGCCGCCCGCGCTGTGCTTGACGTCGAACTGCCCGGCGGGCACCGGGTGCGCGGCACGCACGCGCTCGCGCATGGTGACGATCTCCTCGCGCAGTGCGGCGGGGTCGCGCGGCGCGGTGATGACGGCCTCGCGCACGGCGTCGAAGCGCTCGCGCAGGCCGCGCCCGCTGCCGGCCGGCGCGTCGGTGCCCTCGGGTCCGAGCGGCAGGGCGCCGGGCGGCGCGAGGTCTTCGGTGCCCAGCAGGAAACGCGCGCGCGTCATGGCCTGGTGTTCCCAGGTCCAGGCGGTGTTGCTGCCGCGCCGCTGCTGGTAGTTGGAATACGCGGTGAAGCTGGTCACCAGCAGGCCGGAGTTGCCGTTGGGCCGCAGGGCCGTGTCGATCTCGAAGAGGTCGCCCTCGGCGGTCTTCACCGTGAGCCAGTTGATGAGCTTGCGCACGAACGCGGCATAGACCTCGGAGGCGCGTTCGTCGTCGTCGTCGAAGACGAAGACGATGTCCAGGTCACTGCCGTAGCCCAGCTCCTTTCCGCCCAGCTTGCCGTAGCCGATGATGGCGAACTGCGGCACCTCGCGGTGGCGGTTCTTCAGGCGGCTCCAGCACCACTGGGCGGTCACGCGCAGGACGCTGTCGGCCAGTGCGGAGAGGTCGTCGGCCACCTGCTCGACGGTGATGCGGTGCTCCACGTCGCGCGCCAGGGTGCGGAAGGTTTCGGCATGCTGGGCGCGGCGCAGCAGGTTCAGCAGGGTCTCGTCGTCGTCCTCGCCGGTGGTGCGCAGGGACTGCAGCCGCAGTGCCAGTTCGCGCTCGAAGTCCTGTGGCACGAAGCGCTCGGCCAGCAGCGCCTCGCCGGCCAGCTCGTCGATCACGCCGGGGTGCTGCAGCATGTAGCGCGCAGGCCATTTGGCCGCGCCCAGCAGGTGCAGCAGGTGTTCGTGCACCGAGGGGCGCTCCAGCAGCAGCGCCAGGTAGATGTCGCGCCGCAGCAGCGATTCGAGCCAGCCGATCAGCCGCACCACGGCGTCTTCGTTGATCTGGCCGTCGGCCAGCCAGCGCGCGGTGCGCTGCACCAGCCGCAGCAGCCGTTCGCGCGACTCGTCGCTCAGCGACTGCACGCGCGGGTGGGTGCGCCATTCGGCCAGCCGCTCGCGCACGGCCGGCGGCAGCTGGTTCAGCAGCGATTCGAGTTCGGGCGGGGGCGGGTTGCCGGCACGCGGGCCGCCGCAGCCGCCGCCGCTGCACTGCTTCTTGCCGGCGCCGCCCAGCAGGGTGTCGAATTCCTGCGCCACCAGTTCGCGGTGCGCATCCAGCTGGTGCAGGAAGGCGCAGGTGCCCAGGCCCAGGCTCTGGGCGATCCAGGCCAGGTCGTCGTCGCGCGTGGGCAGCACGTGGGTCTGCTGGTCGTCCAGGTACTGGATGCGGTGCTCCACCTGGCGCAGGAAGGTGTAGGCGTTGGCCAGCGCGTCGGCGGTTTCCTGCGGCATCAGGCCGGCGCGGGCGATGCGCTGCAGCGCCTCCAGCGTGGGGCGGCAGCGCAGCTCGGGGAACTGCCCGCCGCGCACCACCTGCAGCAGCTGCACGGTGAATTCGATCTCGCGGATGCCGCCGCGCGAGAGCTTCACGTCGTTGGAGCGCTCCGGGTGGCCGGCGCTGCGCCTGGCGGCGTGTTCGCGGATCTGGCGGTGCAGCGAGCGCAGCGCGTCGAACACGCTGTAGTCCAGGTAGCGGCGGAAGACGAAGGGCAGCACCACGCCGCGCAGCGCCTGCACGGGCTCGCCGATCACCGCGTCGCGCGGGGCCACCACGCGGCTTTTGAGCCAGGCGAAGCGTTCCCATTCGCGGCCCTGCACCTGCAGGTATTCCTCCAGCGCGGCGAGCGATACGGCCGCCGGGCCCGAGTTACCGTTGGGCCGCAGAGCCAGGTCCACCCGGAAGACGAAGCCGTGCTCGGTGGTGTCGCCCACCAGCGTGTAGATGGCCTTGACCGCCTGGCCGAAGTATTCGTGGTTGGAGATGCGCCCGCGCCCCTCGGCGTTGCCGGCCGTTTCGCCGTCGTGCTCATAGACGTAGATCAGGTCGATGTCGCTGGAGACGTTCAGCTCGCGCGCCCCCAGCTTGCCCATGCCCACGATCCACAGCTGCACCGGCTGGCCGTCGGGCCCGCGGGGCGTGCCGTGGCGGGCGTCGAGCTCGGCGCGCACCTGCACGCAGGCGCGGTCCAGCGCCAGCTCGGCCAGCCAGGTCATGGCGCGGGTGATGTCCTGCAGCGGGGCCTGCTGCTCGCAGTCGAGCCGCATCAGCCGCTCCATCACCAGCTGGCGCAGGATGCGCAGCGCGGCGCCGGTCTCATGTCCGCGCGCCGTCAGTGCCTCCAGGGCAGCACCCATGGTTTCGCGGGTGGGAAGACCTTCGGGTAGCAGGGGCAATTCGTCCGCGTAGCGGCGATGCAGACGCTGCAGGAAACGCGAATGTTCGGCAAATCCCTGGCCGGGAGAGTTCGGAGGCGACTGCTGCATGGAAAAGGATCAGGGAGCGGTGCGGGAACGTCCGGCGGCAGCCCGGGCCTGCGCCGGAGCGTACGGATTGACACGGTTCTGCACTGAACCAGGGGAAAGGGTGCGGGTCATAATTCCAGACACCGACAACACCCGCCATGACCGACGCCGAGACGCCACCACACCCCACACGAATGCTCAGATGCGTTGCGGTGTTCGCTCGATGGTCGCTGGGGCTGCTGCTGGCCTTCTGGTTGCTGCTGGCAGCCGCTTGGGGCGTGCTTCATGGCTGGATTGTGCCGCGAATCGGAGATTTCCGTCCTGCGCTGGAAACCCGGGCCATGCGGGCTTTGGGGGTTCCCGTGCGCATCGGCGCGCTGGCCGCCCGCTCGGACGGGCTGATTCCCACCATCGAGCTGAAGGATGTCGCCTTGCTCGACGCCCAGGGCCGCGAGGCGCTGCGCCTGCCGCGCGTGGTCGCGGCCATTTCGCCGCGATCGCTGCTCAAGCTCGGCTTCGAGCAGCTGTATCTGGAAGGCCCGGAGCTGGATGTGCGGCGCGATGCGCGCGGGCGCATCTTCGTGGCGGGCATGCCTTTCGGCGGCAACCCGGCCGACGACGGCAGCGGCAACAGCAGCGCGGCCGACTGGCTGTTTTCGCAGAAGGAAGTCGCCATCCGCGGCGGCACCGTGCGCTGGACCGACGAGCAGCGCGGCGCGCCGCCGCTGGCGCTCTCGCAGGTCGATCTGGTGCTGCGCAATGGCCATTGGCGCCACCACATGCGGCTCGACGCCACGCCCCCGGCCCCATGGGGCGATCGTTTCACGCTGCGCGGCAAGTTCCGCTCGCCGCTCCTGAGCGCCCATGCCGGCGCCTGGGAGCGCTGGAGCGGTCAGTTCTATGCCGACTTCGCCCGCGTGGACGTCTCCAGTCTGAACCGCTACGTGGACCTGCTGGGCGCACGGGTGGCCGGCGGCCATGGCGCGGTGCGTGCCTGGGCCGACGTGCAGCGCGGCCAGCTCGCGGGCGGCATGGCCGACCTGGCCCTGGCCGGCGTCAACACCACCCTGGGCGCGCGGCTGCAGCCGCTGGAGCTGCGCTCGGTCGCCGGGCGCGTGGGCGGGCGGCGCTTCGCAGACGGCTTCGAGATCTCCACCACCGGCCTGCAGTTCCTCACCGACGATGGCCTGCGCTGGCCGGGGGGCAATCTCATGCTGCGCCACATGGGCGGCGCCGCGCGCCAGCAGGACCGGGGCGAGCTGCAGGCCGACCGGCTGGACCTGGCCGCGCTTTCGGAGATTGCCAGCCGCCTGCCGCTGGGCGAGGCGGCGCACCGCGCGCTGGCCACCTACGCACCCGAGGGCCTGGTGGACTCGGTGCAGGCCAGCTGGCGCGGACCGCTCACGGCGCCCCAGCAATACCAGGCGCGGGGCCGCGTCTCGGGCCTGGCGCTGGCCGCGCCCGAGCGGGGGACCAGCGCGATCCCGCGCGTGGAGGGCGTGCGCGGCGCGACGGTGGACTTCGACCTGACGCAGACCGGCGGCACCGCCAGCCTGGCCATCGCAGACGGAGCGCTGCTGCTGCCGGGCGTTTTCGAAGACCCGCTGGTGCCGGTGCAGCGCCTGGGCGCCTCGCTGCGCTGGCAGCGGGACGGCAAGCGCCTGGCCGTGCAGGCCAGCGACCTGCGCTTCGCCAACGCCGATGCCGAGGGCGAGGCGCGGCTCGCCTGGCACACCGACGACCTCGAACGCTCGCCGGGCGTGATCGATCTCACCGGCTCGCTGCAGCGCGCCGACGGCACGCGCGTGTACCGGTACCTGCCGCTCGCGATTCCGCAGGAGACGCGCCACTATCTGCGCGACGCCATCACCTCCGGCTCGGCCAGCCAGGTGCAGTTTCGCGTCAAGGGCGACGTGGAGCACATCCCCGCCAGCCATCCGGGGCAGGGTGAGTTCCGCATCGCCGCCAAGCTGCGCGGCGTCAACTTCGCCTACGTGCCGCCGCGCCTGCAGCAGGGCAGTGGCCACTTGCCCTGGCCTTCGCTCACGGGGCTGGACGGCGAGCTGATCTTCGACGGCGCCGGAATGAGCGTGAAGGACGCGAGCGGCAGCTTCTCCGGCTGGCCGCAGGTGCGCGTACAGAAGGTGAATGCGCGCATTCCCGACCTGGGCCACAGCGTGGTCGGCGTGACGGCCGACGTGCGCGGGCCGCTGGCCGACATGCTGGGGCTGGTGCGCGGATCGCACGTGGGCCAGCTCATCGGCGGCGCGCTGGATCAGGCCAGCGCCACCGGCCCGGCGGCCCTCCAGCTGCAACTGAACCTGCCGGTGAGCCACATCGATACCTCTACCGTGCGCGGCAGCCTGGCGCTGGCGGGCAACGACCTGCGCATCACCCCGCAGACGCCCCTGGTCGAGCGCGCCCAGGGCAGTGTGCAGTTCACCGATGCCGGCTTCACGCTGGCGGGCGTGCGCGGCCGCTCGCTGGGCGGCGAAGTCCGCTTCGAGGGCGGCATGCGCCCGCCCGCCAGTCCGGGTGCCGAAGCGCCCGTGCAGGTGCGCGCCCAGGGCGTGGTCACGGCCGAAGGGCTGCGGCAGGCGAGCGGGCTGGGCGGCGTCTCGCACATGGCTCGCCTGGCGAGCGGCAGCACGCCCTACAGCGTGACCATCGGGGTGCGCCGCGGCGTGGCCGAAGTACAGGTCGCCACCAGCCTGCAAGGCATGGCACTGGCGCTGCCGGCACCGCTGGGCAAGCCCGCCGATACCGCGCTGCCGGTGCGCTACGAGAACCGCCTGACCGAGGCTTCCGCCGCCAGCAGCACCGCGCCGCTGCGCGACGAGCTGGTGGTGGACCTGGGCGGCGTGGGTTCCGCGCGCTACCTGCGCGACCTGAGCGGCCCGGCGCCGCACGTGCTCAGTGGCGCCATCGCGCTGGGCCTGGCTCCGGGCGAGTCGGTGCCCATGCCCGCTGCCGGCGTTGCCGCCAACGTGCAGCTGCAGCACGTGGA
Source organism: Paracidovorax sp. (assembly GCF_057642795.1). NCBI lineage: Bacteria > Pseudomonadati > Pseudomonadota > Betaproteobacteria > Burkholderiales > Comamonadaceae > Paracidovorax > Paracidovorax sp. The sequence goes on from NZ_JBXYZY010000002.1 coordinate 143,053, forward strand.
TGTCGATGCCTGGCAGACCGCCTTTCTGCCGCCGGAGCCGGCTGCATCCACCGGCGCAGCGGCCTCCCCCGCTGCGTCCCAGGCCTCCACCGGCGAGACGCTGGAATACCTGCCCCAGCAACTCGCCGTGCGTGCGGCCACCGTCACGCGGCAGGGGCGTACGCTGCACGACGTGGTGGCCGGCGTTTCGCGCCAGGGCACGACCTGGCGAGCCAACGTGGATGCGTCCGAGCTGGACGGCTACTTCGAATACCGCCAGGGCGAGGGCGCGGCCCAGGGCCGCCTCTATGCGCGGCTCTCGCGCCTGACCATCCCGCAGGCGGCGGTCAAGCAGGTGGACGACCTGCTGCTGGGCGATGACAACTCGCAGCCCGGCGCACTGCCCTCGCTGGACATCGTGGTGCAGGATTTCGAGCTGCGCGGCCGGCGGCTGGGCCGCATCGAGATCGAGGCGCAGAACCGCGATGCCGAGGGCAAGCGTGAATGGCTGCTGTCCAGATTCAACCTGGTGGCGCCCGAGGCCACCTTCACCTCCAGCGGCAGCTGGGCCCTGGTACCCGGCGCCCGCGGCGTCGGAGGCAGCGTCAGCGGACCCCAGCGCCGCACGGTGATGGATTTTCGGCTCGACATCCGCGATTCGGGCGAACTGCTGGCCCGGTTGGGCATGGAGGGCGTGATCAGGCGCGGCAAGGGCCAGCTCGCGGGTCAGGTCGCCTGGAACGGCGCGCCCATCAGTCCGGACTACCGCTCCATGTCCGGCCAGATGCATGTCGATGTGGAGGCCGGCCAGTTCCTCAAGGCCGAGCCGGGCATCGCCAAGCTGCTGAGCGTGCTCAGCCTGCAGTCGCTGCCGCGCCGCTTCGCGCTGGACTTCCGCGACGTGTTCAGCCAGGGCTTCGCGTTCGATTTCGTGCGCGGCGACGTGCGCATCGAGCGGGGCGTGGCTACCACCAACAATCTGCAGATGAAGGGCGTGAACGCCGCCGTGCTGATGGAGGGCAGCGCCGACATCGCGCACGAGACGCAGGACCTGCATGTGGTGGTGGTGCCCGAGATCAATGCCATGACCGCCTCACTGGTGGCCACGGCCATCAACCCCGTGGTGGGGCTGGGCAGCTTCCTCGCGCAGATCTTCCTGCGCGGGCCGCTCATTCAGGCTGCCACGCAGCAGTTCCACATCGACGGCACCTGGGACGATCCGCGCATCGAGCGCGTCTCGCGCCGCCGGCCCGCGGGCGGGCAGGGCGAGGCGTCGGGAGCCGCCTCTCCGCCACCGCCTTCGGGAGACGCCTCATGAAAATCGCTGCACTGCAGATGGTCTCTGGCATGTGCCAGGCCGACAACCTCGCCCAGGCCCGCCGCCTGCTCGAAGACGCCGCTGCGCAAGGGGCCGAGCTGGCCGTGTTGCCCGAATACTTCAGCTTCCTGGGCGCGCGCGACACCGACAAGCTGGCGCTGCGCGAACCCCTGGGCGAAGGCCCGGTGCAGGCCATGCTGGCCACCGCTGCGCGCGAGCTGGGCCTCTGGGTGGTGGGCGGCACGCTGCCGCTCGATGCCGGCAGCGCCACCCAGGTGCGCAACACCACGCTGGTGTTCGCCCCGACGGGCGAGCGCGTGGCGCGATACGACAAGATCCACCTCTTTCGCTTCGACAACGGGCGCGAACGCTTCGACGAGGCTGCCGTCATCGAAGCCGGCGCCGACCCGGTGCGCTTCGAGATGACCGCGCGCGACGGCACGCGTTGGCGCGTGGGCCTGTCGGTGTGCTACGACCTGCGCTTTCCCGAGCTCTACCGCCGCCACGCGCAAGCCGGCGCCGATCTGCTGCTGGTGCCCAGCGCCTTCACCCACACCACCGGCCAGGCCCATTGGGAGGTGCTCTTGCGCGCCCGCGCCGTGGAGAACCTGGCCTACGTGCTGGCGCCCGCGCAGGGCGGCACGCACGAGAACGGCCGTCGCACCTGGGGCCACAGCATGCTGGTGGAACCCTGGGGCACGGTGCAGGCGGTTCTGCCCGAAGGCGCCGGTGTCGTCTGCGGCGAGATCGAGGCCGCGCGGCTGCGCCAGGTGCGTCAGCAGCTGCCGGCGCTGGAGCACGGTGTGCTGTGAGCGCCGAGACGAAGGAATCCCTCGCGCATCCGCCCGCGTCGGCCGCGGTTGCCGCCACCGCCCGGCCGCGGCCGCAGGGCTGGCGTCGATGGCGCGGCGCCTGGAGGCGCTGGTCGCTCTGGACCCTGCTGGTGGCGCTGGTCGCGGCCATGCTGGTCACCCTGGTGTGGCTGGCGGGCCGCTACGAGGCCAGCCAGGTGCAGAGCCGGCTCGAACGCGACACGGCCGATGCGGTGACCGACCTGCGCGCGGCCTTCGCCCACAACCTGCAGAGCCTGCAGGCGCTGCATGCCGGCGATCCCGACCCCGCGGCGTGGGAGCACCGCGCCAGCGGCCTGCTGAGCCAGCGGCGCGAACTGGTGCGCCTGGAATGGCGCGACCCCCAGCTGCGTCTGCGCGCCCATGCCGAGACGCCCTATCGCTCGCTGCGCTGGGAGGCCGATGCCCGCATGGGCGTGCAGACCGACATCGCGCTGGCCTGCGCCAACGCGCGGCGCGTGGGCGGACCCTCGTATTCGGGCAGCTACTTCCAGCCGCAGCTCGACGGCCTGGGCGCCGAGATGATGGAGCTGTGCGTGCCGCTGCAGGATGGAGGGCAGGCCAAGGGCTTCCTGATCGCCACCTATGCGCTGCAGAACGTGCTGGTGGATCTGGTGGCGCCGGGGCTCAAGCGTGGGCAGGAAGTCTCTTTCACCGAGCCCGACGGCACCCGCCTGGCCATGGTGGGTGCCACGCGCCGCGGCTCGCGCATGTTCCAGGCGCAGCAGCTGATGGATCTGCCGGGCACGGCCGTGATGCTGCGCATGGACAGCTGGCACACCGCGCCCAGCGTGTTCCCCAACGTGCTCACGGCCCTGGTCACGGCCATGTCCGTGGCGTTGGTCACCGTGCTGGTGGTGCTGGTGCGCGACAACCGCCGGCGCTTGCGTGCCGAACGCGATCTGGGCGACGCGCTGGCCTTCCGCAAGGCCATGGAGGATTCGCTGGTCACCGGCCTGCGCGCCCGCGATTTGGAAGGGCGTATCACCTACGTCAACCCGGCCTTTTGCGAGATGGTGGGCTTTTCCTCCGCGCAGCTGCTGGGGCAGGGGCAGGACACTTCGCCGCCCTACTGGCCACCCGAATTCGCGCACGAATACGCGGCTCGGCAGATGGTGCGCCTCTCGGGCGAGCAGGTCCCGCCGCGCGAGGGCTATGAGACCGTCTTCATGCGGAGCGACGGCACGCGCTTTCCGGTCATGATCTACGAGGCGCCGCTCATCAGCGCGGACGGCCTGCACACTGGCTGGATGGGGTCGTGCCTGGACGTGAGCGAGCAGCGCCGGGTGGAAGAGCTCTCGCGCACCTCGCACGAGAGGCTGCAGGCCACGGCGCGCCTGGCCACCGTGGGCGAGATGGCCTCGCTGCTGAGCCACGAGCTGAACCAGCCGCTGGCCGCCATCTCCAGCTACGCCACGGGCTCCGTCAACCTGCTGGACCCGGTGGCGGGCGATGCTGCCGGCGCGGCGCCGCCGCTCCTGCCCGAGCCACTGCGTGGCGACCTGCGCGAGGTGCGCACCGCCATGCAGCGCATCGCCCAGCAGGCCGAACGGGCCGGGCGCGTCATCAAGAGCGTGCACGACTTCGTGCGCCGCCGCGACCAGACCCGCGAGGCCGTCAGCGCCGAGGACCTGTTCGATGCCGTGATGCCCCTCGTGCGCCTGCAGGCGCGCAAGCTGGGCGTACAGGTGCAGGTGGCCATCGCAGCCGGCCTGCCGCCGGCGCTGTGCGACCGCACCATGGTCGAGCAAGTGCTGCTGAACCTGGCGCGCAATGCCATGCAGGCCATGGACGACCCACAGATCCACCCGCGCGTGCTGCGGCTGGGCGTGGCCCGTGCGGCCTCCGCCGCGCAGCAGGCCTGGCTGGAGTTCTCGGTGGCCGATGGCGGCGTCGGCATTCCCGAAGAGGTGGGCGCCCAACTCTTCCAGCCCTTCTTCACGACCCGGGTCGAGGGCATGGGGCTGGGGCTATCGCTGTGCCGCACCGTGGTCGAGCAGCACGGCGGCCTGCTCGGCTATGCGCCGCGCGATCCCCGTGGTACGGTATTCACCTTCACGCTGCCGGCTCTCCAGGAAGAGGGCGCTGCCGGCGCCTGTCCGCCTTCCGCACGAGTCTCCACCCTGTCCTGACCCATGGAACCTGTCTCCAATGCCACCGTGTACATCGTCGATGACGATGCCGGTGTGCGCGAAGCGCTGGCCTGGCTGCTGCGCTCGCGCCGTGTCCCCAGCGAATGCTATGACAGCGCCGAATCCTTCGCCGCGATGCTGCACAGCCGCCCGCCGCAGCGTCAGCCCTGCTGCCTGCTGCTGGACGTACGCATGCCCGGCATGAGCGGCCTGGCGCTCTTCGATCAGCTGGCCGAGCGTGGCGACATCGCGGCCATGCCGGTGATCTTCCTCACCGGCCATGCCGATGTGCCCACGGCGGTGGCCACGGTCAAGCGCGGCGCATTCGACTTCTGCGAGAAACCTTTTTCCGACAACCTGCTGGTGGATCGCATCCAGGCTGCGCTGGCGCAGTCAGCCAGCTACCTGCAGGAGCGCCGCGCCCAGCATGAGCTGCAGGACCGCGTGGCCGAGCTGACCGAGCGCGAGCGCGACGTGATGCGGCTGGTGGTGGAGGGGTTGCCCAACAAGCTCATCGCCGACCAGCTCGATATCAGCGTGCGCACGGTCGAGGTCCACCGCTCGCGTGTCTTCGACAAGATGCAGGTCAAGTCGGCCGTGGAGCTGGCGAACCTGCTGCGTTCAGTGCACTGACGGGCCTGCTTGCCGCAGGCCTCGGCTTCGGTCGCGGCCAAGAGCGGCATGCACAACCTGGCTCATAGCTTCAGGCCAGGCGCCGCATCGAAGGCTGTCCAGGCCCAAAAAAAAGACAGGCGCAAGGCCTGTCTCGGTGTGGGGCCCTCGGGCCCCAGGGTTCAATAGCTTCAGCCGCGCGAACGCTCGCCCACGAAGATCTCGACGCGGCGGTTGCGCGCACGGCCTTCGCTCGTGTCGTTGCTGGCCACGGGCTGGGTGGAGCCACGGCCTTCCACCTGGATGCGGCCGCCGTTCACGCCACGGGCCGTCAGGTAGTTGCGCACGCTGCTGGCGCGGTCCAGCGACAGCGGGTTGTTGATGGCGTCGGTGCCCGTGGAGTCGGTGTAGCCGACGATGCGCACTTCGGTGTTGGGGTTGTTGCGCAGGCCTTCTGCGAAGCGGTCCAGCAGGGGCGCGAAGTTCGGCTGGATGTTCGAGCGGTTGGTGGCGAAGGAAATGTCGCTGGGGATGTCCAGCTTGAGCTGGTTATCGGCGGTCTGCGTGACCACCACGCCGGTGCCGGCCGTGGCCTGCTGCATTTCCTGCTTCTGGCGCTCCATGTGCTGCGACCAGATGTACGAGCCCAGCGCGCCCACGCCTGCGCCGATCAATGCGCCCGTGCCTGCGTTGCCGCCCGTCACGGCGCCCAGCACCGCGCCGCCTGCAGCGCCGGCGCCCGCACCGATCGCGGTGGTGCGCTGGGTGTCGCTCATGTTGGCACAGCCGGTGACCAGCACGAGGGCTGCAGTGGCGCTGATGAGAAGGGGATGGCGCAGACGCATGACGAACTCCTTGAAGTAAAAGACTTTTCTGATACCGGCTTCGCGAGCCTGGCACCCATACGGCCCAGTGCTTGCGAGGTAGGGCTGTACAGTAACCAGATGCCTGATGCCGCGCTGTAGGACCAGGGCGCCTGTCGCCCCCGGTCAGTCCGCCGGCGAGGGTGGGGGGGCTGGCGGCTGTCCGCCCGGGCGGGTGGGGGCAGGGCGTTCGGGCTCGGTGGGCGGATGCACGAGCTCGCCCCGACGGCGTCCCGAGAACATGGTCCACCACACGATCGCCACCAGCACGGCCAGCGCGATCAAGGCTTCAAGCAAAATCAGCCACATGAAATCCCGTCTCCTGCGCCTTTGTATGACGGCGCTGATTGTAGGAACGCTCGCGGCCTGCTCCAGCCGCCCGCCCCTGATCGAAGAATCCGGCACTCCCGCCGCACCTCCGCCGCCTTATGCCGGCGTGCCTGCCGCGCCGTCCGCCGCGGTGCCGGGCACGCTCGCGCAGCCCAAGAGCCGCTGGGTGCCGGTGTCCTGGGACGACCTGCCGGGCTTTTCCGAAGACAACTTGACCGAGGCCTGGAACGCCTGGATCAAGAACTGCGAGCGCCCTTCGCCGGCCCTTGCTCCCTTATGCCCGGAGGTGCGGCGACTGTCCATCGGCAGCGCGGACGAACAGCGCGCCTGGATGCGTGCGCGGCTGCAGCCCTACCGTGTCGAGTCACCGTCCGGCAACCCCGACGGCATGCTCACCGCCTATTACGAGCCCTATCTGGACGCCTCGCGTCTGCCGGGCAACGGCTTCAACATTCCCATCTACCGGGCGCCGGCGGGCCTGGGCAGCCGCAAGCCCTGGTACACCCGCCAGCAGATCGACACCTTGCCCGAGGCGCAGGCCCAGCTCGCTGGCCGTGCCATCGCCTGGGTGCGCGACCCGGTCGAAGCCATGGTGCTGCACATCCAAGGCTCGGGCCGGCTGCGCCTGGTGGAGCCCGACGGCAGCGTGCGCCTGGTGCGTGTGGCTTTCGCCGGCACCAACGATCAGCCCTACCAGAGCGTGGGCCGCTGGCTGCTCGACCAGGGCCTGGTGCGCGACGCCACCTGGCCCGGCATCCGCGCCTGGACGCTGCAGAACCCTGGCCGCGTCAACGAGATGCTCTGGGCCAATCCGCGCTACGTGTTCTTCCGTGAAGAACCGCTGGACGGGCTGGACGCCGCCTTCGGCCCCAAGGGCGCGCAGGGCGTGGCGCTCACGCCGGGCCGCTCCATCGCCGTGGACCGGCAGAGCATTCCCTACGGCACGCCGGTGTGGCTGGCCTCCAGCGGGCCGACCACGCAACTGCAGCGGCTGGTGATGGCGCAGGACACGGGCAGCGCCATCCTGGGTGCCGTGCGCGCCGACTATTTCACCGGCTGGGGCCAGGAGGCTGGCGACATCGCCGGGCGGCTCAAGCAGAACCTGCGGCTCTGGGTGCTCTGGCCGCGCTGACGCGCGCGCCCTGCGCGTCCCCTCGCCGCACGCCGCCGGCCGCGCAGGGCGGTGTGTCATGGCCCAGTCATAGGAGCGGGATAACTTTCTCGTCCTCTCCTTGAACTTGGGCCTGCCCTCGTGGGCCGTCTTTTCCCCATGCCTTTCGCCTCTCCCTGGGCCGCTGCCGACGCTGCGGCTTTTGTCCCTGTGCGCTCCAGCGCCTTCACCCTGCGCGCGCTGCGCGCCGCCCTGCTGCCGGCCCTGCTGGCCCTGACCGCGTGCGGCGGTGGTGGTGACGCTGCCACCCCCATGGCCCCGGCCGGCGTGGGTTTTGCCGAATCGGCGCCCGTGCCTTCCGTCACGGCCTTCGTCGATGCCGCCGCCACCAACCAGCGCGGCGATGCGCGCTACGCCACGGTGGAAACGAACGCCGGCGTGCGCGTGCTCAGCGGCTTCCTCGACCTGTGGGAGCCCAGCACCCGCCTGGTCGATGCCGGGCAGACGGCTCCGGCGCGCGACGGCTTCCCTGCCATCACCACTTCCAAGTGGTCCGGCATTCCGGGCGACGCCACGGACGGCACGGTCAAGAACGCGGCTTTCCACAAGGAGAACGTCGGCTTCGTGGTCCGCACCACGGCCGCCCGCACGCCGGCCCAGGCCGACGCCGCCTACTACGACGACCGCCGGGGCAAGAACTACAGCGTGACCGACGGCATGGGCCCGCTCACCGCCGCCTGGCGCCAGGCGGCGCGGCAGACCACCACCATCACCAGCATCCCGGCCGACGCCACCACCGTGCGCTATGACGACCAGGGCAACAACACCGGCGTGGGCGGCAGCGCCAATGCCGACTTCGGCCTGGTGATCGATTTCGTCAACAGCATGGGCAACAACGCCTCCACCGAGCCCGCCAAGCGCTTCTACAAGTACGCCCGTCCGTGGCGCTGGAGCGCCAGCGTGCAGGTCGCGCCCACGCTGGAGCCCGCGAAGAGCAGCTCGCCAGCCACCGACGGCGGGTTCCCCAGCGGCCACTCGGCCGAGGCGGTGCGCAACGCCGTCGCCATGGCCTACCTGGTGCCCGAGCGCTTCCAGGAAATGCTCGCACGCGGCCTGGAGCTGGGCGAGAACCGCATCATGGCCGGCATGCACTCGCCCATGGACGTGATCGGCGGCCGCCTGCTGGGCGAGGCTTCTGCGCTGGGCAACATCTACGCGGCCACGCCCGACGCGCGCAAGGCCGCGCGCGCCCAGGCCCTGCAGACGCTGATGAAGTCCACCGGCGCCGCCACGCCCGAGGCTCTGCTGGCCTTCGCGCACTCGCAAGGCGCGGCGCAGGACCGCTTCGCCGACGCCGCCGCCAACCGTAGCGCCTATCAGCGCCGCCTGGTCTTCGGCTTCGCGCAGAACGGCGACACCAACCGCCCGGCCGTGGTGCCCAAGGGCGCCGAAGTGCTGCTGGAAACGCGCCAGCCCTACCTGACCGACGCGCAGCGCCGCGTGGTGCTCAAGACCACCGCGCTGCCCTCGGGCTACCCCATCATGGACGACGCCGAAGGCTTCGGCCGCCTGAATCTCTTCGCCGCGGCGGACGGCTATGGCGCCTTCAATGGCGACGTGGACGTGAGCATGGACGCGGGCCTGGGCGGCTTCAATGCGCTGGACGTGTGGCGCAACGACATCGGCGGCCCCGGCAAGCTGACCAAGCGCGGCTCCGGCACGCTGGCGCTGGCCGGCAACAACCGCTTCAGCGGCGGCATCGAACTGGTGGCCGGCACCCTGCGCGCCGACAGCGCCCAGGCCCTGGGCACGGGCGCCGTCTATGTGGGTGGCGGCACGCTGGCCGTGGGCGGCGCGGGCACCCTGCAGCTGCAGGGCGGCTACGCCCAGACCGCTGGCGGCACGCTGCAGGCGCAGCTGGGCTCGGCCAATGCGGGCGCCCTGTCCACCTCCGGCACCGCCGTGCTGGGCGGCACGCTGGTGGTGTCCTTCCGCGCCGGCTACACGCCCAAGGCGGGCGACACCCTCACCGTGCTGCGCGCGCAAGGCGTGCAGGGCCAGTTCAGCCAGATCATCGTGCCGGGCTTCCGCGCCACGCCGGTCTATGGCCTGACGGGCGTGCAGCTGGTGCTGTCCAGCGCTGCCTGAGCCTGAGTCTTTTGCGGAGGGCGAGGCGAACGCCGCAGGGCGTGCGCCTCGCCCCTTTTTCTTTTTGTTTCGCAGCGGAGAGCGGGCTAGAAGTCCATCGTCGCCGACACCAGCACGCTGCGCGGCGCGCCCTGCAGCAACGTGCCCCAGGTGGACGCGCCCGCCCAATAGTCGCGGCCGGTGGCGTTGCGCACCGTGGCGCGCCAGGTGGTGGCGCGGCCGGCCAGTGCGGTGCGCCAGCGCAGGCCCAGGTCCACGGTGGTCCAGGCCGGCAGCCGCTGCAGGTTGGCCTGGTCGGCGAACTGCGAGCGGGTGTGGGTGAGTGCGCCGGTCAGCGTCAGGCCCGGGACGGCGCCCAGGTCGTGTTCGGCGTTCAGCATGAACTGGGCGCGCGGCACGCCCACGGCGGTGCGGCCCTGCGTGGCGGCGCTGGCGGTACGGGTCAGCTCCGCGTCGATCCAGGTGGCGCCGCCGTACAGGCGCCAGCCGGCCGCGGGCTCGCCCTGCACGGTCAGTTCCAGGCCCCGGTTGCGCTGTTCGCCATCCACGGTGAAGCGGTTGGCCACCAGCAGGCCGCTGGGCCGCCGGATCTGGAACACGCTGGCCGTGGTGATCAGGCCGCCGCGGTCGAACTTCACGCCCACTTCCTGCTGGCGCGAGCGGTAGGGCGCGAACACCTCGCCCGCATTGACGGTGCTGCTGGGCGCCGTATCGCCCTTGCTGAGCCCTTCGATGTAGTTGGCATAGACCGACACGCCCTGCCACGGCTTGACCACCACGCCCGCCATCGGCGTGGTGGCGCTCTGGCGGTAGGTGCCGGTGCGCACGCCGGCGGCATCGAAATTGTCCGAATCCACCTGCTGGCGCCGCAGGCCCAGGGTGACCAGCAAGCGGTCGTCCCAGAGCGAGAGCGTGTCCGCCAGCGCCAGGCCCTGCAGCACGTTGGCCGAGCGCATCGGCACGGTGCCAGGCGCGGCCACGTCCTGCGCCGGCCGCTCGATGGGCGCGTACAGGTTCGAGGTGTAGGCCGTGCCAGCGACCGAGCCCATGCGGTAGCGGTCTTCGTAGCGGCTCCACTGCAGGGTGGCCTGGTGCGCCACGCCGCCGGTGGAAAAGCGCCCGCGCAGGCCGGCTTCGGCCACCTGGCGGCGCACGTCGAAGCGGGCGCGGGTGGGCGTCACGCGGGTGTCGCCCGCGGCGTTGGTGATGGTCGGCGTGTTGAAGAGCCGGTCCACCTCGGAGCGGGCCGCGCCCAGGCTGCCGAACAGCGACCACTGCGCGTTCAGATCGTGCCGGGCCTTGAGCAGGGCCGAGCGCTCGGTGCTGTCGTACCACTCCCAGCGCTGGGTGATGTTGCGCCGCGCATCGGGCGCGGGTGGCACCGCCAGTCCGGCGGCCAGCGAGGGCCGGCGCGTGGGCGCGTCCACGTTTTCGCGCTGGTCGATCAGATCCAGCGTGACCTGGGTGCGGTCGCTGGTGTAGTCCAGCGCCAGCGCGCCCAGCGTGGCTTCGCGGCGCTGGTGGTCCAGGGGCGTGCGGCCGTCGCGCCAGCTGCCGTTGAAGCGCACGCCGAACCGCCGGTCCTCGCCCAGGCGGCGCGCCACGTCCACATGGCCGCCCACCTGCGACCGCGTGCCGTAGTCGGCGCGCAGGCGGGTCAGGTCTTCGGTGGCGCGCTTGGGGACCACGTTGATGCCGCCGCCCACGCCGCTGTTGGGCGACATGCCGTACACCATGGCGGCCGGGCCCTTGAGCACTTCCACCCGCTCCGCATAGTCGGTCAGCAGCCGGTAGTTGGGCGCGACGCCGTAGAGGCCGTCGAACGCCACCTCGCCGATGTTGTTGTCGCCGATGGCGAAGCCGCGGATGAAGAAGGCGTCGGCCACGTCGCCGCTGGGCGCGGCGCTGCGCACCGACGGGTCGGCCGCCAGGGCCTCGCCCAGCGTGGTCACCTGCCGGTCGGCCAGCGCCTGGGCGGTGTAGCTGGTGATGTGCAGGGGGGCGTCCATCACGTCCGTCTGGCCCAGCAGGCCCAGCCGGCCGCCGCGTGCGACCTGGCCGCCGGCATAGGGCGCGGGCAGGTCGTCGGGCGTGAGCGGGGCGCTGGCGGTCACGCGCACTTCACCCAGCGTGGCGCCCGCGGCGGGGCGTTCGGTGGCGGTGGCCATGGGGCGCAGGGTGTAGCTGCCGTCCGCCGCCGGCACGGCCTGCAGCGGCGTGCCGGCCAGCAGCGCGGCCAGCGCCTGCGCCACCGAGTGTTCGCCCGACACGCCGGGCGAGGACAGGCCGTCGGTGAGCTGCGGACTGAAGCTGATCAGCGTGCCCGATTCACGCCCCAGCCGGTTGAGCGCCGCGCCCAGCGGGCCGGGGGCGATGGCATAGCGCTGGCGCGGCGCGTCGGCGCTGGCCGTGCGGCCCGGCTGGGCCTGGGCCGCAGGCGCGGCCAGGGCGCAGCCCAGTGCGAGGCCCGCGCACAGCAGGGGCGCGGCCAGCCACGGGGCCGGGGCGTGCGGGGGATGGGGAGCGATGGAGGAGGTGGTGGCGGCGGCGGGTGCGGGCGCAGTCATGGTGGAGGGCATCTTTCAGGCAAGCGGGGGAGAAGCAATGGGCGCAGGGCGGTTGGGGCGGGGTGGTGTTGCCGCCGTCCGCGCTGGCCTTGCTTTCCTTGACACCCATGGCTGCGCTTTGGGCCATCTTTTTGCTGGCTTCGAATGAAAAAGCCCGGTGGCGCTTGTTCATCAAGCGCTGGTAGCTATCAAATTAATAGCTTTGCTGGCGCCCGCGATCAGCCATCGCGCGCCGCCACCGTCACCCACCAGCGTGTGCGCGACTGCACCTGCACCGGCAGCGCACGGGCCAGGGCGGCCAGCACCCGGTCGGTGTCGGCCAACGGGTAGGCGCCTGACACGCGCAGGCCGGCGACCTCAGGCGCGCAGCGCAGCACGCCAGGGCGGTGGCGCGATAGCTCTGCGATGAAGCCGGCCAGCGGCATCGCATCGGCGACCAGCATGCCCTCGCTCCAGGCGGCGGCGCCCTCGGGGAGCGGCTCGGGCGGGCCGGCCGAGGCCGCAGTCAGCGGCGCCTGCTGGCCGGCGTTCAACTGCAGCGTGGCGGTCGGCGCGGCAGCGGGTGTCAGTTCGACCGCGCCTTCCAGCACCGCGACGAGGGCGATGGCGGCGGAGGGGGCGCCGAGCACGAAGGGGATGCCGTTGCCGTCCGCCAGGTGCCGCACCGTGAAGCGCGTGCCGATGGCGCGCACCATGCCCGCCGCCGTGCGCACCCGCAGCGGCCGGCCGGAGGCGTCGGGGGCGCTGTGTACCAGGATCTCGCCGGCGCGCAGAACGATCAGCCGCTCGGCAGGGCCGTAGCGCACGTCCACGGCGGAGGCGGTGTTGAGCTGCAGCCGCGTGCCGTCGGCCAGCACCGTCGCATGGCGCTCGCCGGTGGCGGTGCAGAGATCTGCCGCCAGTTGTTGCCAGGGCGTGGTCTGCCGCGCCGCCAGCAGGCCGCCGGCGCCGGCCGTCAGCGCTGCGGCCAGCTGCACCGCGCGGCGGCGGCCCATGCCGGGCGCGGCCAGGGTGGGCAGGGCGACGGCGGCCGGCACGCCGCGCAGCTGGCCGTCCACCTCGGCGATGCGCTGCCAGGCGCGGGCATGCGCCGGGTCGGCGGCCATCCAGGCCTGCCATTGCTGGTGGGCGCTGCGCGCTTCGGTGCCGTTGCCGGGGTGCAGCTGCAGCAGCCAGTCCACGGCCTCGCGTGCCACGCGGGGCGAGACGGCGGCATCGTGCGCGCCGGGGTGGTGAGAGGCCGTCATGCCTTGTCCTGCGCCGGGTCGTGGAAGTAGCAGCGCGTTGCAGCGGCCGCCAGGTGCCGCCGCACGCTGGTGCGCGAGATGCCCAGCTGTACGGCGATCTCGTCCTGCGTCAGCTCCTCCAGCCGCCACAGCAGGAAGGCGCGGCGGGCCATGGTGGGCAGGCCGTCGAGCAGGCGGTCGATGGCGAGCAGCGTTTCCAGCACCATCAGGCGCGCATCGGGCGGCGGCGCCACGGCCTCGGGCAGCTGGGCGAGCGCATCCAGGTAGGCGCGCTCGATCTGCCGGCGCCGCAGGTGGTTGGACAGCAGGCGCTGGGCGATGGTGGTGAGATAGGCACGCGGCTCGGCGACGTCGTCCAGCCGCTGGCCGGTGGCGGTGAGCACGCGCACGAAGGTGCTCTGCGCCAGATCCGCCGCGTCCCACGCGCAGCCCAGCTTGTGGCGCAGCCGGCCCACCAGCCAGCGATGGTGCTCTTGGTACAGGGCCTGGGTGGCGGCAGCATGGGGCGAGGAGGGCGCGGACATGGCGGTAGCCTGCGAATGAGAATGGATCGCATTTTATGGCGCGCCCTGCCGACCCATGGCCGGCAGCTCCCACGGCGGCCGTCAGCGCGCTGCCGGGCCACGGCCCTTCATGCGGGGAAAGCGCGCTCCAGGATGCGCTCCACATCCAGCCCGCGCGTGTCGATGGCGCCCGCCACGCGAGCCGCGTCCGCACCGCCCAGGCGCGTGGCGATGAATGCGTCGGACACCGCCTGCGGCGCATGCCGGCGCAGCAGGCAGGCCTGGGCCACCAGCACCAGGCGCTGCACCAGCACGCGGCCCAGGGCTTCGAGCGCTTCGGGGGGTGAGGCCATCAGGGCCTGCAATGCGCCCAGCGCGGCGGCGATGCGCGGCTCGCCCCGAGCGGCGGGCGCGAGCTCTTCCAGCAGCGCCTGGGCCGCCCCGGGCTCGCGGGCCAGGGCCCGCAGCACATCCAGGCACATCACGTTGCCCGAGCCCTCCCAGATGGAGTTGACGGGTGACTCCAGGAAGAGGCGCGCCATCACGCCCTCCTGCACGTAGCCGTTGCCGCCGAACACCTCCATCGCCTCGCCCGCCAGTTCCACGCCGCGCTTGCAGACCCAGAACTTGGCGGCCGGCGTCATCACGCGCTTCCAGGCGTGGTCGGCGGGGCTCGCGCTGCCGTCGGCATCGCGCTCGAAAGCCTCGGCCAGGCGCATCAGCAGGGCCACCGCGGCCTCGCTCTCCAGCGCCAGGTCGGCCAGCACGGCGCGCATCAGGGGCTGCTCGGCCAGGGCCTTGCCGAAGGCGTGGCGGCGGCGCGCGTACGCGATCGCCTGCACGGTGGCCTGGCGCAGGATGGCGGCGCTGCCGGCCACGCAGTTGAGGCGCGTGTAGGTGGCCATCTCGATGATCGTGGGAATGCCGCGGCCTTCCTCGCCCAGGAGCACGCCCCAGGCGCCGTCGAACTCCACCTCGCCGCTGGCGTTGCTGCGGTTGCCCACCTTGTCCTTCAGGCGCTGCACATGCACGCCGTTGAGCGTGCCGTCTTCCAGGCGGCGTGGCACGTAGAAGCAGGCGAAAGGCCCGCCTTCGCCTGTGCGCGCGACCACCAGGTGCGCATCGCTCTGCGGGGTGGAGAAGAACCACTTGTGGCCGCGTAGCAAGTATTCGCCGCCGCGCCCGCCCGCGCCCAGCGGCGTGGCCACGGTGGTGTTGGCCCGCACGTCGGAGCCGCCCTGCTTTTCCGTCATGCCCATGCCCAGCCAGATGCCGGCCTTGGCGTGCGCGGGCAGGTCGCGCGGGTCGTGCGTGCGGCTGTGGAGCCGTCCCTCCAGCTGCGCCCAGAGCGCGGGCTCCTTGCGCAGCAGCGGGATGGCGGCCTGCGTCATCGTGGCCGGGCAGAGCGTGCCCTGCTCCACCTGCCCGTGCAGGTAGAAGCCGGCGGCCCAGGCGGACCAGCGGCCGGGCCGGTCGCTGTCGAACGGCATGGAGACCAGGCCCTGGCCGCGGTAGAGCGCCATGAGCGCGTCCCACGCGGGATGGAACTCCACCCGGTCGATGCGGTGGCCCCGGCTGTCGAAGCGGTGCAGCACGGGCTTGTGGTGGTTGGCCTGCTCGGCCAGGGCGTAGGTGCCGGCGCTGCCGAGCCGGCGGGCGTAGTCGCCCAGCGCGGGCAGGGCGTGGCCGGCGCCTGCGCGCTGCAGCGCTTCCTGCAGCGCGGCATCGGTGGCGAGCAGGTCGTAGTCGGTGAGCTCCGGGAACTGGTTGAAAACCTCGTGGGTGGCCTGGGCCATGGCTGTCTCCTCCAGAGGGATGCGGCGGCGTGCGCCGGGACCGCCATGGTGCACGCACCCGACCCGGCGTGCACGCGCGTTCAGGACAGCCTTGCAGAACGTGCGCAATGCTCGCTCTGATGGTCAGGAGACGTTGAGCTGGATCTCAGGGCCTCCGGGCGCTCCCCTGCGAGATCGTCGGGAGATGCCGAGGTGGCGGCTCGCTGCCGCTGGCTGTCGCTCATCGCAGCACGCGGCAGTTGCCGAACTCGCAGCGCACGGCCAGCGCGTCGCCGTTGTCGCAAGGTACGGTGTAAGTCTCGAAGCCCGGCCCCTTGGCGGCCAGCGTGGCCAGGGGCTGTGCGCTGCAGGCGCGGTCGCGGGCCAGGCGTTCGGCGTTGAAGGTGTCGGTGCCGGTAGGGCGGGGCGGCACGAAGGGGGCCGCAGGCATGGCGGGTACCACGGGCCCGTAGGCATAGGGCTGCGGGCCGCCGCCATGGCCGCGCGCCGCCATGCAGGTCTGCAGCAGGCGCTGCTGGCGCTGCAGGGCTTCGGCGCCGTACTGGCCCGCGCCCAGCACCGCGCCGCCCGCGGCCCAGTCCTGCACCGCGGTGTGGCTGCGGCCCAGGGCCCAGACCAGGGCGGCGGCGGCCACGGCGCCTTCGACCATGCCGTTCAGCGTCTCTTGCAGCACGCCGACCTGGCTGGCTTGGGCGCGGCAGTCCCGCAGGTCGGCGGGGTAGCGGGCGCGCAGCGCTTCCTGCGCGGCGGAGTCGGGGCTTTCCGGTGCGGGTTGCGGTGGTGGCACCCCCTGGGTGGTGCAGCCGCAGACCACGAGGGCCACCAGGCCGGTACGGGCGACGTGTGCGAAGGCGGCAGCGGGCATGGGCGGCTCCAGCGAAGGGCCGGCCGCCACCTGCGGCCGGAGGGCCCGAGCGTACGGCATGCGGCGTGGACCGTCAGCCGCCCTTGGCGTGCGGCGAGCGGTTTGTGCCGGTTCAGGCCGGCACGCCGGCGCCGGCCGTGGGTCCCGCGGCGTTGCGCTGGGCGGCCGTGCGCTGGGCGATCCAGAAGACGGGCAGCGCCAGCAGCGCGCAGCCGGCGAGCACGGCGAAGGCCAGGCCGAAATGCCCGCCCGCGCCCACGACGGTGTTGGCGACGGCCGGGCTCATGGCGGCGCCCACGCCCTGCAGGGTCATCACCAGGCCCAGGGCGGTGTTGTAGCGGCCGCTGCCGCGTACGTAGCGTTCCACCATCAGCGGCGTGGCCACGCCCAGTGCGCCGGCGGCGATGCCGTCCAGCACCTGCACGGGAATGTTGGCCCAGGCGTCGGGGATGGCCCAGGCGATCATGCCGCGCACGGGCAGCGCGCAGATGGCGAGGTAGATGAAGACCTGCAGGTCCCAGTGACGGCTGCGCGAGACCCAGAGCGCTACCGGCACCATGGTGAGCTGCGCGACGACGATGGCGATGCCCGTCCACAGCAGCGGGGACGCGTCGGGCACGGTGGCGGCCAGCCGCTGGTTCAGCAGCGGCAGCATGGCCGCATTGCCCAGGTGGAAGAGCGCGCAGGCCAGGCCGAAGCACCACAGCGGCCGGTGGCGAAGGAAGGCGCGCAGGCCCTCGGGGGCCACGGCGCGCGGGTCGTTGGCGGATGCGGACGGGGCTGGCGCGGCAGCGGGCTCGGCATCGCCGCCGCGCGCGGCCATATGGTCGATGTCGCCGGGCCGGATGGCGCGCAGACAGGCCAGCGCGCCCACGGCCATGGCCGTCATGACGGCCAGCATCCACGGTGCGCCCAGCCAGTGCGCGAAGGCGGCGGCGCCCAGCGCCGAGACGATGTTGCCGGCGTGGCTGTAGGCCTCGTTGCGGCCGGTCTGGTGGCGCAGGCCGCTGCTGCGCGCCAGCCCGAGCGTGAGCGCGGCAAGGGCCGCCGCCAGCACCGCGCCGGCCGTGCCGGTCAGCACCTGGGAGGCGATCAGCAGGCCGGAGGAGCGCGTGGAGAAGGCCAGCGCGCTCGCGCCCAGCACCAGCAGGGCCGCCACCGCCACCAGCGCCCGCTGGGACCGGGTGCGGTCCACGAAGGCGCCGGCCAGCGGCGTGGCGGCCATGCCGGCCAGGCCGCCGGCGGTGAGCACCACGCCGATCAGGGTCTGGTCGATGCGCTGGGCCTGCAGGTAGGTGGCCAGGAACGGGCCCAGGCCGTCGCGCACGTCGGCCATGAAGAAGGCCATCCACGCCAGCGCGGACAGCGAGGTGCCGGTAGCCGCCGCCGCTGTCTTTGCCGCATTGGCAGAAGGTGGCACCGACGAAGAGGCCCGGATTGTCGAGCCAGTCGGGGTGGGTGCGGCGGTCATGGGGTGTCACTCCTGAGGGGGCGGTCGTCCGGCCAGCGGCTCGCCGTGGGCGCCAGCGCCGCGCAGCCGTTGGGCCGGGTGTGGATGAAGTCGCCCGTATCGAACGCTACGCCTTCGACGCCGCAGCGCGGGCTCTTGAGCGGCTGCAGATACCGGCGTTGCAGCGACCCGATCTGCGGCGTTACTGAGGGCAGGCCGGGATGTGCGGGCTCCTTTGGCGCCGTGCATGGCGGCTCGTCAGGGGCGCGGGCCGACGGGGCCGATGGGCGCGCCGGGCAGGCCGGGGGCGCCGGGGCCGCCGGGTGGGGCCAGCATGTCCTGCAGCGTGCTGGGCGATGCGCCGAGTTGCGCGGCCTCGATGCCGGTGCCCAGCGCGTTGCGCGTGCCCCAGCCGCGCACCGAGACGGTGGCACCAGTCTTGAGCAGCGGCATCACGGCGCTGCCCATGTGCGGCGGAAAACGCACGACGGTGCCGTCTTCCAGCAGCAGGCCGTGGGCGTCGCCCCGGCTGTTGAACAGTACGCGGGCCACGCGGCCGTCGGCCTGCAGCGCGGTCAGCGCTTCCTGCGGCGGGGGCAGCGGGCGCTGGCCGGGCACGGGGGGCGTGTCCTGCACCACGCGGCCTTGCGACTGCAGGCTCACGGCGCGCAGCACGCCGATGTCGCGGCGGTTCCAGCCGGTGGCCTGTACCGCGTCGCCCACGCGCAGCCAGGCGGTCAGCTCGGCCGACAGATGCGGCGGGAAGGCGATCTGCGTGCCGTCCTGCAGCAGCAGGCCGTCGGCTTCGCCGTTGGGGTTGACCAGCCAGCGCTGCACGGTGCCGCTGACCGTGGCCTGCTCCATCGGTGCGGTCTGCACCAGCAGCGGCGCCGGGCCGCGCGGAGCTGGGGCCGGCTGGGCCTGGGCGCCGGCGGCCAGCAGCAGGGCGGCGGCGCTGGCGAGGGCTGCGCGGGCCAGTCCGTTACGGTCGATGGGGTGGGAATTCGGTGGCATGGCAATCATCCTTGAGGGTTGGTGACGCCACAGGTATCCCAAGATGCGTGCCACCTGCGAAACCCTTGCAAATCAAGCACTTGCGCCGGAGCGTCGGCCATGGGCCTGGGTGGAATGGCGACAGTCTGTCCGGTTTTCGGACGCCTGCTGCGGTGCCGTGTCGCCCGGGCGGCCACCCTGTTCAGCCCAGCCCGTACTGCGCGAGCTTGCTGTAGAGCAGCTGGCGGTGGATGCCCAGGCGCCGCGCGGCCTGCGAGCGGTTGCCGTCGGACTGGCGCAGCGCGTGCTCCAGCATCAGCCGCTCCAGCCGCTCGACGGCTTCAGGTAGCGGCGCATCCAGCCAGGCGGCGGGCAGGGCGGCTGCGGCAGCGACGGCCCCTGTGTCTGCGCGCAGGTCCAGGTCGGCGGCCGAGACCACCGCGCCGCGCTGCAGCGCCTGGCAGCGCTCCATGGCGTTGCGCAGCTCGCGCACGTTGCCGGGCCAGGGGTGGTCCAGCAGCGCGCGGGCGGCCTCGGCCGACAGGCGCCGGGCGGGCTGCGGCGCGGCGGCGCGGCGCAGGAAGTGCTCAGCCAGCGGCACGATGTCGGCCAGCCGCTCGCGCAGCGGCGGCAGCACGATGTGCAGCACGTCCAGCCGAAAGCGCAGGTCTTCGCGGAAGCGCCCCTCGCGCACGGCGGCGGCCAGGTCGCGGTGGGTGGCGGCCACCACGCGCACGTTCACCTTCACCGGCCGGTGGCTGCCCAGCGGGGTGACCTCGCTTTCCTGGAGCGCGCGCAGCAGCTTGGCCTGCACGTCCATCGCCATGTCGCCGATCTCGTCGAGCAGCAGCACGCCGCCCTCGGCCGCGCGAAAGCAGCCGAGCCGGTCGGCCTGCGCGCCGGTGAAGGCGCCCTTGACGTGGCCGAACAGCTCGCTTTCCAGCAGTTCCTTGGGGATGGCCGCGCAGTTGAGCGCGACGAAGGGGCCGCCCGAGCGTGCCGAATGCCGGTGCAGCGCGCGCGCCACCAGCTCCTTGCCGGTGCCGGTCTCGCCTTCGATGAGCACCGGCGCCTCGCTGGCGGCGGCCAGGCCGATGCGCTTGTGGACTTCGCGCATGGATTCGCTGATGCCGATGAGTTCGCCGTCTTGCGCCGCATCGGTGTCCGGCGCGGGCGCGGCCAGGGCATCGCCGGCTTCGGCGCCCGCGCGCAGGGCGCGGTCGAGCACCTCCACCACGGCGGCACGGCTGACCGGCTTGGTCAGGTGGTCGAAGGCGCCCAGGCGCATCGCCTCGATGGTGCCGGAGCCGCTGGCATAGGCCGTCAGCACCAGCACGGGCGGCAGCCGCGCCGTGCGTGCGGCCAGCGCGGCCAGCGTCTGCAGGCCGTCCATGCCGGGCATGCGCTGGTCCAGGAAGATGGCGCCGTAGCGGTGGCTTTCGACCCGGCGCAACGCCTCTTCGCCGCCGCCGGCGGCATGCACTTCGTGGCCCAGGCTCTGCAGGGTTTCGACCAGGGATTCGCGGAAGGCGTCGTCGTCATCGACGACTAAGAGGCGCGCCATGGCAGCTCCAGTGTGAATCGTGCGCCGCCGCTGCCGTCGGCATGGCGGGGCGCGTAATGCAGTTCGCCGCCGTGGGCCAGCGCCACTTCGCGGGCCAGTGCCAGGCCCAGGCCGTTGCCGTCGGCGCGGCCGGTGGCGAAGGGCTCGAAGAGCTGGGCCTGCAGCGCCTCGGGCACGCCGGGGCCGTCGTCTTCCACCACCAGCGTGCAGGTGGAGCGGTCAGCATCCACGCGGGCCGAGAGCCGCACCTCGCCGCCCTCGGGCGCGTGGCGCACGGCGTTGTCCAGCAGGTTGTCGAGCGCGCGCGCGGCATGCGCGGGGTCGAAGACGGCTTCGGCCGCGTCGCCCGGCGCACCGCCCTGCAGCGCCAGCCGCACGCCGCGCGCCTGGGCGGCGGGGCGGGCCGTGTCGAGCCGCTCCTGCAGCCACGCGGTCAGCGCCACGCTGCGGGGCTGCAGGTGGAGCGGCTGCACCAGGGCCAGCAGGCTCTGCACCAGCCCTTCGAGCCGGTCGATCTGCGTGACGATGGCGCCCAGCGCCTCGGCATGGCGGGCCGGCGGCGCGGCCAGGGCGTTCTCGGCCTTCAGGCGCATGGCGGCGATGGGGTTGCGGATCTCGTGCGCGACCGAGGCGGTCATGCGGCCCAGGGCCGTCAGGCGCAGGTCGCGATGGCGCTGGGCCAGGGCTTCCTTGAGGCGGGCGCGGGCGTCCTGCAGGCGCGTGCCGAAGGCGTTGAAGCCATCGACGATGCGGTCCAGCTCGCGGATGCCGGTGCGCTCCAGCCGGGGGACGGTGCCGTCCGCCGCGCTGGCCAGGGCCTCTTCCAGCCGCCGGATCTGGCGCTGCCCGCGCAGCAGCACCCAGCCCAGCCAGACGCCCGAGGCCACCACCAGCAGCGCCAGCAGCGCGATGGCGGTGCGCAGGCTCTTCTGCGCGGTGATGGCGCCGGAGTGGGCGCGCGTCATGGTCCAGACGGCCGTGCCCGGGTGGGCGGCCAGCGGGCAGGCGGCGACGATCAGCACCTCGCGGCTGCCGCGCACCAGGTTCACGGCGGTGCGGCCGGTGCTGCCGGCCTGGCGGGCGGTCTCCAAGATCAGCGGCGATTCGGCGGCGGGCACGTCGATCTTGGCGCTGCTGCCTTCATAGGTGGGGTAGGCATAGGCCAGCATGCTGCCGCCCGGCGGGGTGGCGCTGGCGCTCCAGACGCCGCCTTCGACCTGCGGCGACTCCAGCAGCACCACGTGCAGCAGCACGCGCAGCAGGTCGGCCTGGGGCGCGTCGGCCGCCACGCCGGGCACCGACCGGGCATAGCGGCTGGCGATGTTCTCGCAGGCCTGGATGGCGCTCGCCTGGCTGGCGGCCACCTGGGCGCCGGGGCCCGTCTGGTAGAGCACGACGATGATGGCCGCCACCAGCGCGCAGGCGGCCATCAGGAAGGCCCAGAACAGGATCAGTTGAACGCGCAAGGACCGCACGGCAGACCACCGGAGTGAGGGACGGCGGATGTTAACGGCGGCGGCCGGCCCGGCCGGTAGGAGAACGGCGGGTCCGCAGTGCGGGTGGCCCGCCTCGGGCGTCAGAACGTGTTTACGATTTCGCTCCAACCCCAAGGGCAGCTACGTCGACGGGCGGTCTGCGGCGTTGCGGCGCTTGTGGATCGCCGTGCTATCCACTGCGCACCGCGCCTTGCATCCCATCCCGCCGACGTAGCTGCGCGACCCCTGGGAGATCGTAAACACGTTCTCAGGCCGCTTCGGGGTAGAACAGGCGGCGCGTGGGTACGGGCGCCACGGCGCGGCCAATGGCGGCGATGTGGTCCGGCGTGGTGCCGCAGCAGCCGCCCACGATGTTCACCAGGCCCTCGGCGGCGAACTCATGCACCAGGCGGCTGGTGACCTCGGGCGTCTCGTCGAAGCCGGTGTCGCTCATGGGGTTGGGCAGGCCGGCGTTGGGGTAGCAGCTGATGAAGGTGTCTTCCGCCACCCGGTTCAGCTCCTGGATGTAGGGGCGCATCAGCGTGGCACCCAGCGCGCAATTCAGCCCGACGGCCAGCGGGCGGGCGTGGCGCACGCTGTGCCAGAAGGCGGTCACGGTCTGGCCCGAGAGGATGCGCCCGGAAGCGTCGGTGACGGTGCCGCTGATGATGAGCGGCAGGCGCTCGCCGCTCGCCTCGAAGTACTCGTCGATGGCGAAGAGTGCGGCCTTGGCGTTGAGGGTGTCGAAGATGGTTTCGACCAGCAGCACGTCGGCGCCGCCCTCGACCAGGGCTGCGGTCTGTTCGTAATAGGCGGCGCGCAGCTGCTCGAAATCGACGTTGCGCGCACCGGGGTCGTTCACGTCGGGGCTGATGCTGGCCGTCTTGGGGGTGGGGCCCAAGGCGCCGGCCACGAAGCGGGGCTTGTCGGGCGTGGAGAACTTGTCGCAGGCGGCGCGCGCCAGCCTGGCCGAGGCGAGGTTCATCTCGCGCGCGAGGTCGGCCATGTGGTAGTCCTCCTGCGCGATGGTGGTCGCGCCGAAGGTGTTGGTTTCGATCAGGTCGGCGCCCGCGGCCAGGTAGGCCTCGTGGATGTCGCGGATCACGTCGGGCCGGGTCAGCGAGAGCAGCTCGTTGTTGCCCTTCACGTCGCGCGGAAAATCCTTGAACCGGTCGCCCGCGCCATCGGCGCCCTGGTAGCCCTCGCCCCGGTACTGGGCCTCGCCCAGCTTGAAACGCTGGATCATGGTGCCCATGGCGCCGTCGAGGATGGCGATGCGTTGGGCCAGGATGGCGGGCAGTTGTGCGGCTCGGGTGTAGCGGGGCAGGTTCATCCCGCAATTGTAGGAAGGTGGTGCGGGGCGCGCTGGCCGGCCGGCGCACAATACTGGGCTTTCCCCCGCGTGCGGCCCCTGCCGCGCAGCCGTGGCGGATTCGGGGTCGAATCGGCCTCTGGCCCCCGTCTTCCGGGCGCCTATAGCTATCAAAAAGTGAGTATCCCAGTAGTGTCCCCCGCGCATTTCGTCCTGCACGACGTCTTTGGCTACGACCAGTTCCGCGGCCCTCAGCAGGCCATCGTCGAGCACGTGATCGCCGGTGGCGACGCGCTGGTGCTCATGCCCACGGGCGGCGGCAAGTCGCTGTGCTACCAGGTGCCGGCCATCGTGCGGCGCGATGCGGGCCGGGGCGTGGCCATCGTCGTGTCGCCGCTGATCGCGCTCATGCACGACCAGGTCGGCGCCCTGCACGAGGCCGGGGTGGATGCCGCCTATCTCAATTCCACGCTCGACTGGCAGCAGACCCAGGAGCTGGAGCGGCGCGTGGCGCGCGGCGACATCACCATGCTCTATGCCGCACCGGAGCGGCTGACCACGCCGCGCTTCCTGGAGCTGCTGGACGGCCTGCACCAGCGCGGGCAGCTGTCGATGTTCGCCATCGACGAGGCGCATTGCGTGAGCCAGTGGGGCCACGACTTCCGCCCCGAGTACCGCGCGCTCACCGTGCTGCACGAACGCTATGCCGGCGTGCCGCGCATCGCCCTCACCGCCACGGCCGACGAGCTGACCCGCGCCGACATCGTGGAGCGGCTGCAGCTCGAAGGCGCGCAGCACTTCGTCTCCAGCTTCGACCGGCCCAACATCCGCTATCGCATCGAAGAGAAGAAAGAGCCGCTCGCCCAACTGCTGCGCTTCATCGAGCGAGAGCATCCCGACGACGCGGGCGTGGTCTATTGCCAGTCGCGCAAGCGCGTGGAGGAGATGTCCGCCGCGCTGGTCGATGCGGGCCTGAAGTCGCTGCCCTACCACGCGGGCCTGCCGCCCGAGGTGCGCCAGGAGAACCAGGACCGCTTCCTGCGCGAGGAGGGCATCGTGATGGTGGCCACCATCGCTTTCGGCATGGGCATCGACAAGCCGGACGTGCGCTTCGTCGCCCACGTGGACATGCCCAAGAACATCGAGGGCTACTACCAGGAGACCGGCCGCGCCGGCCGCGATGGCCTGCCCGCCGATGCCTGGATGGCCTACGGCCTGCAGGACGTGGTGAACCAGCGCCGCATGATCGACGAGAGTCCGGCGGGCGAGGAATTCAAGCAGGTCATGCGCGGCAAGCTCGATGCGTTGCTGGGCCTGGCCGAAGCCACCGACTGCCGGCGCGTGCGGCTGCTGGGCTATTTCGGCGAGGCCTCGGAGCCCTGCGGCAACTGCGACAACTGCCTGAACCCGCCCGCGGTGTGGGACGGCACGGACGCGGCGCGCAAGCTGCTCTCGACCATCTACCGCGTGCACGAGGCCAGCGGCCTCACCTTCGGCACAGGCCACATCATGGACATCGTGCGCGGCAAGGACACCGAGAAGGTCAAGCAGTTTGGGCACGACAAGCTCTCCACCTTCGGGCTGGGCAAGGAATATTCCGAGGCGCAGCTGCGCGGCGTGCTGCGCCAGCTGCTGGCCACGGGTGCGGTGGGCCTGCACAAGGTGATGCTGGAAAGCGGCCACAGCTTCGACACGCTGAGCCTCACCGACGGCTCGCGCCCCGTGCTCAAGGGCCAGACGCCGGTGCTGCTGCGCGAATCCACGGCCAGCGCGCCGGCCAAGCGCACCCGCCGCAGCACGGCGCCGCCGGCCGCCGCGGCCAACCGGGGACCCGACGGGCAGGTGCGTTTCATCAACCTCAAGGCCTGGCGCGCCGAGGTGGCGCGCGAGCACAACCTGCCGGCCTACGTGATCTTCCACGACGCGACGCTGGCCGCCATCGCCGAGCGCGACCCCGCTTCGCTGGACGACCTGCAAGGCATCACCGGCATGGGGGCCAAGAAGCTCGAAGCCTACGGGGCGGATGTGCTGCGCGTCTGCCGCGCCAGCGCCTGAGAACGCCGCATATTTCCAGAGCGGCTCACAAAGCCCAGCGAAGCGGTTCTGGCGAGGCGCCGCATCGCAGCCCGTAGCGGCGCTACCGCAAGATGCGGCAACGATGCCAGAAGGGCTTTTTGAGCGGCTCTCAGCGGCGCAGCAGCAGTGCCTGGCGCAAGAGCCGTGAAGCGCGGTCGCGGATCTGGAACGGGCTGTGGCCGGGCGCCGGGCGCACCTTGGCCATCGCGCAGGCGGCGAGGAAATCCTGCAGGATGGGCGTGTCGTCCAGCGCTTCCGTTTCCTTGGCGCGGAACTCCGGGTGCCATTGCGTCGCGGCGATGTAGCCCTTGCCCCGGCTGGGGCGGCGGCGGATCGCCTCGGGCACGCCGTCGGGGTAGCTCCAGGCCTCCACGTCGAAGCCCGGCGCCAGGTTCTTGATGCCCTGGTGGTGGATGCTGTTGACCACCACGCGCTGCTGCTGCGGGTAGAGCGCCGAAAGCCGCGTGCCCGGCACCATGTCGATCTCGTGGAAATGCTGGTCGTACGTGACGGCGTTGCGGTGCTGCTGCGCGCCCGGGTGCTGGGTCTCGATGTCCTGGTAGAGCGTGCCGCCAAAGGCCACGTTGATGAGCTGCAGCCCCCGGCAGACGCCGAAGATGGGCTTGCCCGCCTGCTCGAAGGCCTCGACCACCGCCAGGTCGTAGAGGTCGCGCACGCGGTCGCCCAGCCAGGCGTCCTTGAGCGGCACCTCGCCATAGCTGCCGGGCCACACGTCGGCCCCGCCATGCATCACCACGCCGTCCAGCCATTCGGCATAGTGCGCCAGCGTGACGTCGCCGCGCGCGGTCTCGCCGGTGGGGCAGGGCACCATCACCACCATGGCGCCGGCCGACATGATCCAGTGCGCAATGGACTGCTCCACGTACTGCAGCGTCTTGTTGGTGAAGAGGGAGCGGGCTGGGTCGGCGTGCGAGAAGCAGGCGGAAAGGCCGATCTTCAGGCGGGCGGAGGTGGAGGTCGTGGCTGGGCGCGCTGGCGCTGGGGTCCGCTGTGCAGAAAGCATGGTTCCGGTTGTAACGCCGAACGCGCCGTGTCGCTGTAGGAACGGGCCCCTGCGCCGCGTCGGGCCTGCGTGTGGCGCTATGGCCTGGATGCATTTCGTTCCCGGCTGCCGGTGCCGCGGCGCGATACTTTGCCCATGCAAGGTTTTTCGCTCTTCTCGGCCAGGCGCCTGCGTGCGCGCCGGCCGCCTTTCGCGCAGGTGGCGGCGGTGGGCGCGCTGGCCGTGCTGCTGGTCTGGGCCGCCAGCCTGTCGCAGCCCTGGGGCCGGCTGGAGACGATGGCCTTCGACGCCTTCACCCGCCTGTCCGCGCCCGGCCGCAGCACGCTGCCCGTGGTGCTGCTGGCCGTGGACGGTGCATCGCCTTCTGGCGGGCCCTCACGCCGCACGCATGCGCAGCTGCTGGAGCGTCTGCATGCCGGCGGTGCGGCTGCGGTGGGGTTCGACCTGCCGTTCTCCGAGCCCTCAACGCCCGACGACGACGCCGCTTTCGAGCGGGCGATCGCCGCATCGTCCGCCGTGGTGCTGCCCTCTGCGGGGGCGGGGGATGCCAGCCTGCCGCTGCAACGCTTCGTCGCTGCGGGGGCGCTGGTGGGCGATGCATCGCTGCTGCCCGACGGCGACGGCGTGGTGCGCCGGGCCGCTGTGCACGTTCACAGCCTGGCGAGTCGCCTGGCGGCCCTGGCCGATGCCCGCGCCGCGCGCGAGGCGCGGGCGACGGCGCTCTCCGAATACGTGGTGTATCGCGGGCCGGCCGGCACTTTCGACACGCGGCCCTACGAGGACGCGCTGCTGCCCGGCCGGCTGCCGCCGGACTTCTTTCGGGGCAAGGTGGTGCTCGTCGGCGCCGTGCAGGCGGACCTGCGCTCGCCCTTCGGCTGGGGCTGGAGCGATGCGCGCCCGTTCCCGCCCATGGAACTGCACGCCACGCTGATCGACAACCAGTTCACCGGCGCCCGCCTGCGCAGCGTGGATTCCGGCTGGTCGCCCGTGGTGCTGATGCTCGTGCTGCCCCTGCTGCTGGCCGCCGGCTGGCGCTGGCCGGTGGCGGCGGCGCCCCTGTCTCTGCTGCTGTCTGCGGGGGCCGTGGGCACTTCGTGGATGCTGTTCCAGCGTGGGCTGTGGTGGCCGCCGGTGTTTCCGGCCGCGGCGGTGCTGGCCGGGTGGGGTGCGGTGACCGTCTGGGTGGCCGCACGGGCGCTGCGCGGCAGGGTTCGGGCGCGGGGGCGCACGAGGGCGCAAGCGTGAAGAGACCTTGAGCAAACGCAACGTTTGGCAAGCATTCGCAAAACCCGGTTGAAGCGCGGCGCTACAGCCCCACACTGAAGGTGCCAACCACAAGGAGTCCGCCATGCAAGTACAAGTACAGACCGACGATCACATCGAGGGCAGCGAGGCCATGAACCGCTGGATCGAAACGGAAACCATCAGCCGGCTGGCCCGCTTCCGCGACCATCTGACGCGGGTGGAGGTGCATTTCTCCGATCTGGACGGCGGCCGCTCGAATGGCGCCGACAAGCGCTGCAATATCGAGGCACGCGTCTCC
Source organism: Paracidovorax sp. (assembly GCF_057642795.1). NCBI lineage: Bacteria > Pseudomonadati > Pseudomonadota > Betaproteobacteria > Burkholderiales > Comamonadaceae > Paracidovorax > Paracidovorax sp. The sequence continues at coordinate 170,812 of NZ_JBXYZY010000002.1, forward strand.
GGCCGCCCGCCGGTGGCCGTGAACGCCGATGCGGCCAAGGTGCCCGAGGCTTTCACCGCTGCCATCGACAAGCTGGTCCGCGCCCTCGACACCGATCAGGGCCGCCTGCGCGACCGCGCCGGCCGCGAGACCATCCGCACGGCCGAAAGCGGCCTGGCCTGAGAACGTGAACACGTTCTGAGCGGGGTCGCGCCTACCGGGTGGCGGTGATGCGCCGCTGCGGCACCGTGCCGCCGGCCGCCACCATGCGCGCGCTGCGCTCGTGCGCATCGCGCGCCAGCCCGTCGATGAGCGCCGCCTCGGGCAGGTTCTTCCAGTAGCGCGTTGGCATCTCGCGCCGCATCATGTCCAGCTTCAGGCGCGCCGGGTTGAAGGTGTGCCGGTAATAGGTGAGCCAGAGCGCCTCGCCCGCATCGGGCGGCGGCGCTTCGGCGCGCGTGGCGCCGGGCCCGGTCTGCAGCGTGCCCGCGTCCCAGCGCAGGCTGCAGTCGGGCGTGAGGATGGCCCAGCGCATCTGCGTGAAGCGCTGCACGAAGAACGCGGCATTGGCCCGGGCGATGTGATGGTCCGGCTCGAACCAGGCCACGTGCAGCGGCTGGGCCTGGCCGTCGTCCACGGCGCGAAAGCGCACGAAGGCGCGCATCTTGTGCATGTCGCGCCGCACGGCGGCCGCCAGGCGCTGCAGGCGCGCCAGATCGGGGTCGAGCGCATCGTGTCGCAGGGCCGGCTCGTGCGCGAGGCGCCACAGGGCGCGGTAGAGCAGCGCGTGGCGCTCCGGGTCGCTGTGCAGGGCCGCGTGCTCGGCCAGCGCCAGGAAGGCGCGGGGCACGCGGGCTGTGGGGGGCTGGGTCTGCCCCTCGTTGGCATCGCTGGCTGCGTCGGCCGGCGCTGCTTCCGGCAGCGGATCGGCCGCGAACAGATCGCTTTCGGCATCGCCCGCGACCTGCCAATGCACGGCCTCGGGCGGCAGGCCGGCCTGCAGGCAGGCGCGGGCGGCCTGGCGAAAGCCCGGCCAGTCGGCCGCGTGGCTCAGGGTGATGCTGCGCTGCATGGCGGCGGCTTTGGCCTTCAGGCGAAGAGCGATGCCTGCACCGGTGCGGGCGCCAGCTGGGCCCGCAGGCGGGCGGGCGCGCGCAGTCGGTCGTGCGGGAGGTGGTCGGTCACGGCGACGAAGGGCAGCACCTTGGCCAGCGGCATGTGCAGTCGGCCCAGGTCGGCATGGCGCAGCCGGCGCACGCGGCGGGCGGCCAGCAGTTTTTCGACCGTGCGCACGCCCAGGCCGGGCACGCGCAGCAGGCGTTCGCGCGGGGCGGTGTTCAGGTCCACCGGAAAGCATTCGGGATGGGCCACGGCCCAGGCGAGCTTGGGGTCCATCTCCAGCGACAGCATGCCGCTGCCGCGAGGCTCGTCGCCGCTGCCCAGGGCCGGGGCCGGCGGCACGATCTCGTCGTGCGTGAAGCCGTAGAAGCGCATCAGCCAGTCGGCCTGGTAGAGCCGGTGTTCTCGCACCAGCGGCGGCGCGGCCAGCGGCAGGGCGCGCGAGGCATCGGGAATCGGGCTGAACGCCGAGTAATAGACCCGCCGCAGCCCGTAGCCGCCATAGAGCCGGGCACTGGTGGCGAGGATGGTGCGGTCGTCGGCCGCGTCGGCGCCCACGATCATCTGCGTGCTCTGCCCGCCGGGCGCGAAGCGCGGAGCCTCGGCGCGGCGCGTGCGGCCGGGCAGGGAGACGATCTGCGGGCTGCCCGGGCGCCCCCGCTGGTCGCGGGCCTGCTGGCGGGCGTCGTCGATGTGCAGCGCCAACCGGCCCATGGAGCGCTGGATGGCGGCGCCGTCCTTCTCGGGCGCCAGGGCCGCCAGGCCCTGTTCGGTGGGCAGCTCGATGTTGATGCTGAGCCGGTCGGCATAGCGGCCGGCGCGCTGCAGCAGCTCGGGCGAGGCGTCGGGAATGGTCTTGAGGTGGATGTAGCCGCGGAAGTCGTGCTCCTCGCGCAGCACGCGGGCCACCTCCACCACGCGCTCCATGGTGTAGTCGGGGCTCTGGATGATGCCGCTGGAGAGGAACAGCCCCTCGATGCAGTTGCGGCGGTAGAAGTCGAGCGTGAGATCCACCACCTCCTGCACCGCGAAGCGCGCCCGCGGCACGTTGCTGCTGATGCGGTTCACGCAGTAGAGGCAGTCGTACTGGCAGTAGTTGGTGAGCAGGATCTTGAGCAGCGAGATGCAGCGCCCGTCCGGCGCGTAGCTGTGGCAGATGCCCATGCCCTCGGTGGAGCCGATGCCGCGCCCGCCCACCGAATTGCGCGCCGACGTGCCGCTGGACGCGCAGGAGGCGTCGTACTTGGCGGCGTCGGCGAGGATGGCGAGTTTGGATTCCGTGAGCACTGTGCTAATTTACAGTGTTTTGCGGGAATCCGCTGGGCAAGACCTTGCCGCTTGTCTTGCCAATCGCTATGTTCAATGTAGCAACTCACCCTTGTGAATAAAGGGCAGAAGGCTGTTTTGATGCCTATTCCGGGCCTTGCGGGCTGGTGCCTCAGAACGAACTGCCCGGCTGCTGCAGGAAGGCGGCCTCCTCGTCCGTCGTCGCCCGGCCCAGCGTGGCGTTGCGGTGCGGAAAGCGGCCGAAGCGCTGCACGATCGCCTGGTGCTGGTGGGCGTAGTCCAGGTTGTTGGCCTGGCCCAGGGCGGTGAAGAGCCGCACCGATTCCTCCTGCATGCGCGCCGATTCGCTGTGCATGAAGGGCATGTAGAGAAAGGCGCGGCGCTCGGGCGCGAGCTGCGCGTCCAGCCCGCGGGCGACGGCCTCCTGCGCCAGCACCAGCGCCATGCCGTCCTGCGCGAAGGCCTCGGGCCGGCCGCGCAGCAGGTTGCGCGAGAACTGGTCCAGCACGATCACCTCGGCCAGCCGGCCGGCGGCGTCATGGCGCCAGTCCCAGAGTTCGCCCTGCGCCGCGCGGGCATGCAGCGCGCCGAAGCGTTCGCGGAGGGCGGCGTCGAAGGCCGCGTCCTTTTTGAACCATTGGGCGGGCGTGCTCTGGACGAACCAGAAGTGCAGAACGTCTTGTGAAGTCATGGCGACAGTATCGCGGCCTGCCCGCCAGGGGCTGACGAGGTCTGCCGATCCGCCTGGGCGCTCAAGCTGACCAAGGGACCGGTGGGGCTCGGCTGTCTGCGCTTCCGATAGCTGGTGGGGACTGCGAGCCTCGCCGCCTCGCCGCCGTCCGAGGTGAGCGCGCTACCGGTGCCGTGAACGTGGCGGTGGATCGGCCGGCAACCGCTGCACGACGCGCCCGGTCAGCCAGCGTCAGCTCATCAAGGTACGGTTGCCGGCTCGGTCTGCCCAACGATGCCTTCACCCGGGGGCGCGGCCTGCGCCAGCGCCAGATAAGCTGGGTCCATGCCGTAGCCGCGCACCTTGGGGTGGGCGGTAAAGAACGCCCACACCTGCTGGGGCGTCTCCAGCGGAGCGAAGCCATAGACTTCGTCCAGGCGCTGCACCACCGACTTCAAATACAGCGGGGTGGCATAGCGGCGCACGTCCTCGTGAGCGGCGTAGCGCTCCTCCTGCAGCGTGGCCAGCATCCACAGCAGCGGCCGCCACCAGGAATAGGAGAAGTCGCAGCGCGAGATGATGTCGCGCGAGTTGCTCTGGCCGGTGAGCAGAGTGAAGAAGTTGATGAGCTCGTCGAGCTTGTAGCGCCAGCGCTGCTCCTGCTGGCGAAACTCATCCGGGCTGCTGCAGTACGACACGCGCGCAATCTCGGGCCAGGCGGCCTCCGGCAGCGGCAACTGCCCGGCCACGAACAGGCGGCTGACGACGAAGTCGCAATAGGCTTTGCTGGCCACGCAGGGAATGAGCACGCTCATGGAGCTGTCCTTCACCTGCTGGAAGTACTCGCTGCAATAAGTCTGGAACAAGTCAAGGACCGAGCGTTCCCCCGCATGCCGGGCGATGGCGACGTTGGCGTGCGCCATCTCCAGGTTGGCCTGCGCGGTTTTCTGCAGTTCTTCCCGCGTATCCTGCAACTCGCTGATCTGCAGCCAGATGGTGAGGATCACGCCGCCGAAAGCGCAGCCCGCAAACAAGGCATTGATGCCGCTGAACGCATCGGCGACGGGCTGGTTGGTGTATTCCTTGACCGCCGGGAGCAAGCTCAGCAACACCGCCAGCAGCCACAGTCCCAGGATCAGCAGGCACACCAGCAAGACCTGCTTGCGGATGGAGAGGGATCGAATCTTGGAAGAGCTCATGGGCAGTAAGTGGGCCGGCAACGCTCCACTATAGATGCGCGCGGCGGCCATAAAAAAGCCAGGCACGGGGGCGGCCTGGCTCTTTTTTGATAGCGCCCTGCGCTTGCTGAACAAGCGTCAGGGGCTGGTGGGGCTGGTGATTACTTGCCAGCGATCACGCGCACCATTTCCAGGCACTTGTTGGAGTAGCCCCATTCGTTGTCGTACCAGGACACGAGCTTGACGAAGGTCTTGTCCAGGGCGATGCCGGCGTCGGCGTCGAAGATGGAGGTGCGGGTGTCGCCGCGGAAGTCGGTGGCGACGACCTTGTCTTCCGTGTAGCCCAGCACGCCCTTCAGCGCGCCTTCGGACTGGGCCTTCATCTCGGCCTTGATCTCTTCGTAGGTGGCTTCCGAGTTCAGTTCCACCGTCAGGTCCACCACCGACACGTCGGAGGTGGGCACGCGGAAGGACATGCCGGTCAGCTTCTTGTTGAGTTCGGGAATCACCACGCCCACGGCCTTGGCAGCGCCCGTGCTGGAGGGAATGATGTTTTCCAGGATGCCGCGGCCGCCGCGCCAGTCCTTGTTGGAGGGGCCGTCCACCGTCTTCTGCGTGGCGGTGGCGGCGTGCACCGTGGTCATCAGGCCGCGCTTGATGCCCCACTTGTCGTTCAGCACCTTGGCCAGCGGGGCCAGGCAGTTGGTGGTGCAGGAAGCGTTGGAGATGATGGCCTGGCCGGCGTAGGTCTGGTGGTTCACGCCATAGACGAACATGGGCGTGTCGTCCTTGGACGGGGCCGACAGCAGCACCTTCTTGGCGCCGGCGTCGATGTGCTTCTGCGCGGTGGTCTTGTCCAGGAAGAGGCCGGTGGATTCGATCACGATGTCGGCGCCGACCTCGTTCCACTTCAGGTTCGCGGGGTCGCGTTCCTGCGTCAGGCGGATCTTCTTGCCGTTGACGACCAGGGTGTTGCCTTCGACGGAGACCTGGCCGTCGAAGCGGCCGTGCACCGAGTCGTACTGCAGCATGTAAGCCAGGTAGTCGGGCTCCAGCAGGTCGTTGATGGCAACGACTTCGATGTCGCTGAAGTTCTGCACGGCCGAGCGCAGCACGTTGCGGCCGATGCGGCCGAAGCCGTTGATACCGATCTTGATCGTCATGGTTTGTCTCTCCAAAGTTGCAAAGTTGAAAACTCGGAACCGCCACCACGACACGCCCGCCCGCTGCGGGCCGGCGCGACGGGCGGGGGATGGATCAGTGCGCCTTCTTCTTGGCGGCGGGCTGCTTCTTCAGGCGAGCGGCGCCGATGGCCACGCGCACGGTGTCGGCCACGTTCTCGGGCGTGAAGCCGAAGTGCTTGAACAGCACCGGCGCCGGGGCCGATTCGCCGAAGGTGTCGATGCCGACCACGGCGGCGACGCCGTACTTCCACCAGCCGTCGGTGGAGCCCATCTCGACGGCGATGCGCGGCACGCCGGCCGGCAGCACGCTGGCCTTGTACTTGGCGTCTTCGCGGTCGAAGGTGGTGGTGCTGGGCATGGAGACCACGCGCACGGCGATCTTCATCGTGGCCAGCAGCTTCTGCGCGGCCAGCGCCAGCTGCACTTCGGAGCCGGTGGCGATGATCACCGCCTGGGCCTTCTTCTTGATGCCTGCGTCAGCCGGCTCGGAGAGCACGTAGGCGCCGCGCGAGATGTCGCCCAGGTCGCGCTTGGGGGCATAGGGCAGGTTCTGGCGCGACAGGGCCAGTACGGTGGGCTTGTCGCGGTTGGACAGGGCCACGCTCCAGGCCACGGCGGTTTCTGCCGTGTCGGCCGGGCGCCAGACGTCCAGGTTGGGGATCAGGCGCAGGCTGGCCACGTGCTCGATGGACTGGTGCGTGGGGCCGTCTTCGCCCAGGCCGATGGAGTCGTGCGTGAACACATGCACCACGCGCAGCTTCATCAGCGCGGCCATGCGGATGGCGTTGCGGCTGTAGTCGCTGAAGGTGAGGAAGGTGCCGCCGTAGGGGATGAAGCCGCCGTGCAGGGCGATGCCGTTCATGATCGCGGCCATGCCGAATTCGCGCACGCCGTAGTTGATGTGGCGGCCGCCGACCTTCGCCGTTTCGGCGCCCACAGCCAGTTCCACCTGCACGACTTTTCCGGCTTCGTCGAAGCGCAGGGCGGGCGTGCTCTTGGTGTTGGTGAGGTTCGAGCCGGTCAGGTCGGCCGAGCCGCCCAGTAGTTCGGGCAGCTTGGCCGTGAACGATTCCAGCGCCAGCTGTGACGCCTTGCGCGAGGCCACGGTTTCGGCCTTGGTGTGCGCGCCGACCACGGTGTCGACGGCGGTCTGCGCGAAGTGCTTGGGCAGGTCGCCCGCCATGCGGCGGGTGAATTCGGCGGCCAGTTCGGGGAAGGCGGCGGAATAGGCGGCGAAGCGCTCGTTCCAGGCGGCTTCGGCGGCGGTGCCGGCGGCCTTGGCGTCCCAATCCGCATAGACCTCGGCAGGGATCTCGAACGGTGCGCTGCTCCAGCCGATGGCGTTGCGCGTCAGCGTGATCTCGTCGGCGCCCAGCGGTTCGCCGTGGGCCTTGGAGGTGCCGGCGCGGTTGGGCGAGCCCTTGCCGATGGCCGTCTTGCAGACGATCAGCGTGGGCTTGTCGGTGCTGGTCTTGGCCTGGCGGATGGCGGCGTCCACGGCGTCGGCGTCATGGCCGTCCACCGGGCCCAGCACGTTCCAGCCGCAGGCGCGCAGGCGGGCGGGGGTGTCGTCGATGAACCAGGGGGCGACCTGGCCGTCGATGGAGATGCCGTTGTCGTCGTAGAGCGCGATGAGCTTGTTCAGCTTCCAGGCGCCGGCCAGCGAGATCGCTTCCTGGCTGATGCCTTCCATCAGGCAGCCGTCGCCCAGGAACACGAAGGTGTGGTGGTCCACGATGGCATGGCCTTCGCGGTTGAATTCGGTGGCCAGCAGCTTCTCGGCCAGCGCGAAGCCCACGGCGTTGGTGATGCCCTGGCCCAGCGGGCCGGTCGTCGTTTCCACGCCGGGCGTGATGCCGTATTCGGGGTGGCCGGCCGTCTTGCTGTGCAGCTGGCGGAAGTTCTTCAGCTCTTCGATCGGCAGCGGGTAGCCGGTCAGGTGCAGCAGCGCATACAGCAGCATGGAGCCGTGGCCGTTGGATAGCACGAAGCGGTCGCGGTCGGCCCACTGCGGGTTGGCCGGGTTGTGCTTGAGGTTGCGTCCCCAGAGCGCCACGGCCATGTCGGCCATGCCCATCGGGGCGCCGGGGTGGCCGGAATTGGCCTGTTGAACTGCATCCATTGCGAGTGCGCGGATCGCATTCGCCATCTGTTGAGAATTGGCCATCGAGGGCGGCTCCGGAAGGGCTGTGGGAGAAAACGCGCATTTTACCGGCGCCCTTTGCCGTCCGGCCGGGCGGGCCGCCGCTGGCATGCCCGCGGGGGCCTCGCCCTGCACTACAGTGCGGCGCATGTCCGACCTGCCCACCCCCGCCGATCACGCCGCCCCGACCCGTCCGCTGCCCGCGCAGCCTCCCGCCATGCTGCTGGCCGCCGGCCGCGGCGAGCGCATGCGCCCGCTGACCGACGCCACGCCCAAGCCGCTGCTGCCCGTGCGGGGCCGGCCGCTGCTGGAATGGCACCTGCGCGCCCTGGCGGCGGCCGGTGTGCCGCGCGCGGTCATCAACACCGCCTGGCTGGGCGCGCAGATCGGCGATGCCTTCGGTAGCGAATTCGGCCTGCAGCCCGCATCCGATGGGCGCAGTGTGCTATCGATTTCATACTCCCATGAAGGCCGCGACTTCGGCGGCGCGCTGGAGACCGCCGGCGGCATCGCCCGCGCGCTGCCGCAGCTGGGCCCGGTGTTCTGGCTGGCGGCGGGCGACGTGTTCGCGCCCGACTTCGTCTTCGCGCCCGAGGCCGCAGCCCGCTTCGCCGCCGGCGACGCGCTGGCCCACCTGTGGCTGGTGCCGAACCCGGCGCACCACCCGCGCGGCGATTTCGGCCTGGCGCCCGACGGGCGTGTGCTCAACCTGCCGGCCGATCACCCCGGCCCGCGCCACACCTACAGCACCATTGCCCTGCTGCGTGCCGAGCTTTTCACTGCTCCCTGGTGCGACATCCCGCCCGGCAACCCGCAGGGCCAGCCCGCGCCGCTCGCGCCCCTGCTGCGCCGCGCCATGGATGCGGGCCGCGTCACGGGCGCGCTCTACACCGGCCGCTGGACCGACGTGGGCACGCCCGAGCGGCTGGCGGAGCTCAATCGCTGAAAGCCTGCGCCGGGGCGGGCGCGGGCAGATCCATCGCCCGCGATTGCAGCGAAATGTAAAGTGGACACCTCGGCACCGGGCGGGCCTTTCGTTCGATCCAAAATGCGCGAATGACCCCCCTGCCGAACACCGCGCTCTATGCCCAGCGCCGCGCCCGCCTCGCCTCGCAGCTGGGTGAAGGCGGCATCGCCATCGTCCCCACGGCCAAGGAAAGCGCGCGCAACCGCGACAGCGACTTTCTTTACCGGCACGACAGTTACTTCTATTACTTGACCGGCTTCACCGAGCCCGGCGCCTGCCTGGTGCTGGCTGCGGACGGCACCAGCACGCTGTTCTGCCAGCCCAAGGATCTGGAGCGCGAGATATGGGACGGCTACCGCCTGGGCCCCGAGGCCGCCATCGCCGCCCTGGGCGTGGATGCCGCGCACTCGTCGGCCACGCTGGAATCGCAGCTGCCGCGCCTGCTGGAAAACCGCAGCCGCGTCTGGTTCCCCTTCGCCACGCATGAGGGCCTGGCCGCCCGCGTGGAAGGCTGGCTCGGCAAGGTGCGGGCGCGGGTGCGCTTCGGCGCGCTCTGCCCGGGCGAGCAGGGCGACCTCTGCACGCTGCTGGACGAGATGCGGCTGGTGAAGGATGCCTACGAGCAGGACGTGATGCGCCGCGCTGCCGCCATCAGTGCCCAGGCCCACATCCGCGCCATGCAGTGCAGCGCCCGCATGCTGCGCGCCGGCGAGGACGTGCGCGAATACCACCTCGACGCCGAGCTGCTGCACGAATTCCGCCGCCAGGGCTCGCAGGCCGTGGCGTACAACTCCATCGTCGCGGCCGGCGCCAATGCCTGCGTGCTGCACTACCGCGCCGACGCCGCCCCGGTGCGCGCGGGCGAGCTGGTGCTGATCGACGCCGGCTGCGAGCTCGACGGCTACGCCAGCGACATCACCCGCACCTTCCCGGCCGATGGCCGCTTCACCGGCCCGCAGCGCGCGCTCTACGACCTGGTGCTGGCCAGCCAGGAAGCGGCCGTGGCCGCCACCCGGGCCGGCGCCCGCTTCAACGACCCGCACGACGCCACCGTGGCCGTGCTGTCGCAGGGGCTGCTGGATTTGGGCCTGCTCGACAGGAACAAGGTGGGCACCGTGCAGGACGTGATCGAAAAGCGGGCCTATTTCCCGTTCTACATGCACCGCACCGGCCACTGGCTGGGCATGGACGTGCACGACTGCGGCAGCTACGTGGAACCCACCGAGATCGGCCAGACCAGCGAGCGGCGCGACCCGCTCTCGGGCGAGACCATCACCAACCGCCCCAGCCGCATCCTGCGCCCGGGCATGGTGCTGACCATCGAGCCCGGCCTCTACGTGCGCCCCGCGCCCGGCGTGCCCGAGGCCTTCCACCACATCGGCATCCGCATCGAGGACGACGCCATCGTCACCGAGACCGGCTGCGAGCTGATTACCCGGGGCGTGCCGGTGCGGGCGGAAGAGATCGAAGCGCTGATGCGTTGAGTGATCCGGGGGCAGTTCGCGGTGCGCGGAACTGGCCCGGGCCGCGCCATGCCGCATGAAACTGGCATGTAACCGGCGTCGTGCCAGAATTGAAACGCGGTTACAAGACCGCGTTCCATGCCATCCCATAAAGAAAGAGAGACAACGCATGCAGATCCGCCGCGCCACCAAGATCGTCGCCACCCTGGGCCCCGCCTCGAGCGACCCGCAGCTGCTGGAGCGCATGATCCGCGCCGGCGTCAACGTGGTGCGGCTGAACTTCAGCCACGGCAAGGCGCAGGACCACATCGACCGCGCCGCCGCCGTGCGCGAGGCCGCGCAGCGTGCCGGCCGCGAAGTGGCCATCATGGCCGACCTCCAGGGCCCCAAGATCCGCGTGGGCAAGTTCGCCGAAGGCCGTGTGATGCTGCAGGCGGGCCAGCCCTTCGTGCTGGACGCATCGCGCACCGAGCCGGGCGACCTGAACGGTGTGGGCCTCGATTACAAGGAGCTGCCGCGCGACGTGAAGGCCGGCGACGTGCTGCTGCTCAACGACGGACTGATCGTGCTGGTCGTCGATGCGGTGCGCGGCGAGGCCGTGCACACCACGGTGAAGATCGGCGGTGAGCTCTCCAACAACAAGGGCATCAACAAGCAGGGCGGCGGCCTCACCGCGCCCGCGCTCACGGCCAAGGACATGGAGGACATCAAGACCGCCATGAGCTTCCAGGCCGACTACGTGGCAGTGAGCTTTCCCAAGAACGCCACCGACATGGAAATGGCGCGCCAGCTGTGCAACGTGGCGGCGGCCGAATACCGCCACCGCCCGGGCCTGATCGCCAAGATCGAGCGCGCCGAGGCCGTGCCGCTGCTCGAAGAGATCCTGCGCGTGTCCGACGGCATCATGGTGGCGCGCGGCGACCTGGCCGTGGAGGTGGGCAACGCCGCCGTGCCCGCGCTGCAGAAGAAGATGATCCGCATGGCGCGCGACATGGACCGGGTCGTCATCACCGCCACGCAGATGATGGAGAGCATGATCACCAACGCCGTGCCGACCCGTGCCGAGGTGAGCGACGTGGCCAACGCCGTGCTCGACGGCACCGACGCCGTGATGCTCAGCGCCGAAACCGCCGCCGGCCGCTACCCGCTGGAGACGGTGGAGGAGATGGCCAAGATCTGCGCCGCCGCCGAGGCCGCCGAAGATCCCGAGCGCGATTCCGACTTCATCGGCCAGACGCTGGGCCGCATCGACCAGTCCATCGCCATGGGCGCGCTGTTCACGGCCCACCACCTGGGTGCCAAGGCGCTGGTGGCGCTGACCGACAGCGGCTCCACCGCGCTCTGGATGAGCCGCCACCGCATCCACATCCCGATCTACGCGCTCACCCCCAAGGTGGCCACGCAGCGCAAGATGGCGATGTACCGCAACGTGCGCCCGCTGCTGATGGACACCAGCGCCGACCGCGACACCGCGCTGGAGCAGGCCGAAGGCCACCTCAAGACCCGCAACATCGTGCAGCAGGGCGATCTCTACGTCATCACCTGCGGCGAGCCCATGGGCGCGCCGGGCGGCACCAACATGCTCAAGATCTGCCGGGCGAACTGAGCCGGCAGCTGCACCGTTGCCGTGCGGGTTCTCAGGCGGCCGGCATGCCGGCGCCTGCCGGCCGCGGCGACGCGAAGAAGCGTTGGCGCCCCGCATCCACGGCCCAGACCGTGGTCCAGCACAGCCAGGCGGTCCAGAGGTTGTGGCTCATGAAATGCGCGCCGCGCACCTGCTGCACCCAGCCCAGCGCGAAGCCGCCCGCCAGGGCCGCCACCAGGCAGATGCGCGCCAGCCGCGGCGCGTCGTCGCGCCAGGCGAAGTAGAGCGCCAGGAAGCCGAAGCCGGCCGACGCATGGCCTCCGGGAAAACAGTGGCCGCTGCCGCCGTCGGTCACGCCCCAGCGCCAGTGGGATACGTAGCGCGCTACGCCACCGAACTCCGCCAGGTCCCAGGGGCAGCTGGTGTGGTTCAGCCGCTTGGCGATCGACACCACCGCCAGCGATAGCAGCAGTGCCACGGCCAGCGCCACGCGGCGCTCCAGATCAATGCGGCGCAGCGGTCCCCAGGGCAGCCAGACCCCCACGATCAACGCCGTGGCGATGACCCAGCCCAGCAGACGCGCGTCGTCGTGCAGCAGGCGCGAGTACAGCCAGACATCCCGCAGCGGAAAGCCGTTGGCCGAGCCGAACCAGCGGGCGAGCGTGAGGTCCAGGCCGGTCGAGTCCCAGAGTGCGAGCAACGCGGCCCCCGCCAGAATGGCCAGCAGCGCTCCGTCGATGTGCGGAAGGCGCTGGAAACGCGAGCGCAGCGTCAGGGCGGCAAGGGGCGGCGGCGGGGCGGGGGGCATCATGGCCGCGCACCATAGCCCGGCCGGCTTAACGGCTTCTTATGGCACGGGCCAGACGGCATTCGCAAGCACAATCGCCGCATGCGAATCCTCGTGGTCGAAGACGATGCCGGCATTGCCGCCGGCCTGAGCGCCACGCTCCAGCAGCGTGGCTATGCGGTGGACGTGTGCGACCGTCTCGCGAGCGCGTGGAGCGCGTTGTGTGCGGAGTCCTTCTCCGCCGTGCTGCTGGATCTGGGGCTGCCCGATGGCGACGGCGGCGAGTTGCTGCAGCGCCTGCGCGCCACGGCGCAAGTCGGCGCGGCGAGCGCCGCCCACCTGCCGGATCCGGCCACGCCGGTGCTGATCCTCACCGCGCGCGACCAGGTGCGCCAGCGCATTGCCGGGCTGGACCTGGGCGCCGACGACTACCTGGTCAAGCCCTTCGATGTCGATGAACTGGAGGCCCGGTTGCGCGCCTTGTTGCGGCGCTCGGCCGGCCGGGCTGCACCCACCCTGTGTCACGGCGACCTGGAGGTGGACCCGGCCGCGCGCACCGTGCGCCGCGCCGGCCAGCTGGTGGAGATGTCGCCGCGCGAATTCTCGGTGCTGCTGGTGCTGCTGGAGTCGCGCGGCCGGGTGCTCTCGCGCCAGCAGATCGAAGAGCGTCTCTATAACTGGCAGACCGTGGTGGAGAGCAACGCCGTCGAGGTCCATATCCACCACCTGCGCCGCAAGCTGGGCAACGAGCGCATCGTGACCATGCGCGGCGTGGGCTACTTCATCCCCGCGGAGTGAGATCCATGGCCGACGCATCTTCCGAACCAGCAGCCCGCCGCCCGGACTCCGTGTCGGCCAGGCGCCAGCCCTCGCTGACCTGGCGCCTGCTGTGCGGCACGCTGGGCGCGCTGGTCGTGGTCTGGGCCAGCTTCGTCGCCATGGCCTACCAGACCGGCGTGCAGGAAGCCGACGAGCTGACGGACGGCCATCTGGCCAGCGTGGCGGCGCTGCTGCTCAACCTGGAGCCAGGCGCCGCCGTGGACGCCGCGCGCACCACCCAGCGCACCCGGCTGCCTAGGCTGAAGGCGCACGACTACCAGCAGTCCCTGGGCGTGGCGATGTGGGATGCCGAAGGCCGGCTGCTCACGCGCACCGGCGCAGCGCCGCTGCCGCCCTTCGACACGCCGCTCGGCTTTTCCGAATTCGAGCCGGAGGGCGAGCGCGGCACCTGGCGCGGCTTCGCGCAGTGGAGCCAGGCGGGTGACCGCAAGGTCATGGTGCTGCTCGAAGTCCAGGAGCGCGATGCGCTGGCCCAGGACATCGCCGGGCAGATGGTGCTGCCCGGACTCTGGCTGCTGCCCGTGGTGGCGCTGGTGCTGGGCCTGGCCGTGCGCAGCGGTCTGCGCCCCCTCTACACCCTGTCGGACGACGTGGCCGCGCTCGACGTGTCGGGCGCGCAGCGGCTCGCCGCGCGGGTGCCGCTGCGCGAATTCGCGCCGGTGGTCGCCTCCATCAACACGCTGCTGGACCGCCAGCAGGTGCTGCTGGCACGCGAACGCCGGCTGGCCAACGAGGTGGCACACGAGCTGCGCACGCCGCTATCGTCCATCGTGCTCCATGCCGATGCGCTGGCGCGGGGGCTGCCGGCCGACCAGCAGGCGGCGGCGCTGGACAGCATCGGCAAGCAGGCGCTGCGCGCCGGCCATGTGCTGCACCAGCTGCTGGCGCTGGCGCGCACCAGCCGCACCCGCCTGCAGGAAGTGGCCGCGCCGGTGGACCTGGCCGCGCTGGCGCGCAGCGTGGGCGCCGACTACGCGCAGGCGGCCTGGGAGCACGGCGGCAGCATCGCCATCGTGATCGATGCGCCGGTGCAGGTGCAGGGCAACGCCGTGCTGCTGGAGCTGGCCTTGCGCAACCTGATCGAAAACGCGCTGCGCCACACGCCTGCAGGTACCTGCATCGAGGTGCAGGCCGGCCCCGCCACGGATGCCGACGCTGAGGGCGGCAGGGCCGCCTGGCTGCAGGTATGCGACGATGGGGCCCGAGCGGGCGCCGCGCCTTGTGCCGGCGCAGTGGACAGCCTGCACCTGGGCCACGAGATCGTGACCCGCGTGGCTCGCGTGCATGGCGGGCGGTTCGGGTCCGCTCCGGCGCCCGCGCCTTTCACCACCTGCTATCGCCTCACTTTCGGCGTTTCCGCCGACACGGCGGGGCAGTAAAATCAGTGGTTACCAAGCGGTTACAGGCGCCGTGCGGCCATACTGCACCGGCTCCCAGAGCCCTTCCTTCTTTCCCACTCTGAACGGATCTGACCCATGCCTCTCGTCTCGATGCGCGAACTGCTCGACCATGCCGCTGAACACAGCTACGGCATTCCCGCCTTCAACGTGAACAACCTGGAGCAGGTCCAGGCCGTGATGTCCGCCGCGGACGAAGTGGGCGCCCCGGTCATCCTGCAGGCCAGCGCAGGCGCCCGCAAGTACGCCGGCGAGCCCTTCATCAAGCACCTGATCCTGGCCGCTGCCGAGATGTACCCCCACATCCCCCTGGTGATGCACCAGGACCACGGCACCAGTCCCGAGGTGTGCCAGGGCGCCCTGAACCTGGGCTTCGGCTCGGTGATGATGGACGGCTCCCTGATGTCCGACGGCAAGACGCCGTCGTCGTTCGACTACAACGTCGACGTCACCCGTAAGGTCGTGGACATGGCCCACAAGGTCGGCGCGACGGTCGAAGGCGAACTCGGCTGCCTGGGCAACCTCGAGACCGGCGACGCCGGCGAGGAAGACGGCATCGGCGCCGTGGGCAAGCTGGACCACAGCCAGATGCTGACCGATCCCGAAGAGGCCGCCACCTTCGTCAAGGCCACGCAGCTCGACGCGCTGGCCATCGCCATCGGCACCAGCCACGGCGCCTACAAGTTCAGCCGCAAGCCCACGGGCGACATCCTTGCCATCAGCCGCGTGAAGGAAATCCACGCCCGCATCCCCAACACCCACCTGGTGATGCACGGCTCCTCGTCGGTGCCCGCCGAACTGCTGGCGATCATCAACCAGTACGGCGGCAAGATGAAGGAAACCTACGGCGTGCCGGTCGAGGAGATCCAGGAAGCCATCAAGTACGGCGTGCGCAAGATCAACATCGACACCGACATCCGCCTCGCCATGACTGGCGCGGTGCGCAAGTTCCTGGCCGAGAACCCTGACAAGTTCGACGCCCGCGAGTGGCTCAAGCCCGCCCGCGAAGCCGCCAAGCAGGTCTGCAAGCAGCGCTACATCGAATTCGGCTGCGAAGGCCAGGGAGCCAAGATCAAGGGCCACACCCTGCAGGTCATGGCAGAGCGCTACGTGAAGGGCGAGCTGTCGCAGATCGTGAACTGATCGCATCGCGTTTCCCTCCCCGCCAGACCGGCAGCCGCGCGCTGCCGGTTTTGCGTTGTGGGCCTTCGCATCGGCCTTAGCGCCTGCGGGACGGGGCGGAATGTGACTTCATGTAAGCTGGCCGCCGGTTGACGCGGTGGGTGGCACGTCTGGCGTGTTGCCCGGAGATTCATGGCGACACTCCAGGAGACTTCCCATGCAGGCGAGCCCCAGCCCGACAGCGCAGCGCATCGGCGTGCCGCGCGAAACCTTTGCCGGCGAAAAGCGCGTGGCGACGGTGCCCGAAGTGGTCCAGAAACTCGTGGCGCTGGGCTTCTCGGTCGCCGTCGAGGCCGGTGCCGGCGAGGCCGCGCACTGCAGCGATGACGCCTACCGTGCCGCTGGCGCCGAGGTGCTGCCCGATGCCGCAGCCCTCTGGGCCGCCTCGGATATCGTCTTCAAAGTGCGCCCGCCCAGCGCCGCCGAAGTGGCGCTGATGCGCCCGGGCGGCCTGCTGGTGGGCTTCGTCTGGCCGGCACAGCACCCGGAACTCATGGCGCAGCTGGCCGCCAGGCAGGCCACGGTGCTCGCCATCGACTGCCTGCCGCGCACGTTGAGCCGGGCGCAGAAGATGGATGCGCTCACCTCCACCGCGGGCGTGTCCGGCTACCGCGCCGTGATCGAGGCCGCCAACGCCTTCGGGCGCTATTTCAACGGCCAGATCACCGCCGCGGGCAAGGTGCCGCCGGCCAAGGTCTTCATCGCCGGGGCCGGGGTGGCGGGCCTCGCTGCCATCGGCACGGCGGCCAACCTGGGCGCCATCGTGCGTGCCAACGACACGCGTGCCGAGGTGGCCGACCAGGTCAGGTCGCTGGGCGGCGAGTTCGTGAAGGTGGACTACGAGGAGGACGGCGCAGGCGGCGGCGGCTACGCCAAGGTCATGAGCGAGGGCTTCCAGGCCGCGCAGCGGCGGATGTACGCCGAGCAGGCCCGCGACGCGGACATCATCATCACCACCGCGCTCATCCCCGGCAAGCCGGCCCCGAAGCTCATCACCGCCGAGATGGTGCAGGGCATGAAGCCCGGCAGCGTCATCGTGGACATGGCGGCCGAGCAGGGCGGCAACTGCGAGCTCACCGTGCCCGGCGAAGCCGTGGTGCGGCACGGGGTGACCATCATCGGCTTCACGGATCTGCCCTCGCGCCTGGCCAAGCAGTCGTCCACGCTCTATGCGACCAACCTGCTGCGCCTGGCCGAGGAACTCTGCAAGGCCAAGGACGGGGTGGCGGTGGTCAACATGGAGGACGACGCTATCCGCGGCCTCACCGTCGTCAAGGGGGGCGAGATCACCTGGCCCGCGCCGCCGCTCAAGGCCGCGCCGGCACCGGCCGCCGCCAGGCCCGCGGCGGCCCCCGTGGCCGAGAAGAAGGCAGGCGGCCACGGCCATGGCAGCGCCGGCCCGCTCCCGGCGAAGACGCTGGCCCTCCTGTTCGCCGTCGCCGCCGTGGCCTTCTGGTTCATCGGCGCCCATGCGCCGGCGGCCTTCCTGGGGCACTTCACGGTGTTCGTGCTGGCCTGCTTCATCGGCTACATGGTGGTGTGGAACGTCACGCCCGCGCTGCACACGCCGCTCATGAGCGTGACCAACGCGATCTCCAGCATCATCGCCATCGGCGCCCTGGTGCAGATCGCGCCGCCGCAGGCTGCGGCCAACGGGCGCCCGGACGGGCTGATCCTCTGGCTGGCCTTCGCCGCCCTGGTGCTCACGGCCGTCAACATGTTTGGCGGCTTCGCGGTCACGCGGCGCATGCTGGCCATGTTCCAGAAATAACGGCAGCCACGACGAGGAGCACCGCACCATGTCCCACAACCTCGCCACGGTGGCCTATCTCGGCGCCGCCATTCTGTTCGTCCTGAGCCTGGGCGGACTGTCCAACCCCGAAACCGCGCGCCGCGGCAACCTCTTCGGCATGGCCGGCATGGCGCTCGCCGTGCTGGCTACGGTGTTCGGCCCGCGGGTCGGGGCCACGGGCATCGCCTGGATCGTCGGCGCGCTGGCCATCGGCGGCGGTGTCGGCCTCTACGCCGCCCGGGCCGTGAAGATGACGCAGATGCCCGAGCTGGTGGCGCTCATGCACAGCCTGGTCGGCCTGGCGGCCTGCCTGGTGGGCTTCGCGAGCTACGTGGACACCTCCATGCCGTTGGCCGGCGCCGAAAAGGCCATCCACGAGGTGGAGATCTACGTCGGCATCCTCATCGGCGCCGTCACCTTCTCGGGCTCGCTCGTCGCCTTCGGCAAGCTCAACGGCCGTATCGGCGGCAAGCCGCTGCTGCTGCCGGGTCGCCACTGGCTCAACCTGGCCGCGCTGCTGGTGGTGGTGTGGTTCGGCCGGGCCTTCCTGCAGGCCGGCTCGGTGGCCGATGGCATGCTGCCGCTGGCGGTGATGACGGCCATCGCGCTGCTGTTCGGCGTGCACATGGTGATGGCCATCGGCGGGGCCGACATGCCGGTCGTGGTCTCCATGCTCAACAGCTATTCCGGCTGGGCGGCGGCGGCCACGGGTTTCATGCTGGGCAACGACCTGCTGATCGTCACCGGCGCGCTGGTGGGCTCCTCGGGCGCCATCCTCAGCTACATCATGTGCAATGCGATGAACCGCAATTTCCTGAGCGTGATTGCGGGCGGCTTCGGCACGGGCGGCGGCGCGGCGCCTGCAGCCCAGGGCGCCGAGCCGCAGGGCGATGTGGTGCCCGTGACGGCTGCCGAAACGGCCGAGATGCTGCGCGAGGCCCGCAGCGTCGTCATCGTGCCCGGCTACGGCATGGCCGTGGCCCAGGCGCAGCACACGGTCAATGAGATCGTCAGGACGCTGCGCGGCCGGGGCGTGCAGGTGCGCTTTGCCATCCACCCCGTGGCGGGCCGCATGCCGGGCCATATGAACGTGCTGCTGGCCGAGGCCAAGGTGCCTTACGACATCGTGATGGAGATGGACGAGATCAACGCCGACTTCCCCGCTACCGACGTGGCCATCGTCATCGGAGCCAACGACATCGTGAACCCCGCGGCGCAGGACGACCCGGCCAGCCCCATCGCCGGCATGCCGGTGCTGGAGGTGTGGAAGGCCGGGCATTCCATCGTGATGAAGCGCTCCATGGCCTCGGGCTATGCCGGCGTGGACAACCCGCTCTTCTACAAGGAGAACAACCGCATGCTCTTCGGCGATGCCCGCAAGATGCTGGACGAGGTGCTCGCCGCGCTCAAGGCCTGAATTGCAGGTGGAGAGGGCATAATCCGAAAAAAAGAACGATCGTGCTGAATTCGACTCGGCAACGGTCAGGTGACCAACCTCCGGCGTGACGGCGCCGGGAATCTACCTGGAGACAATGGACATGAATGACCGCACCTGGCTCGGCAGCTACCCCCCTGGCGTGCCTGCCGACATCGATCCTTCGCAATACGCTTCCCTGGTGGCGCTGATGGAGGAGTCCTTCCGCAAGTATGGCGACCGCGTGGCCTATAGCTTCATGGGCAAGGACGTCAGCTATGCCGAGACCGATGCCCAGAGCCGCGATCTCGCCGCCTACCTCCAGAGCCTGGGCCTCGCCAAGGGCGATCGCGTCGCGCTGATGATGCCCAACGTGCCGCAGTACCCGGTCGCCGTCGCCGCCGTGCTGCGCGCGGGGCTGGTGGTGGTCAACGTCAACCCGCTCTACACGCCTCGCGAGCTGGAGCACCAGCTCAAGGATTCAGGCGCCAAGGCCATCGTCATCATCGAGAACTTCGCGCACACCCTGCAGTCCTGTCTCGCGCACACGCCGGTCGAGCACGTGGTGCTGGCCTCGATGGGCGACCGGCTCGGTTTTCTCAAGGGCGCGGTGGTCAACTACGTGGTGCGCAACGTCAAGAAGCTGGTGCCTCTGTTCCAGTTGCCCGGCGCGGTGCGCTTCAACGACGCGCTGACGCAGGGGGCGGGCATGCCCCTCGCCCAGCCCAGCCTGCAGCCCGACGACGTGGCGCTGCTGCAGTACACGGGCGGCACCACCGGCGTCTCGAAGGGCGCCGTGCTGCTGCACCGCAATGTGATCGCCAACGTGCTGCAGTCCGAGGCCTGGAACCTGCCGGCCATGGCCCGGGTGCCGGCCGGCGAGCAGCCCACCACCGTCTGCGCACTGCCGCTCTATCACATCTTCGCGTTCACCGTGAACATGATGCTGTCGCTGCGCACCGGCGGCAAGACCATCCTCATTCCCAATCCGCGCGACCTGCCAGCGGTGCTGAAGGAGTTGTCCAAGCACACCTTCCACAGCTTTCCTGCCGTCAACACGCTGTTCAACGGCCTCGCGAACCACCCGCAGTTCGGCACGGTGAACTGGAAGAACCTGCGCGTTTCGCTGGGCGGCGGCATGGCGGTGCAGGGCGCGGTCGCCAAGCTCTGGCTCGAGAAGACCGGCTGCCCGATCTGCGAGGGCTACGGCCTCTCGGAGACCAGCCCTTCGGCCAGCTGCAACCCGATCACGGCCAAGGAATTCACCGGCACCATCGGCGTGCCCCTGCCCAGCACCTACATGAAGCTCATCGACGATGAGGGCCGCGAGGTGACCGGCGTCGGCCGTGCGGGCGAGATCGCCATCAAGGGCCCGCAGGTCATGGCCGGCTACTGGCAGCGCCCCGACGAGACCGCCAAGGTGATGACGGCCGACGGCTACTTCCGCTCCGGTGACATCGGCGTGATGGATGAGCGCGGCTTCTTCAAGATCGTGGATCGCAAGAAGGACATGGTGCTGGTCAGCGGCTTCAACGTCTATCCCAACGAGGTGGAGGACGTGGTCGCCGGCATGCCCGGCGTGCTGGAATGCGCCGTGGTGGGCGTGCCCGACGACAAGACGGGCGAGGCCGTGAAACTGGTCATCGTCAAGCGCCCGCCCGCCCCGGGCGGCGAGGAGCTGACCGAGGCCCACGTGCGCGAATTCTGCAAGGCCAACCTCACGGGCTACAAGCAGCCGCGGGTGATCGAATTCCGCACGGAACTACCCAAGACGCCGGTGGGCAAGATCCTGCGGCGCGAACTGCGCGACAAGCGGGCGTGAGCGCCGGCCCCGTCACCGCCATCCTCAGCGCCCTGCCGGCCGAGCAGGCCGGGCTGGCCGCCGCGCTGGACCCGGCGTACCCCATCAGCCGCACCACGCATGCCGGGCGCGTCTTCCAGCAGGGCACGCTGCACGGCCAGGTCGTGGTGCTCGCGCTCTCGGGCATCGGCAAGGTGGCCGCTGCCACCACGGCCACGGCGCTCGTGGAGCGCTTCCACGCCACGCGCATCGTCTTCACCGGCGTGGCCGGCGGCCTGGGCCAGGGCGTGGCGGTGGGCGACGTGGTGGTGGCGCGCGACTTCGTGCAGCACGACATGGACGCCTCGCCGCTCTTTCCGCGCTGGGAAGTGCCAGGCTATGGCCGCGCCCGTTGGGAATGCGACGCCGCACTCACGTCGCGTCTTGAGGCCGCAGCCGATGCCTGTCTGCAGCGCATGGCCGCGCCGCGCCGCCATACCGGCCTGATCGCCAGCGGCGACGTGTTCGTGGGCTCGGCCATTGCGGCACGCACTCTGCACCAGGGCCTCTCAGAAGCCGGCCACGATGTGCTGGCCGTGGAAATGGAGGGCGCCGCCGTGGCCCAGGTGTGCGCAGACTACGGTGTGCCCTTTGCCGCCATGCGCACCATTTCCGACCGCGCCGACGACGCCGCACACGTCGACTTTTCCCGCTTCGTCACCGAGGTCGCGAGCCGCTACGCCGACGAAATCATCGGCGAGTTCATGCAGTCGCTATGAAATGGATAGCTGGTGGCGCTTGCGGAATAAGCGCTGCGGGCAGATTTGGTATGAAAACACCGGCTCTTGGCATGCCCGCGAAGACGGCTTCAGGCACTGGGCGTGCCTTCACCAGCAGACGCTACGGATCCGGCACCCCCGGTCCTCAGAACATGTTCATGATCCCCTGCGAGATCGTGAACACGTTCTGAGGGGTCGTCCCCCTCGGGGGGATGGCGCGCCAGCGCCTCAGGGGGATTATTTCAACCAGCCGCGCTTGCGGAAGTACCACATGGGCCCGATGGCGCTCGCCACCATCAGCGCGATGCCGTAGGCATAGCCGTAGTCCCACTGCAGCTCCGGCATGAACTGGAAGTTCATCCCGTACACGCTCGCGATCAGCGTGGGCGGCAGCAGCGCGACGCTGGCCACCGAGAAGATCTTGATGATCTTGTTCTGGTTGATGTTGATGAAGCCGACCGTGGCGTCCATCAGGAAGTTGATCTTGTCGAAGAGGAAGGCCGTGTGGTTGTCCAGCGATTCGATGTCGCGCAGGATCTGGCGCGCTTCCTCGAACTGCTCGGCGTTCAGCATCTTGCTGCGCATCATGAAGCTCACGGCGCGGCGCGTGTCCATCACGTTGCGGCGGATGCGGCCGTTCAGGTCTTCCTGTCGCGCGATGGCCGAGAGCACCTCGCCGGCACGCGTGTCGGTCACGTCGCCGGCCAGCACCTGGGTGCTGACTTCCTTGAGCTCGTCGTAGATGTTCTCCAGCGTGTCGGCCGAATACTCGGCATCGGCGTCGAACAGCTTGAGCAGCACCTCGCGCGCATCCTCGATCAGCCCCGGTGCCCGGCGTGCGCGCATGCGCAGCAGGCGGAAGACGGGCACGTCCTCGTCGTGGATGGAGAACAGCACGCCCTTGCTCTTGAGCGAGTCGTTGACCAGGTTCAGGATGAAGGCGACGCGCACCGAGCGCGGGTCTTCGTCGTCATCAATGAGAAAGTCGCTGCGGATGTGCAGCTCGCCGTTGTCTTCGGCGTAGAAGCGGGCGGATTCCTCGATGTCCTCGTCCATCGCGTCTTCCGGGATGGACAGGCCGTAGTGCTGCTTGATCCAGCGCTTTTCTTCGAGGGTGGGTGATTCCAGATCGACCCAGATGGGCTGGAACTGCGCGAGCTCTTCCAGGGATTCGATCTCTTCCTGGACCAGCCGGCCGTTGGCCAGCGTAAAGATGTTGAGCATGGGGGCTCACTCCCGGTGTGAGGTTGGCGACTGCGATGAGGGGCGGGCGAGAGGCGCTTTCAACCCCGCGGCAGGCGACCGGCCGGGCGTTGAAAGCTACCGACTGGGGTAGGTTTCCACGAGAGGGTTCTCCATGATTGAGAAAGCGCCGGATTATGGCATCGCAGCCCGCTGCACCGGCGCGTGCCGCAGCCGCGGCGCAGGGCTTTAGAGGCCCGGTGGCGCGCCCGCCGGCGATCGGCATCGGGGCCCTTCAGCCCGCGCCCCGCACCAGGGCCAGTGCCCGGCACAGATCGGCCCAGGCCGCGGCCTTGGCGTCGGGGGCGCGCAGCAGATAGGCCGGGTCGTAGCTCACGATGGCCGGCACCTGCAGGCCGCCCGGCCCGGTGAGCGACTGCACGCCCGCGCGAAGCCGGCCCAGTGGCTCGCGGCTGCCCAGCACGGCGCGTGCGGCGCCCAGGCCCAGCACCAGCACCATCGACGGGCGCAGCTGTTCCAGCGCCAGGGCCATGCCGTCGGCCGGGTCGGCAGCACCTTCGGTCGCGGCGCCTCCACGGCCCAGCGCGGCGATCCAGGTGCGCGGGTGGCGGTGCAACTGCATGGCGCGCAGCATGTTGTCCAGCAGCTTGCCGGCATCGCCCTGCAGGGGCTGGCCGGGCAGGGCGCTCTCGACCACCACCAGCCAGCCCGCACCCAGCGCGGCAGGCGTGGCGGCCGGGTCGGCCTGCGGGTAGGCCGCCGCCGGGGCGTGCCAGACCAGGCCCGGGCCGGCTGCGGCGGTCTGCGTGGTGGTGGGCGCGCCCTGGGCCGGTGCAGAGGCGGCCGGGCGGGGCGCGGGAACGGGCGGGGCGGCACGCTGTGGCTGCGCTGCCGCAGCGTCGTGCGATGGCGCCATGCGAGGCGTTGCCGGTGGCGGTTCGGCCGGCGCGAAGGCTGACTCGGGCTCAGCCGCTTGCCGGGCTGCCGGGGCCGCCATCCCGGGCGCGGGCGCCCAGACGGAGATGCCCATCTCCAGCAGCATGGCGCGTTGGCGGGCGTCGAGGTCCAGGCTCATAGTTTCAGGCTCATCACGATGGCGTCTTCGCGCTGGCCCCCATGGGCCGGGTAGTAGCGCTTGCGTTCGCCGACCACGGCATAGCCGTGTGCGGCATAGATCTGGCGCGCGCGCAGGTTGCTCACGCGCACCTCCAGCCACAGCCATTCGGCCTGCTGGCCGCGCGACCACAGGGCCAGCGCGTCGAGCAGCACCCGCGCCCAGCCCTGGCGCTGGAATTCGGGCGCCACGGTGAGGTTGAGCAGATGCACCTCGTCCACGCCGCGCATGGCGACGAAGTAGCCGACCAGCGTCTCGCCGGCCAGCAACAGCTGCGACTGGTAGCCGGCGGCCAGCGCGTCGATGAAGTTGCCGCGCGTCCATGGGTGCGGATAGGCGGTGTTTTCGACTTCGAGCAGGGTTTCGAGCCGCTCCGGCGTGAGCGGCTCGAAGCGCACCTCGGTGCCGGGCGGCGCGCTCGGCGGGCGGGGCAGGGCACTCATGCGGCAGGCGGGATGCGTGTGGCGGTGGCCGAGGCCGCCGCTGCGGCCAGCTTGGCGGCGGCGCGCTCTTCGGTGGTCTGCGCGACCTTGTCGCGGATGTAGCGCGGCAGCGCGGCGGCGGCGGGCAGGGAAGCACCGGCCGCCAGCAGCGCCGGCGCCAGCCGCAGCAGCGCCGCGGCCGTGGGCAGAGCCTGCACGTGCGGGGCGCCGGGCGCGAGCCTTTCGGCATAGGCGGCCCGGGCGTTGCCTGCGACGGTGAAGCCGTCGGGCACCACCAGCGCCTGCGGGGCGCAGAGGGTGAAGTCTTCGGGCGAGAGCCAGCTGCCGCCCGCCTGGTAGGTGAAGGCGGCGGCATAAACCTCGTCCATGCGCGCATCCAGCACGGCCATCACCTGGGTGCAGCCGTGCTCGGCGCGGGCTTGCTCGGCCACGGCCAGCAGGGTGTCGATGGGGAGCACCGGCACGCCCTGGCCGCCCCGCGCGCCGAAGGCCAGGCCCTGGGCGACCGCGCAGGCGGTGCGCAGCCCGGTGAACGAGCCCGGGCCGCGGCCGAACACCACGGCGTCCAGCGTGTCGAAGGAGAGCCCGGCATCGGCCAGCAGCGCGTGGATGGCCGGGATCAGCGTGGCCGATGCCTGCGCGCCGCCGGGGCCGCGATGCTCGCGCACCTCCGCGCCGTTGCGCACGGCGATGGACAGAGTGTCGGTGCTGGTGTCGAGAGCTAGCAGATGCATCGTGGCGAAAAAAGGCGCTGAGGGCTCTGGCGCGAACGGCCGGCCCCGGGGAAAGCCGGAAGGCGGGCTCCGATTATCGGCGGGCCGCGATGGCCCCGGGCAGGATGCGGTCGGCGCACGCCGGCGCTGACGCATTCAGGCCCTAGACTTGCCCGCATGGTGAAATTTCTCTCGCAATGCGGCCGTGCTCCGGCTGCTGCTGCAGCCGCTCTGGCGCTGCATGCGGCCATCGCCCTGCTGGCCGGCGCCCATGCGGGGCCCGCCGGGGCGCAGGGTATCGCACCGTCCTCCGCGCTGCCCCCGGCGGTGGACGCCGCCCTGCAGCGCGCCAAAGTGCCGCGCGATGCCCTGTCCGCGCTGGTGGTGGAGGTGGGCGGGCAGGCGCCACCGCGCCTGGCCTACCGCGCCCAGGTGCCGGCCAATCCGGCTTCGGTGATGAAGCTGGTCACCACCTATGCGGCGCTGGATTTGCTCGGCCCGGCTTTCACGTGGGAGACGCCGGTCTATCTGGATGCCGTGCCCCAGGGCGGCACCCTGCGCGGCAATGTCTATATCAAGGGCCAGGGCGATCCCAAGCTGGTGGTCGAGCGCCTGTGGCTGCTGATGCAGCGCCTGCGCGCCCAGGGTGTGCAGACGATCGCGGGCGACATCGTGCTCGACCGCAGCGCCTTCGAGGTGCCGCCCACGGACCCGGGCCTGTTCGACGGCGAGCCGCTGCGCCCCTACAACGCCGCGCCCGACGCGCTGCTGGTCAACTACAAGAGCGTGGTCATGACCTTCGTGCCCGATGCGGCCGCCGGCGTGGCCCGCGTGGCCTACGAGCCGCCGCTGGCGCCCGCGCAGCTGCAGCCCGCGGTGCCCCTGGCCGCGCCGGGAACGCCCTGCGGTGACTGGCGCGCCGGCTTGCAGGCCCAACTGGGCGAGGCAGCGCGCATCGGCTTCCAGGGCACGTATCCCGCGGCCTGCGGAGAACGCCAGTGGGCCGTGGCATCGGCCGATCCGTCGGGCTTCGCGGCCCGGGCCATCGAAGGCATGTGGCGCGAGGTCGGCGGCCGCCTTTTGGGCGCGGTGCGCGAAGGGCGGGTACCCGCTGGCCTGCAGCCGGCCTTCAGCCTGCGCTCGCCGTCGCTGGCCGAGGTGGTGCGCGACATCAACAAATACAGCAACAACGTGATGACGCAGCAGGTGTTCCTCACGCTCGCGCTGCAGCGCGGCGGAACGGGCAGCTTCGACGGCGCTCGGGCCGTGCTGGGCCAATGGTGGCGCCAGCGCATGGGCTCGGTCACGGATGCGCCCGTGCTGGACAACGGCGCGGGCCTGAGCCGTGACGGCCGCATCAGCCCTGCGGCTCTGGCGCGGCTGCTGCAGACGGCCTGGGCTTCGCCCGTGATGCCCGAGCTCATGGCGTCGCTGCCCATCGCGGGCGTCGATGGCACGCTGCGCCGCGTGCAGGGCCGCGCCGCCGGCAGCGCCCACCTGAAGACCGGCACGCTGCGCGACGTCACAGCCATGGCCGGCTACGTTCTGGGGGCCGGCGGCCGGCGCTATGTGCTGGTGGCCATCGTCAACCACGCCAATGCGCCCGCTGCGCGGCCCGCGATCGAGGCACTGGTCGAATGGGCAGCGGCTGACGGGCTGCACACCGACTGAGCTGGCCGCACGCGAGGCTCAAGGGCTGGAGTCGCTGAAAGCCCCTGACGGCAACGCTGTCAGTGGCTTTTTCGCGCGTCAGTATTTACCCGGGCAGGCGTGTGCCAGCGCTGCGCATACGATGTGCCTTGTAAAAAAGAACGATCGTTCTATTTAATAACAGGAGCTTTAGATGAAACCTCGCATGCAATGGGCTGCTCGCGCGGCCGTGGCTTCCGCTGTCGCCGCCCTGCTCGCCGCTTGCGGCGGCGGTGGGTCGGACACCGGCACTGCCACCAGCGTCTCTTCCGTCCGCGTCATGGGCGACAGCCTGGCCGACAGCGGCACTTTCGGCTACAAGTTCACCGTGCAGGGCACAGCGGCCACCGGCGCCGGCTCCTCCGCCATCTGGCCCGAGCGAGTGGCCGCCACGTACAGCCAGACGCTGTGCCCGCGCTACGTCTTCACGGGCACGAGCTTCAACGTCAACGCCGCCTGCTCCAATTACGCGGTCGGCGGCGGACGCATCAACAACTTCACCGCGCCCACTTCGCCGGTGTCGATCACACGTCAGCTGCAGGACGCCGGCGCTGCCGGCTACAACGGCTCCGAGCTGGTGCTGATCGACGGTGGCGGCAACGACGCCGCTGACCTCATCGGCGCCTACCTGAGCATCCAGCGCGACAAGGGTGCCGCCTACCGCGCTGTGCTCAGCTCGCTGCTCGACTCCGCCACGGTCAACGCCGCCTTCGCGGCCGGCGCCACAGGCCTGGCGCAGGTCGGCGGCCTCTACATGCAGACTCTGGGCACCCAGTTCGCCGCCAACATCAAGGCGCAGACCGTGGCCAAGGGCGCCACGCGCGTGGCCGTCGTGAACATGCCTGGCGTCACGCTGACGCCGCGCTTCCGCCTGGTGCTGCAGTCGGTAGCAGCGAGCAGCGGTGCCGCCGCGGCCGCGCAGGCCGGTGCCCTGTTCGATGGATGGGTGCAGGCTTTCAACGCCAAGCTGGCCGCGGGCCTGGCCGGCGATAGCCGCCTGGCGGTGGCCGACCTCTACAGCTCGTTCAAGGACCAGGCCAGCAATCCGGCCCAGTACCAGCTGACCAACGTCACCACCCCGGCCTGCCCGGCCACCGGTATCGGCAGCGATGGCCTGCCCACCTACAACTTCCCGACCTGCACGGCGGCGGCGCTGTCGGCTGCGACTCCGCCGGCCGGCGCCACGGGAGGCGCTGCCTGGTGGCAGACCTACGGCTTCGCCGATGGCTTCCACCCCACGCCTTACGGCCATCAACTGGTCGGCCAACTGGTCTCGCGCACCCTGGCCTCCGCCGGCTGGCTCTGACCCTCTGACCGTTACCGAGCGATACCCATCAGGACTCGTCTGCCATGAAACAACAGAAAAAAATCGTCTGGGCCGGTGCGGCCCTCGCCACCCTCGCGCTCGCCGGCGCAGCCCAGGCGCAGGTCGCTGGCACCTGGAGCGTGCGCCTCGGTGCAACCCACATCTCGCCCCAGGTGAAAAGCGGTGATCTGAGCGCGCCCAGCTTTCCGGGCACCAAGGTGGATGTCGAGTCTGCCAGCGCGCTGACCGGCGGCATCAACTACATGGTGACCGACAACTGGGCGGTGGACGTGCCCCTGGGCCTGCCCTTCAAGCACAAGTTCTACGGTGACGGCGCCATCGCCGGCGTGGGGCAGGTCGGCGAGACCAAGGTGATTCCCGCCACGGTGTTCGCGCAGTACCGCTTCGGCGAGGCCAATGCCAAGTTCCGTCCCTACCTGGGCCTGGGCGTGACCTATGCCAAGTTCTTCAAGGAGCGCACCACGGCCACGCTGAGCGCGCTGAGCGGCGGCACCCCCGCCAACCCCACCACGGCCAGCATCGAAGACCGCTGGGGCCTGACGCCGCAGGTCGGCTTCGTGTGGAACTTCAACGAGCGCTGGTTCGTCGATGCGGCCTACTACAAGAGCTTCCTGAAGACCAAGACGACGCTGTCCACCGGCCAGACCGTGGACATCCGCCTGAACCCCAACGTGTTCGCGGTGGGCATTGGCTATCGGTTCTGACGGCACAGTCCCTCCAACAAAAAAAGCCGACCTCGCAGAGGTCGGCTTTTTTCATGGCCATCAACCCGACTGAGCCAGCCGGGGGCGGGGGATGGACCGTTGGCCAGCCGTCCCCGCTCCTGGGTCTTGCCTGGCTTACCAGCGCGCGCGCAGGCGGTCGAAGGCGTAGTTGCCGAACTGGCGCTGGGCCGAAGGCGTGATGTACACCTTGTCGGCGAACAGGTACTTGTCCTGGTTCGCGCCGGGCAGCAGCGTGGACGTGTTGCAGAGGGCGGAGTTGACCTCGCCCGCGCCGATGCCGATGCCGGGGCCCGGGTCCACCGAGGTGCAGACCGGCGTGGTGGCGTTGTCGAAGCCGTAGGCGGACGGCGAGCCCTGGAACACGTTCACGTAGTAGGCCGAGTCCACGTAGAGCACGGTGCTGCCCAGATCCACGATGTCCACCAGCAGGCCCTGATTGAAGGCGCTGCTGGCGCTGCCGAGCAGGTCGGTGTTGTTGATGGCAGTGGCCCAGGGCGAGCGGCTGAGATCGTAGGTGCCGGTCACCACGATGTGCTTGGCGCCTGCGTTGGAGAGGCGACGCACCTGGGTGGCCAGGTCCTTGCCGGCCTGGCGGGCGGCGGCCAGGTACTGGTCGGAGGTCTGCTGGCCTGCCAGCACGGCACGCATGCCGACGATCACGTCGCTCACGCCCCCGTCGATCAGGACCAGGTCGCCATCGGCGAAGCTGCCGCCGGCCAGGAACGCATCCACCTGCTGCTTGACGGTCAGCGTGGAGGCGTTGCCCGCAGCATCCGGCGTGGCCGTCACGCGGGCGTTGCCGCGCGCATAGCTCAGGCCAGCGGCCGACAGGGGGGCGATGGTCACGCCGTAGCGCGAGGCCAGCTGTACCGTCCAGTTGTTGATCGAGCCGTCGTTCACGGTGTATTTGGCGCCGTTTTGGCCGACATCGGCCAGGCCGTCGCCGAAGGCGATGAGCCGCGTCGGCGTGAAGGCCGATTCAACGGTGCTCGATCCGCAGGCCGCGATCAACGCGGCCGCCGCGCAAGCGGCGACCACGAGGGTGCGGCGCATCCAGTTTGCTGCCATGGTGTTTTTTCTCCAGAAAGGTGGCGTGAGTTTAATCATTACGCCGGCGCGGACCGGCTTTCGGCCTGTGTCCCCGGACGTGCGCCAGGTAAAGAGATGCAAAGCCGGCGCAAAGGTCGTCCCGACGCAAGCGGAATCAGAGCCGAGCGCGCGTGGACTGTGCGCCGGCGCTCAGCCGGCGGCCGCGGCGCGCTGCAGCCGGTCGCGCACGCCTTCCCAGTCGGGGCTGTCGGGCGGGGTCTCGATCCAGATCAGCTTCACGCCGGCGTCGTCAAAACCGCGCAGCGCGGCGAACAACTGCTGGGCCGTGGCGGCTGCTTCGTCCGGCATGCGGCGCTGCACCACCCGCGACGAGGCCGTGCGCAGCGGCGTGCGGGCATAGACGGCCAGATGCGCCGCATCGGCGCCCAGTACGTCCAGCCCGGCCTGCAGGGCTCGGGCATCCATCAGGCGCACGCGGGCCTCGGGGGCGTAATGGGCTTCGAGCGTGCCCGACGCCCGCGGTGTATGGGTAGGCAGCTCTTCTTTCGATAGCGGTGCCATGCCGCAGGCGGCGGCCACCTGCTCGCGCGTGATGGCGCCGGGGCGCAGCAGCACGGGCACGCCGCGCGTGCAGTCGATGATGGTCGATTCGATGCCCACGCCGCAGGGCCCGCCGTCGAGCACCAGCAGCGCATCGCCGAATTCTTCCTCCACGTGCCGGGCCGTGGTCGGGCTGACGCGGCCGAAGCGGTTGGCGCTGGGCGCGGCCAGGCCCAGCACGGGCGGGCCCGGCAGCGTGCCATCGTCCGACGCGCAGGCGCGCAGCACGGCCAGCGCCACCGGATGGTCGGGGCAGCGCAGGCCGACGCTGTCTTGCCCGCCCGTGGCCGCCGTGGCCATGCCGGGACGGCGCGGCAGGATGAGGGTGAGCGGCCCGGGCCAGAACGCATCGACCAGCGCCTGGGCGAAGGGCGGCACTTCGCGCGCGAAGTGCGCGATGCCGGCCGCGCCCGCCACATGGACGATCAGCGGATGGTCGCTGGGCCGGCCCTTGGCGGCAAAGATCTGCGCCACCGCCGTATCGCTGGCGGCGTCGGCAGCCAGGCCATAGACCGTCTCGGTCGGCAGGCCCAGCAGCGCGCCGCTGCGCAGGGCGCTGGCGGCAGCGGCGATGGATTCGGGGAGCTGGCCGTCGAGGATCATGGCGTGTGGTGGGCAGTGGCGGAGCGGAGCGCCGCTCAAAAGGCTTCGATGCCCAGCAGTGCGGCGGCTTGCAGGGCCGTGGCGCGGGCCGCCTCGGCGGTGGCCGCGGTCACGTTCAGGTGGCCCATCTTGCGACCGGGCTTGGCGTCGGCCTTGCCGTAGAGGTGCAGGTGCGTGCCTGGCAGGGCCAGTACCGCGGCCCAGGGGGGCGTCTGCGGCTGGGCGTGCGTACCCTGCGGGAACCACAGGTCGCCCAGCAGGTTGAGCATGACCGCAGCGCTGTGCTGGCGCGGCTGCGTGAGCGGCAGGCCGGCCATGGTGCGCACCTGCAGCTCGAACTGCGACACATCGCAGGCGTTCTGGCTGTAGTGGCCGCTGTTGTGCGGGCGCGGGGCGATCTCGTTGACCACCAGCGAGCCGTCCTGCAGCACGAAGAATTCGACGCACAGCACGCCCACGTAGCGCAGGCCTTCCGCTATCGACTTCGCAGCAGCCACCGCTTGTTCTGCCAAGGCTGGAGGCACGTTGCCCTCATGTACCTCGGTCACGGCCAGGATGCCTGCGCGGTGCAGGTTGCGCTGCAGCGGCAGGTGGACGCAGGCGCCGTCTGCGCCGCGGGCAACGATGACCGAGCATTCCAGCGCCAGCGGCAGCATCTTCTCGAGCACGCAGGGCACTTCGCCCATGGCCTGCCAGGCGTCCGCCAGCTCTTCGCGCGTCTGCACGCGGGCCTGGCCCTTGCCGTCGTAGCCCATGCGGGCGGTCTTGAGGATGCCGGGCAGCAGGGCCGCATCGACGGCGGCCAGCTCTGCGGCCGAGGCGATCACCGCATAGGGCGCGCAGGGCACGCCGCAGCGACCGAAGTGGGCCTTCTCGGCGGCGCGGTCCTGCGCGATGGCGACGGCGTCGGCCGCGGGCGCCACCGGGCGCTCGGCGCCCAGCGTGCGCAGGGCTTGCGCCGGCACGTTCTCGAATTCGGTGGTGACGGCATCGCTCAGGCCGGCCAGCTGCGCCAGGCCGTCCGGGTCTTCGTAGGCGGTGCGGATGTGGTGATGGCTCACCAGGCCGGCGGGGCTGTTCGGGTCGGCGTCCAGCACGGCGGTGAAGTAGCCCATGGCCTGCGCGGCATGCACGAACATGCGGCCCAGCTGGCCGCCGCCCAGCACGCCCAGCGTGGCGCCTGGAAGCAATGGGGCCTTCGTGCCTTGGGATGGGCCGGCGGCGCTCATGTCGGGCGGCACGCTCATGCCGCCACCGGGGGCAGGGTCATGGCGCGGGCTGCGGCGGTCTGTTCGGCGCGGAAGGCTTCGAGCCGGGCGCGCAGGGCCGGGTCTTCGTTCGCCAGCAGGGCCACGGCGAAGAGCGCCGCATTGGCCGCGCCCGCCGCGCCGATGGCGAAGGTGGCCACCGGCACGCCCTTGGGCATCTGCACGATGCTGTGCAGCGAATCGACGCCCGACAGGTGGCGGCTGGCGACCGGCACGCCCAGCACCGGCACGGTGGTCTTGGCGGCGATCATGCCGGGCAGGTGGGCGGCGCCGCCCGCGCCCGCGATGATGGCTTTCAGGCCCAGGCCGGCAGCGGCCTCGGCGTAGGCGAACATGTCGTCGGGCATGCGGTGGGCCGAGACCACGCGCGCTTCGTGAGCGACACCGAATTGCTGGAGAATCTGCACTGCGTGCTGCATGGTCTCCCAGTCGCTGGAAGAGCCCATGACCACACCGATCTGGAAGGGTTTCATGTGGAGTGCGCGCGCCGGTCTTGCTCCGGCGCGCTGAAGTGGAACCCGCGATTTTACTTTTGTGCGCGCCCCCTGGGGGCTGCACACCCAACGGGCCTGAACCAATGATCGATGTCACCGTAGAGAATTTCGAAACCGAGGTCATCGCCGCCTCGATGCAAGTGCCCGTGCTGGTGGATTTCTGGGCCCCCTGGTGCGGCCCCTGCAAGTCGCTGGGCCCCGTGCTGGAAAAGCTGGAGACCGAATACGCCGGCCGTTTCAAGCTGGTGAAGATCGACTCCGACCAGGAGCAGCAGATCGCCGGCATGTTCGGCATCCGCAGCATCCCCACCTGCGTGCTGCTGATGAACGGCCAGCCGGTCGATGGCTTCATGGGCGCTCAGCCCGAAGGCCAGGTGCGCGCCTTCCTCGACAAGCACGTGCCGCCCGCCGGTGAAGAGGCCCCTGCAGAGCCCGAAGAAGCGCTGGCCGCCCCGGGCGCTGAAGACCCCGCTGCCGCGCTGGAAAAGCTGCAGCACGCCGTCGCCACCGACCCGGCCAACGACGATGCGCGCTTCGACTACGTCAAGCTGCTGCTGCAGATGGGCCGCGAGGACGACGCCAAGGTCGCCTTCGCCCCGGTCATCGCCAAGGCCGGCGTGTCGCGCAAGATCGGCGCGCTCAAGGCCTGGATGGATGCTATTGATTCGGTAGCATTCGGTGCAGGTTTCGAGAGCGCTGGTGCCGATTTCGATGCCCGGATCGCCGCCAACAAGCGCGACTTCGACGCCCGCTTCGGCCGCGCGCAGTGGCTGATGGCCCAGCAGCGCTGGACCGACGCCATGGACGAATTGCTGGAGATCCTCATGCGCGACAAGGCCTGGAACGACGAGGCCGCACGCAAGACCTATGTGGCCATCCTGGAGATCATCGAGCCGCCCAAGGTCAAGGTCGCCGAAGGGCAGATCCCGCCCGAAGACCCGGTGCTTGCCACGTACCGCCGGCGCCTGTCCAGCGTGGTGTTGAGCTGATCTCGTCGGCTGATCGATCCGGGGGGTTGCAGCTCCCGGCGCCATGAAAAAACGGCCCTGGCGGGCCGTTTTTTGTTGGGGTGGGCGCTGCGGTATCAGGCTGCCGTCAGGCGCTCCAGCGCCTCGCGGTACTTCGCGGCCGTCTTTTCCACCACCTCGCGCGGCAGGCGCGGTGCGGGGGCGGTCTTGTCCCACGGCTTGCCGCCCACCTGGGCCTGTTCCAGCCAGTCGCGCACGAACTGCTTGTCGTAGCTGGGCGGGTTCTCGCCGGCGGCCAGCGCGGACTCGTAGCCTTCCACCGGCCAGTAGCGCGAGCTGTCGGGCGTGAGCACCTCGTCCATCAGCACCAGCTCGCCGCTCGGGGTCAGGCCGAACTCGAACTTGGTGTCCGCGATGATCATGCCCTTCTCGAGCGCGATGGCCGCGGCCGCTTCGTACAGCGAGATGCTGATGTCGCGGATACGCGTGGCCAGGTCGATGCCGACCATCTCCACGGTGCGCTCGAAGGTGATGTTCTCGTCATGCTCGCCCACGGCGGCCTTGGCGGCCGGCGTGTAGATGGGCTGGGGCAGGCGCGAGGCGTTGGTCAGGCCCTCGGGCAGCGGCACGCCGCAGACCGAGCGCGATGCCTGGTATTCCTTCCAGCCGCTGCCGGCCAGGTAGCCGCGCACCACGGCCTCGACCGGGATCGGCTGCAGGCGCTGCACCAGCATCGAACGGCCGCGCACCTGGGGCGCTTCGGCCGGCGTGACCACGCTTTCGGGGTCGTCGCCCGTCAGGTGGTTGGGCACGATGTGGCCCAGCTTGTCGAACCAGAAGAGCGCCATCTGCGTCAGCAGCTCGCCCTTGCCCGGAATGGGTTCGCCCATGATCACGTCGAAGGCCGAGAGCCGGTCGCTCGCCACCATCAGGATGCGGTCGTCACCCACGGCGTAGTTGTCGCGCACCTTGCCGCGAGCCAGCAGCGGCAGCGAGGTGAGGGCGGAGGTATGCAGGGCGGCGGAAGCGCTGGTTGAGGTCATGGCTGCGGGAAAAGGGGCGGAAGGCAAGCGAAAAAAACGCCCGGCCAGAGGCTTCGGGCCGGGCGTAGGGATTCTAGCGGCCGGCCCCGCGGCGCCAGCCGGAGGGGCTGCAGGGCCAGGGCCGGGGGCTGCGTTCCGGCCAACCTGAAGATTGTGAAGCTTTTTTGGCAGTTCGGCACCTTCGGCCATTAACCCGCAGCCTGGCACAGGGATCGGGTTTGCGTTCGGCGGGGTGCGGGCGCATAGTGAACCCAAGCAAGTCATGGATCCATTCAGTTCCGCGGCCTGCCCCTGACCGGCAAGGGCAGCCATGTTTTCAACGGTAAACATAGGAGATTCGTCTATGAACCTGACGATCAGCGGCCATCACCTGGAAGTGACCCCCGCCCTGCGCAGCTACGTGACTTCCAAGCTGGAGCGCATCACCCGCCATTTCGACCAGGTGGTCGATGTGAAGGTGCTGCTCAGCGTGGAAAACCAGAAGGAAAAGGACAAGCGTCAACGTGCCGAATGCAATGTTCATGTGAAAGGCAGCGATCTGTTCGCCGAAACCTGCCATGCCGACCTCTACGCCGCCGTGGATGAATTGGTGGACAAGCTCGACCGCCAAGTCGTGCGCCACAAGGACCGCCTGCAGAACCACAGTCACGCTCCCCTGAAGCGCGCCTCCATGCAAACTGCTGCCGTCGCGGCAGCCTGATCCTTCCCGCGACGGTTTATCCCTCACCCTCCGATGCGTCACGGCAACCCTCGCTCGTGACCCCCGCGCCGGCCGGTCCGGTGACACAGCCGCCCTCTCGGGGCGGCTTTTCGTTGTCTGGCCTTGCCTGTTGCTCGTCGTTACACTGCGAGGGTTTTCGATAGGGTCCTCCGCGGGACGTGCATAATCGTTTTCACACCATGAACCGTCTCGCTTCCATACTGCCGCCAGCCCAAGTGCTGGTGAGCGTCGATGCCACCAGCAAAAAGCGTGCTTTCGAAGAGGCGGGCCTGCTGTTTGAAAGTCAGCACGGCCTGTCGCGGGCCCTGATCACCGACAGCCTGTTCGCCCGCGAGCGGCTGGGCTCCACGGGGCTCGGTCACGGCGTGGCCATTCCCCATGGCCGGATCAAGGGCCTGAAGGCGCCGATGGCTGCGGTCTTTCAGCTGCAGAATCCCATCGGCTTCGACGCCCCTGACGAACAGCCGGTTGCCCTGCTGATCTTTCTGTTGGTGCCCGAGGCCGCGACGCAAAAGCACCTGGAGATCCTCTCCGAGATCGCAGAACTGCTAAGCGACAGCGCGCTGCGCGAACGCATCAAGTCCAGTACCGACGCGGCCCAGCTGCATGCGTTGATTGCCAACTGGCAGTCTGCCCAGGCCGCCTGAGCGGCGGGCTCCACACCTTCTCATGGTGGCGTCGTGAAGCCCAATGTCGTCAGCGCGGATGTCCTCTTCGAGGAATTCCGCGGCCCGCTGAAGTGGGAATGGCTGGCCGGGCTCGGTGCATCCGAGCGGCGTTTCGACGAGGTGGCCGTCCGGTCGGCACGTTCGGGTGCCGATTTGGTCGGTTACCTGAACTACATCCATCCCTACCGGGTGCAGATCCTGGGCGAGCGCGAGATCTCCTACCTGGTCAACGCCTCGACGCCCGAAGACTGCAAGCGCCGCATTGCGCGCATCGTGACGCTCGAGCCGCCCGTGCTGGTGCTGGCTGACGGGCAGGCTGCGCCCGATGCGCTGCTATCCATGTGCGAGCGGGCGCAGATCCCGATGTTCGCCACGCACGAGTCGTCGGCCTTCGTGATCGACGTGCTGCGCGCCTATCTGTCCAAGCACTTCGCCGACCGCATCACCATGCACGGCGTCTTCATGGATATCCTGGGGCTGGGTGTGCTCATCACCGGCGAATCGGGTCTGGGCAAGAGCGAGCTGGGGCTTGAACTGATTTCGCGCGGCAACGGCCTGGTGGCGGACGATGCGGTCGATCTCTTTCGCATCAACCAGACCACCATCGAAGGCAAGTGCCCCGAGCTGCTGCAGAACCTGCTCGAAGTGCGCGGCATCGGTCTGCTGGACATCCGTGCCATCTTTGGCGAAACGGCGGTGCGTCGCAAGATGCGCCTGAAGCTCATCGTGCATCTGGTGCGCAAGGAAACGCTGGAGCGCGAATACGAACGCCTGCCCTATGAGCCGCTGACCCAGGACGTATTGGGCGTGCCGGTGCTCAAGGTGGTCATCCAGGTGGTTGCGGGCCGCAACATCGCCGTGCTGGTGGAGGCGGCCGTGCGCAACACCATCCTCAACCTCCGCGGCATCGACACCTACCAGGAATTCGTGGAGCGCCACCGGC
Source organism: Paracidovorax sp. (assembly GCF_057642795.1). NCBI lineage: Bacteria > Pseudomonadati > Pseudomonadota > Betaproteobacteria > Burkholderiales > Comamonadaceae > Paracidovorax > Paracidovorax sp. The sequence goes on from NZ_JBXYZY010000002.1 coordinate 207,930, forward strand.
GCGCCATGGAGCGCGACGGCTCCTGATCGGACCGGCTGCCGCGGCCCTGCGCAAAGGCCGGCCGCGTGCTAGTGGCCGTTGCCTGTTCCTGATTACTGGCGCGAAGGCAGTTTGGCGCAGTCGGCGCACTGGCCGTAGAGCGCCATGGAGTGGTCGTGCACCACCCAGCCTTTGGCCTTGGCCACGATCTGCTGGCGCTTCTCGATCTCGGCGTCGTAGAACTCCTCGACCTTGCCGCACATCGTGCAGATGAAGTGGTCGTGGTGCTGGCCTTCGTTCAGCTCGTAGATGGCCTTGCCGCTCTCGAAGTTGCTGCGGTTGAGGATGCCCGCCTGCTCGAACTGCGTGAGCACGCGGTAGACGGTGGCCAGGCCGATGTCGGAGCGCTCCTCGAGCAGAACGCGGAACACGTCTTCCGCCGTCATGTGGCGTTGGGCGCCTTTCTGGAAGATCTCAAGGATCTTCAGGCGGGGCAGGGTGGCCTTCAGACCGGTGCTCTTGAGTTCGTCGATATTCGTCATGACAAGGGGTCTTTCGGGAGGGCGCCAGGCGTTCCTGCACCCGGTGTGCGGCCTTCGCAAGAGGGCGGGGCGGGGCTCGGAAAACCTGCCGCTACAATGATCCGATCATATCGCTATGGTCTTTTCCATGTCCGCTCTCGTCCATTGCAGCGCCCGTTGGGCTGCCATCCTGTTGATCGGCGCCGGCCTTGCAGCCTGCAGCAGCTTCGACAGTGTCAGCAACCGCGTGTCCAGCGTGGTCACCCCCTATAAAGTGGATGTGGTGCAGGGCAACTTCGTGTCCCGCGAGCAGGTGCAGGCCCTGCAGCCTGGCATGACCCGCCAGCAGGTCAAGGAAATCCTGGGCACGCCCCTGGTCACCAGCCTGTTCCGGGCCGATCGGTGGGACTACGTCTTCACCTTGAAACGTCCGGGCCTCGAGGTGCAGGAACGCAAGCTCGCCGTGTTCTTCAAGGGTGATGCCTTCGACCACGTGGAAGGCGACGAGATGCCCACCGAGGCGGAATTCGTCGCCTCGCTGGGCTCCAAGCGTGCCAAGGCCAAGGTCCCCGAACTCGAAGCCACCGAGGCCCAGCTGGCCCGCTTCCCCAAGGCGCCGCCCCAGGCCGAGCCGGCCGCGACCCCGGTGCCGCCGCCGCCCTCCAGCTACCCGCCGCTCGAATCTTCCGCCCGCTGATCGCCGCGCCCCTCCCGGGCCGCAGGCATGCCGGCCTGCGCGGGCGGGCCGGCGCAGGCACCGCTAATTTCTTTCCTGCCATGACCGCAACCTCTTCCGCTCCCTGCCGCGTCGCCATCGCTGGCGCCTCTGGCCGCATGGGCCGCATGCTCATCGAAGCCCTGCGGACCACCGAGGGTCTGGTGTTGGCCGGCGCGCTCGACGTGCCCACCAGCGCCGCCATCGGCTCCGACGCCACGGCCTTCCTGGGCCAGCCCAGCGGCGTCGCCATTACGGCCGACCTGCGCGAAGGCCTGCACAATGCCGACGTGCTGATCGACTTCACCCGTCCCGAAGGCACGCTGGCGCATCTGGCGCTGTGCGCCGAGCTCGGCGTGAAGGCCGTCATCGGCACCACGGGCTTCACCGAGGCGCAGAAGGTGGAGATCGCCGCCTTCGCGCAGAAGACCGCCGTGGTCTTCGCGCCCAACATGAGCGTGGGCGTGAACGTCACGCTCAAGCTGCTGGAGATGGCCGCCAAGGCGCTGTCCACCGGCTACGACATCGAGATCATCGAAGCCCATCACCGCCACAAGGTGGATGCGCCCTCGGGCACCGCGCTCAAGATGGGCGAGGTCATCGCTGAGGCGCTGGGCCGTGATCTGAAGGACTGCGCCGTCTATGCGCGCGAAGGCGTGACCGGCGAGCGCGACCCGTCCACCATCGGTTTCTCCACCATCCGCGGCGGCGACATCGTGGGCGACCACACGGTGCTCTTCGCCGGCACGGGCGAGCGCATCGAGATCTCGCACAAGTCCTCCAGCCGCGCCGGCTATGCCCAGGGCAGCCTGCGGGCCGTGCAGTTCCTGCGGGCGCACCGCACGGGCCTGTTCGATATGTTCGACGTGCTCGGCCTGCGCTGAGCACGGCCGCAGCGCTACCCGCCGACCCACCGAAAGCCACGCATGGACCTGCTGCACTGGTGGCGTCAGGGCGATGGGGTGACGCAAGCAGTGGCCTTGGTGTTGCTGGCCATGTCCGTCTCCAGCTGGGTCGTGATCTGCTGGAAGGCCTGGCTGCTGCGTCATGCCCGGCGCGACGTGCAGCGCAGCGCGGCCGCGTTCTGGCAGGCGCCTTCGCTCGCCGAGGCGCCCCGGCGCCTGCAGCCTTTCGATCCGGATGCTCTGGTGCTACCGCTGGTTGTTGCTATTGAAAACGTAGCTAACGGCGGTTCCCAGGCCGCGGCCTCCGGTGCCACGCTGGCCACGCGTGGCAGCCGCTCGCAGCAGCTCACTCGCCTGCTGCGCGGCGCGCTGCAGGGTGTGGTGGCGCGGCTGCAGTTCGGCCAAGTGCTGTTGGCCACCGTCGGCGCCACGGCGCCCTTCGTGGGGCTGCTGGGCACGGTGTGGGGCATCTTCCATGCGCTCACGGCCATCGCGGGTGCCGGGCAGATCACTATCGAGCGAGTGGCCGGCCCGGTGGGCGAGGCGCTGGTGATGACGGCCGCGGGCCTCGCCGTCGCCCTGCCGGCCGTACTGGCCTACAACGTGTTCGGCCGCATCCTCGGTGCGGTCGAGGCCGAGCTCGAAGGCTTCGCGCACGACCTGCGCGAGCTGCTGCTGGACGCACCCGGCACAGGCCACTGACCGTCCCCGCCCGCGCGACCTCCATGGCATTCGGCCGATTCGAGCGCAACCCCGGGCCCCGGCCCTTCAGCGACATCAACGTCACGCCGCTGGTGGACGTGATGCTCGTGCTGGTGGTCATCTTCATCCTCACGGCGCCGCTGCTGGCCAGCTCCATCCGGCTCGACCTGCCGCACGCCGAGGGCTTGGCGCCGGCGGGCACGCCGCCCCGGGCGATCACGCTGTCGCTGGACCGAACGGGCCAGGTCTTCCTGGACGATGCGGCGGTGCCGGCCGATGTGCTCGCTGCCCGGCTGTCCCAGGCCGCCGAGCACGCCGGCCCGGGTGCGGAGGTGCAGCTGCGCGCCGACACGAGCGTGCCCTATGGCCGCGTGGTGGAGGTCATGGGCGTGGCGCAGTCCGTGGGCATCTCGCGTATCGCCTTCGTGGCCGAGCCGCCATCCTCGGACTCCGGCCGGTAGGGCTGGCCGACCCTGTGCGCGGCTGGACAAAGTGCCCCGCCGCACCGCATGGCTTCACGGCCATAATTCCACGCATGCACCTGCTGCGCACTTCATCAATGCTGGCCCGCCTGATCCTGGCGTGGTTCGTGTTGACCTTAGGCGTGGCCACCGCTTCCCCGCTGGTGCATCCGCAGGCGATGGAGCTGGTCTGCACGCCCGGCGGCACCGCGAAGCTGGTCGTCTTGGGGGATGAGGACGCGCCTGGCGCCCCGTCCGCCTTTCACGCGCTGGACTGCCCCCTCTGCCTGCATTGCAGCGCGCCACTCCCCCCGGCGCAGCCCCTGTCGGGGGTGCGTCCGCAACCGCTGGCCCATGTGCTGCGGTGGATCGTGGCCGCCGCCCTGCCGGCCATCGCGGGTGCGCCGCTGCCCCCGCGCGGGCCTCCGGCCTTCGTTGCCTGAGGCGGGTCCTCGCAGGCCTCTCACGCCGCCGCCGCAAGCCGCGCGCAGCGCCGCCTGAGCGGGGCGCCTCGTTCCCGCGCCTTCGGGCATCCCGCATCCGCTCCGCCTGAGCCCCGCGCGCCCCTCCGTGCGGCGCGCAGCGCATCCGCTCACGGGTGGCCCCGGCCCCCGCTTCGGCTACCGCTCCGTTTCGGTTTTTCCTTGCCTTCAACGTTTCCACAGGAGATTCAGACCATGACAGCCATCCCCTCCTTGCGCAGCGCCATTGCCCGGGGCTTCGCGCGCCGAGCCCTGCTGAACGCCGTCGCCGCCGCTGCCCTCGCGCTGGGCGCGGGCGGCGCGGCCCAGGCCCACGACTTCCGTCTGGGCCCGCTCGTCATCGACCACCCCTATGCGCCGCCTTCGCTCGCGGGCACGACCAACGGAGCGGCCTATCTCAAGGGCATCCGCAACCAGGGCGCCGCGCCCGACCGGCTGGTGTCCGCCAGCACGCCCGTGGCCGAGCGCGTGGAAGTGCACGAGATGAGCCATGAGGGCGACATCATGCGCATGCGCGCCGTGACCGGCATCGACCTGCCCGCCGGCCAGGAAGTGCAGCTGCGCCAGGGCCAGCGCTACCACCTGATGCTGCTGGGCCTGCGCCAGCCGCTCAAGGCGGGCGACCGGTTCGACCTGACGCTGAAGTTCGAGAAGGCCGGCGAGACCACCGTGAAGGTCAACGTGCAGCCGCCCAAGGCCGCCGGCGCCAGCGGCGGCGAAGGCGGCCACGAGCACATGCATCAGCACTGATCGCAGCGCCGATGCGCCGGCCTGCCCGGCCCGCATGGATGCGTGGGTTGGCCCCGGGGCCGGGGCGGGCGGGGCGGCGCTGTCATCGCGCCTAAAATCGCCGGCTGATTTCCGCTTTCCCCTCTCTTCTTCTTCAGCGGCCGCGCCCCACCGGCCCCGCCTATCCATGCAAGACAAGTACCAACACACCGATGTCGAGCGCGACGCGCACAGCCACTGGGCGGCTTCCGATGCCTACCGCGTGACGGAGGACGAAAGCAAGCCCAAGTTCTACGCCTGTTCCATGCTGCCCTACCCCAGCGGCAAGCTGCACATGGGCCACGTGCGCAACTACACGATCAACGACATGCTCACGCGCCAGCTGCGCATGAAAGGCATGAACGTGCTCATGCCCATGGGCTGGGACGCCTTCGGCCTGCCGGCCGAGAACGCGGCGCTGAAAAACGGCGTACCCCCGGCCAAGTGGACCTACGAGAACATCGCTTACATGAAGAAGCAGATGCAGTCGATGGGCCTGGCCATCGACTGGTCGCGCGAGATCGCCACCTGCGACCCGGACTACTACCGCTGGAACCAGTGGCTGTTCCTCAAGATGCTGGAAAAGGGCATCGCCTATCGCAAGACCCAGGTCGTCAACTGGGACCCGGTGGACCAGACCGTGCTGGCCAACGAGCAGGTGATCGACGGCCGCGGCTGGCGCACCGGCGCGCTGGTGGAAAAGCGCGAGATCCCGGGCTACTACCTGAAGATCACCGACTACGCTGAAGAGCTGCTGGGTTCCGTCACCGGCGACCAGCTGCCCGGCTGGCCCGAGCGCGTGAAGCTGATGCAGGAGAACTGGATCGGCAAGAGCGAGGGCGTGCGCTTCGCCTTCACGCACGACATCCGCGGCGATGACGGTGCGCTGATCGGCGACGGCCGCATGTACGTCTTCACCACGCGGGCCGACACCATCATGGGCGTCACCTTCTGCGCCGTGGCGCCGGAACACCCGCTGGCCGCCCACGCCGCGCGCGGCAACGCCGAGATCGCCGCCTTCATCGAAGAGTGCAAGAGCGGCGGCACGACCGAGGCCGAGCTCGCCACGCAGGAGAAGAAGGGCGTGCGCACGGGCCTCACGGTCACCCACCCGCTGACCGGCGAGCCGGTGGAGGTCTGGGTCGGCAACTACGTGCTGATGAGCTACGGCGACGGCGCCGTGATGGGCGTGCCCGCGCACGACGAGCGCGACTTCGCCTTCGCGCTGAAGTACGGCATCGAGATCAAGCAGGTCGTGCTGGTCGATGGCGAGACCTACGACTACCACCGCTGGCAGGACTGGTACGGCGACAAGCAGCGCGGCGTCACCGTCAACTCCGACAGCTTCAGCGGCCTCTCGCACAAGGACGCCGTGGCCGCCGTGGCGCACGCGCTGAACGAAAAGGGCCTGGGCGACCTCAAGACCACCTGGCGCCTGCGCGACTGGGGCGTGAGCCGCCAGCGCTACTGGGGCACGCCCATCCCGATCATCCACTGCGACGAGCACGGCGCCGTGCCCGTGCCCGAGAAGGATCTGCCCGTGGTGCTGCCGCAGGACTGCATCCCGGACGGCTCGGGCAACCCGCTGCACAAGCACGAAGGCTTCCACGCCGGCGTGACCTGCCCGGTGTGCGGCAAGCCCGCGCGCCGCGAGACCGACACCATGGACACCTTCGTGGACTCGTCCTGGTACTTCATGCGCTATTGCGATCCGAAGAACAGCGAGGCCATGGTGGCCGAAGGCGCGAAGTACTGGATGCCCATGGACCAGTACATCGGTGGCATCGAGCACGCCATCCTGCACCTGCTCTACGCGCGCTTCTGGACCAAGGTCATGCGCGACCTGGGCCTGGTCACGGTCGATGAGCCCTTCACCCGCCTGCTCACGCAGGGCATGGTGCTCAACCACATCTATTCGCGCCGCACCGACAAGGGCGCCAAGGAATACTTCTGGCCGCACGACGTGGAGCATGTGCTGGGCGATGACGGCAAGATCGTGGGCGCCAAGCTCAAGAACGCAGTGGGCGATTTGCCCGTGGGCACGCCGATCGACTACGAGGGCGTGGGCACGATGTCCAAGTCCAAGAACAACGGCATCGACCCGCAGGACCTGATCGAGAAGTACGGCGCCGACACGGCACGCCTCTACACCATGTTCACGGCTCCGCCCGAAGCCACGCTGGAGTGGAACGACGCCGCCGTCGAAGGCAGCTACCGGTTCCTGCGCCGCGTCTGGAATTTCGGCTACAAGCTCTCCGTGGCCGACCATTCGGCCGCTCTGCCCAGCGTCGCCGGCGCCCGCAGCCTGCAGGACGTGCCTTTCGGCAAGGAGGCCAAGGCCCTGCGTCTGGAGATCCACACGGTGCTCAAGCAGGTGGACTATGACTACCAGCGCATGCAGTACAACACCGTGGTCTCGGGTGCGATGAAGATGATCAACGCGCTGGAGAGCTTCAAGGCCATGGACAGCACGGGCGCCACGATCGCGCTGATCGAAGGCTTCGGCATCCTGCTGCGCGTGCTCTACCCCGCCACGCCGCACATCACCCATGCGCTCTGGAGCCGCCTGGGCTACGCCGGCGTGCTGGGCGACCTGCTCGACGCCGCCTGGCCGCAGGTGGACGAAAGCGCGCTGGTGCAGGACGAGATCGAGCTCATGCTGCAGGTGGGCGGCAAGCTGCGCGGCTCCATCCGCGTGGCTGCCGCCGCCGACAAGGCCGAGATCGAGCGCGTGGCCGTCGCGAGCGAGGACTTCCAGAAGTTCGCCGCCGGCGCCACGCCCAAGAAGGTCATCGTGGTGCCTGGCCGTCTGGTCAACATCGTGATCTGAGCCGGCGAGCCCCACGACCGCCACCCCGCAGCAAGACAGGCAAGCCCATGCAGAAACGTACCCTCCTCACCCTGCTGGCGGCCGCGCCGCTGGCCGCCTGCGGCTTTCACCTGCGGGGCGCGCCGGAGTTCAGCTTCCGTTCGCTCTACGTGCAGTCGCCGCCCGGCCTGGGCGTGACCCGGGAGCTGCAGCGCACGCTGCTGGCTTCGGGCGGCAAGCTGCAGCTGCTGCTCGATGCCGCGCAGAAGCCGCAGGCGGATGCGGTGCTCGAGATCCTTTCCGAGCAGCGCGACCGCGTCATCGTCGGCGTGAACTCCTCCGGCCAGGTCCGCGAGCTGCAACTGCGGCTGGGCCTGCGCTTTCGCCTGCTCAACCGTCAGGGCGCGGAGCTGATTCCCGAGACGCAGCTGATGCAGCAGCGCGACGTGAGCTACAACGAATCGGTCGCCCTCTCCAAGGAAGGCGAAGAGGCGCTGCTCTACCGCAACATGCAGACCGACCTGGTGCAGCAGCTCATGCGGCGCCTGGCGGCCGTCAAGTCCGGCGCCGCCGCCACGGACGACGCACCGGCCGGCGCCTCCACGCCGCCGGCAGCCGCTGCCACCGAGTGAGCGCGGCTGGCAGCCCCAGGTCGGGCTGCTACTTTTTTGATAGCTTGCGGCGTGCATCCGTAGCGCGCTGCGCGCATTTTTGACTGGTAAGAAGGGGTTGGCATGCAGATCGCGCTGAACCAGCTGGCTGCGCAGCTGCACAAGGGCTTGCGCCCGCTCTACACCCTGCACGGCGACGAGCCGCTGCTGCAGCAGGAGGCGGCCGACGCCATCCGCGCCGCCGCGCGCGCCCAGGGCTACACCGAGCGCAGCAGCTACACCGTGGCGGGCGCGCACTTCGACTGGAGCGCCGTGCTGGCCGCGGGTGGCTCGCTCTCGCTCTTTGCCGACAAGCAGATCGTGGAGATCCGCATCCCCTCGGGCAAGCCCGGCAAGGACGGCAGCGTCGCGCTGCAGCAGATCGCGGCCTTGGCCGATGGCAACGACAGCACCCTCACCCTGGTGCTGCTGCCGCGCCTGGACAAGGCCACCAAGACCGGCGCCTGGTTCGCCGCGCTCGAATCGCACGGCGCCTCGGTGCAGATCGACCCGGTGGATCGCGCGGCGCTGCCGCAGTGGATCGCCCAGCGCCTGGCCGCGCAGGGCCAGCGCGTGGCGCCGGGCGAAGAGGGCCAGCGCACGCTGCAGTTCTTCGCCGACCGGGTGGAGGGCAACCTGCTCGCCGCCCACCAGGAGATCCAGAAGCTCGCCCTGCTGCACCCGGCGGGCGAGCTCTCATGGAGCCAGGTCGAATCCGCCGTGCTCAACGTGGCGCGCTACGACGTGTTCAAGCTCTCCGAGGCCGTGCTCTCCGGCCAGGTGCTGCGCGTGCAGCGCATGCTCGACGGGCTGCAGGCCGAGGGCGAGGCCGAGGTGCTGGTGCACTGGGCGCTGGCCGAGGACATCCGGGCCCTCAAGCGCGTGAAGGACGCCGTCAACGCCGGCAAGCCCCTGCCCATGGCGCTGCGCGAAAACCGCGTCTGGGGCCCGAAGGAGCGGCTCTTCGAGCGCATCGTGCCGCGCTTTTCCGATGCCGCTGCCGCACGTCTGCTGCAGTCCGCCCACACGGTGGACGGCATCGTCAAGGGCCTGAAGGTGCCGGACTGGCCCGCCGACGGCTGGCAGGCCCTGCAGCGGCTGGCACTGCAGCTGTGCAAGGCCTGCGCTGCGCGCTAGGCCGGGCGGACAAGGGCGCAAGCAATAGAGAGGGGCGGGTGCCCAGGCGCCCCTTGTGCGTTGACCGCGGGGTTTCGGCGCACCGACCACCGGCACAAAGATCCGCCTGGAGCCGAACTCGGAAGCAGCCCGTGCGGCGGCCGCGGGGCAGCAAAATCCTGCGCTGTTGTGGTTCGCCCTCGAGAGCCGACCGGGGCTCGACCTCCGCCACGCAGCGGAGGCCGTTCTGCAGCAAGCTGGGGATCAGCTCGTGCGTGGCCATTGCGGCAGGCACGGCGTGCCGCTGAGGAAAGTGCCGCCGGAAGGTCCGTTTGCCGCCTGTTTCAAGGGTTTTCCCCCGTGCCGCAAGGGTGCATCACGGGAGCACATTCGCTTACGCTTGCGCTTTTGTAATTGAATGTTTCGGACTTCTGGCGTCTTTGTCGATCCCTGGTCCGAGTGCACATCTGAATGTTGGAAATACGATGCGGCTCGACGATATTTCTGTTTCACGCAAGCTCTGGCTTGCATTTTTGGGCCTGATGATCGCCATGGCCGTGGTGTCTGCCACGGCGCAAAATCGGGGCAACTCCGCGATGGCCCGCGCCATGGATGAGGTGCTGGAGATTGATGGGCGTGTGGTGGCTGCAGTGCGCTGGCGTGGTGCTACGGAGGCCATGGTCAATATGGTGATCGGTGGAGCCGTCACCACCGATGCCGTGCTGGCCCAGCAGTACGACGCCCGTGTGAAGGAGATCATTGGCGGCATCAACAAGATCCAGGAAAGCATTGTTGCCAGTGCTGTCGAACCGGACGAAAAGGCCGCGCTCGGCAAGGTGCTGGCCGCACGCGAACAGGTACTGGCCGCCACGGCCAAGACGTGGGAGCTGAAAGGTGCGGGCGACGGCGTGGAGACCCAGCGCTACGCCGATGAGCAGTTGACGCCCATGGTGGAGCGCTATCTCAAGGCGCAGGATGACTTCATCGCCGTGCTGGAGCGCAGCCGTGGCGCCGTGCGCGAGGAGGCCATGGCCCGGCGCATCCGTTCCGGGGTGATCGGCGGCATTACGGCCGTGCTGCTGTTCGGCCTGGGCACGCTGACGGCGTGGTGGCTGGTGCGCTCCATTACCCGGCCACTGTGGCTGGCCGTCGAAACGACCAACGCCATCGCCGCAGGCGACCTGACACGTGAACTGCAATCCAGCCGCAAAGACGAACTCGGCCAGATGCTGCGCGCACTCTCTGGCATGTCGGCCCGCCTGCGTAGCGTGGTGAGCGAAGTGCGCCAGGGCGTGGACTCCGTCTCCAGCGCCTCCATCGAGATCGCCAACGGCAACCACGACCTGTCCGTCCGCACCGAGCAGACCGCGGCCAACCTGGAAGAAACGGCCTCCAGCATGGAGGAACTCACTGCCACCGTCACCCAATCCGCAGACACCGCCCGCCAAGCCAACCAACTGGCGGGCACCGCCGCGCAGGCTGCAGCCCGTGGTGGGGAAGTCGTGGCCCAGGTGGTGTCCAGCATGCAGCAGATCACAGAGAGCTCGCGCAGGATCAGCGACATCATCGGCGTGATTGACGGCATCGCCTTCCAGACCAACATCCTGGCGCTGAACGCCGCAGTGGAGGCTGCCCGCGCCGGCGAGCAAGGCCGTGGGTTCGCCGTCGTGGCCAGCGAAGTGCGAAGCCTGGCCGGGCGCAGCGCCGAAGCCGCCAAGGAGATCAAGACGCTCATCGGCACATCGGTCGACAACGTCGAGAGCGGCTCCGAGCAGGTAGCCCAGGCCGGCAAGACCATGGATGAAATCGTCTCCAGCGTGCGCCGCGTGAGCGACCTCATCGGAGAGATCACCGCATCGTCTGGCGAACAACGCGATGGCATCGCCCAGGTCAACCAGGCCGTGGCCCACCTGGATCAGATGACGCAGCAAAACGCCGCGTTGGTGGAAGAGTCCACCGCCGCGGCCGCGTCCATGCGCGACCAGGCGCAGCGCCTGGCCGACGTGGTGGCCGTGTTCAACGTGGGTGCCAGCGCGCGCGGCGCCGTGTCAGACCCCACCCCCCGTACCGTCGCCCCCGCAGCGAGCCCGACCCCAACGCCCACCCCGGTCCGGGTGGGGGTGAAGGCCGCGGGGGCCGGCAGGCCTACGGCAGCGCCATCGGCCAAACTCACCGACAGCGCCCCGGCAGCCGGGCCGGCCAAGGCACCTGCCCCGGTGACCAAAGGCAATGACGATGAGTGGGAGAGTTTCTGACGCGGCGCCGCCGCCGCCCACTCACGTACCAATGCCGGGTACTGAGGTGATGTCTTGTCGCGCGATCGTCGTGGAAGCGCGGCAGTCCCGCCGGCGCATCTGCGGATCGACGCTCGCGGGGGAATCATTCAATGGCACGCCCGACCTCGACAGGCAGGCAAGAGCAAGCCTTTAGGGGGGCTTGTAAAAGCGCCTGCCTTCCGCGCCCAGGGCGCCATCGGCCCGAAGAGAACGATGCGAGGCGCGCGCTGCGCCCTCGGTGGGCCCGCTGTTCAGGCGTTCAGCACGCCGGCCGCCTTGCCGGCCCACAGGCGCAGGCTGTCGATCAGGTCCTGCTGGCTGAACGAGCAGCTTTCCTCGGCGAAGAGCGCGCCGGACTCCAGCCGGTCCAGCAGGCCCAGGAGTACCTCGTCGTAGCGCGGCGGCAAGGTCTGCCGCAACACGGCGAGGTCGCGCGCCTGCGCGCTGAAGGCATGCGGCGCCAGGGTGCCCTGCTGCAGGCCCTCCAGGGCCAGGCCGAAGGCGACGAGTTGCGCGGGGGCTTGGGGTGCGTCGGGGGCGGTCATGGTGTGGCGTGGCGGTGGGGAAAGGAAGAGGGCCGAGGTTAGCGCCTCCCGCATCCTTGCGCTGCCGCGACGCCGGCAGTCGTCAATGCGCGCCTGCGGCTGCGTCGGCGCTGCCTTCGCTCGCGCGCACCGGGTGCGCCAGCCAGACCAGGGGAATCAGCAGCAGGAACAGCACGGCCGATGCATAGAAGATGTCGTTGGCCGCCAGCATGAAAGCCTGCTGGTTCACCAGCCGCTCCACCTGCCCCAGCGCCTGCTGCTGCGTGAGGCCGCCGGCCTGCAGGCCCTGCAGCGTCTGCGTGACGGCGAGGCCGCCCTGCTGCAGCCCTTCGGTCAGTTGCGCATGGTGCAGCTCCGCGCGGCGTTCCCAAAGCGTGGTCGAGACGGAGGTGCCGATGGCCCCGGCCGTGATCCGCATGAAGTTCGACAGCCCGGAGGCGGAGGGGATGCGCTCGGGCGTGATCTCCGAGAGCGTGATGGTCACCAGCGGGATGAAGAAGAACGCCATGGCGATGCCCTGGATGATGGTGGGCACCATGATGGTGGTCAGGTCGGCCTGGGTGTTGAAGCGCGACCGCATCCACAGCACCAGTGCGAAGATCAGGAAGGCCAGCGTGGCGAAGCGCCGCGGGTCCACCTTGGAGATGTACTTGCCCACCACGGGCGAGAGCACCAGTGCCAGCAGGCCCACCGGCGCCAGCACCTCGCCGGCCTGCGTGGCGGTGTAGCCCATGTACTGCTGCAGCCAGAGCGGCAGCAGCACCACGTTTCCGAAGAAGAGGCCGTAGCCCACCGAGGTGGCCAGTGCGCCGGCCCAGAAGTTGCGGATCTTGAAGAGGGAAAGGTCCACCACCGGGTGGTCCTCGCCGCGCTCCCAGAACATGAAGGCCAGGAAGCCCACCACCGCCACCACGCAGCAGGCGACCACCCAGGGCGAGGCGAACCAGTCGTGTTCCTTGCCGATGTCCAGCATCACCTGCATGGCGGCCACCCAGATCACCAGCAGCGCCAGGCCGATGGAGTCGATGGGCAGCGAACGCCGCTCGCTCTCGCGCTTGTGGAAGATGGCCCAGGTGACCAGCACGGCGCCGATGCCCACCGGCACGTTGATGTAGAAGATCCACGGCCAGCTCATGTTGTCGGTGATCCAGCCGCCCAGCAGCGGCCCCATCACCGGCGCGATCAGCGTGGTCATGGACCACATCGCCATCGCCAGCCCGGCCAGCGCCTTGGGATAGCTCGACAGCAGCAGCGACTGCGACAGCGGGATCATCGGCCCGGCGACGAAGCCCTGCAGCGCGCGGAAGGCGATCAGCGTGGCCATGTTGGGCGCGAGGCCGCACATGAGCGAGGCGATCACGAACAGCGTGACGCTGGCCACGAACAGGCGCACCTGCCCGAAGCGCTGCGACAGCCAGCCGGTGAGCGGCACGGCGATGGCGTTGGCCACCGCGAAGCTGGTGATGACCCAGGTGCCCTGCGTGGGGCTCACGCCCAGGTCGCCCGCGATGGCGGGCAGGGACACGTTGGCGATGGACGTGTCCAGCACGTTCATGAAGGTCGCGGCCGAGAGGGCCAGCGTGCCCCACATGCGCGCGCTGCCTTCCAGCGGAGGCGGCGGCAGGGGGCGTTGTTCGGGCGATGCCATGGTGGTGCCTGCCTGCGATCAGTGGCCGGCTGCGCCGGTGCCCAGGTTGGCGGCGATGACGCGATCGACCTCGGCGCTGGCGCCTTCGTCCAGGCCGCCATAGACGGCGGTCTGCGCCACGGGCGTGGAGCGCGGCGTTGCGGGCAGCAGGGCGCCGTCGCGCTGCTGGGTGTTCACCGTCACGTCCATCGACAAGCCCACGCGCAGGGGATGGTCCTTGAGCTGGGCCGGGTCGAGCGCGATGCGCACCGGCACGCGCTGCACCACCTTGATCCAGTTGCCGGTGGCGTTCTGCGCGGGCAGCAGCGCGAAGGCCGCGCCCGTGCCCACGCCCAGGCCGGCGACGGTGCCGGTGTATTCCACCTTCTTGCCGTAGAGGTCGGCGGTGAGCGTGGCGGGCTGGCCGATGCGCAGGTTGCGCAGCTGGTTTTCCTTGAAGTTCGCGTCCACCCACACGCCGCTCAGCGGCACGATGGTCATCAGCGGCGCGCCCGGGGCCACGCGCTGGCCCAGCTGTACGGTGCGGCGGGCGACGTAGCCATCGACGGGGGCGGGCAGCTCGGTGCGGCGCTCGGCGAGGTAGGCCTCGCGCACCTTGGCGGCGGCCGCCTGCACGCTGGGGTGCTGTTTGACGGCCAGGCCCTGGGTGAGCGACTGGTTGCTGGTCAGCTGGTCGCGTGCGGCGGCGGCGCCGGCTTGCGCTGCGGCCAGCGCGGTGCGGGCCGCATCGGCCTGGCTGCGGGCGTGTTCCAGCTCTTCCTTGGAGACGGCGCCGTTGCCCGACAGCGACTGCCGGCGGCGCAGGTCGTCCTGCGCGCGGCTCAGGTCCGACTGGGCGCGGGCCACGTCGGCCTCGCGCAGGCGGATCTGCGCGGACAGTGCGCTGTTGTTCACGTAGAGCGTGCGCACTTGCCGCACGGCCTGGGCCAGGTTGGCCTCGGCCTGCTGCAGGGCCACGCGGGCGTCGGCCGGGTCCAGCTGGACGAGAGGCGAGCCGGCCTTCACGAAGTCGGTGTCGTCGGCCAGGATGGCCATGACGGTGCCGCCCGTCTGGGGCGTGATCTGGATGAGGTTGCCCTGCACGTAGGCGTTGTCGGTGTCCTCGTAATGGCTGGCGACCAGCCAGTCATAGACGGCGGCGCCGGCGCCGGCCAGCACGACCACGGCGGCCAGCGTCAGGAGCGCCTTGCGGCGGGAGGCCTTCTTGTCTGCCGGCTTGGAGGAAGAGGGTTGCGATGCGTCGTTCATGATGGATGTCTGGGAGAAAAGGGGAGATACGGGGCGTCGGGCCGGTCGTGTCGCATGCCGCTTGGGGCCCTGTTCGAGAGGAGGAGCGCCGTCAGGGCGCTGCGGCCGCGTTGGTGCCGGGCTGCGCGCCGTCCTGCCAGCCGCCGCCCAGTGCGCGCATCAGCGCCACCTGGGTGTCGAGCCGGCGTGCGACCAGGTCCACGGCTTGCCGGCGTTGGGCCAGCACGGCGGTCTCGGCCGAAAGCACGTTCAGGTAGTTGCCCAGGCCGGCCTGGTAGCGCTCGCGGGCCAGGGCCCAGGCGGATTCGGCGGCCTGCTGCGCCTGGCGCTGCTCGGCGATCTGGCGGTCGATGGCACTGGACGAGGCTATCTGGTCGGCTGCGTCATGCACTGCATCGAGCAGCGCGGCGTTGTAGCTCTCCACGGCGGCATCCAGGTCGGCCGACTTGCCGCGCAGGTTGGCGCGCAGGCGGCCGGCGTCGAAGATCGGCAGGCGGATGGCCGGACCCACGCCCCACTCCTTGCTGCCTGCCCGGGCGAGGGTGTCCAGGCCGATGCTGGAGAGACCGAGGAAGGCCGTGAGGTTCACGTTGGGATAGAACTGCGCTCGTGCCACCGCCACGTCCTGCGTGGCGGCTTCCACGCGCCAGCGGGCGGCAGCCACGTCGGGCCGGCGGCCCAGCAGGTCGGCCGGCAGGCGTGCCGGAGATGCTATGAAATGCATAGCAGCCAGCGAGGGTGATGCAAGGGTCTGCGCCGCGTTGGGGTCGCCGACCAGAGCGCCCAGTGCATTGCGGGCCAGAGCCATCTGCTCGCGCAGGGACTCGATCTGCTGGCGGGCCTCGGGCAGGCCCCCCTCGGCCTGGCGGCGCTCGAGCTGCGTGTCGAGCCCGGCAGTGAAGCGGTCCTGCACCAGTTGCAGGGTTTCTCTGCGCTGGGCCAGCGTGCGCTCGGCCACCGTCAGCTGGGCCTGCAGTCGTGCCCACTGGATGTAGCTGCGCGCCACGTTGGCCGCCAGCAGCAGGCGGGCGGACTGGGCCTCGGCCTGCGCGGCGTTGGCCGTGCCCAGCGCGGCCTGCAGAGCGGCGCGGTGTTCACCGAAGAAGTCGATCTCCCAGCTGCCGGTCAGGCGCGCCGTGCCGCTGTTGTAGATGTTGCCGGCCAGCGGCGGCGGGTAGGGGCCGTTGGCGCTGTAGAGCTGGCGGTTCACGTCCAGGCTGCCGGTCAGGCGCGGGCCTTCGGCGGCGCGGGCCGACTCGGTGAAGGCATTGGCGCGCGCGACGCGGGCTTCGGCCTGCTTCAGGCTGGGGTTGTTGGCAAGGGCGCGGTCGATCAGCGCGTCCAGCTGCGCATCGCCGAAGCCGCGCCACCAGTCGGCCGGCACGGAGGCATCGACCTGCAATGTGCCGGGGGCGGCGGGCGTGGCGGGGCTCAGGCCCAGCGAGGCGGCGTCGCGCATTTGGGCGTGCGAGGCGATGCCGGACATGTCGGCGCAGCCGGTCAGCCCGGGCAGGGCGGCGATGGCCAGCGCCAACGTGGCGAAGTAGAGCGCGGCGCCCTGAAGGCACCCGCGTGCCGGCGTGGCGGCCGACGTATCGGCAGCGCGGTCGGGCGGGGAAGAGAGAAAGAGCTGGTTTTTCATGATGTTGTGCTCAGGGGAAAGGCGGGTGGGCTGGGGCGCTGCGACTCAGGCGCCCGGGCCGGCTTCGTTGCCGGGCTCGAGGGTCCTGACGTTGTCGTACACCCGTGAGAGATAGCCGCGCAGCTGCGCTTCTTCCTCGGCGCTGAAGCCCTGCAGCATGGAGCGCTGCAGGCCCAGCAGCAGATCCGGCAGCTGTTGCGCGGCGGCGCGGCCTTCGTCGGTCAGTTCGAGGTTGACGACGCGGCGGTCTTCCTGGGAGCGTTCCCGACGCACCAGGCCCTTGGTCTCCAGCCGGTCGAGCAGACGTGTCATGCCGCCTGCGTCCAACTGGCAGATGCGCGCCAGCGCCGCCACGGTGCCGGTCTGGTCCAGCAGCAGGCGCAGCAGCGGCTTCCACTGGGCGTCGGTCAGGCCTAGGGGCTCGACCTGCCGGTCGATATGGGCGGTTAGCAGCGTCACGATGCGCCGCAGCTGGTACCCCAGGTGCTGCTCGACGGGGTGTGGCGCGGGTCCCGGGCGGTCCAGATAGACGGAGATGTCTTCGGAGTTGGAATTCATGCTGTCGATATTAATTGACTAGACAATTAATGATCCGGCAGTGTTTGATATGGCCTACATGGCGTCAGGGTTAATGCGGGGTGCCCGTGGTTCCGCGGGGCCTGGCGGCTTCGGTTGGACCGGCGGTGGGAGCGCCCGGGAGCGCCTCATGCGTGCGACGGCGGGCCCGGCGCCGGGAGGTCAGTGGTGGCCGGTGCGCGCTAGGTAGCGCTTGCGCCAGAACAGCGCGATGAGCGCGACGGCAATCACCGTCATGGAGCCCATGGCCCACCAGAACCCATCCTGCTTGTGGACGAGGGGGATGAATTCGAAGTTCATCCCGAAGATGCCGGCGATGAGGTTGAGCGGCAGGAACACGGCGGTGAGCGCCGTAAGGGTGCGCATGATGTCGTTGGTGCGGTTGCTCTGCACGCTGAAGTGCATCTGCACGGCGGTTTCGGTGCTCTGTTCGAGCCGGCGCACGTGGTGCACCACCCGCTCGATGTGCTCCAGCACGTCGCGGCTGCGCACCTTCAGCAGATCCAGCTCGCGCAGCGCGGCCGTGGTGTCGGGCGGCGTCCAGGTCTCCAGCGTGTCCACCCAGTCCTGCACGGCGGCGCGCTGGTCTTCGCAGATCTCGTCGAGCTGGTGCAGCGTGAGGCGGGCGTCGAGCAGCGCGCTCCAATTGGCGAAGCGCGCGCGGGGCTTGAGTAGCTCGGACTGCCAGTGGTCGAGCTGGCGCGAGAGCTCGCGGCGCAGGTCGAGATAGTTGTCCACGATCAGGTTCACCACGCGCAGCATCAGGTCGGCGGGGCTGGCGGGCAGGCGGCCATTGGCCACCGGGGCGTTGCGCTGGTCGCGCGCGGCGGTTTCCGAGGCGCCAGCCTGTGCCGCCGCCAGGCCCTGCGGCTGGTGCATGCCCATGGAGCCGGCGGAAGCCGAGGCCGCCACCACGGGTTGGGGCGGCGCAAGCAAGCGCGCGGCGAAGGCGTCGCGCACGGTGCAGTCCTCAGGGTGGACGGTGAGCAGCACCTGGTCGAAAACGGCAAACCCCACGGGGCTGGTGTCGATGCGCCGCAGCACCGGCGGACCGCCCCTGCCGTCCGGCGTGCCGGCCGTGCCCGCGCCGGGGGGGATGGCAGTGGCGCACTGGGTGGCGGTGAGCCGGCGAAAGACCAGCACGTCGTACTGCGAGGTGTAGTCGTAGTGCGAGGGCAGCTGTGCGTTCAGCAGGTCGGAAACGTGCAGGTCCACCAGCTGCAGCCCGGCGGTGGCCTGCAGCATGGTCTGCAGCCGTGGCAGCGAGGCGCCGAAGGCTGAGCGGGTGCTGGCGATCCAGAAGAAGCCGCGCGCGGGCGGCGCGGTGGGCAGCTCGGCCAGCTCGCTCACGCTGCCGGGCTCGATGTGGAAGACGCGGATGGCGCCGGCGGTGGCGGTGGGGTTTTCAGTCAAGACGGGCTCCAGCGCCCGTCCTATGGGCGCCGACAGCTACCAGTTTAGTAGTGTCAGGCGCGGCGCAGCAGTCGGGCCGCATCCCGTGCGAAGTAGGTCAGCACTCCGTCCGCGCCCGCGCGCTTGAAGGCCAGCAGGCTTTCCATCATCACCGCGTCGTGGTCGAGCCAGCCGTTGGCGGCGGCGGCCTTGAGCATGGCGTATTCGCCACTCACCTGGTAGGCGAAGGTGGGCACGCGGAACTCGTCCTTCACGCGGCGCACCACGTCCAGGTAAGGCATGCCGGGCTTGACCATGACCATGTCGGCGCCCTCGGCGATGTCCAGCGCCACCTCGCGCAAGGCCTCGTCGGTGTTGGCCGGGTCCATCTGATAGACGTTCTTGTCCGCCTTGCCCAGGGCGCCGCGCGTGCCCACTGCATCGCGGAAGGGGCCGTAGAAGGCGCTGGCGTACTTGGCGCTGTAGGCCATGATGCGGGTGTGGACATGGCCGTGTGCTTCCAGCGCGTCGCGGACGGCGCCGATGCGCCCGTCCATCATGTCGCTGGGCGCGACGATGTCCACGCCGGCGTCGGCATGCGCGAGCACCTGGCCGACCAGCAGTTCCACCGTCTCGTCGTTGATGATGTAGCCGGTCTCGTCGAGCACGCCGTCCTGGCCGTGACTGGTGTAGGGGTCGAGCGCCACGTCGGTCAGCACGCCCAGGTCAGGAAATTCTTTTTTCAGCGCCCGCACCACGCGCGGGATCAGGCCGTCGGGGTTGAGCGCTTCCTTGCCGTCGGGCGTCTTGAGCGCCGGGTCCAGCGAGGGGAACAGCGCCAGCACGGGGATGCCGAGCTTGACGCAGTCTTCGGCCACGGGCAGCAGCAGGTCCAGGCTCAGCCGGTCCACGCCGGGCATGGAGGTCACGGCCTGGCGCAGGTTGGTGCCCTCGTGGACGAACACCGGGTAGATGAAGTCGTGCGGCGTGAGCGCGTTCTCGCGCACCAGGTTGCGGGTGAAGGCATCGCGGCGCAGGCGGCGCGGGCGGTTGGCGGGGAAGGGGGTGGGGCTGGACAGATGCATGCCCGAAATTGTGCGCCACATTGTCCCGGTACGGGCCTGCGGGCGCCGCCGCCCGTACACTGCCCGCATGCTCTGGGTCAAAGCCTTCCACATCATCTTCGTGGCCAGCTGGTTCGCGGGCCTCTTCTACCTGCCGCGCATCTACGTCAATCTGGCGATGGTTCCGCCCGGCTCGTCGGCCGAGCGCGAGCGACTGCTGCTCATGGCGCGCAAGCTGCTGCGCTTCACCACCCTGCTGGCCGTGCCGGCGCTGGGCCTGGGCCTGTGGCTCTACCTGGGCTACGGTATCGGCCGGGGCCCTGGCAACGGCTGGATGCATGCCAAGCTGGCCGTGGTGGTGCTGGCCGTGGGATACCACCATGCCTGCGCCGTGCTGCTGCGCAAGCTGATCCGCGGCGAGAGCCGGCGCAGCCACCGCTGGTTCCGCTGGTTCAACGAGGTGCCCGTGCTGCTGCTGACGGCGGCCGTGGTGCTGGTGGTGGTCAAGCCGTTCTGACCGTGCCCCGGCGCGGGAACCGAGGCGCTCCCCGATGCACAAGACCTCTGCCTGGCCCCTGGCGCTGCTCTATGCGGCGCTGATCGTCTTCGCCAGCCTGTTCCCGTTCGAGGGCTGGCGCGGCCAGGGCATTTCGCCCTGGGTGTTTCTGAGCGCGCCGCTGCCGCCGCCCTACTGGACGTGGTTCGACGTCAACATCAACGTCGCCGGCTACGCGCCGCTGGGCTTTCTGCTGGCGTTGGCCATGCTGCGCAGCGGCTGGCCGCGCCTGGCCGTCGTGCTGGCGGTGATGGCCGGTGCGCTGCTGTCGCTCGCCATGGAATTTCTGCAGATCTACCTGCCGCGCCGCGTGCCCTCCAACATGGATCTGGCGCTCAACGCCGCTGGCACCCTGCTGGGCGCGCTGCTGGCTTGGCTGTTGGAGCGGCTGGGCGCCATCGCCCGCTGGAGCCGGCTGCGCGCGCGCTGGTTCGTGGCCGATGCGCGCGGCGCCCTGGTGCTGCTGGCGCTGTGGCCCCTGGCGCTGCTGTTCCCCGCTGCCGTGCCCTTCGGCCTGGGGCAGATGTGGGAGCGGCTCGAAGCCGGCCTGGGCGAGTGGCTGGACGACACCCCTTTTCTCGACTGGCTGCCGCTGCGCACCGAGCCGCTGGAGCCACTCTCGCCCGCGGCCGAACTGATGGCCGTGCTGCTGGGCGTGCTTATCCCGTGCCTGCTGGGCTACTGCGTGGTGCGGCACCTGGGCCGACGCGCGGTCTTCGCGGTGGGCATCGTCGCGGTCGGCGTGGCCGCCACGGCGCTGTCGGCGGCCATGAGCTGGGGCCCGACCCACGCCTGGGAATGGATCACCTTGCCGGCGGAGCTGGGCGCAGTGGCCGGTCTGGGCGTCGCGCTGCTGCTGGTCGGGTTGCCCCGGCGTGCCTGCGCAGCCTTGTTGCTGCTGGCGCTGGCGCTGCACCTCAACCTGCTGAACCAGGCGCCCGCCAGTGCCTATTTCACCGAGACGCTCCAGGCCTGGGAGCAGGGGCGGTTCATTCGCTTCTTCGGGCTGGGCCAGTGGCTGGGCTGGCTTTGGCCCTATGCCGCGCTGGTCTATGTGCTGCTGCGCGTCTCCAGCCGCGAGCGGGAGGTGCCGTCCCTCCCGCCCGCCGCGCCGGGGCCGCTGCAGGGCCCGTCCTAGAATGCCGCCATGAGCGACACCCCTACCCAGCCCCCGGCGGCAGCGGCTCCGGCGCCCGCGACCCCCGGCTACTACGAACGCCACATCTTCTTCTGCCTGAACGACCGCACCAATGGCGAATCCAGCTGCGCGCACTACGGCGCCCAGGCGGCCTTCGACCACTGCAAGGCGCAGGTCAAGGCGGCCAAGCTCTCCGGCCCCGGCAAGGTGCGCGTGAACAAGGCCGGCTGCCTGGACCGCTGCGCGGGGGGGCCCATCGCCGTGGTCTATCCCGAAGGCACCTGGTACACCTTCGTGGACAACGGCGACATCGACGAGATCGTCGAATCGCACCTGAAGAACGGCCAGATCGTCGAGCGCCTGCTCACGCCGCCGGAACTTGGCCGCTGAAACGGGCTCTGTCCCGGCTGGCGACGCAGATATCTGTTTCAAGAGTTTTCGGCATCCAGCCCTGGCCCGATCGGGGCGAGGTGCTATTGAATTGGTAGTACAAATTGAACGCCCAGACTGAACGCCTGACCCTGGAAGGCCCCGCCGGCGCCATTGAGGCGGTGCGTGACGCCGCCACGGTGCCCGAAGGCGCCAGCGCCCGCGGCGTGGCCGTCATCGCCCATCCGCATCCGCTCTTCGGCGGCACCATGGACAACAAGGTCGTTCAGACGCTGGCGCGCGCCTTCGTCGCCAGCGGCTGGACGGCGGTGCGCTTCAACTTCCGGGGCGTGGGCGCCACGGCCGGTGCCTACGACGAAGGCCGGGGCGAGCTCGAAGACCTGCTGGCCGTGGTGCGGCAGGTGGCGCCGCAGGGGGCGCTGGCGCTGGCCGGCTTCTCGTTCGGAGCCTTCGTCACCAGCCACGCGCTGGCGCGCCTCTGGGCCGAGCGCGAGGCCGATATCGACCGTGCCGTGCTGGTCGGCACCGCCGCCAGCCGCTTCAGCGTGGCGCCCGTGCCGCCTGAGGCCCATCTGCGCACCCTGGTCGTGCACGGCGAGGCCGACGACACCGTGCCCCTCGCCTCGGTGATGGACTGGGCGCGCCCGCAGATACTGCCCGTTACCGTCGTGCCCGGGGGCGGCCATTTCTTTCACGGACAATTGCCGCTGCTCAAAAACCTGGTGGCGCGCCACCTTCAATCCCGCCTGTGAGGCGGCCCGCGCGGCCGCTTCCGGCGCGCCGCGTTCCGCTCCGCCTCGCTCTTCCTTCTTTTCCTTTCTCCCTTCCGATCCAAGTGCAAATCTCCATCCAGTCCTTCATGCCCTCGTTGCGAAACCTCGTCGGCGCAGCGCTGCTCGCGCCCGCCGTGCTCTGGGCCCAGGTGCAGGCGCCCCAGCCGCCCGAGATCGCCGCGCGCAACTACCTGCTGCTGGACGTGACGGCCAACCAGGTGCTGGCGGCCAAGGACATCGACGCACCCGTCGAGCAGGCTTCGCTCACCAAGCTCATGAGTGCCTACCTGGTGTTCGACGCGCTGCGCGCCAAGAAGATCACGCTGGATCAGAAGCTCCCCGTGAGCGTGCGTGCCTGGAAGATGCCCGGCTCGCGCATGTTCATCGACCCCAAGATGCAGGTGCCGGTCGAAGACCTCATCAAGGGCATGATCGTGCAGTCCGGCAACGACGCCACCATGGCCCTGGCCGAAGGCGTGGGCGGCACGGCCGAGAACTTCGTCAAACTGATGAATGACCAGGCCCAGGCTTTGGGCATGAAGAACACGGCCTACAAGAACCCCGAAGGCCTGACCGAGCCCGGCCATGTCACGACCGCGCGCGACCTGAGCATCCTCGCCACGCGGCTGATGAAGGACTTCCCGGAGTACATGCACTACTACGCGACCAAGCACTACGCGTACCCGGGCACGCCCCCTTCCAACGGCAACAACCGCAATGCGCTGCTGTTCCGCGATCCCACGGTGGACGGCCTGAAGACCGGCCACACGGCGGCGGCCGGCTACTGCCTGGTGGCCACGGCCAAGCGTGAATTCCCCAACGTGGGCCAGCGCCGCCTGCTGTCCATCGTGCTGGGCACCACCAGCGAAAGCGCCCGCGCCAACGAAAGTCAGAAGCTCATGAACTGGGGCTACACCGCCTTCGACGCGGTCAAGCTGTTCGACGCCGGCCAGCCGGTCGCCACGCCGGCGGTCTGGAAGGGCAAGCAGAACACGCTCAAGATCGGCCGCCCCGAAGCCATCGTCGTCACCGTTCCCTCGGGCAGCGCCGGCAAGGTCACCACGCAGATCGTGCGCCAGGACCCGCTGGTCGCCCCGTTCACGCAGGGCCAGCCGGTGGGCACGCTCAAAGTCTCGCTGGGTGAGCAGCAGATCGCCGAAGTGCCGCTGGTGGCGCTGGAGCCCGTCGAGCAGGCCGGCATCTTCGGCCGCGCCTGGGACGCCATCCGCCTCTGGATCAAGTAAGTAAGCAAGCCAGCCGCCCCGCGCTGCCTCGCCTGCAAGGGCGGGGCGCCCCTGGCCCTCGGAACGCCCGCCCTGCCTGCAGCGCGGGCGTTTTGCCGTGTGCGTCGGAAAAGGCTTGGGGCGGGTTACGCCCTCAAGCCTGTACGGATTGCCTCCGAGGGGCTGACCTGCTACATTAGAAGGCTTTTCGGAATTTCCGAAGGGATTCACGCGTTTTCGTGTTCACGAAGCCGTCACGGCTTACACGAAACATTTCACGTTTAGGGACGTATTTCAATGCCAACCATCAATCAACTGGTCCGTCAGGGGCGCGAGGTCGAAAAGACCAAGTCCAAGAGCCCCGCGATGGAAAACTCTCCCCAGCGCCGTGGCGTGTGCACCCGTGTGTACACCACGACGCCTAAGAAGCCTAACTCCGCTCTGCGTAAGGTCGCCAAGGTGCGCCTGACCAACGGCTTCGAAGTCATCTCCTACATCGGCGGCGAAGGCCACAACCTGCAGGAACACAGCGTGGTGCTGGTCCGCGGCGGCCGTGTCAAGGACTTGCCCGGTGTGCGTTACCACATCGTGCGTGGCTCGCTCGACTTGCAAGGCGTCAAAGACCGCAAGCAAGCGCGCTCCAAGTACGGTGCCAAGAAGCCCAAGGCCAAGTAAGCCCTGCGCTTTCTGCACAAGAATTTTCGGTGCTGTTCCCGCGTGGCGCGGTGAAGCAGCGTAGTGACCCCAAACGCAGACGTCCTGCGCGGGTCGAGTAAGTGGGAGTCCTGCTGACTCTCGCGGTGCCTGGAAGGGCGCCAACTGAAGCAAAGATAGAGGTGAAAAATGCCACGTCGTCGCGAAGTCCCCAAACGTGAAATCCTGCCGGACCCGAAGTTCGGCAACGTCGAGCTGTCCAAATTCATGAACGTGATCATGGAAGGCGGCAAGAAGGCCGTTGCAGAGCGCATCATCTACGGTGCCCTGGAACTGATCGAGAAGAAGCATCCCGACAAGGACCCCCTGGAAGCCTTCACCGTTGCCATCAACAACGTGAAGCCCATGGTCGAAGTGAAGTCCCGCCGCGTCGGCGGTGCCAACTACCAGGTGCCCGTCGAAGTGCGCCCCGTGCGTCGTCTGGCCCTGTCGATGCGCTGGATCAAGGAAGCCGCCCGCAAGCGCGGTGAGAAGTCGATGGCGCAACGCCTGGCCAACGAGCTGCTGGAAGCCACCGAAGGCCGTGGCGGTGCGATGAAGCGCCGTGACGAAGTGCACCGGATGGCCGAAGCCAACAAGGCATTCAGCCACTTCCGCTTCTAAGTCCGAGTTTCGTCCTCATATCTCGAAGGCTGGGAGCCCGACCTGCCAACATCCATTGGCGGGCGGGCTCTTGGCCGTTAAACGAAAGAAACATCATGGCACGCAAGACCCCCATCGAGCGCTACCGCAACATCGGTATCTCGGCCCACATCGACGCTGGCAAGACCACGACGACCGAACGCATCCTGTTCTACACCGGTGTGAACCACAAGATCGGTGAAGTTCACGACGGCGCTGCCACCATGGACTGGATGGAGCAGGAACAAGAGCGCGGCATCACGATCACGTCGGCTGCCACGACCTGCTTCTGGAAGGGCATGGACATGTCCTACCCCGAGCACCGCTTCAACATCATCGACACCCCCGGCCACGTGGACTTCACCATCGAGGTGGAGCGTTCCATGCGCGTGCTGGACGGTGCCTGCATGGTGTACTGCGCCGTGGGTGGCGTGCAGCCCCAGTCGGAAACCGTCTGGCGCCAGGCCAACAAGTACAAGGTGCCCCGTCTCGCGTTCGTCAACAAGATGGACCGTACCGGCGCCAACTTCTTCAAGGTCTATGACCAGATGCGTCTGCGCCTGAAGGCCAACCCCGTGCCCGTGGTGATCCCGATCGGCGCGGAAGACAACTTCACCGGCGTGGTCGATCTGCTGAAGATGAAGGCCATCATCTGGGACGAAGCTTCCCAGGGCATGAAGTTCGAATACAAGGACATCCCTGCCGAACTCGTCGAGTCCGCCAAGGAATGGCGCGAGAAGATGGTCGAGGCCGCTGCCGAAGCCTCCGAAGAGCTGATGAACAAGTACCTGGAAGAGGGCGACCTCTCCGAGGAAGAGATCAAGGCAGGCCTGCGCACGCGCACCATCGCCACCGAGATCCAGCCGATGCTGTGCGGCACCGCGTTCAAGAACAAGGGCGTGCAGCGCATGCTGGACGCCGTGATCGACTATCTGCCGGCACCGACGGACATCGAGGACGTCAAGGGTACCGACGAAGACGAAAACCCCGTGACCCGCAAGGCGGATGACAGCGAGAAGTTCTCCGCGCTGGCTTTCAAGCTGATGACTGACCCGTTCGTGGGCCAGCTGACCTTCGTGCGCGTCTATTCCGGCGTGCTGACCAAGGGCGACACCGTCTACAACTCGATCAAGGGCAAGAAGGAACGTATCGGCCGTATCGTGCAGATGCACGCCAACGAGCGGATCGAGGTCGAAGAAATCCGTGCCGGCGACATCGCTGCCTGCGTGGGCCTGAAGGACGTGACGACCGGCGAAACGCTGAGCGATCTCGAATCCCAGATCATCCTGGAGCGCATGGTGTTCCCCGAGCCCGTGATCACGCAGGCCGTCGAACCCAAGACCAAGACCGACCAGGAAAAGATGGGCATCGCGCTGCAGCGCCTGGC
Organism: Paracidovorax sp.; assembly: GCF_057642795.1. Classification (NCBI taxonomy): domain Bacteria; kingdom Pseudomonadati; phylum Pseudomonadota; class Betaproteobacteria; order Burkholderiales; family Comamonadaceae; genus Paracidovorax; species Paracidovorax sp. Next base: position 234,231 of record NZ_JBXYZY010000002.1, read on the forward strand.
CGCCGAAGATCCGTCGTTCCGCGTCAAGACCGACGAAGAATCGGGCCAGACCCTGATCGCCGGCATGGGTGAGCTCCACCTGGAAATCATCGTGGACCGCATGAAGCGCGAATTCGGCGTGGAAGCCAACGTGGGCAAGCCCCAGGTGGCCTACCGCGAAACCATCCGCAAGACGGTGGAAGAAGCCGAAGGCAAGTTCGTGCGCCAGTCCGGCGGCAAGGGCCAGTACGGCCACGTCGTGCTCAAGATCGAGCCGAACGAAGCCGGCAAGGGCAACGAATTCGTCGATGCCATCAAGGGCGGTGTGGTTCCTCGCGAATTCATCCCTGCCGTGGAAAAGGGCTTCCACGAAGCCGTGACGCAAGGCGTGCTGGCCGGCTACCCGGTGGTGGACGTCAAGGTCACGCTGCACTTCGGTTCGTACCACGATGTGGACTCGAACGAACTGGCGTTCAAGATGGCTGCCATCTTCGGTTTCAAGGAAGGCTGCAAGAAGGCCGGTCCCGTCATCCTCGAGCCCATGATGGCCGTGGAAGTCGAGACGCCTGAAGACTACGCCGGTACCGTGATGGGCGACCTGTCCTCGCGTCGCGGCATGGTGCAGGGCATGGACGACATGGTCGGCGGCGGCAAGGTCATCAAGGCCGAAGTCCCCCTGTCCGAAATGTTCGGCTACTCGACCTCGCTGCGCTCCGCAACGCAAGGCCGTGCCACCTACACGATGGAATTCAAGCACTACAGCGAAGCGCCTCGCAACGTGTCCGAAGCCATCATGGCCGCTCGCGCCAAGTAAGGCGCGTGCAGGGTGGGCCGCTCGCGCGGCCGGCCCTGCGGTTTCGAGAGAAACCCGCTGCCAGCGCGCATCCGATGTGCGCTGGCAGCTATGAATTCAGTAGCAAGATTCTTGCAATCTGCGACCCGGTGCCGTCCTGTTGCCCTGTGCGGGACGTTTCAGCAACCGAGTGCAGACGTTAAACCCTGACACAGGCATTGCTCTTTGGAGATTCAAAATGGCAAAAGGTAAGTTCGAACGTACCAAGCCCCACGTCAACGTGGGCACGATCGGCCACGTGGACCATGGCAAGACGACGCTGACGGCAGCGATCGCCACGGTGCTGTCCGCCAAGTTCGGCGGCGAAGCCAAGAAGTACGACGAAATCGACGCGGCTCCTGAAGA
>NZ_JBXYZY010000003.1:0-211945 GCF_057642795.1 Paracidovorax sp.
GTGTGAAAGTAGGTCATCGTCAGGCTCTTACAGCCCAAATCGCCCCGCGTACGAAAGTACTCGGGGCGCTTTGCTTTTGGAGATGGGAAAGCGGAGGGACATCAAACCAGGGATCTTGGTGTAATTTCCGACCTCAGATCTGAGGTGCTTATATCCGGATGAATTTTCGGATGCTCGTCCGATTGGCGAAACTCCCGAATCAATAAAGCTCAGCCATGCAACTTCAGGATATTCTTTACTCGCAAGGTTTCGGTACGCGGAGAGTATGTGCCGGACTGATTCAGCAAGGTTGGGTGGAAGTCAGGGAGGCCTTGGAAGGCGACTTCCGGCGGGAGACCGATGCCACGGCAGAGGTAGTTGAGCGAGGCGCCGTACTCAAGGTCCAGGGCGTGGAGTGGCCCTATCACGTGAAGGCCTACGTGATGCTTCACAAGCCTGCTGGTACCGAGTGTTCGCAGAAGCCTTCCACGTATCCGAGCATCTACACGCTGCTGCCCTCGCCACTACGTCAGCGACCTAGCAAGACTGCGGTCGTCGGAGTCCAGGCCGTAGGGCGCTTGGACCAAGACACCACTGGGCTGCTGCTGCTGAGTGATGACGGACAGTTCATCCACAAGATGAGTTCGCCGAAAAAGCATGTGCCCAAGGTGTACGAGGTGTCTACCAAGCACCCGGTCGATACCGCACAGGTGCAACGGCTGCTGGACGGCGTGATACTGGATGATGATCCGAAGCCTGTGCGCGCTGCGGCCTGTGTTCAAACCGGCGACGCCGCGTTGGCGCTCACCCTAACAGAGGGCAAGTATCACCAGGTCAAGCGAATGCTGGCTGCCGTGGGTAACAGGGTGGAAGGACTTCACCGTTCGCGCATCGGGCAGTTGGAATTGCCTGTCGATCTTGCCCCCGGGGCGTGGCGCTGGCTGGCCGCAGAAGATCTGGCACTGCTGAGGTGAATGTGTCTTTACGTGACCCAAAGGAACTTTGGCGCACGTAGCGGACCTCTGATGACGCCATAGAGAGCTTTTTTTGGCGTCTAATCGCCTGTTGTTCCGGCGGCATGGTGCCCCGGTGGGCTGGCCTGATCCTTTCCGAAAGTTGGATTAAGTGAAATTCTCGTTGTTGGGGCGCTTTGGCGCTGTGCTGGTGGCGCTGTGTGCATTGGCTGGGAATGCGCATGCAAACAATCCCTTGCCCCCGGTCTTTGTGCTCAATTCCCTGGATGCCGACATCAGCGTCATCGATCCCGGGACGTGGACGGAAACGACCCGCATCTCTACGGGAAAAGAGCCGCATCACATGTACCTGACGCCGGACGAGAAGTCTCTGGTCATTGCCAACGCGCTCGGTGACTCGCTGACGTTCGTCGATCCCAAGACGGCGCAAGTCCAGCGCGTGGTACGGGGCATCGTGGACCCTTACCACCTGCGCTTCTCCCAGGACATGAAGTGGCTGGTGACAGCGGCCAATCGGTTGAACCATGTCGATTTTTATCGGTGGGACGGCAAGGACCTCGCCCTGGTGGAGCGCGTGTCCACGGGCAAGACGCCGAGCCACCTCTGGATCGACAGCCAGAGCCGAACGGTGTATTCGTCGATGCAGGACAGCGACGAGCTGGTGGCCATCGATGTGGCGACGCGCAAGATCATGTGGCGCACCAAAACCGGCCCGATGCCTGCCGATATCTATGGCAGCGCCGATGGCCGTTTCTTGTTCGTCGGCCTGACGGGGAGCGACAGTGTCGAGGTGTTCGACATCTCGGGCTCGGAACCACGCAGCGTGCAGCGGATCAAGACGGGCGCGGGGGCTCACGCTTTCCGTGCCGCGGGAGATGGCCGGCACATCTTCGTCAGCAATCGGGTGGCCAATACGATCAGCAAGATCGACATGGTCGACAAGAAAGTGGTGGATGTGTATCCGGCGCCTGGCGGCCCGGACTGCATGGATGTGTCCCCCGATGGCCGTTGGATCTATGTCAGCGCCCGTTGGGCCCGGAAGTTGTTGGTGATCGATACCAAGGAACGCAAGGTGGTTCAGAAGGTGAGCGTAGGCAAGTCGCCGCACGGCGTCTGGACCCTGCAACACGCCGGCCGTTAATGCGGGTCGTATTCATCCATTCGAGCACATCCCTTTTTCTGGAGCGCCTTACATGCCTTCAGCCGCGATGATCACGCGCAAGCAGTTTGCTATTTTTATGATAGCTGCATGTGCCGGAGCGACGGGCGCAAACGCTCAAAGTGATTGCACGAAGCCCGTGTATCTGACCCTTGACACCGGCCACATGGGCATCGCCCAGCTGGTGGCCGACGTGCTCAAGCGCCAGCAGGTCAAGGTGACCTTCTTTGCGGCCAACGAGCCGACCCAGGTAGGCGAGGGCAGCCTTTCTGATGACTGGGCACCGTGGTGGAAGGCCCGCGCCGCCGAGGGACATGAGTTTGCCTCGCACACCATGGATCACGCCTACTGGCGGGGCGATGCCGGCACGCCCAGCGCACCGGCCTTCCGCATCCGGCCTTCCGCGGGATCGCATGCTGGGCAGGAGTCCGTTATGACGGCTGCCCAGTACTGCCAGGAGATTTCCCGCGCAGCGGATCGGCTCAAGCTCATGACAGGCAAGACGCCGCTGCCGCTGTTCCGCGCGCCAGGTGGCAAGACTTCGCCACAGCTGCTGGCTGCGGCGAAATCCTGCGGATACGCGCATGTGGGCTGGTCGCCGGCCGGCTTCCTGGGTGACGAGCTGCCCAGCGAAAAGTACAGCAACAAGGCGCTGCTACAGAAGGCGCTGGGTTCCATTCGCTCTGGCGATGTCCTGTTGGCGCATCTCGGCATCTGGTCGCGCAAGGACCCGTGGGCGCCAGCCAACCTCGAGCCGTTGATCGTGGGCTTGAAAGAGCGAGGCTTTTGCTTCAGGACACTGCGCGATCACCCGGATTATCGCGATTGGATCGCGCAGCACAGACCGTGAACGGGCGACGTAGAACGGTCGCTGTCGCTGAGGATTTCTGAGATGGATACCCTGGTCAACTGGTTCGATCTGGCGCAGCAATGGCTCTTCGAGGCCGTCGTTCAGCCGTTGATGTTCTCTTTCGGTATGGCCAACTTGCTGGAGGACGGCTACGACGCCACGGGGTGGTTGCTGGTCGGCCTGTTGCAGCTGGTGGTCATGCTGGCGCTGATCGCGCCGTTGCAGCGCTGGCGACCCGTGGAGCCCGTGACGGATCGCGCGGCCATCCGTGTTGACGTGATCTATACGCTCATCCACCGGCTGGGGCTCTTCCGCCTGGGGCTGTTCTTTGCCTTTACGCCGCTCTGGGACGCGTTGTGGGGCACGCTGCGCATGCATGGCGTCAGCACTTGGCACCTGGACAATCTCTGGCCCGGCGTGACCGATTTGCCCGTCGTCAGCCTGCTGATCTATCTGGTGGTGTTCGATGCGCTCGAGTACTGGATCCACCGTGGCCAGCATCACTTTGAATGGTGGTGGAAGCTGCATTCGCTGCACCATTCGCAGCGCCAGATGACCATGTGGACCGACAACCGTAACCACCTGCTCGACGATCTGCTGCACTCCTTCATCGTGGTCAATGTCGCGCAGCTCATCGGTGTGGCCCCAGGGCAGTTTGTGGTCATCGTTGCGATTACCCAGTTGAGCGAGAATTTTCAGCACGCAAACATCCGTATGTGGTTCGGCCGCTTCGGCGAACGGCTCTGGGTGAGTCCCCGCTTCCACCGGCTGCACCACGCCATCGGCATCGGCCATGAATCGCAGCCCGCCCCAAGCGTCCACAAGCCTGTGCTGGGCGGCCACAACTTCGGCGTGTTGCTGCCATGGTGGGACATGCTGTTCCGCACCGCCAACTTCGAATTGCGCTATGAGGCCACTGGCGTGCGCGATCAGGTGGAGCCTGGCCCTGACGGCCGGGTGCGCGACTACGGCCGCGGCTTCTGGATGCAGCAGTGGCGTGGGCTCCAGCGTTTGCGGGGGCGCGCCTGAGCGCGGACATGCGCTGGCGCTATGCTTGGGGCCATGGGACTGTTGATCGATTCATTCTGGCGGGCCGCGGCCTACTGTCTGCGTCCGCGAGTCATCGCGCTGTCGCTGCTGCCCCTGCTGCTGATCGCTCTGCTGGCCTGGGGCGCGGGCGCCTTGTGGTGGTCGTCTTCGGTGGCAGCCGTGCAGGAGTCGCTGCAGACCTCTGGCTGGCTCGGCTTGCTCTGGGGATGGCTGCGGCAGTTCGGCATCGCCGATGCGCCTTCCGTGTTGGCACCCCTGCTGGTGATCGTGGCTGCCACCCCGGTCATCGTGCTGGTCGCGGTGCTGGCTGTGGCACTGATGATGACGCCCGCTCTGGTGCGCCTTGTTGCAGCACGACGCTTTCCGACGCTGGTGCGCAAGCGCGGAAGTTCTTTGGTGAGCAGTCTGGTCTGGTCGCTGGGCTCCACGGCGGCCGCCCTGCTGGCCATGGTGGTATCCATGCCGCTTTGGCTGGTTCCCCCACTGGTGCTGGTGCTCCCCCCGCTCATCTGGGGATGGCTGACCTACCGTGTGATGAGCTTCGATGCACTTGCTGACCATGCCAGCAAGGAAGAGCGTGTGCTGCTGCTGAAGCGGCACCACGTGTCCTTGCTGACCATGGGCGTCGTGTGCGGCTATCTGGGCGCTGCACCAGGGATCGTCTGGGCGTCAGGTGTGGTGTTTGCCGCGGCTTTCTTCGTGCTGGTGCCTGTCGCCGTTTGGATCTACACCTTGGTGTTCGCGTTTTCCTCGCTATGGTTCACGCATTACGCCCTGTCCGCGCTGGAGCGTCTGCGGCGCGAGCGGGGTGAGCCGCCGGCTGCCGCGCCCGTGGCCGACGCCGCGTCTTCGGCCACTCCCTCGGCTGCGTTGCCAGCGCCGCCCAGCCCTTCCAACACACCTTTTGCGACTCAGCCATGATCCCTTCCTTCGGCCTCATCATCGTGGGCGATGAAATTCTCTCGGGCAAGCGTGCGGACAAGCACATGCCCAAGGTCATCGAACTGCTGGCCGCGCGCGGTCTGGGCCTTGCCTATGCCGACTATGTGGGCGACGATCCCGACCGCATCACCGCCACGCTCCAGCGCGCCTTTGCCTCGGCCGACGTGGTGTTCTCCTGCGGCGGCATCGGCGCCACTCCGGACGATCACACGCGGCAATGCGCAGGCCGGGCCCTTGGCCTCCCGTTGGCACTGCATCCGCAGGCCAAGGCGCTGATCGAGGAGCGTATGCAGGACGCGGCCCGCGAACAGGGGGTGCCCTACGAACCCGACCGTGCGGACAACGTCCACCGGCTGAATATGGGGGTATTTCCCGAAGGCTCTGCCATCATCCCCAATCCGTACAACAAGATCCCGGGCTTTTCCTGCGCAGGCAAAGGGGGCTCCCATGTGCATTTCGTGCCGGGCTTTCCCGTCATGGCCTGGCCGATGATCGAGTGGGTGCTCGACACCCACTATGCGCACTGTTTCAACCGGCAGCCGCAGACAGAACACTCCGTGGTGGTGTACGGTTCAATGGAAGCCACGCTGACGCCGCTCATGGAGCGCATCGAGCGGGACCATGCACCGGTGCGCGTTTTCAGTCTGCCGAGCGTGGACCATCCCGAGCATGGCCGCCACATCGAGCTCGGGGTGAAAGGGCCCACTGTGCTCGTTCCGACGGCGTGGATCGCTTTGCAAAGGGCGTTGCACGATATTGGTGCAAGCATGGGCCCCGAGGTGGTGCGCAATACCTGACGGTCAGCGTTGTGGCGTGTGGTGCACTGTTTTGGGGTGTTTCTGCAGGTGCGGTGAGAACGCTCGCCGTGCTCTGCCTTAGTGCATGGAGGCCTGCCGTTGGCATGCAACCTGCTTTTCTTTCGACGTTTTTAACAAGCGCTTAATCCTGGAGATCCTGATGGCCAAGACCGTTGCAGACGTGATGAAGATGGTGAAGGAGAACGAAGTCAAGTTCGTTGACTTCCGCTTCACCGATACCCGTGGCAAGGAACAGCACGTGACCGTGCCGGTGTCCCACTTCGACGAAGACAAGTTCTCGTCGGGCCACGCCTTCGACGGCTCGTCGGTGGCAGGCTGGAAGGGCATTGAAGCGTCGGACATGCAGCTCATGCCCGACCCGAACACGGCCAACATCGACCCCTTCTTCGAAGAAACCACGCTGTTCCTCCAGTGCGACGTGATCGAGCCGGGCGACGGCAAGGCCTATGACCGCGATCCCCGCTCCATCGCCAAGCGCGCAGAAGCCTACTTGAAGGCTTCCGGCCTGGGCGACACGGCCTACTTCGGTCCGGAACCCGAATTCTTCATCTTCGACGGCGTGCGCTGGAGCAACGAGCCCGGCAAGGTCATGTTCGAGATCGAAGAGTACGAAGCTCCTTGGAACTCGGGCGCCAAGCTCGAAGGCGGCAACCGCGGCCACCGTCCCACCGTCAAGGGCGGCTACTTCCCCGTGCCCCCGGTCGACAGCACGCAAGACATGCGCGCTGAGATGTCCCTGATCCTCGAATCCCTGGGCATCCCGGTCGAAGTGTTCCACCACGAAGTGGCGGGCGCAGGCCAGAACGAAATCGGCACCAAGTTCAGCACGCTGGTCGAGCGCGCCGACTGGACCCAGGTCCTGAAGTACGTGGTGTGGAACGTGGCCAACGCCTACGGCAAGACGGCAACCTTCATGCCCAAGCCCTACGCGGGCGACAACGGCTCCGGCATGCACGTGCACCAGTCCATCTGGAAGGACGGCAAGAACCTGTTCGCCGGCGACGGCTATGCAGGCCTGTCCGACTTCGCCCTGTACTACATCGGCGGCATCATCAAGCACGCCCGTGCCCTGAATGCCATCACCAACCCTGGCACGAACAGCTACAAGCGCCTGGTGCCCGGCTTTGAAGCTCCGGTGAAGCTGGCCTACTCGGCCCGCAACCGTTCCGCCTCGATCCGTATTCCTTACGTCGCCAACCCGAAAGGCCGCCGTATCGAAGCGCGCTTCCCCGATCCTTCCGCCAACCCCTACCTGGCCTTCTCTGCCCTGATGATGGCTGGCCTGGACGGCGTGGAAAACAAGATCCATCCGGGCGAAGCCGCCACGAAGGACCTCTACCACCTGCCGCCCGAAGAAGACAAGCTGGTGCCCACCGTGTGCCACAGCCTGGACCAGGCGCTGGAATACCTGGACAAGGACCGCAGCTTCCTGACCAAGGGTGGCGTGTTCACCGACTCCATGCTGGATGCCTACATCGAGCTGAAGATGGGCGAAGTCACGCGCTTCCGCATGGCTCCTCACCCTGTCGAATACGACATGTACTACTCCCTGTGATGGGCCGGGCGCGGCGGCCTCGGGGCTGCAGCGCCTGTCTGCACAAGGCAGTGGTCCGAAAAGGCGGCGCGAGCCGCCTTTTTTCATGCCCGTCCGGAACTTGCCTGGGGCGTTTGTGCCTGAGAAGTGCACCGTCCACTGGGGGATGGGGCTTCACCGCCCCTGAATGCGGGGCTGAATTGGCGCTGCAAGACGATTGGGGGATACTCCCCGATACCCCTAGCGTGCCCCGATGCATGCCTTCCGAGGAATCCATGAAGAAGAGTCTCACCGCATTGCTGACCCTGTGCGCCTGCCTGCCGGCAGCCTGGTCGCAGGACCGCATCTATCGCTGCGGCAACGAATACACCAACAACGCCACGCAGGCCAAGGAGCGTGGCTGCAAGGTCGTCGAAGGCGGCAACGTGACCGTGCTGCAAAGCAGCCGGCCAGCGGGTAGTTCCTCGTCGGGCAGCGCGAGCACCGGACCCACCACCTCGCCGTCCAATACGCCCCGCGTCGGCACATCGGACCAGCGCGCCCGCGATGCAGATGCCCGTGCCATCCTGGAGGCCGAACTGCGCAAGGCCGAGGCCCGCCAGGCCGAACTGGCACGCGAATACAACAACGGCGCGCCCGAACGCACGGCGCTGGAGCTGCGCAACACGCAGGCCTATCAGGACCGGATTGCCTCGCTCAAGGCCAGCCTCGCTCGCGCCGACAGCGACGTGGCTGGCATCAAGCGCGAACTGGCCCGCCTGTCGCCAGCCAACTGATTCGCTGCGGGAGCCGCAGGCCCGCTATCGCTGAATGCGCCTGTGCTTCCCGCCCCGTCACGATCGCCAGAAAGGGAATCGTCTGCCCAAGACCGACATCGCGCGCTACCCCGCGCTGGATCTGCTCTCCACCTTGGTGGCCGTGCTGCGCCCCGACGGCGCGGTGCAGTTCGCCAATGCCGCCCTGGAAACCTGCCTGGGTCTGTCGCGCCGCACGCTGGAGGGCGCCGACTTCAGCACGTTCTTTACCGACCCCGCGCTGCTGCAGACTGCGCTGGCGGGCGCTCGCGGGCAGGACTTCGCCGCGCTGCGCTTCGAGGCCGGGCTGCGCCGTCCGCCGCAGGAGCCGCTGCCGGTCCACACCAGCCTGTCCGTTGCCGAACATACCGGCGAGGTGCTGCTCGAACTCTGGCCGCTCGAAGCCCAGGCGCGCCAGGACCGCGAAGAGCGCCTGCGCGAGCAGGCGCTGGCCAACAAGGAGCTGATCCGCAACCTGGCGCACGAGATCAAGAACCCGCTGGGTGGCATCCGTGGCGCGGCGCAGTTGCTGGAGATGGAGCTCCAAAGCCGCGAGTTGACCGAATACACCCAGGTCATCATCCACGAGGCCGATCGCCTGCAGAGTCTGGTGGACCGTCTGCTGGCTCCCCATCGCCACCCGCACCTGGTGGGCGACGTCAACATCCATGAGGTGTGCGAGCGCGTGCGATCGCTGGTGCTGGTCGAGTTCCCACACGGCCTGCGTGTGCAGCGCGACTACGACACGTCGATCCCCGAATTCCGCGGCGATCGCGCCCAGCTCATCCAGGCGCTACTGAACATCGTGCAGAACGCGGCCCAGGCACTGGCCGAGCGCATCGCGCGAGGCGATGCCGAGATCGTGCTGCGCACGCGCGTCGCGCGCCAGGTGACCTTCGGGCGTCAGCGGTACCGGCTGGCACTGGAATTGCATGTCATCGACAACGGACCGGGCGTGCCCGAGGCCATCAAGGAGCGGATCTTCTATCCCTTGGTGACGGGCCGGGACGGTGGATCGGGACTCGGGCTGACGCTGGCGCAAACCTTCGTGCAGCAGCACCACGGACTCGTCGAATGTGACAGTGTTCCGGGGCGAACCGACTTCCGCATCCTGATCCCCTTGCCCTGAGGTTCCGCGAGACGATTTTTGAAAACAGCGACCCTGACGGGCACAAGGTAGATGCAACACATGAAGCCGATCTGGATAGTAGATGACGACCCCTCGATCCGCTTCGTCCTCGAGAAGGCGCTGGCTCGTGAAAACCTGCCCACGCGCAGCTTCACCCACCCGCGAGAAGTGCTGGACGCACTGGCCGACATCGCCGCCGGCGATCCGGCCCGCCAGGGCCCGCAAGCCCTGGTGAGCGACATCCGCATGCCCGGCGGTTCCGGCCTGCAACTGCTTGAGCAGGTGCGCCAGCAGCAGCCCGGCCTGCCGGTCATCATCATGACGGCCTATTCCGACCTGGACAGCGCCGTGTCCGCCTTCCAGCGCGGGGCCTTCGAGTATCTGCCCAAGCCTTTCGATCTGCCCAAGGCCGTGGAGCTGATCCGCCGCGCCGTGGAAGAGAGCCAGCGTGAGGAGGTGATCGAAGAGCGCCAGACCGCCACTCCTGAAATGTTGGGCCAGGCGCCCGCCATGCAGGACGTGTTCCGCGCCATCGGCCGGCTCAGCCAGAGCCAGGTGACGGTGCTCATCACGGGGGAGTCGGGCTCCGGCAAAGAACTGGTGGCACGCGCGCTTCACAAGCATTCGCCGGTCTCGGGCGGCCCCTTTGTTGCCATCAATACCGCCGCCATTCCCAAGGATCTGCTCGAATCCGAACTCTTTGGTCATGAGCGCGGCGCCTTCACGGGCGCGCAGACGCAGCGCCGTGGCCGCTTCGAGCAGGCCGAGGGCGGCACGCTGTTTCTCGATGAAATCGGCGACATGCCGTTCGATCTGCAGACCCGGCTGCTGCGCGTGCTGTCCGACGGCCAGTTCTACCGCGTGGGGGGGCATGCGGCGGTCAAGTCGCATGTGCGCGTCATTGCCGCCACCCACCAGAATCTGGAACAGCGCGTGAAGGACGGCGTCTTCCGCGAAGACTTGTTCCACCGCCTGAACGTCATCCGCCTGCGCCTGCCGGCGCTGCGCGAGCGGCATGAAGATGTGCCCATGCTCACGCGCCACTTCCTGCAGCAGAGTGCGCGGCAGCTGGGCGTGGAGCCCAAGCGCATCGCGGATGCTGCCCTGGCGCGGCTGGAGCAGTTCTCGTTCCCTGGCAACGTGCGGCAGCTGGAAAACATCTGCCACTGGCTGACCGTGATGGCGCCGGCCCAGGTCATCTCCGCGCAGGATCTGCCGCCCGAGGTGCTGGACGCTCCCCTGATTCAGGCCCAGTCCCTGAGCGGCGGCGTTGCGGCACCGGCCGGGCTGGCTGTGCCCGACCAGCACCTGCAGGCAAGTGCGACACACGTCGCCGATTACGCGGCTGCGGCGCCTGTGCCTGCCGCCACGGCCTTTGCGCAAGGTGTCGCGCCGGGCGCTTTATCTGCCCCCGTGGCCCCGGTATCGCATCCCGTGGCTGATGGCATGCCGGCCACGCTCGGCGCATCGGCAGCAGGCGTTCAGGCCGGCTGGGAGCAGGCGCTGGAAGCCGAGGCGCAGCGCATGCTGCTGGGTGGCCAGGCCGAGGTGTGGGATGCACTCACGCGCCGCTTCGAGTCGCGGCTGATCCGCACGGCACTGCATGCCACGCATGGCCGCCGCATGGAAGCTGCGCAGCGCCTGGGCATCGGCCGCAACACCATTACCCGCAAGATCCAGGAACTCGGCCTGGATGCTCCTGACGAAGCGTGATTCAGCCCTCCAGCGCAGGCACAGTCAGCGGTATATGCTATTGAATTGGTAGCAAAAAAGGCCTGCGATACGCAGGCCTTTCTTCAACCCGGGTGCGCGTGGCTGTCCTACAGCCTTGCCGCGCATGAGCCGACCCGGGCTTCGGTAGGTGGACTTTGAGAATCGTTTCATCGTTCAACCCACAGGAGCTTTTTCATGGCCGATACCAAAAGTGCAAACCGCGATCCGCTGACCAACGAACCCGGAGCCCATCCCGTCGGAACGGGCCTGGGCGCCACCGGCGGCGCCGTCGCGGGCGCTGCTGCCGGCTCGCTGGGCGGGCCGATCGGCGCGGCGATCGGCGGCGTGGCCGGTGCCGTGGCCGGCGGCCTGGCTGGCAAGGCCGCCGCTGAATCCGTCAACCCGACGGCGGAAGACGCCTACTGGCGCAGCACTTACGACCGCGAGCCCTACTACGAGAGCGGCCGCACCTATGACGAATACCGTCCCGCCTATGAACTGGGCTGGTCCGCCCGCGACCGCTACCAGGGCCAGGACTTCGACGCCGTGGAGCCGCATCTGGCGCGCGACTGGGGCCAGGCCCGCGCCAGCAGCCCGCTGGAATGGGAGACCGCCCGCCCCGCCACACGGGCGGCCTGGGACCGTGTGGAGCGTGGCAGCGTCGAGCGCCACGCAGCAGGCGGCGCGGTGGTGGACAACGCCGATGTGGTGGATGTGCTGGACGATCTGCTCGAATCCTGCCGCGATGGTGAATACGGCTTTCGTGCGTCGGCTGAGCGTGCCGAATCGCCGGAGCTGAAGACGCTGTTCCTGCGCCATGCCAGCGAATGCGCTGCCGCTGCGGCCGAGCTGGAGCGCGAGGTGCGCAACCACGGCGGAGAGCCCTCGTCGGGCGGCACCATGTCTGGCGCGCTGCATCGCGGCTGGGTGTCGGTGAAGGCGGCGCTTTCCTCCAATGACGACAAGGCCGTGCTGGAAGAGTGCGAGCGCGGCGAGGATGCCGCCGTGGCCCGCTACCGCAAGGCGCTGCAGTCGCCCCTGCCGGCCCATGTGCGCTCCATCGTCGAACGCCAGGCCCAGGGCGCCCAGCGCAACCACGACGAGGTGCGTGCGCTGCGTGACCGCGCACGGGCGGTCGATCGCTGATTGCCACTGAAGCCGTTCACTCGCTGAGCGCCGGAAAGTCCCGGCGCCGGCGCCCCATGCAAAAAGCCGCGGGCCCTTAGGGGGCCACGCGGCTTTTTCATGGTGGGTGATCGCGTTGCCGGGGCTGGTGAGTCGTGCTGGGCTCAGCCCAGTTCCACCACGACCGGCGCGTGATCGCTGGGCTGCGGGTTCTTGCGCGGCGCGCGGTCGATATGGCAGGCGCGCACCTGGGCTTTGAGCTCGTCGCTCACCAAGATGTGGTCGATGCGAAGGCCCCGGTTCTTCTGGAAGCCGAGCATGCGGTAGTCCCACCACGAGAAGCTCTTTTCAGGCTGCTCGAACATCCGGAAGGTGTCCGTCATGCCCAACTGCAGCAGCGACTGGAAGTGCGCGCGCTCTTCCACCGTGTGGTGGATGGTGTCCTTCAGCCCCACGGGGTCGAACGAGTCGCGGTCTTCGGGCGCCACATTGAAGTCTCCCACCAGCACCAGGCGCGGGTGGGCCTGCAGCTCGCTTTGCACCCAGCGGTGCAGGGCGTCCAGCCACTGCAGCTTGTAGGCGAACTTGTCCGAGCCTGGCGCCTGGCCGTTGACGAAATAGCAGTTGATGAGGCGCAGCGGTCCATCGGCCGTGTCCAGCGTGGCGGCGATGACGCGGGCCTGCACGTCTTCATGGCCGGGAATGTTGCGCACCACGTCGCGCAGCGGCGAGCGGCTCAGGATAGCCACACCGTTGTAGGTCTTCTGGCCGAAGGCAGCGGCGTGGTAGCCGGCCTCCTGCAGCGCCTGCACGGGGAATTTTTCGTCCACCAATTTCAGTTCCTGCAGGCCGATGGCATCGACCGGGTTCTCGGCCAGCCAGGCCAGCACCTGGGGCAGGCGGACGGAGAGGGAATTGACGTTCCAGGTGGCAAGCTTCATGGCGGGACGATTCAGGTTAGGGAGGAGGGCGTGGCGGTGCGGTCAGCCGCGCCGGTAGCTGACGAAGGAGAACGGCAGGCCGCCGGCAGCGGACTGCTGCACGGGCGTGCGGGCGGTTTCGCGCCACTCGGGGCCGAGCTCGGGGGCGAAGGCGTCGGCGGCGAAGTCCTGATGGATTTCGGTCACCTCCACGCCGTCGGCGAGCGGCAGGGACTGGGCATAGATCTGCGCACCGCCCACGGCCCAGACGGCATCGCCGTGCGACCGGGCCTGTTCCAGCGCGTGTTCCAGGCTGGAGGCGCGCAGCGCACCCTCGGCCTGCCACGCTTCCTGGCGCGTGACCACGATGTTGGTGCGGCCGGGCAGCGGGCGGAAGCGTGCGGGCAGCGAATCCCAGGTCTTGCGCCCCATGATCACCGTGCCGCCCATCGTGAGCTGCTTGAAATGCGCCAGGTCTTCCGGCAGGTGCCAGGGCATGGCGTTGTTCAGGCCGATGCCGCCGTTGGCAGCGCGTGCGTAGATGAGTCGCAAGGTCATGATGGTGGGGGTTGCTGGGTTCGTTGGACGGGCATCACAAGTGCATGGCCGCGACCACGCCCAGGGCCATGCCCAGGCCCGCGACGCCGTACATGCCCCACTGCAGCCACTTGCGGCGCGTGAGCAGCGCGATGGCCGCCAGCGCGATGGCGACCTGCAGCACCGTGGTGGCCTGCGCCCAGCGGTGGTGCTGGTGCATCTGCGCTTCGCTCTGCTCGTCCAGCGCCTGCGACTGGGCTTCCAGGGCCTCGGCCTTCTTTTTGATGTCGTTCTTTTCCTGCTCGTAGCGGTCCAGCTTGGCCTGCAGCTCGGGCTTGCGGTGGTCCGCGGCCAGATCGCGGGCCAGCTCGGTCACGGACTGCTTGGTGCTCTTGGACTGGTAGTAGGCCCACTGGTTGGCGGCCTCGGTCTTCTTGATGGCGGCGTCGTTCTTGATCAGGCCGGCATTGGCCTGCGTGGCGCCGCCCATGTAGGAAAAGATGGCGCCCACCGTGGCGATGATGGCCGTCGCCATGGCGATGCGGTTGGTCATCGAGCCGTTGTCGGCGTCGGTGGAGTGGGCGTGCTGGGCCGCATGCTCGACCGCGTGGTCGTGCGGCCCATGGACGTGGAAGCCGTGGGAGGACATGGGGTGGGATCGCTGGAAAGTGGAGGAAGAGGAAGAGGCCCGGGCACCGCCCGGGCGCTTCAGACCGCGACCGGCGCCTTGATGGCCGGATGGTGCTCGTAGCCGCGCACCTCGAAGTCTTCGAACTGGTAGTCGAACAGGCTCTCCGGACGGCGCAGGATGTGCAGCGTGGGATAGGGGTGCGGCGCGCGCGACAGCTGCAGTTCCACCTGCTCGAAGTGGTTGCTGTAGATGTGGCAGTCGCCGCCCGTCCAGATGAAGTCGCCCACGTCCAGGTTGCATTGCTGCGCCACCATGTGCGTCAGCAGCGCGTAGCTGGCGATGTTGAAGGGCACGCCCAGGAACATGTCCGCACTGCGCTGGTAGAGCTGGCAGCTGAGCTTGCCGCGCTCGCCTGCGGCCTGCGGCGGCGCCACATAGAACTGGAAGAAAGCGTGGCAGGGCATGAGCGCCATCTTGTCCAGGTCAGCCACATTCCAGGCGCTCACGATGATGCGGCGCGAGTCAGGGTTGGTCTTGAGCGTCTGCACCACCTGGCTGATCTGGTCGATGTGGCCGCCGTCCGGCGTGGGCCAGCTGCGCCATTGCACGCCGTAGACCGGGCCCAGGTCGCCGTCTTCGCGCGCCCATTCGTCCCAGATGGTGACGCCGCGCTCCTTGAGCCACAGGTTGCTGCTGGAGCCGGTGAGGAACCACAGCAGCTCGGTGATGATGGATCGCAGGTGGACCTTCTTGGTCGTGACCAGCGGAAAGCCCTCGTTCAGATCGAAGCGCATCTGGTAGCCGAACACGCTGCGGGTGCCGGTGCCGGTGCGGTCCCCTTTGGACACGCCTTGGGTATAGACGTGGCGCATGAAATCTTCGTACTGGCAGCGTACGGGGCGGGAGGTGTCGGTCATGGGCGGAGGGCGCTTGGGCAGCGCGTTCGCAACGTTGGAAAGGCCGCGATTTTAGGCCGCGAGCCTGCAGGCCTGCCGATGGCCGTGCAAGGGCCTGGGTGGCGAAGGCGCTAAGCTCGGGCGATCATCCATTCCACGACCGGCCGGGCCGGCCTTGCCACGATGTCTTTCGCCAAGTCGCCCCTTGTTTTGGCTTCTCTCGCCGCCGTGCTGGCGGGTTGCGCCAGCAACGTTCCTCTCACGCCTGCCGCGCCCGCCGCGCCTGCCGCACAGGCTGCGCAGACACCTCGGGCCACAGCCGCACCGGCCGCCGACCCCTGGGCCGGCGTGCCGGCGCTGGTGGGCACTCTTCCGTCGGATGGGGTGGACTTCCTGCGCACCGGCCCCATCGCAGATCGCCTCCAGGGGCTGCTCGGTCCCGTCAACTACCCGGTGTTCGTGAAGAACATGGGCGTCAGCGGCCCGTTGCGCAAAGAGGGCTCGCTCTTCTACATCATGGGCCACCGCCCGAACCAGGGCGGCGAGGAGTCTGCCGCCATGGTGCTGGACCCCAAGCGCGACGCCATGCGCGCCTGGCTGCAGACGGGCGACGAGGAATGGGACGTGCAGGACGCCGGCCCGGCCGTGCCGCTGCCGGCCGAGGTGCGGCAGTTCATGCAGAACGCCCGCGGGGGCTGAGGCCCTGCCCGGGCCGGTTGTTCAACCCTGCGGCTGAGGCTGCGGGGCCGTCACCGGCAGCAGGCACTGCGGGTTCATTAGGCCCTGCGGATCGAGGGCGCCCTTGATGGCGCGCATCATCGTGAGGGCCACGGGCGACTGGTACTGCTGCAGCTTGTCCACCTTGAGCGCGCCCACGCCGTGCTCGGCCGAGAACGATCCGCCGAACTTCGCCACCGCCTCATAGACCAGATCGTTCACGCGGGCTTCCTCGTCGCGCAGGAAGGCCTTGGGGTCGCCCTCGGCCGGGGCCTGCACGTTGTAGTGCAGGTTGCCGTCGCCCAGGTGGCCGAAGTTGACCAGCCGCACGCCCGCAATCTCGCGCTGCAGCAGCGCATCGGCATAGTCCACGAAGGCCGGGATGCGCGAGATCGGCACGGAAATATCGTGCTTGATGTTCAGCCCTTCCTCGGCCTGGGCCAGCGGAATGCTCTCGCGGATGTGCCAGAGCTGGTGCGCCTGCGCCAGGTTCTCGGCCACCACGGCGTCGCTCACGCAGCCGGCGTCGAAGGCGGTTTCCAAGAGTGCTTCGAAGCGCGCGCGGGCGTGGTCCTCGGATTCGCTGTCGCTGTTTTCCAGCAGCACGGCGTAGGGCACGTCGGCCTGGTCGATGAAGGGCACGCGCAGCTGCGGCATGTGGCGCGCGACCAGGCTCAGGGCGAACCGGCCCATCACCTCGAAGCCGGTCAGGCCCGCGCCCAGGTGCTTGTGCGCCAGCGCCAGCAGCTGCACGGCGTGCTCCATCGACGGCACGGCGGCCCAGGCGGTGAGGCTGGCGGCAGGCTGGGGAAAGAGCTTCATCGTCGCCGCGGTGATGATGCCCAGCGTGCCTTCGCTCCCAATGAAGAGGTCGCGCAGGTCGTAGCCGGTGTTGTCCTTGCGCAGGCCCTTGAGGCCGTCCCAGATCTCGCCCTGGGGCGTGACCACTTCCAGCCCTAGGCAGAGTTCGCGCGCATTGCCGTAGCGCAGCACCTGCGTGCCGCCGGCATTGGTGGCCAGGTTGCCGCCGATGGTGCAGCTGCCTTCGGCAGCCAGGCTCAGGGGAAAGAGCAGGCCGGACTTTTCCGCCGTGTCCTGCACGTTCTGCAGGATGGCGCCGGCCTCCACGGTCAGCGTGAGGTTGTCGGCATCCACGGCGCGCACGGCGTTCATCCGCGCGAGGCTCAGCAGCACCTGGGTGCCGGAGGCGTCGGGGATCGAACCCACCGACAGGCCCGTGTTGCCGCCCTGCGGCACGATGGCCGCGCCCGCTGCGGCGCAGGCGCGCACCACGGCGGCCACTTCCTGCGTGCTGGCCGGGCGCACCACGGCCAGCGCCTTGCCGCGCGCGCGGCGGCGCCAGTCCTGCTCCCAGGCGGTGAGGTCGCCTTCGGTCAGCACATGGGCGGCGCCGACGGTCTGGCGCAGGGTGTCGATCAGCGGATGGGACATGGCGTTCTCGGTCTCTCGCGAAAAAACGGTAGGTGGATGCGGTGAGGGGCGGGCGTGGGGCCGGGCCGTTCGTCGTCGTCGTTATTTTTTGTTCTGCAGATTCAGCAATCAGGGCGCGCCGGCCGCCGCCGCCGTGCCGGCCGCACGCGCATGGCGCTGGCGCAGCCGCACGTGCAGCGCGCAGGCGGTGAAGAGCAGCAGGCACAGCGCCACCTCGGCCAGCGCCAGCCAGCGCCCGGTGCCGGCGTCGCTCCAGGCGCGCACCACGCCTTCGGTGAAATAGAGCCACACCACCAGGCTGACCCAGCGGTAGGTGTACATGCGCCGTTTGAGCAGCCCCGCCAGCGGAAAGGCCAGCGGCAGCGCCTTGAGCGCCAGCCACGAGCCGCCCGGGCGCAGGGGCGCGAGCCACAGCTCCCAGGCCAGGCTGAGCACGATGAGGCCCAGCAGGCTGCCCACCGCAAGCCAGCGGGTGGCGGCGACGTCCTGGGTGGGGAGATGCGGAGAAGAGGGCATGCGCGTGTGCGGTGGGCGTTGTGGGAAGGCGGGCGATGCGCCGGCGAATGCGGCTGCAGAGCCGGGTGCCGGCGGCGCGGCGGGTGGAATCAAGGATCATATCGGCCATGAGCATTTCCCTGCAGGCCGCCGTGCTGCGCTTCGAGGCGTGGCTGGCGCAGCTGTCCCACTTTCCGTGGCGGACGACGGCGCACACGCTGCGCGAGCGTTTCCGCGAAGACCGGCTGGGCCTCACGGCCAGCAGCCTTACCTTCACCACGCTGCTGGCGCTGGTGCCGTTCTTCACGGTGGCGCTGGCGCTGTTTACTGCCTTACCCATCTTCGGGAAGATGCAGTTCACGCTGCAGCGCTGGCTGGTCGAAAGCCTGGTGCCCGACAGCATCTCCCGGCCCGTGCTGGGCTACCTCACGCAGTTCGCGGCCAAGGCCAGCGGGCTGGGCGTGGCGGGCTTCTCCATTCTGCTGGTCACCGCGCTGGCGCTCATCCTGACCATCGACCGCACCCTCAACAACATCTGGCGCGTGCCCCGGCTGCGCCCGCTGGGCCAGCGGGTGCTGATCTACTGGGCGGTCATCACGCTCGGGCCGCTGGTGCTGGCCAGCAGCCTGGCACTGACCACTTCTGTGGCGTCGGCCGCCTCGCGCGGCATCGGCGAAACGCTGCCCGGCGGCGCGCGCTTGCTGTTCGACTCCATCGAGTTCTTCGTGCTGGCGGCCGGCACCGCAGCGCTGTACCGCTACGTGCCCAACACGCAGGTGAGCTGGCGGCATGCCTGGGCGGGCGGGGTCTTCGTCTCCTTCGGCATCGAGCTGGCCAAGAAGGTGCTGGGTCTGTACATCGCCTCGGTGCCGACTTATTCCGTGCTCTACGGCACTTTTGCCACGCTGCCCATCCTGCTGCTGTGGGTGTATGTGGCCTGGGTCATCGTCCTGCTGGGCGCCGTGGTGGCGGCCTACCTGCCCAGCCTGCTGGCGGGGGTGGCGCGCAGCGCCAGCGGCCAGGGCTGGACCTTCCAGCTGGCGGTGGAGGTGCTGCAGCTGCTGCATGCGGCGCGGGCAGCGCCCGAGCGGGGCTGGCCGGCTGCGCGGCTGGCGCAGGCGCTGCGGGTGGACGTGCTGCAGCTCGAACCTGTGCTGCAGGTGCTCACGGCGCTGGACTGGACCGTGCAGGTGAACGAGGCCGCCGCCGGCGCGCCCGAAAGCGCCGAGCCGCGCTACGTGCTGGTGGCCGATCCGGAAAGCACCCCGCTGGAGCCGCTGGTGCAACGCCTGCTGATCGAGCGGGCCGAGAGCCTGGAGCGCTTCTGGGGCAATGCGGGGCTGGAGGTCATCAAGCTGGCCGACGTGCTGCCCCGGGCGCCACGCCCGCTCTATGCCGGTGTGGCTTGATGCTATCTATTTGATAGCTCAATGCCGTTGATCCACAAGGGCTGCGGGGTGATTTGATCTGAAGTCTGCAGCTGCCGGGCCGCCGCCGAGCCGCTGAGTACCGCCCCTTCCAGCGTCGCCGGATAAGGCCCTTGCACATAGTCGCCGCAGGCCAGCAGGCGCGGGGCGATGGCCTGCGCGGGGCGCTGCAGGCCGGGCGTGCAGGCGAAGGTGGCGCGCTTTTCCACCACGGTGCGCAGCACGCGCAGGCCCGGCAGGTCGAGTTCTTCGGCGGCCTGCTGCAGCACCTGGCGCTCCAGCGCCTCGCGTTCGCCCTCGAAGGCGCTCACCACGAAGGCCAGCAGCCCGGCCGGCCCACCCAATCGGGCGCGGTCGAACACGAACTGCGCGGGCCGGTCGGCCCTGGCGCGCAGCGCCAGCATGGGCGCGGGCAGCAGCGGGCCCGGGGCGCCGGCCTGCTGCGCATAGACCGTGGCGATCGCCGTGTGGCGCAGCGCGTCGGCGCCGTCGGCCCAGGCATGCAGGGCGGCGGCATCGCCGGCGGGGGCTGCACCGCGCACCAGCCGGGCGGCCTCCGGCGCGGGCGTGGCCAGCACCATCGCGTCGAAGACCTCGCTGCCCTGGCGGGTCTCGACCTGCCAGCCGCCGCCCTGCGCGGGATGCAGCGCAGCCACCCGCTCGCCGCTGCGTACCGCGTGGCCGTGTGCGCGCAGCCACTGCGCGGCGGGTTCCGGGAAGAGGGCGCCCAGGTCGGCGCGCGGCAGCAGCAGGTGCGAGCCGCCGCGCCCGCTGAACAGGCTGTCGCGCAGCACGCGCAGAAACACCTGGCCGCTGGATTGGTGGGCCGGCGTGTTCAGCGCGGAAACGCAGAGCGGGTCGATGAATTCTTCCTGCAGCCGCCGCGGCAGATGGGCGCACAGCTGCGCGACGCTGGCCGAGGGCGCGCAGGCGAAGCCGCCCAGCCGCCAGGCCGCCGCCGTGCGCAGCAGCGCCGCGCGCTCTCGCCAGGCCCAGCCGCGCGCGCGGGCGATGCCCCAGAGCGCATCCCAGGGCGGTGCCCAGTCGGGCAGCTGCAGGCCGGAGCCGTCGGCATAGCGCAGCGCCAGCGGCAGGCGCAGCAGCGCAGGCGATTCGGCCACGCCCACCGAGCGCATCAGCGCCAGGCATTCGGCGTAGGCGCCGATCAGGATGTGCTGGCCGTTGTCGAGGGTGAGGGGCTGGCCGCCATCGCCTTCGGCCGCCAGGGCGCGGGCCCGGCCGCCCAGGGTGCGGGCGGCCTCGAAGACGGTCACGCCGTGCCCGGCCCGGGCCGCGCCCAGCGCGGCCGCCAGGCCCGCCCAGCCGGCGCCGACGACGGCGACGCGCATGGCTACATGCGCCCCAGCGCCTGCATCTTCCAGGCCAGCCAGAATTTGCGCAGCGGCGTGAGCGCGATGCGCTGGTGCAGCACCTGGAAGTTCTCGGCCTCGATCTCGCGCAGCAGCGTGCGGTAGATGCTGGCCATCATCAGGCCGGGCTTTTGCGCACGCCGGTCGGCGTCGGGCAGCAGGGCCAGGGCCTCGTCGTAGAGGCGGTGGGCGCGCTCGGCCTGGAAACGCATCAGCGCGGTGAATCGGTCCGAATACTGGCGCTTGAGGATCTCGTGCGCCTTCACATCGAACTGCTGCAGCTCCGAGACGGGCAGGTAGATGCGGCCCATCATGGCGTCCTCGCCCACGTCGCGGATGATGTTGGTGAGCTGGAAGGCCAGGCCCAGGCGGTGGGCGTATTCGGTGGTGGCGGCTTCGGCCTGGCCGAAGATGCGCGCGGCCACCTCGCCCACCACGCCGGCCACCAGGTGGCAGTAGCGCGAGAGGCCCGCGAAGTCGAGGTAGCGGGTCTGCTCCAGATCCATCTGGCAGCCTTCGATCACGGCCTGCAGGTGCCGCTCCTCGATGCCGTAGGCGGCGGTGTGCGGCATCAGCGCCTGCATCACCGGGTGCGTGGCCTGGCCCGCGAAGGACTTGGCGACTTCGGCCTGCCACCAGGCGAGCTTGGTGCGGGCCACGCCTGCGTCCGAGACTTCATCGACCACATCGTCCACCTCGCGGCAGAAGGCATAGAAGGCGGTGATGGCGGCGCGGCGCGCTGCCGGCAGGAACAGGAAGGCGTAATAGAAGCTGCTGCCGGAGCCGGCGGCTTTTTGCTGGACGTACTGTTCCGGTGTCATAGGGGCCGGATTGTCCCATGGGGCCGGGGCCTGGCGGCCGTGGCGCGGCCGCGTCGTCACGCGCCCGACATGCGCCTGTCACGCCGCTGCCACGGCGCAGGCAGAGCATTCCGGTTCATGCAACGCGACGACGCTTTCCTGAACGCCTGGCGCACCGCCGGCACTCCTGTGGACGACGAAACGGGCGCGGGACCGGTGCCCGGGCGGCCGGTGCAGCGCTACCGCACGCTCTGGATCTCCGACCTGCACCTGGGCACGCCCGGCTGCCAGGCCGAGGCCTTGCTCGACTTTCTCCGCCACACTGAATGCGAGACGCTCTATCTGGTGGGCGACATCGTCGATGGCTGGCAGCTGCGCCGCAACTGGTACTGGCCGCAGGCCCACAACGACGTGGTGCAGAAGCTGCTGCGCAAGGCGCGCAAGGGCACGCGGGTGATCTTCATTCCCGGCAACCACGACGAATTCGCGCGGCGCTACCTGCATCTGAACTTCGGCGGCGTCACCGTGGCCGAGGACTGGGTGCATGAAACGGCCGACGGCCGCAAGCTCTGGGTGATCCACGGCGATCTGTTCGACGGCGTGATCCAGTGCGCCAAGTGGCTGGCCCACGTGGGTGATTCGCTCTACGAATTCACGCTGCGGCTCAACCGCCACCTCAACACGCTGCGCGCCCGCATGGGGCTGCCGTACTGGTCGCTTTCGCAATACCTCAAGCGCCGCGTCAAGCGCGCGGTGAGCTACGTGGACGACTTCGAGAACGCCGTGGCCCGCGAGGCCAAGAAGCGCGGCCTGCAGGGCGTAGTCTGCGGCCACATCCACCATGCGGAGCTGCGCGACATCGGCGGCACGCTCTACGCCAACGACGGCGACTGGGTGGAAAGCCTGACGGCCCTGGCCGAGCAGGCCGACGGCACGCTGCAGATCCTGCAGTGGAGCGAATTCCTGCCGGCGTCGCGCCACAAGGCCGCCCGCAAGGCAGCCGCCGCGGCCAAGACCGCACAGCATGTTTGAGCGGGCCGCCGCAGCGGCGCTGCCCGCCACCCGCCGGCCGGTGGTGGAGCTGATCTATTTCAACGCCGGCAGCGGCCACCGGGCCTCCGCCCTGGCGCTGGAGGCGGCCATCGCCCGCGCCGGCCTGCCGTGGGCGGTGCGCCTGACCCATCTCTTCGAGGTGCTGGACCCCACGGCGCGCTTTCGCCAGTGGACGGGCATGGAGCCCGAAGACATCTACAACCGCCGCCTGGCGCGGGGCTGGACGCTGGGCCTGGGCCAGGAGCTGCGCCTGCTGCAGGGCATGATCCGCTGGAGCCGCAAGGCGCTGGTGCGGCGGCTGGCGGCGCACTGGCAAGCCACGGCGCCCGACATGGTCGTCTCGCTGGTGCCCAACTTCAATCGCTCGCTGGGCGATTCGGTGGCGGCTACGCTGCCGGGCGTGCCCTTCGTCACCGTGCTGACCGACCTGGCCGACTGCCCGCCGCACTTCTGGATCGAACCCGAGGTGGCGGGCCAGCACTTGGTCTGCGGCTCGCCCCGCGCCGTGGAGCAGGCCCGCGCCCTGGGCTGCGACGAGGCGCGCATCCACGCCACCTCCGGCATGGTGCTGAGCCCGGCCTTCCACGATCTGCCCGCGCTGGACCGGGCCGCCGGGCGCGCCCAGCTCGGCTTCGGCCCGCAGCGGCCCGTGGGCCTGGTGCTGTTCGGCGGCGAGGGCTCGCGGGCCATGCTGCCCATCGCCCGGCAACTGCCCGATACGCCGCTCATCCTGGCCTGCGGCCGCAATGCCGCGCTGGCCCGCGCACTGCGCGCGCTGCCGGCCCGCGCGCCCCGGCTGGTGCTGGACTTCACCCGCGACATGCCGCACTACATGCGGCTGGCCGACTTCTTCATCGGCAAGCCCGGCAGCGGCAGCCTGAGCGAAGCCGTGCAGATGGGCCTGCCGCCCATCGTCACCCGCAACAGCTGGACCATGCCGCAGGAACGCTACGTGACCGACTGGGTGCGGGACAACGGCCTGGGCCTGGTGCTGCCCAGCTTTGCCCGGGTGGCCGAGGCCGTGCAGGCGCTGCAGGCCGAGCTGCCGCGCTTTCAGGCCGCGGTGGCGCGGCAGCGCAACCAGGCAGCGTTCGAGGTGCCGGCCGTGCTGGCGCGCATCCTGGCGCAGGCCCAGCAGCGCCCGCAGCCCGAGCCCTGGCGGCAGGCGGCCTGAGCGCTGGCTGCTCGATGCAGGGCTACATCCTGAAGGCGCGCCAGAGCAGGCGCGGGCCGTCGGCGGCGCGCAGCACGGGGCGCGTGAGCAGGCTGCCGCCGTCAAGGGCCTGCACCTTGTCCAGGATGCGCAGCCCGCCCTGCACGACCAGGCGCAGCTCCCAGCCGATGCGCCCCGGCAGTCGATGCACCAGGGGCGCGCCCGCGAGCATGGTCGCGCGGGCCCAGGCGGCGCAGTCCATCACCAGTGCGTCGGTGGCCGCGCTGCGGCGGCCGGCCGCCAGCTGCGCCCGGTCCACGCCGTGGGCGGCGCAGTCGGCATCGGTCAGATAGTGGCGGCCGCGCGGCAGGTCCACGCTCAGGTCCTGCCAGAAGTTGATGAGCTGCAGCGCGCTGCAGATGGCATCGCTTTCGGCCAGGGCGGCCGGGCGCGCCTCGCCGTAGAGGTGCAGCAGCAGCCGGCCCACGGGGTTGGCCGAGCGGCGGCAGTAATCCAGCAGTTCGGCGCGGTCGGCGTAGGTGCCGCCGTCGCGGGTCTTGGCGATGTCCTGGAGGAAGGCGTCGAGCAGGTCGTCCAACAGCGGTACGGGCAGGGCGTGGCTTTGCAGCACGGCCTGCAGCGGCGCGAAGATCGCCGCCCAGCGCGGCGCCGGGGGCGCGCCTGCAGCCACCGCGTGCAGCTCGGCCCGGTAGGCCTGCAGGTCGGCCAGGCGCTCGCCGGCGCTGGCGTCGCCCTCGTCGGCCAGGTCGTCCGCGGCGCGGGCAAAGGCATAGATGGCGGCGATGGGCGGGCGCAGCCGCGGCGGGCAGAGCAGCGAGGCCACCGGGAAGTTCTCGTAATGGGTGACCGGCGGTGCCAGCGGGGCTGCCTGGGGGGCTGCTGCAGGAGAGGGGGTGGAGGGCTTCACGCCCGTGATTCTCACCTTGACAACGGCGGGACGGCTCGCCTAGATTACTAACCAGTCAGTCAGTAATTGCATTCGCGAAAGCCTTCCCATGACTTCACTTCTTGCGCGGCAGCCCGCCCTGCGGGTCGCACGATCCGCCGGTGTGCGTTCCATTCCTCTGGCCGTGGCCCTGGCGGGGGCCTTGTCGCTGGCGCTGCTGGCGGGGTGCTCGCCCAAGGAGCCCGCGCCCGAGCCGATGCGGTCGGTCAAGCTCATCACCGTGGGCGCCGCGCCGCTGCATGCGCAGCTCGAATACGCGGGCGAGGTGCGCGCCCGTGTCGAGTCGCGCCTGGGCTTTCGTGTGGCCGGCAAGATCGCCGAGCGGCAGGCGCAGCTGGGCCAGCGGGTGGCGGCCGGCCAGGTGCTGGCGCAGCTGGACCCGCGCGACTACCAGCTGGCGGCCGATGCCTCCCGCGCGCAGGTGACATCCGCGCGCACCCAGCGCGATCTGGCCGCGGCGGACCTGCAGCGCTACGCCGCGCTGAAGGCGCAGAACTTCATCAGCGGGGCGGAGCTGGAGCGCCGCGAGGCCACGCTCAAATCCGCTCAGGCCACGCTGGACCAGGCCCAGGCGCAGCTCACCTCGCAGGGCAACCAGGCGGGCTACACGCGGCTGGTGGCCGATGCGGCCGGCGTGGTCACTTCGGTGGATGCCGAGCCGGGACAGGTGGTGGCCGCCGGCACCCCGGTGGTGCGCGTGGCGCAGGATGGGCCGCGCGATGTGGTGTTCTCGGTGCCCGAGGACCGGTTCGCCGCGCTGAAGCCGGGCCAGCCGGTGGGCGTGCGCATCTGGAGCGATGCCGAGTCCTTTACCGGGCGGGTGCGCGAGGTGGCGGCCAGTGCCGACCCAGTGACGCGCACCTTTCTGGTCAAGGTGGCCATCGAAGGCCCGGAGATGCCGCCGCTGGGCGCCACGGCCTATGTCCGCCCCAAGGCGCTGGGCCGCGAGGGCGTTCAGGCCCTGAAGCTGCCCACCAGCGCGCTGCGCCAGGAAGGCGGCCATACGGCGGTGTGGGTGTTCGATCCCGCCACCAGCACCGTGCGCTCGCAGCCCGTGCAGATCGCCACGGCCGACGGCAACGACGTCGTGATTGCCGCGGGTCTCACGCCCGGCCAGCAGGTGGTGGCCACGGGCGTGCATGTGCTGTCGCCGGGGCAAAAGGTGTCGGTCTATGAGTCGAAACAGGATCGAGCCCAGGCAGGGCAAGCGCAGCCTGCTATGAAAAACGCAGCAGCCTCCGATGCCGCTGCATCCGCAGCTGCTGCCGCCGCACCGGCGGCCAGCCGATAGGAGCGCCGCATGACGCAGCTGCCCGATCCGGCGCACGGCGCCGACGCCCATTCGCCTTCCGCACCCCCTCCCGAGCGCAAGCGCTTCAACCTCTCGCGCTGGGCGCTGGAGCATGTGGCGCTCACGCGCTACCTCATGGTCGCCCTGCTGCTGCTGGGCGTGGGGGCCTATTTCCAGCTGGGCCAGGACGAGGACCCGCCCTTCACCTTCCGCGCGATGGTGGTGCGCACCAACTGGCCCGGCGCCACGGCCCAGCAGGTGGCCGAGCAGGTCACCGACAAGCTCGAACGCACGCTGCAGGAGGTGCCCTACGCCGACAAGATCCGCAGCTATTCCAAGCCGGGCGAGTCGATGATCATCCTGAACCTGAAGGATTCATCACCGCCCGCCGAGGTGGCGGGCGTCTGGTACACGGTGCGCAAAAAGATCGGTGACATGCGCTACACGCTGCCGCAGGGCGTGCAGGGGCCGTTCTTCAACGACGACTTCGGCGACGTCTATGGCGTGATCTACGCGCTGGAGGCCGACGGCTTCAGCTATGCCGAGCAGAAGGCTTTTGCCGACGAGGTGCGCCAGCAGCTGCTGCGCGTGCGCGACGTGGCCAAGGTCGAGCAGTTCGGCGTGCAGGACGAAAAGCTCTACATCGAGATCTCGCAGAGCCGCCTGTCGCAACTGGGGCTGGACATGAACCAGGTGCTGGCGCAGCTGGGCCAGCAGAACGCGGTGGAGAGCGCGGGTTCTATCCAGACGCCGCTCGATCAGGTGCAGTTGCGCGTGGGCGGGCAGTTCAATTCGGTCGAGCAGCTGCGCACGATGCCGATCCGCGGCGCCTCGGGCGCGCAGCTGCGGCTGGGCGATATCGCCGAAGTCCGGCGCGGCTATGTGGACCCGGTCACGCAGAAGGTGCACCACCAGGGGCGCGAGGTGATCGCGCTGGGTGTTTCCATGGCCAAGGGCGGCGACATCGTGCGCCTGGGCAAGGCGCTGCACGAAGCCACGGCGCGCATCGAAAAGACGCTGCCGGCCGGCGTGCGGCTGGTGAACGTGCAGGACCAGCCCCGCGCCGTGTCCGATTCGGTGGGCGAATTCGTCAAGGTGCTGATCGAGGCCGTGGTCATCGTGCTGGCCGTGAGCTTCCTGAGCCTGGGGCTGCACAAGCGCCCCGGCCCGCAGCCTCTCTGGCGCCGTTACACGCTCGACGTGCGCCCGGGGCTGGTGGTGGGCATCACCATTCCGCTGGTGCTGGCGGTCACCTTCCTGGCCATGTGGTACTGGAACATCGGGCTGCACAAGATCTCGCTGGGCTCGCTCATCATTGCCCTGGGCCTGCTGGTGGACGACGCCATCATCGCGGTGGAGATGATGGTGCTGAAGATGGAGGAGGGCTACGACAAGCTGCGCGCGGCCACCTTCGCTTATGAGATCACCGCCATGCCCATGCTGACGGGCACGCTCATCACGGCCGCGGGCTTTCTGCCCATCGGCATCGCCAAGTCGATCACGGGCGAATACACCTTCGCCATCTTTGCGGTCACCGTGATCGCGCTGGTGATTTCGTGGTTCGCGTCGGTCTATTTCGTGCCCTACCTGGGCATGTTGTTGCTGCGCCGCCCGGCCCATCACGCTCCGGCCGCAGGCACCGCCGAAGCTGTCGAGGGGGCCGGGGCCCAAGAGCATGGCCATGTCCACCACGACGTGTTCGACAGCCCCTTCTACAACCGCTTCCGCCGCATGGTGAACTGGTGCGTGCGGCACCGCTGGATCACCATCGGTGCCACGCTGCTGACCTTCGCGCTGGGCATCGTCGGCATGGGACGCGTGCAGCAGCAGTTCTTCCCGGATTCGAGCCGGCCCGAGATCCTGGTGGACCTGTGGTTCCCCGAGGGCACCTCGTTTGAGGCCAACGAAGAGGTCACCCGGCGCGTGGAGCAACGGGTGCTCCAGGAGTCCGGCGTCAACACGGTCAGCACCTGGGTGGGGTCGGGCGTGCCCCGGTTCTATCTGCCTTTGGACCAGATCTTTCCGCAGTCCAACGTTTCGCAGCTCATCGTGGTGCCACGCGACCTGACCACGCGTGAGCAGCTGCGCCAGTCGCTGCCGCAGCTGCTGGCGCGGGAATTCCCCGAAGCGCGTGCTCGCACCAAGCTGCTGCCCAACGGCCCGCCTGTGGCGTACCCCGTGCAGTTCCGCGTGATCGGGCCCGACCCTGGGGTGCTGCGCCAGCACGCCGATGAAGTGCGCAAGCTGATGCGCGAGCATCCTCAGATGCGCGGCGTGAACGACAACTGGAACGAGTCCATCAAGGTCATGCGGTTAGAGGTGGACCAGGACAAGGCACGCGCCCTGGGTGTGACCAGCCAGTCCATCGCCCAGGCCGCACGCGTGGCCTTCGCTGGAAGCACCGTGGGCCAGTACCGTGAGGGCGATCGGCTGATCGACATCGTGCTGCGCCAGCCCCTGGACGAGCGCCGCGCCATCACCGACGTGGCCAATGCCTACCTGCCCACTGCCTCGGGGCGCTCGGTGCCGCTCACCCAGGTGGCCAAGCCGGTGTTCACCTGGGAGCCGGGCGTGATGTGGCGCGAGAACCGCGACTACGCCATCACCGTGCAGGGCGACGTCATCGAGGGGCTGCAGGGCGCCACGGTCACCAATGCGCTGCTGCCTTCGCTGCGCCAACTCGAAGCCGGCTGGCATGCCGCAGGCCAGGGCGGCTACCGCATCGAGGTGGCGGGTGCGGTGGAAGAGAGCTCCAAGGGCTCGGCCTCCATCGTGGCCGGGCTGCCGGCCATGCTGTTCATCGTGTTCACGCTGCTCATGCTGCAGCTGCAGAGCTTCAGCCGCGCGATGCTGGTCTTCCTGACCGGGCCGCTGGGCATCGCCGGCGTGGCCGGCGCCCTGCTGGTGCTTGGCCGGCCCTTCGGCTTCGTGGCCCTGCTGGGGGTGATCGCGCTCATGGGCATGATCCAGCGCAACTCGGTGATCCTGATTGACCAGATCGAGAGCGACCGCGCGCGCGGCGTGCCCGCGTGGGATGCCAT
Source organism: Paracidovorax sp. (assembly GCF_057642795.1). Taxonomy (NCBI): domain Bacteria; kingdom Pseudomonadati; phylum Pseudomonadota; class Betaproteobacteria; order Burkholderiales; family Comamonadaceae; genus Paracidovorax; species Paracidovorax sp. Next base: position 28,818 of record NZ_JBXYZY010000003.1, read on the forward strand.
CGTCGAATCCGCCGTGCGCCGGCTGCGGCCCATCGTGCTCACCGCGGCGGCGGCCGTGCTGGCGATGATCCCGCTCTCGCGCAGCGTGTTCTGGGGGCCTATGGCCGTGGCCATCATGGGCGGGCTGATCGTGGCGACCGTGCTCACGCTGCTCGCGTTGCCCGCGATGTATGCCGCCTGGTTCCGCGTGCGCAGGCCCGAAGACGAGTCCGCGCGGGCCGTTTGAGCCGGCCTCGCGCCGACAAGGCTAAAATCGTGGGCTAACCAATTTCACACAGATGGCTGGCACTGCCTGCCGCCTGTTTGTCTGAAGAAATGCGCGGGTGGCGAAATTGGTAGACGCACCAGGTTTAGGTCCTGACGCCAGCAATGGTGTGGGGGTTCGAGTCCCCCCCCGCGCACCACGCAAGCGGCCGCCGCAACGAGGCGGCCGCACGCGTTCATCCATTCAAATCTAGGAAGAGCCATGGCAGTTACTGTTGAAACCCTTGAGAAGCTCGAGCGCAAGATCACGCTGAGCCTGCCCGTCACCAGCATCCAGTCCGAAGTGGACGCGCGCCTCAAGCGCCTGGCCCGCACCGTCAAGATGGACGGCTTCCGTCCTGGCAAGGTGCCGATGAACGTTGTCGCCCAGCGTTATGGCTACTCCGTGCAGTACGAGGTGCTGAATGACAAGGTCGGCGAAGCCTTCGCCCAGGCTGCCAACGAAGCCAACCTGCGCGTGGCCGGCCAGCCCCGCATCACCGAGAAGGAAGGCGCTCCCGAAGGCCAGGTGACCTTCGACGCCATCTTCGAAGTGTTCCCCGACGTCAAGATCGGTGACCTGTCTGAAGCCGAAGTCGAGAAGCTCACGGCCGAAGTGACCGACAGCGCCATCGACAAGACCGTGGACATCCTGCGCAAGCAGCGTCGCACCTTCGCGCAGCGCGCCATGGGCTCGGCCGCCGAAGATGGCGACCGCGTGACCGTGGACTTCGAAGGCAAGATCGACGGTGAAGTCTTCCAGGGCGGCAAGGCCGAAGACTTCCAGTTCCTGGTCGGCGAAGGCCAGATGCTCAAGGAATTCGAAGACGCCGTGCGCGGCATGAAGACCGGTGAAAGCAAGACCTTCCCGCTGGCCTTCCCCGCTGACTACCACGGCAAGGATGTGGCCGGCAAGACGGCTGACTTCCTGGTCACCGTGAAGAACATCGAAGCCGCACACCTGCCCGAAGTCAACGAACAGCTGGCCAAGTCGCTCGGCATCGCCGACGGCACCGTGGACGGCCTGCGCGCCGACATCAAGAAGAACCTGGAGCGCGAAGTCAAGTTCCGCATCCTGGCCCGCAACAAGCAAGCCGTGATGGACGCGCTGGTGTCCAAGTCCGAACTGGACCTGCCCAACGCCAGCGTGCAGGCCGAAATCGCCCGCCTGCTGGAAGGTGCCCGTGCCGACCTGAAGCAGCGCGGCATCAAGGACGCCGACAAGGCCGAGATCCCGGATGACGTGTTCCGCCCGCAAGCCGAGCGCCGCGTGCGCCTGGGCCTGGTGGTGGCCGAACTGGTCCGCGCCAACGACCTGCATGCCAAGCCCGAGCAGCTGAAGGCTCACGTCGATGAGCTGGCTGCCAGCTACGAGAAGCCGGAAGATGTGGTGCGCTGGTACTTCGGCGACCGTCAGCGTCTGGCTGAAGTGGAAGCCGTCGTGGTCGAGAACAATGTGACCGACTTCGTGCTGAGCAAGGCCAAGGTGTCCGAGAAGGCCGTCTCGTTCGACGAGCTGATGGGCCAGCAGGGCTGATGAAGCGGCGCATCGCCCAGGGTTCTGCTCCGGGCTGACGCCGTTTGGAAGGGGCTTGTGCTTTGCGGCGCAAGCCCCAAATCATTTCTGGATACAGTATTGTCCGACCGCACAAACAAGGGTTGAGTAAACATGAGCGCACTGGAAACACAGGCTCTGGGCATGGTGCCCATGGTCATCGAGCAGTCGGGCCGCGGCGAGCGGTCCTACGACATCTACTCGCGCCTGCTCAAGGAGCGGATCATCTTCCTGGTGGGCGAGGTCAATGACCAAACCGCCAACCTGGTGGTGGCGCAGCTGCTGTTCCTGGAGAGCGAGAACCCCGATAAGGACATCTCCTTCTACATCAACTCCCCCGGTGGCAGCGTGACGGCCGGCATGGCGATCTACGACACCATGCAGTTCATCAAGCCCGACGTGTCCACCATGTGCGTGGGCTTCGCAGCCAGCATGGGCGCTTTCCTGCTGGCGGCCGGCGCCAAGGGCAAGCGCTTCTCGCTGCCCAACTCCAAGATCATGATCCATCAGGTGCTGGGCGGCGCGCGCGGCCAGGCCACGGATATCGAGATCCATGCACGGGATATCCTGCGTACGAAGGACCAGATGAACCGTATCCTGGCTGAACGTACCGGCCAGCCGCTGGAGAAGGTCAAGGCCGACACCGAGCGCGACTACTTCCTGACCGCCGACGAAGCCAAGGATTACGGCCTGGTGGATCAGGTGATCGCCAAGCGTCCCTGATCGCCCCTCACCGTCGAGAGCGGCGTTTCCCCACGAGGGGAGGCGCCGCTTTTTATTTCGTTATCATCTTGACACTTCCCCTGTCATAAGGCATTGCCCCCATGGCCGAGAAAAAAGGCTCCTCCAGCGAAAAAACCCTCTACTGCTCTTTCTGCGGCAAAAGCCAGCATGAAGTGAAGAAGCTGATCGCCGGTCCGTCTGTCTTTATCTGCGACGAGTGCATTGACCTGTGCAACGAGATCATTCGCGATGAGCTGCCCGCAGGCGACTGCGTGCGCGACACGCGCGGCGATCTGCCCACGCCCGCAGAGATCAAGGCCAACCTGGATAACTACGTCATCGGCCAGGATGTCGCCAAGCGCACGCTGGCCGTGGCGGTCTACAACCACTACAAGCGCCTGCGCCACAAGGACAAGGCCGGTAAGGACGACGTCGAGCTGTCCAAGAGCAACATCCTGCTGATCGGCCCCACCGGCTCCGGCAAGACGCTGCTCGCCCAGACCCTCGCGCGCATGCTGGACGTGCCTTTCGTCATGGCCGACGCCACGACGCTGACCGAGGCCGGCTATGTAGGCGAGGACGTCGAGAACATCGTCCAGAAGCTGCTGCAGAGCTGCAACTACGAGGTCGAGCGCGCCCAGCGCGGCATCGTCTATATCGACGAAATCGACAAGATCTCGCGCAAGTCCGACAACCCCAGCATCACGCGCGACGTGTCGGGCGAAGGCGTGCAGCAGGCCTTGCTCAAGCTGATCGAAGGCACCATGGCCAGCGTGCCGCCCCAGGGCGGGCGCAAGCACCCGAATCAGGACTTCCTGCAGATCGACACGACCAACATCCTGTTCATCTGCGGCGGCGCGTTCGCTGGCCTCGAGAAGGTGATCGAGAACCGTACCGAAGCCTCCGGCATCGGCTTCGGCGCATCGGTCAAGAGCAAGAAGCAGCGTTCGCTGACCGAAGTCTTCACCGAGATCGAACCGGAAGACCTGATCAAGTTCGGACTGATTCCCGAACTGGTCGGCCGCATGCCGGTCGTCACGGCCCTGGCCGAGCTCAGCGAAGACGCGCTGGTCGAGATCCTGACCGAGCCCAAGAACGCGCTGGTCAAGCAGTACAGCCGGCTGTTGTCGATGGAAGGCGTGGATCTGGAGATCCGCCCGGCCGCGCTCAAGGCTATCGCCCGCAAGGCGCTGGCGCGCAAGACGGGCGCCCGCGGCCTGCGTTCCATCCTGGAGCAGTCGCTGATCGGCACCATGTTTGACCTGCCCAATGCCACGAACGTCGAGAAGGTCGTGGTGGATGAATCGACCATCGACGAGAACAAGCCGCCGCTGCTGGTCTATCGCGAGGCGGCCAAGAAGGCCTGACGCCATCGTGCTGCGGGGCCCCCGGGTGTGCCCCCTGCATGAGCCTTCGGCGGCGGTATTGGAGACATGCCGTCATGCCGAGGGTTGAAAATTTACGTCTGCGGACCACCTTCCACAGAGCTTCATGAGGATTTCCATGTCCGGACACACCCCCCTGCCTTCATCCCCACTCGATCTGCCGCTCCTGCCCCTGCGCGACGTGGTGGTCTTTCCCCACATGGTGATCCCGCTCTTCGTCGGGCGTGCCAAGAGCATCAAGGCGCTGGAACTGGCCATGGACGGCGACCGCCGCATCATGCTGGTGGCGCAGAAGGCTGCCGCCAAGGACGAGCCGCTGGTGTCGGATATGTTCGACGTGGGCTGCGTCTCCACCATCCTGCAGATGCTGAAGCTGCCCGACGGCACCGTGAAGGTACTTGTGGAAGGCCAGCAGCGCGCCGTGGTGAAGTCCATCGAGGACGCCGAGACCCACTTCACCGCCACTGTCAGCCCGGTCGAGGCGACCGATGACGGCCACAAGCCCAGCGAGATCGAGGCGCTGCGCCGCGCCGTGATGCAGCAGTTTGACCAGTACGTCAAGCTGAACAAGAAGATCCCGCCGGAGATCCTGACCTCGATCTCCAGCATCGACGACCCGGGCCGTCTGGCCGACACCATCGCCGCGCACCTGCCGCTCAAGCTCGAGAACAAGCAGGCCGTGCTGGACCTCGCCGACGTCAAGCTGCGCCTGGAAAACCTCTTCGAACAGCTCGACCGTGAGGTGGACATCCTCAACGTGGACAAGAAGATCCGCGGCCGTGTGAAGCGGCAGATGGAGAAGAACCAGCGCGACTTCTACCTGAACGAGCAGGTCAAGGCCATCCAGAAGGAACTCGGCGAAGGCGAAGAGGGCGCCGACATCGAAGAAGTCGAGAAGAAGATCAAGGCCGCCAAGATGCCGGCCGAGGCGCGCAAGAAGGCCGAAGGCGAGCTCAAGAAGCTCAAGCTGATGTCGCCCATGTCGGCCGAGGCCACCGTGGTGCGCAACTACATCGACGTGCTCACGGGCCTGCCGTGGAGCAAGAAGACCAAGATCAAGCACGACCTGCCCAATGCCGAGGAAGTGCTCAACGAAGACCACTACGGCCTGGACAAGGTCAAGGACCGCATCCTCGAATACCTCGCGGTGCAGCAGCGCGTGGACAAGGTCAAGGCGCCCATCCTGTGCCTGGTCGGCCCACCGGGTGTGGGCAAGACCTCGCTCGGCCAGTCGATCGCCAAGGCCACGGGGCGCAAGTACGTCCGCATGGCGCTGGGCGGCATGCGTGACGAGGCCGAGATCCGCGGCCACCGCCGCACCTACATCGGCGCCATGCCGGGCAAGGTGCTGCAGAGCCTGAACAAGGTCGGCACGCGCAATCCGCTCTTCCTGCTCGACGAGATCGACAAGCTGGGCACTGATTTCCGCGGCGACCCCTCCAGCGCGCTGCTGGAAGTGCTGGACCCGGAGCAGAACCACAAGTTCGGCGATCACTACGTCGAGGTGGATTTCGACCTGTCGGACGTGATGTTCGTCGCCACGTCGAACTCGATGAACATCCCGCCGGCGCTGCTGGACCGCATGGAGGTCATCCGCCTCTCGGGCTACACCGAGGACGAGAAGACCAACATCGCCATGCGCTACCTGCTGCCCAAGCAGCTGACCAACAACGGCGTCAAGGACGAAGAGCTGCGCGTGACCGAAGAGGCCGTGCGCGACGTGGTGCGCTACTACACCCGCGAAGCCGGCGTGCGTTCGCTGGAGCGCGAGCTCTCCAAGATCTGCCGCAAGGTGGTCAAGGGCCTGCAGCTCAAGAAGCTGGAGCCGCAGGTGGTGGTCACGGCCGACAACCTGCCCGACTACCTGGGCGTGCGCAAGTACACCTATGGCCGCGCCGAGGAGCAGAACCAGGTCGGCCAGGTGGTCGGCCTCGCCTGGACCGAAGTGGGCGGCGATCTGCTGACCATCGAGGCGGCGACCATGCCCGGCAAGGGCGTGATCACCCGCACCGGGTCGCTGGGCGACGTGATGAAGGAATCGGTGGAGGCCGCGCGCACCGTGGTCCGCAGCCGCGCACGCCAGCTGGGCATCCGCGACGAAGCCTTCGAAAAGCGTGATGTCCACATCCACGTGCCTGACGGCGCCACGCCCAAGGACGGTCCGAGCGCCGGCGCCGCGATGGCGACGGCCTTCGTGTCGGCGCTGACCGGTATCCCGGTGCGCGGCGACGTGGCCATGACCGGCGAGATCACCTTGCGCGGCGAGGTGACGGCGATCGGTGGCCTCAAGGAGAAGCTGCTGGCGGCTCTGCGCGGCGGCATCAAGACGGTGCTGATCCCCGAAGAGAACGTGAAGGATCTCCAGGAGATTCCCGACAACGTGAAGCAGGGGCTGAACATCGTTCCGGTGCGCTGGATCGACAAGGTGCTGGAAGTAGCCCTCGAGCGCAAGCCCATCGCGCTGACGGACGAAGAGGTGGCTGCTGCGGCGGCCGTGGCGACCGCGGCCGTGGACAAGCCGCAGGCGGGCGCTCCGGACTCCGTGAAGCACTGATCTTCATCTGTTCGAAAAATTGTTGAGCGACCTAAAAATTGCGCTACAATTCATCCCATCGATGCAAACGTTGTACAATGTGAGGCTTCGGTAAATGCGGGAATAGCTCAGTTGGTAGAGCGCAACCTTGCCAAGGTTGAGGTCGAGAGTTCGAGACTCTTTTCCCGCTCCAAATTATGATCTACAGACTTCTACTGACGTCTGTAAGTCATTGAAAAAAGGGGCTTCGGCCCCTTTTTCCATTCCAGCGAGCGCCACGGAAATCCACCCACAGCTACCGTTTTTGAGTGACCAATTGAGGCACAAGAATACGGGTGGGACGGCTACCGGATAGTTGCTGGGGCTGAGCGGGAACCATGACGAGCATAGGGCCTAAGTCATTACTTAGGAGCCTCGAAATGGCACTCTCTGATCTGACCGTCCGGCAGGCAAGAACCACCGGAAAACGCTACACCCTCTCCGATAATGACTGCCTGGGCCTGATGGTCTCTGCTGCAGGCGGTAAGTCGTGGATGTTTCGCTACTACTGGCTGGGCAAGCAAAAACGTATGTCCCTGGGCGGATATCCTGCCCTCAGCTTGCGCGAGGCCCGCGCCGAGCGGGATAAGGCCCAAGCCCTGCTTGCCAGGGGGGTTGATCCGCAAATCGAGCGTGACCAGCGCCGGCACGCGGCCAAATTGGCGGGTGAATACACCTTTAGGAACGTTTTTGATGCCTGGGTCGAGCATCGCCGCAAGGAACTCAAGGAAGGCCGCCAGAGCACCCTGTCGCAGATTCTGCGCATCTTCAACAAGGACGTGCTGCCCGCCTTAGGGAAGATGTCGATCTACGACATTCGCCGCCCTCAGCTCCTGGGAGTTCTGGCGGCGATCGAGAAGCGCAAAGCGTTCACCACCGCCGAGAAGGTTCGCACCTGGTTCAACCAGATGTTCCGCTATGCCTTGGTCGTTGCCGAGGGCTTGGAGGTCAACCCTGCTGCTGACCTGGATGTGGTGGCCGAACCCAAGCCCCCGGTGACCCACAATCCCTATCTGCACCTGCCCGAGATGCCCGAGTTCCTTCAGAAGCTTCGGCTCTACACCCCCCGCGGCTGGCAGACCCAGCTTGGTGTGCGGCTGCTGTTGTTAACTGGGGTGCGGACGGGCGAATTGCGGCTGGCCGAGCCTGAGCAGTTCGACCTCGACCGCGGCTTGTGGATCATCCCGCCACAATTCGTCAAGCAGCTCCAGGACGAAATGCGCAAGGCCGGTAAGCGGCCGCAGGACGTGCCGCCCTACATCGTGCCCCTCTCTCTGCAGGCCATCGAGATCGTGCGCTATCTTCTGAGCGCGATGCGGCCGGCGCAGAAGTACTTGTTGGCTCATACCAGCGAACTCAAGAAGCGCATCAGCGAAAATACGCTGAACAAGGCCTTGCAGCTCATGGGTTACGAGGGGCGCCTGACCGGGCACGGCATCCGCGGCACCATCTCGACGGCGCTCAACGAAATCGGCTATCCGAAAATTTGGGTGGATGCACAGCTATCGCACTCCGACCCCAACAAGGTCAGCTCGGCCTACAACCACGCCAAATACGTGGAGCCGAGGCGCCGGATGATGCAGGACTGGGCCGATCGCCTCGACCTGCTCGAACAGGGCGAGGTAGAAGCTGCGAGCGCACACCTGACCATCCGCATCGATGGGGTGCCTGCGATGGCAGAAGTGGAAGAGGCGGTGGGTGCGGCCCCCATCGTGGCCGAGCCCCCTGTGCCCGGCGTGCAGTCCCTTGTCGCAACGCCCATTGTCGTCACTTCGAGCAGCGGCGGAATCACGTTCCGGAGACTGTCGCATCTGCCGCCGCCTCCGGTGCATGTCCCAGAGCCGGAAGTGTCCGCGATCCAGCGCGAGCGCGAGGAAATGCTGGCTATCTATGAGTCGCCGAACAGCCTGCCGGTCCCGTTGTTCGGCAAGCTGGCCGGGAAGTCCAAGGACCAGATCAACCGCGAACTGAAAGCCGGAAAGTTGCTGGCTATCAGCCTTGGCAATCGGGGACAGCGTGTTCCGGACTGGCAACTGGTGCCGCTCAAACACAGGCTGGCCCAGGTGCTCATGAACCAGTGCCCGCACGCGGATTCTTGGGGACTTTACCGCATGCTGACCCAGCCGCACCCTGACCTGGGCGATCGCGCCGCCATCGATGCGGTCACGCCGACCAACGTGCCGGCGATCGTACGGGTCATCATGGGCGACTACCAGCATCACGAGGATGTGCCCAAGGCCGTCGCCCCGCAGCCCGTCCCGGAAGATGTGCGGCAGAGCGTTCGTAGGCTAGTGGACAGCGCTGTGGTGATCGAGGGAACCTAATCCACGGGTCAGCCTATGGCCGGGATGACGCTTCCGGCCGTAGGCCCATCACCTTGCACCTTCCCCAGCAATCTGTAGCGCTCTACGCTCGAACCGCTTGGCAGCAGAATCGGCTTGCGCGTGGGGCCGTTGGAGGTACGTCACGATATTGTAGGGGCCATCGGCGAGCGGTCGCATGCCGATCCCCCATTGATGGGCACGCTCGATGCGCGATTGCGCGCATACGCCGATGCCGTAGCCGGATGAGACCCACAGCGCCATCATCTCGAATGAAGTTGCAGACAGGATGTTCTCTTGGTCCACTGGCATGAGGGAGGCCAACCTCTCGTCCAGCAAGGGGCAAGCCTCCACCCGCCAGCGATAGATTGGATAATCCTGAAGATCTGAGATGGTGAGCTTCGCCTGGTTAACTAAGCGGGACCGCGGTGGTATCGCAACGGCCATGCTTTCGCACCATAGCCTCCGGCTACTCGTCAGGTGATCCCCCGCACCGCTAAGAGATAGTCCCGCGTCGTAGCGGCCCTCCTGCAGGCCCGTCATCAACTCTTGATCCGAAACTTCACGCACGGCCATCGCGACGCCCGGCTCCTGCGCTCGCTGCAGTGCAAGCAGCGCCGACAGCCGTGAAGACGGTACACCTGGCGCTATGGCGAGTGTGAAATTCGGGGGCGGACTGATGACGTCATGCATGGATACCCCCAAAGAGGCGGCGGGAGGGGATCGAAAAGATCTACCGACATCATACTAAAGAGATATCTTTAACGTGGTTAAAGATCAGTGATTCCATGACGCTTCTGCGAATGCAGAAGCGCACTATTCGGCCTGGACGGCCCGCCGGAGTAACCACCTATGAGTCCGCACCGGCGTTGGCGTTCGGGCAAGCGGTGCGAGCCGCTCGCCTGGATCAGGGGATTGCTCAGGATGAGTTCGCGGGCTTGGCGGGGATCGCGCGTTCGCACATGGGCAAGATTGAGCGCGGCGAGCACATGCCGACACTCGCTCTCATTCTAAAAATTTCCCTGGCTCTCAAGATCAGCTCGGCCGAACTGATGACGGCCACGGAGCGCAACCTCTACCTTCAGGGCGATGCGTGACGCCGGGTGTGGCGCAGGCGCCGTAGCTAATCGCTCTTTGGCGAACGCAAACGCTCGATGAAGCGCTCTACGGGAACGGATAGTCCGCTACCGCCTTCGGGCCGAAGCAGGTAGGTGATGATGACGGCCGAATCGAGCGCCAACGGCCGGATCACCACGTCGGGACGTTGGCATACCGCGATTCGGGTCGCCGTTGCGAAGCCGATGCCGTAACCAGCTCCGACCAACGTGAGCATCATGTCCAGCGACGAGACATGCTCAACGATGGTGGACTCGCGCTCCAGGGGATGTAGCAGCCGGGTCAATTCGCGGCAGTAGCCCTCGCAAAGCTGCGGATCGCACATCACCAGCGGGTAACTCACGAGTTCACGTAGCGACACTTCCTTGTGGGCCAGCAACGGGTGCCGGATCGGCAAGGTCACCACCAGCGGGTCCTGCCAGATGGGCTCCGTCACCAGTCCGTCGCCGACGTCCGCAGTGTGTGCGAAACCGATCGCGAAGTCGCCGGATCGCAGCCCCCGCAACTGTTCCGCCAGGGTGACCTCGGAGAGCCGTATTTCGATCTCCGGCTCCTCCTGGCGGCACAGGGCAAGAAGTGCAGACAGCCGCGGGTCGATGGCGCCATCGGAGATGGCGATGCGCACGCTGCCTCTTAGGCCTGCGGCGATCGCCCTGACGTTTTCTCGTGCCTGCTCCAGGTTGGTGAACAGCCGGCGAATGTCCTGAAGGAAGGTGGTACCCGCTGGCGTCAACCGCGTTCCCCGCCGATCGCGGTCAAAGAGCAGCACCCCCAGTTCGTCTTCCAATTCCTTGATCGTGCGGGACAGCGGCGGCTGCTCGATGTGCAAGCGCTCCGCAGCACGGGTGAAATGCAGCTCTTCGGCGAGAGCCACGAAGCAGCGCAAATGACGAAGTTCCATGGGCACGTCCTTCAGCAATCCTGGTCATTGGGTTGGCCACGGCGCATTGCTGCCGAAGTGCGCTTAGAGGGGGCGAGGTAGTGCTGGGTCCCTCTTCAGGGCGAGGAAAAAGGCCATCGGTGTATCTGAATAAGAATACATATGTTCATATATTAACTCAAGTCAAGAGTGGTAGCAACTGTTTCGGAACGTGACGCCGAACCCAACCCGCTCAATGCTTGAGCGGCTAAGGCCGTACTGACGCCAAAGTAGCGCGAGCCCACAGAGGGGCTCGCGAGATGTAGGACCGAAGGCGCTCTGCCTTCATGGAAAAGCCCAAATCAGGCCGGGTTGATTTCCAACGAGCCACGGTTGATCTGGTCGCGTTCCATCGACTCGAACAAGGCGCCGAAGTTTCCTTCGCCGAAGCCCTCGCGGTAGTTGCCCTTGCGCTCGATGAACTCGAAGAACACCGGGCCAAGCAGCGGCTCGGAGAATATCTGCAGCAGCAGGCGGGGCTGGCCGCCTTCGGTCGTGCCGTCGAGCAGAATGCCGCGCGCCTGCAACTCGGGCACGGGCTGGCCATGGCCGGGCAGGCGCTTTTCCAAGTTTGCGTAATAGATGTCGTTGGGGGCGGTCAGCAGCGGGATACCGGCCATCTGCACGCGGTCGAGCGCATCGAGTAGGTTGTCGCACAGCAGGGCGATGTGCTGGATGCCCTCGCCGCTGAACTGCATCAAGAATTCCTCAATCTGGCCGCCGCCCTGGCGTGCTTCCTCGTTCAGCGGGATGCGGATCAGGCCGTCCGGCGCGCTCATCGCCTTGGAAGCCAGGCCGGTGTACTCGCCGTTGATGTCGAAGTAGCGGATCTCCTGGAAGTTGAAGAACTTCGTGTAGAAGTCGGCCCAGTACGTCATGCGGCCGCGATAGACGTTGTGTGTGAGGTGATCGACGATCGAGAAGCCGTGGCCTTTGGGACGGCGATCCACACCGGGTAGGAATTCGAAGTCGATGTCGTAGATGGACTTGCCGTCCTCGAAGCGATCGATCAGGTACAGCGGCGCGCCGCCGATGCCCTTGATCGCCGGTAGGCGCAACTCCATCGGGCCAGTGGGAATGTCCATCGGCTGCGCGCCCAGCTCCAGCGCGCGGTGGTAGGCCTTGTGCGAATCCTTGACGCGGAACGCCAGCCCGCAGGGGCTGGGGCCGTGCTCGCCCGCGAAATACGCCGCCTGGCTTTTAGGCTCGCGGTTGACGATGAAGTTGATGTCGCCCTGGCGGTAGAGCGATACGTCCTTGGAGCGATGCCGGGCCACCTCGGTGAAGCCGAGCTTCTCGAACAGCGGCTCCAGCACGCCGGGCGTCGGCGAGGCGAACTCGACGAATTCAAAGCCGCACAGGCCCATCGGGTTGTCAAAAAGGTCGGTCATCAGGGGTGTCTCTCTTGGGTTTGGGGTGGAAATCTGGACACCCTAGATGGTAAGAAAAAGCCCGCACATCATTTCTGCAAAATCAATTGCAAATAGACTTCTTGATGCCTGATTCCTGCGTGGTGAAAGAAATGAGCACAGAAATAGTCCTTGATGGTACGGATAGACGCCTTATTGATGCATTGCAACGCAATGGAAGGTCCACCTTCGACGAACTGGCCGAACACGCAAGCCTGTCGTCCTCGGCCACGCTGAGGCGGGTGCGCCGCCTCGAAGAGGCTGGCGTCATCGCCGGCTATGTGGCCCTGGTGCACCCCGAACGCATCGGCCTCACCCTCACGGCCTACCTGAACGTGCGCCTCGAAAAGCACTCTGATTCGCACAAGCGCAACCCCATGGACGTGTTCCGCGCGTCGGTTCAGAACTGGCCCGAGGTGGTGGAGTGCCACGCGCTGACCGGCGACATGGACTACCTGTTGCGGGTGGTCGTCAGAGATATGGCCCACTACTCCCGCTTCGTGCTCGATACGCTGCTCAAGCACCCCAGCGTGCAAGACTGCAAGACCAGCTTCGTGCTGGACCGCGTGAAGAGCACCACGGCCTTGCCCCTATGAACATTCGGCAGGTTGGTGTGGCGGGGATGCAAATAGCGCTTGACCTTCCAACCGTGGCAAGGATCAAACTTTAAGCATCCCAACCCGAAAGGAGTTTTCCATGCAATTCCATCTCGAAGACATGACCTGCGGCGGCTGCGCCCGCACTGTGACGAAAACGATCCAAACGATCGACCCCAACGCCAAGATCGTTACGGACCCGCCGACCCGCCGTGTCGAGGTCCAGACCTCGGCCTCGCAAGAGCAGATCGCCGCGGCCCTGAGCGAAGCTGGCTTCCCGCCGCGCGCGCAGTAACACCGCGTCGTGGCCGGCATGCACACAGGACGGCCGATGCGAGCACGTGCGCTGCGCCATATCTGGCGCGGCGCTCAGTGCATCCCAAGGTAGGCGACCTTGGCCCACATCCACAGGGCCATCGCCACCATCATCAGGTTCTCGGTCAGGGACACGAAGTCCAGCGGCACGTTGCTGTCCCCGCCCACGCAGGCGCACTTGAGTTCCCGGCGATCGACATAGACCGCCTTGAAAACCGACACGGCCCCGACGGTCCCGATGAACAGCGCCAACGGAATCGACACCCACATCCCCACGCCCGCGACCATCAGGACGCCTGCGATGGCCTCCGCGAACGGGTAGAAATAGGCATACCGAACCCAGCGCTTGGCCAGCAGGTCGTAGTTGAGGAACATCGTCGCGAAGCCGTCCACGTCCTTGAGCTTCTGCAGCGCCAGGAGACACATGGCAAAGGCCACGAGCCACTCTGCCGCCTGAATGCTCCAGAGCTGGCCGAAGGCCGCCCAGCTCGCCGCCAGCGCCATCGCGGCCGCCATGGCGAACAGCGCGATCACAGGGGTGTAGGTCACGGCGTTCTTGTCCTTCACGGACATGCCGAAGAATTTGCGTAGGTCGTCGTAGCCGCCCACGCGCCGCCCGTTTATGAAGACCTGGGGCGTGGTCTCGACGCCATGCTCCTTCTTGAACGCATCCGTCTGCTCGCGGCTCGCCAAGTGTTTGTCCTCGACCTCGTAGCCCTTGCGTTTGAGCAGATCGAGCGACTTCAGCCCGTAGGGGCAGGTATGGCCGGGCATGACCATTCGGTAGAGCGTGGCTAGCTTGGGCGCAGACATGCAGGACTTCTCCTGTGTGACTTTCCATGGGCCGGCCGTCACGGATTTAAGGACGTTGATGACCTTTCCAGCCTAACCGACGACCGTGCAAAGGGAGTGTAGACACCTGGCTCGCGGGTTGGTCTGGCCCACGGGTTGGTTATCTGGCTGCAATGCCGTCAGTCCTCCATCTGCCAGAGCAACCCTGCCGCAGGCCGGTGCGCCTGAGGCAGCACGCAGGCTCCTAGTGGTTCTCCTTGGCATGGTTGATCGTGTACTTGGGGATCTCGACGGTCAGGTCTTCGGTCGCAACGATGGCCTGGCAGCTCAGCCGCGACTGCGCCTCCAGTCCCCAGGCCCGGTCGAGCAGATCATCCTCGCACTCCTCGACTTCGTTTAGAGAATTAAACCCCTTGCGCACGATGCAGTGACAGGTCGTGCAGGCACAGCTCATGTCGCAGGCATGCTCGATCTCGATGCCGTTGTCCAGCAGGGCCTCGCAGATCGAAGTGCCTGCTGGCACGTTCAGTTCGGCTCCCTCGGGAGCCAGTTCAGGATGGGGCAAGACTGTGATTTTGGGCATATCTCTCCTGGCTGCTCAGTGCGCACGCGGCTTTTTTCCTGCTGCGTTGGCTCGCGCGCGGCGCGGCACTGCGCCAGTGCGCGCTTCGGGCTTGTTGTCACTGGTATCGGGCTGCTCCAGCGTGTGCAGGATCGGGCAGTCGGGCCGTTCGTCGCCGGCGCAACACCGGATCAGCGCCTTGAGCGTCGCGGCCATCTCCAGCATGCTCTCGATGCGCCGGTCCAACTCGTCGATGTGTTGCTGGGCCAGACGCTTTACATCAGCACTCTGGCGCGACTTGTCATTCCACAGTCCCAGCAAGTCCGTGATCTCGGCTACCGAGAAGCCGAGGTCGCGCGAACGCCGGATGAAATGCAACCGGTGAACGTCGTCCTGGGTATAGGCGCGGTAGCCCGAATCGGTGCGGTCAGCCGGAGGGATCAGACCGATTTGCTCGTAGTAGCGGATCATTTTGGCCGAGACCTTCGAGGCCTTGGATGCTTCACCGATGTTCATGGTGTTCCTCCTTTCTCAATGAGCGGTATCCGCCGCCAGCGGCGGCTGGAAGCGGCGCAGGCGCAGCGCGTTTCCGAGCACGAACACGCTGGACAGCGCCATCGCGCCAGCCGCGAAGATCGGCGACAACAGCACACCGTATGCGGGGTACAGGACGCCAGCGGCCACCGGGATCAGGGCCGTGTTGTAGCCAAACGCCCAGAACAGGTTCTGGCGGATGTTGCCGATGGTCGCCTTGGACAGCGCGATGGCGTTGGGCACGCCCTGCAGGTTGCCCGACATCAGCACTACGTCGGCCGACTCCACCGCCACGTCGGTGCCGGTGCCGATGGCCAGGCCCACGTCGGCCTCGGCCAGCGCCGGGGCGTCGTTGATGCCGTCGCCCACGTAGGCGATCTGGCCGTGGCTGGCTTTCAGCCGGCGCACGGCTTCGACCTTGCCCTCGGGCAGCACTTCGGCCACCACCTCGTCGATGCCCAGTTGCTTGGCGATGGCCTGCGCGGTACGCGCGTTGTCGCCGGTGATCATCGCCACCTTCAGGCCGAGCTGGTGCAGCGCGGCAATGGCCGCGGGCGTGCTGGACTTGATCGGATCGGCCACCGCGATGATGGCGGCCAGCCGGCCGTCGATCGAGGCGTACAGCGGCGACTTGCCCTCGTTGCCTAGGCGCTCGGCCGTGCGAGCGAAGCCGCCCACGTCCAACCCCAGCTCACGCATGAAGCGATCGGCACCGACCTCGACACGCGCGCCGTCCACGGTGGCGCGCACGCCCATGCCCGTGACCGAATCGAAGTCTGTCATCGTCGGCAGCGCGATGCCACCTTCCACGGCCGACTCGACGATGGCGCGTGCGATCGGATGCTCCGAGCGCGATTCCACGGCGGCGACCTTCGCCAGCACCTGGTTGCGGTCAAAGCCGTCGGCAATCTCCAGGTCGGTCAGGACCGGGCGGCCCTCGGTCAGCGTGCCGGTCTTGTCCACGGCCACCACCTTGGCGTCCTTGAGCAGTTGCAGGGCTTCACCCTTGCGGAACAGCACGCCCATCTCAGCGCCCCGGCCCGTGCCGACCATGATGGAGGTCGGCGTCGCCAGACCCATGGCGCACGGGCAGGCAATGATCAGCACCGCCACGGCATTGACCAGCGCGAAGGACAGCGCGGGCGACGGGCCGAACACCAGCCAGACCAGGAAGGTCAGCACGGCGGCCAGCATGACGGCGGGCACGAACCACAGCGTCACCTTGTCCACCACGGCCTGGATCGGCAGCTTGGAACCTTGCGCCTGCTCGACCATGCGGATGATCTGCGCCAGCATGGTCTGACCGCCCACGGCGGTGGCACGCAGCGTCAGCGCACCCTTCTGGTTGACGGTGCCGCCGACCACGGTGCTGCCTTCCGCCTTTTCGACGGGAATCGGCTCGCCGGTGATCATCGACTCGTCCACGAAGCTGCGGCCCTCGGTCACTTCACCATCGACCGGCACGCGCTCGCCGGGGCGCACTTCCACGATGTCGCCCTGCGCCACGTCGTTGATCGGGATGTCCACGATGCGGCCGTCGCGCAGCACGTGCGCCTCCTTGGCCTGTAGGCCGACCAGGCGCTTGATGGCCTCGGAGGTGCGGCCCTTGGCCCGTGCCTCAAGAAAGCGGCCCAGCAGGATCAGCGCCACGATGACGGCGGCCGCCTCGTAGTACACGTTCACCGTGCCGGCCGGCAGCAGACTGGGCGCGAACGTGGCGACCATCGAATAGCCGAAGGCCGCGGCCGTGCCGACCGCGACCAGCGAGTTCATGTCGGGACCCAGGCGGAACAGCGCCGGGAAGCCCTTCTCGTAGAAGCGCCAGCCCGGAATGGCGAGCACCAGCAGGGTCAGCACGAACTGCAGATACCAGCTCTGCTGGATGCCGATGGTGGAAGCCACCCACTCGTGCATGCCGGGAATCATGTGCGAGCCCATTTCGAGCACGAACACAGGCAGCGCCAGCACGGCGGCCAGGGTCAGGTCGCGCTTGAGTTCGGCGCGCTCGGCGTCCTTTTTCTCGGCGGCTTCCTCGTCGGCCTGCATGCTGGTATCGACAGGGCTGGCCTCGTAGCCGACCTTATCGACAGCCGCGATTAGATCCTGCACGGATGCCACACCACGCACGGTAGCGCGCTCGGTCGCCAGATTGACCACAGCCTCAGTGACGCCCGGCACCGCCTTGAGCGCCTTCTCGACGCGGCCCACGCACGAAGCGCAGGTCATGCCTCCGATCGCCAGCTCGATGGTGCCCTGAGGCACGTCGTACCCTACCTTCTCGATCGCCTGGATCAGCGCCATGCGATCGACAGCACGGTTCAGGCGAATGTCCGCTCGCTCGGTGGCGAGATTGACAGACACGCTTGCCACGCCCTCGACCTTGGCAAGGGCGGCCTCGACTCGGCCGACGCAGCTTGCGCAGGTCATGCCCTCGATGGGCAGGCTGATTGCCGCTGCTTGGCCGCCAGCACTACTCGTTGTTGCCATGCTCATGGTGTGCTTCCCATAGTTGAAATTCGACATGGAGGGAGCTTAGGGTTTACCATCGTGGGAAGGTCAAGCGCTTTTTCGGATGCTGTCAGGTTTCAGAAATGACCCGGTGCACGGGGAACGGAGGCCTTGCCTGCCAGGCTCGCACTGGTTCTTTGCTGCGCGCGCCTAAGCGGCCGCTGCCTTGTTAATTCTGAAGGGCGAAAACAGCCATTCGAGGTTAGGAAATATTTTAAAAATGAATACAAGTAAGCCATTCAGTACCCCACCGAAGGGTCCCAGCGCCGATTTGGAATCGCTGTCACAGAATGACGTGACCATCTTGGCTGAGACATTCCGCCTCCTGGGTGACCCGTCCCGGCTGAGAATCATGCTGTGCTGCATGAAAGGCTCTTCCTCGGTCGGGGACATCGCTGAAACCCTCGAACTCTCGCAGTCGCTGGTGAGCCACCACCTGCGGCTGCTGCGCGGTGCTCGCCTGGTCAAGGGCGTGCGCCAAGCCAAACAGATCTTCTATGAGGTGGCGGACAAGCACGTGAACCAGGTGCTGCTGGATATGGCCACCCACATCGCGGAAGACCACAACGACGAGTAACTGTTGGGCATAGCATGCCGTTGCGGCGTGGCCTACGTTCCATGGCGATATGCGCCCCACCGCCCGCAGCTGCGTTCGGTGAGGTGGTTTGGATGCCGCTTCCGATCAATCAGAAGTTGAGCGCGCGCTTGTCCACGGCCAGCGAGGCCTCTTTGAACGTCTCGGAGAGGGTCGGATGGGCAAAGCAGATGCGGGCGATGTCTTCGCTGCTGGCCTTGAACGCCATGGCGATCACGGCCTCGGCCACCAGTTCACTGGCCTGCGGGCCGACCACATGCACGCCGAGTATCTCATCAGTGGCAGGATCGGCGATCACCTTGACGAGGCCCGGCGTGTCGCCCAGCGCACGCGCGCGGCCATTGGCCATGAACGGGAAGGAACCGATTCGATAGGCGGTGCCCTGCTCTTTGAGCTGCTGCTCGGTGCGGCCTACCCAGGCAATCTCTGGGCTGGTGTAGATGACGTTGGGGATCGTATTGAAATCGACGTGACCGTGCTGGCCGGCAATGCGCTCGGCCACTGCGACACCTTCCTCTTCCGCCTTGTGCGCCAACATCGGGCCACGCACCACGTCACCGATGGCCCAGATGCCGGGCACACTGGTGCGGCATTCATCGTCCACCAGCACGGCGCCGCGCTCATCCAGTTGGAGTCCCACGGCGGCCGGATTCAGGCCTTCGGTGTTGGGCACACGGCCGATAGCCACGATCACTTTGTCTGCCTGCAAGGACTGCGTCTGGCCCTGGCTGTCGGTGTAGTGAATAGTCACGCCAGCCTCGGTTGCATTGACTTCGCGAACCTTCGCACCTAGTTCGATCTTCAGGCCTTGCTTGTCGAACGCCTTCTTCGCCTCCTTGGCGATGGCTTGGTCGACGATTGGCAGGAAGCTGGGCAAGCCTTCGAGGATCGTGACATCCGCCCCCAGGCGGCGCCAAACGGAGCCCAGCTCCAGGCCGATCACGCCGGCACCGATGACGGCCAACCGATCGGGCACGGCCGCGATGTCCAGCGCGCCGTCGTTGGAGAGCACGACCCGCTCATCGAACGGTAGGTTGGGGAGTGGCCGCACGTTGGAGCCTGTGGCAACGATGATCTGCTTGCCCACCAAGGTAACAGCCTCATCGGCGGCGACGCTCACCTCGAAGCCACCATCGACAGTCCTGGTGAAAGACGCCAGGCCGTTGAAAAACTGGACCTTGTTTTTGCGGAACAGATAAAGGATGCCTTCGTTGCTGGACTTCACGACCTGATTCTTACGTTCCAACATCGTGGTCACATCCATGCGCAGATCACCCGTGGAGATGCCGTGCGTGCCAAAGTGGTGCTTGGCTTGTTCAAAGTTCTCTGACGACTGCAGTAGCGCTTTCGAAGGGATACAACCGATGTTGTTGCAGGTGCCGCCAGGTGCTGGCTTTCCGTCCTTGTTCTTCCAGGCATCTACACAAGCGACCTTCATGCCTAATTGGGCAGCGCGAATGGCCGCGATGTATCCGCCTGGGCCGGCACCGATAACAATGACGTCGAAATGCATTTCCATGATTTACATCTCCAAAGTTTTTGAGGAAATAGTGAGCGCCTATGTCGCGCCTTTTGTCAGGTGGTCGCCAGATTACAGCTCGTTCCCTGACGATCACGTTGAACACTACGGCAGAACGAACCGGGCGCTCGCGGTATTGCCCCCACGTTCGACTTGGACGACGGCCTTCGTGCCCTTGGCTGCGGCGAAGGTCCCGCTGCCTTCGAGGCGGCTTCCGTCCGCGGCAGGCGTGAGTTGCACCTCCTGCTTTTGTGAGCCGGTCAACAGTGTGAGCTTGGCTTTGGTGTTGCTTACATTGACCTGCTTGCCGTGGTCGCGCAGGTAGAGTTGCGCTGCTGCGGGCTGAACGACCAACTCGTAGTCCACGTCCCGGACTTCGGTCACGACGCCACCATGCAGCGGCTTGTGGTCATGCGCGTGGTCATGGTCGCCTGCGGCGAAGGCGGTGACGGATGCCAGGGCGAGGGCGGTGCCGGCCGTGAGGGAACGAAATCGAACAGACATGAAAGCTCCTATAGGGTTACGGTGGTTGAAATCGGGTGACAGAAGGCGTTGCATCAGAATGCCTCCGCGTCGCGGTCGTCCAGCAGGCGTTCGGCAGGCTTGCGGCCGAACAGCCAGAACATGGCGGGTGTAAGGAAGGTGTCTAGCAGCGTGGAGCTGACCAGCCCCGAGAAGATCACCACCGCGACGGGGTGCAGGATCTCAGTACCGGGTCGGGACGCCTCGAACAGCAGCGGGGCCAGCGCGAAGGCCGTGACCAGCGCGGTCATCAGAACCGGGGAAAGCCGTTCGAGCGAGCCACGCACGATCATCTTCTGGTCGAAGTCCTCGCCCTCCATGCGCATGAGGTTGAGGTAGTGGCTCACCTTCAGGATGCCGTTGCGCACAGAAATACCCGCGAGCGTGATGAAGCCGACCAGGGCGGCCACGGACAACGGCTGGCCAGACAGCCACAGCCCCAACACGGCGCCGACCAGGGCCAATGGAATGTTCACCATGATGAGCGCTGATAGGACGACCGACTTGTAGCGCGTGTACAACACCACGAACATGAGCGTCAGGGAGACGATGGACAGCAGGCCCACCAGTCGCGAGGCTTCCTCTTGTGCCTGGAACTGGCCGCCCAGCGTGATGAAGTAGCCTTCGGGCAAGCGCACTTCTTGGACGACGCTGCGTATGTCGGCCACTACTTCGGACAGCGGCCGTCCCTGAGCGTTGGCCGACAAAACTATGCGTCGACGGCCATCGTCGCGGCTGACCTGGTTGGGGCCGTCGCTGTCTTCGATGGTGGCAAGGCGCGACAACGGGACCCGACCCATGGGCGTGTCGATGAGGATGCGGCTCAAGCCCTCAATCGACCGCGCCTGCTCGGGCAGGCGAACCACCAGCGCGAAGCGGCGGTTGCCCTCGATGACCTCGGTGATCTTTTCGCCTTCGACCAGGCTTTGCAGCGTGGACAGAATTTGCGGTGCGGCCACGCCGTAGCGTCCCGCCGCCGCATAATCCACGCGGATTTTGATCTGCGGCGCTAGGACCTGCTTTTCGATCTCCAGGTCAGCAAGCCCCGGAATTCCGGCCAGCTTGGCGCGCAGCAGATCCGCCTGCCCGCGCAGGACGTCCAGGTCCTCGCCGAACACCTTGATGGCGATCTGCGAGCGCACCCCCGACAACATGTGGTCGATGCGGTGCGAGATCGGCTGGCCAATGCCGATGGAGCCGGGCAAGTGAGCCAGACGCGAACGGATGTCGGCGGTGATCTCCTCCATCGAGCGCTTTAGCTCCGAGGCGGGCAGCAGGCCCACGTCCAGCTCGCTGACATGCACGCCTTCGGCATGCTCGTCCAGCTCGGCCCGTCCGCTGCGCCGGCCCACGTGCTGCACCTCTGGCACCTGCGCGACCAGCAGCTCGGCTTGCTGGGCAAGCGCCGAAGATTCGGCCAGCGTCACACCGGGATTCAGGCGCAGGCCCACCAGCAACGTTCCTTCATTGAACGGGGGCAGGAACGTGGTCGGGAAGAATGGCACCGCGGCGACAGCCAGTGTGACAGCCACAGCGGCCATGCCAAGGGCGGCACGCGGCCGCTGCAAGACCCGCTGCAGGCCGCCCTGATAGCGCGTCTTCAACCAGGCTAGAAGCCGAGTGTCGCCATGGTCCAGCGTCCTCATCTTGGGCAGCAGGTAGTACGAAAGCACCGGAGTGACCGTCACAGAGACCAGCAGCGAGGCCAGCGTGGAGACGATGAAGGCGATGCCCAGCGGCACGAACAAGCGCCCCTCCATCCCCGGCAGCGCGAACAGGGGCAGGAACACCAGCACAATGATCATCGTGGCGTAGAGAATCGCCGAGCGAACCTCCATCGAGGCCCTGGCAACGATGACCAGGGGCGTCAGCCGGTTCTCAGGGTGGCGGGTGCGGTCCTCCTTGAGCCGCCGCATGATGTTCTCCACATCGACCACAGCATCGTCCACGAGACCGCCGATGGCGATCGCCAGCCCACCGAGCGTCATGGTGTTGATTGATAGGCCGAAATAGTGGAACACCAGCCCGGTCACGAAGATCGAGGCAGGAATCGCGGTCAACGCGATCACCAGGGGGCGCAAAGTGCCCAGGAAGAAGAACAGGATCACCGCCACGAAGACCGATGCGCCGATGAGCTTGCCTTGCAGCGTGCTGATGGACGCCTCGATGAAGTTGGCTTGTCGGAAGGTCACCTGTGGCTCGGCCATGCCAGCCGGCAGTGAGCCCTTCATGTCCGCCAACGCTGACTCGATCGAGCGGGTCAGTGCAATCGTATCGGCCGTGGGCTGCTTTTGGATGCCCAGGATCACGGCTGGCAGGCCCTCGAAGCCCGCATCGCCGCGCTTGATGGCTGGCGCAAACTGAACATCGGCGACCTGGTGGAGCAGGATGGGTTGGCCCGCACGCACCGCGAGAGGCAGGTTACGCAGGTCGTCGAGTCGGGACGTGCGGCCCAGGTTGCGGATCAGGTACTCGCGGCCATTGATCTCCAGGAAGCCGCCGGAAGTGTTCGCGGAGAAGCCCTTGAGAGCCGCATCCAGATCGGACGCAGTCACGCCCAGCTCTGACATTCGCGTGGTGTTGGGCTGGACCTGGAACTGACGGACCTCGCCTCCGATCGGGATGACTTGGGCAACACCAGGTATGGCCATCAGCCGGGGGCGTAGCACCCAGTCCGCGTACTCGCGAGTGTCCATGGCCGACAGCGGCGGGGCTGCGTTCTTCTGCCCTGAGGGCTTGGCACCGATGGGGATTGCAATCTGCATGATCTCGCCCATCACTGAGCTGATTGGCCCCATAGTGGGCGTCACGCCCGGGGCTAGCCCTTCCTCCATGGACGTCAGGCGTTCGGAGACCATCTGGCGCGCCCGGAAGATGTCGGTCTTCCAGTCAAATGTCACGTAGATGAAGGAAAGCCCGGCGCTGGAGACCGAGCGCACGCTTTCGACGCTGGGCAGGCCGTTCATGGCCGTTTCGAGCGGGAACGTGATGAGTTGCTCGACTTCTTCGGCAGCCATGCCGCCAGCCTCCGTCATGAGAGTGACGGTCGGCTTGTTGAGATCGGGAAAGACATCTACCGGCGTGCGCGTCAGGGTGAACGCGCCATACGCCATCAGCACCAGCGCCCCGATGATGACCAGGAGCCGGTTTCGTAAGCTATTTTCGAGAAGCCACTTGAACATGGAATGGTGCCCCTCAACGAACTTGATTGATCAGGGACGCGCCCTCGACAACCACGCGGTCGCCGTCCGCCAGGCCCGAAGTGACAGCGATGGATGCACCATCCAAAGGAGTGATGTTCACGACACGCGGCTCGAAGCGCTCGGCCTGGTCTTTGACCCAGACGATGTTCTGGTTGGCAGGGTTCTTCATCAGCGCACCGGAAGGCACGCGGTAGCCAGGTACCGTCGTCGCCTCTTGCACGAAGACCACCACCGGCATACCGACCGCCAAGCGCGAGAGGCTTTCGCTGGTGCCCTTGAACAGCATGGGCAGGGCCTGCTCGCGCAGGCTGCTGGCGGCACCGACGAAGCTCAGCGGCACCTTCTGACCGCCTACTGCGAGTGCAGCACCGGCCAGGTTCTGTGCCATTGCCGGATCGTAGGCAAGCGCCTCGATGCGCAGTTGGGTCGGATCGACCACCTCAAACACCAGTTCGCGCGCATCCACGACCTGCCCGGCAACTGCGGGGCTGGATGCGATGACGCCGCTGACTGGGGCCTTCAGTACGTCCCTGCCGGCGAGGCCCCCGCTCAAGGCGCGGGCGCGTTCGGTCAGGCTGTTCACTTCGCTTTCGGCTGCTTCGATCTCCTTGCGGGGCACGGTCTCCGACAGCTCGCGCAGCCGGGCCAAGCGCTTCTGCGCGAGCGCTTGGCCCGCACGCAGCTCGGCAACCTGGGCCATCTGGCCTGAGCGCTCCAGCACACCGCTGGCCGGTTCGATGTAAGCCAGCACCTGGCCCTTGCGCACGGATTGGCCGATCTGCGGCAGACCATCCGGCCCGGGCACCAGCCGGCCCATTACCATTGCCTGGACCTTGCCGCCTGTCGTCGGGTCCATGATTACTTTGCCAGCCAGTTCATGGCTGCGGGCCAAGGGCTCCTGCTTGATCAGCTGGGTGCGTACACCGATCTGACGTTGCGACGGTTTCGGAAGAAACACGCTGCCATCAGGCTGGCGCTGGGGGCCATTGGAAGACGCAGCCGGCGCTTCGTCGCCGTGGTCATGGCCGTCGTGAGCGAACGCGGGAGCAGCCAGAGCCAATGCAGCCGCCATGGCCGTCGTCATTAGGAAACGGAAGTTGCGCTTCATGCTGCACCTCGCAGTGCACCGTTGGTGCGTGTACGTCTGCGCAGCGCCCACGCTAGGACACCGACGCCGAGGACTGCGGCACCGCCACCTAGTACGACCACACGGCCGGATGCGACGGCATGCTCGTGTTCGGCGTCTTCGCTATGAACATCGAGAACGCCCGTCAACAGGTCCGATTGGCCCTGCGCAGTAATAGTGGCCATGATTGAGGTCTCGCCATCGGATAGCGGCTCAGTCAGATCGGCCTCGAACTCTCCAACCCCGTGTGAGCTGACCTTTACCTGTTGACCACCCAGCTCGAGGGTCAGCTCGCCATCGGTCACCGGCCGGTTGTCGGCAGCATGGTCGAGGTAGAGTGTGAGACGCTGGCCGTTCAGCACACCCACCAGTTCGAAGTCATCGGAAACTGCGGCAAAGCGCGGAAGCGCGGCCGCTGCGGGGGCAGGAGCGGCTTCGCCATGGTCATGGCCGTCGCCGGCCCACGTTGCGCTACTGCCAAGCAGGAGGCTGGACAAGGCAGCTGCACGCCAGAAAGAGGATTGCGACATTTCTAAGGTTCCAGGATGGTTGAGCGCGCGCCGATCAGCGCGTGCCGGAGATGTCAGTGAAAGTCTCGGTCGGCTGCGGCAGCGTGCCTTGTGCCTGCAACAGGGACGAGATGGCCGCGGCATGCTCCACCTTGGCGAGCAGCGCCGCGCGCTCGGCCTCGGTGGCCTCCTGCTCGATGCGAAGGCGTGTCGGCATGTCCGTCTCGCCCATCGCGAACGACTTTTGGTAGAAGGTGCGCGTTTGTTGGGCTAGTCGCTGGCGCTCCGAAGCGGCCTGCATCTGGGTGCTGGTTGCCAGTTCGCGCGATTGGGCAGTTCGAATTTCCGAGAGTAGCCGGGTGCGCTGGGCCGCGAGTGCCGACTCAGCCTCCAGTGCCTGCGCATTGGCGCTGGACAATTGCTCGGTATGACGGCTACCCGTACCGAAGGGAATGCGCACACCCACCGTGATCGTCTGGTTGTAGCGTTCGCCGTAGCCGCCCCGATCCCGCGTGGTCGCCAGGGTCAGTTCGGGGTTGGCGTACTTCTGATGGGACACCAGTTCCGCAGAGCGGCGGGCCGCCAGCGCCTTGTGCTGCAGTTCCAGCAGCGCAGGGTGGTTACCCAACAACGCGCCGGACGGCTGTGCCGATGCCGGTTGAACTCGGACACCTGACTGCTCCGGCTGCGCGGAATCGGCCTGCGACGGGATACTCTCGATGCCGGTCAGTGCCAACAACGCCTCGCGCTGCGTGATTTCTTCGGCCTGAGCAATGGCCAGGGCACTACGAGCCGACGCCAAGGCGCCATCGGCCTGGTTTCTGTCGGCTTGCGCCAGGTCGCCCGCGCGAACCCGGCGAGCCACATCTTGCGCCAACTCGTCCGCGCTGCGGGTGCGATCCTGCGCCGCCACCAATTCGGCCTGGGCACGCTGCCATGCCCACCATGCCTGGCGAACCTGTCCGGCCGTGCGTAGCTTGGCGGCCAGCATCCGGCTGGATAGCGCGAGGCTTTCCGCGTCCGCCCAGCGTGCCGACGAGGCGCGCTCACCAGGCATCCAAAGGGGAATAGCCACCCCGACTTCATATTCGCGCTGTCCGTTGCGGTTGTTGAACCGATCAGTTTTGGTGGAGGCTTCCAGCGCCATCGGACCTGCCACCCAACTGCCGGCCGTCTCTTGGCGTGCTTGGGCGGCCTGCTGCCAGGCGCCTTCTCCAGCGGCTTCTGGCTGCCGCTGCCAAGCTGACTCCCACAATTGGGCGACCATGTGGCTGTCTGGTCTGGATGGGACGTGAGGGGCGGCTACTGGCTGGGCTAGCACGGTGCCGGCCCAAAGCGTGGATACCGCCCATATCCATCCCTTGCGTATGTCTTTGCGAAGCATTCAATTCTCCATCGGTGTTGCATCAGTACTTACCCCCGGCTGGGTGTTCTCTTTCCGAGCAAGTGCTTGTCGTTGAAAAGCCACTGTTCACTGGCTTAGATATGAACAATTGTATATCTATTCATATGAATGGGAAAGAAAACCTTACATCCTTTGAGCACCAATCGCCTTAGAGAGGGCGTCGGGCGCAAGACATCGAGAGGCGAGGTGGGGCTAATCCACTGCGCAAACAGCTATGCAGACTCCTTGAGCATATCCCCCGGGGGGGGATATGATTGCTGCATGAAAGAGATGCACAAGCACACCAGCCACCCAGATCTCGTGAAACGGCTCAAGCGCGCCGAGGGTCATCTGCGACACGTCATCGGGATGATCGAAGGAGAAGAAACCTGCCTGGACATCGCTCGCCAGCTCGCTGCGGTGGAGAGCGCCGTCACAGCGGCCAAGCGCGTCCTGATCCATGACCACATCGACCACTGCCTATCTCATGATGAGGACTCCGTTCTAGCCGAAATGAAGGCGCTAACCAGACTGCTCTGAGGTCTCTCGATGCTCTCCGTCCTAAAGAACCGCACCTACCGCCACCTGTTCACCGCGCAGGTGATCGCACTCGTCGGCACAGGCCTGATGACGGTAGCGCTCGGCCTACTTGCCTACGAGCTGGCCGGGGCCGATGCAGGTGCGGTGCTCGGGTCGGCGCTGGCTATCAAGATGCTGGCCTATGTGGGAGTCGCTCCAGTCGCACAGGCCTTCGCCGACCAGTTCCCGCGACGGTCATTGCTCGTAGCGCTGGACCTGGTACGAGCGGTTGTCGCGATCTGTTTGCCCTTTGTCACCGAGGTCTGGCAGATCTATCTGCTGATCTTTGTCCTGCAAGCGGCATCCGCCGGCTTCACGCCGACTTTCCAAGCCACTATCCCGGACATCCTTCCCGATGAAGAGGACTACACGAAGGCGCTGTCGCTGTCCCGGCTGGCCTATGACCTGGAAAGCCTGATTTCCCCGATGCTGGCTGCTGCGCTGCTGACCGTCATCAGCTTTCACAACCTGTTCGCGGGAACAGTGCTCGGTTTCCTCGTTTCAGCCGCGCTCGTGGTCAGCGTGCGGTTGCCCACAACTATTCCCGGACCGCGCCGCGGCATTTGGGATCGCACGACCCGCGGCACACGCATCTATCTCGCTACGCCACGCCTGCGGGGCCTGCTGGCGATCAGCTTGGCCGTCTCGGCGGCGGGCGCCATGGTGATCGTGAACACGGTGGTTCTCGTGAAGGCGCGCTTTGGCCTAGGCGAGGTCGAAGTGGCGTCGGCACTGGCGGCATTCGGAGGCGGTTCGATGGTGGCAGCCTTCGTTCTGCCATCCTTACTGGAAAAGGTGGCCGACCGAACCGCGATGCTCACCGGCGCTACCGTACTGGTCGTGGGCACGGGGATCGGCGCACTGCTGCCGAGCTATGCATTGTTGCTGCCGCTGTGGTTGATCATCGGCTTTGGCTACAGCGTGGCGCAAACGCCATCCGGCCGTCTTCTGCGCCGCTCGGCCCATGCCGAGGACCGTCCTGCGATCTTCGCGGCACACTTCGCGCTGTCGCACGCCTGTTGGCTCATCTGCTACCCACTTGCCGGCCGCTTCGGCGCGGTCATGGGCTTGCCATCGACCTTCATTGTCATGTCCCTGGTCGGCTTGGCCGGCGTGGCGCTGACGCTCTGGCTGTGGCCGGCCAGCGACCCTTCTGACGTGGCGCATGACCACCCCAGCTTGCCGCCGGATCACCCTCATTTACGCACACACGCAGACCAAGGCAGGCACCATCACCAGCTGATTCTGGATGACCTGCACCGTATCTGGCCGAAAGGATAGGCACATTTTCTCGTTGCGGCATCACAACGCATGGCTTCGGAGGCTGAGAAGGGTGAGCGAAAATATATCACATGAACACATATTCATGTGTTATATTTCGCCATAGTCAAACACTCAACCAGCAGAGGCGCCCATGTCCCAATCCAATGCACATGACCATGGTCACGACCATGATCACGACCACACCCCCACAGTGACGAGCGCCAACGAGCGCAAGGTTCTGGTTTCCTTCTTCCTGATCTTCGGCTTCATGCTCGTGGAAGCTGTCGGCGGCGTGCTGTCGGGCTCGCTAGCCCTACTTGCCGATGCTGGCCACATGCTGACCGACGCCGTGGCACTTGCCCTGGCTTACGCTGCCTTCCGATTCGGTCGCCGCGCAGCCGACAGCAAACGCACATTCGGTTACCTGCGCTTCGAGGTCATCGCCGGCTTCCTGAACGCCGTGACCCTGTTCGCGATCGTCGCATGGATCGCCTACGAGGCGTGGGAGCGGCTGCAGGCGCCGCCCGTCATCCTCGCCGGCCCGATGATGATCGTCGCCGTGCTCGGCTTACTGATCAACGTCCTCGTGCTGTGGATCATGACCCGCGGCGAAACCGATCACGTCAATGTGAAAGGTGCCATCCTCCACGTGATGGGTGACCTGCTCGGCTCTGTCGGCGCCATCGTTGCAGCGATCGTCATCTACTTCACCGGCTGGACTCCGATCGACCCCATCCTGTCGGTTCTAGTAGCGGCGTTGATTCTGCGCAGCGCCTGGAAGCTCCTGGCCAAGTCGATCCATATCCTGTTGGAGGGTGCGCCAGAGGACGCTTCGCCGGAAAAGGTGGAACAAGGCCTGATGAGCACTGTGCCCGGCCTGGCGGCTGTCAGCCATGTTCACGTGTGGCAACTCACTTCCGGTCGCACGATGGCCACGCTACACGTTCGACCCAACGTGGACGAGGAGGCGCGAGCTGTGGTCAAGCGCGTCGAGGCGGTGCTGCGAGAGCAGTTCAGCATCGAACACGCCACAGTCGGAATCGACTGGAACTCGGAGGCTGACGAGAACATCTGCAGCCTGCAACCCACGACAGGCCGTCAGGACCACAGCGGCCACGACCACAGTGAGCACAATCATGACCATGACCACTCCGCTCCCGGTCACAAGCATTGAGGCCGTGCTAGACGGTTCGCAGTTCACTTGAGGGTTTGAATCCATGACATCCCGCAAAACCACCAGCGCCGCTATTGTGCAATGTTCGACCTCTAACCACGGCACGACCACTGATGTCCTCGCACTATCGCAAAGTGACGTCGCTGTTCTGGCAGAGACCTTCCGCCTGCTGGGCGACCAATCGCGATTGAAAATCCTGTTGCAGTGCATGCGCGGATCGGTCGCAGTGGGCGACATTGCTGGCTCGCTAGACCTGTCGCAGTCCTTGGTCAGCCATCACCTGCGCCTGTTGCGCGGCGCGCGCCTCGTGCGCGGCGAGCGCCAAGCCAAGCACATCTTCTACGGCATTGCCGACCAGCACGTCAGCCAGGTACTCCAGGACATGGCGGTTCACATTTCGGAGGACAGACACGACGATTGACTGAACATGTGAGTGCGCGCCGGCCTACGCCTTCAAGGGGTAGGCTTTTTTTGGCTATTAATCTAGAGAGACACCGGCGCGCCTTGCTGAATGCCTAGAAGACCCCAAGCAAAAAGCACTCTAAAAATAAACACTTGAACATATCTTCATGTGTGTTATTATTTGTCTACGGGGTATCCGAAAGGCGTAAGGACCACGCCATTATTTTTAACGTCAAGGAGTATTGACCATGTCCAAGAAAATTCGCTTTGCTGTTCTGCTTTCCGCACTTTTTGCTGCTGGAGTAAACGCTCAACCGTTCGCCGCAGATATGACACGGCAACAGGTCCAGGAGGATCTGGCTGCTTGGAGGCAATCTGGGTTGGAAGCGTTGTCTCGCGGCGAAAGCGGCCCGGATACGTTCAGCCCTCAATACCAGGCTGCCTTTCAGCGCTACTTGCAATTGACCCAAGGTGATATGTATCAGGCGCCCTCAGCAGGAAAGACTCGTGCTGAAGTGATGGCTGATTTGGAACTGTGGAAAATCTCCGGCATGCACGCGTTCACCTCGCGCGGAATCACCACCGCTTCGCACACCCAAGCCTACCAACAAGCCTACGAGAGCTATCTCCAGCTCAAGCTGGGTGCGGCTTACAAGGCTCCGGTGGCATTGACTCGTGCTCAAGTAAAGAGTGATTTGGCAGATTGGCAGGTTGCGGGAATGGCTGGATTCTGGGCTGGTGAGCAGACGCCTGATACCTATAGTGATGCCTACCGCACCGCATTTGAAACCTACCAGATGCTGCGCAACAAAAAATGACTTAATGGCAGCTGCATAAAGCAGCGGTCGGATGGTTCAGCCAGAAAGAGATTCTTTCTTTTTTTTGAATAAACATACAAACAAGTGTTCATTTGTTTGCATAACATTCCGATCGCTGATTTGTGCGTCCTGCCACGGCGATTACTCAGAGAACCAGGAGATTGATATGTCTTTGGAAACATTGGACGGCACAGGAGCGCAGGACGAACAACTGGGCTTTCGGGTCGAAGGTATGGATTGCGCCAGTTGCGTCGGCAAGATTGAAACAGCGCTTGGTCGAATTGATGGCGTATCAAATGTACAGGTTAATTTTACAAATGAGACGCTGACGTTGACGCGCAGCACAAGTAGCCGAAATACTGCACGCGACATTGCCAAGAAAATCCGGTCCCTGGGCTTCGACGTGCAGGCACTGCCCGCGTCCGAAATGTCCGCAGCACCTGCACCGTGCCATGCGGCCCACGCGCATGACCACGCCGGCTGCGGCGGCCACCATGACCATGGGCATGCCCACGACCACGGGCACGATCATTCGCACGGCAAAGCGTGCGGTGATGACCATGGGCATGGCCATGCTCACGGCCATGCCCATGCCCATGACCACGGTCACGATCACGGGGCCTGCAGCGGGCATGACCATGCGCCGGCCTCTGCCTCCCGTGGAGCACCCAGCACGCCCCCCAACGTGTCCATGCGCGTCGAGGGCATGGACTGCGCCAGTTGCGTCGGCAAGATCGAAACGGCGCTCGCTCGCATGGATGGCGTGTCCGATGCCCGCATAAACTTCACCGCAGAAACGCTGGAATTGACGCTCGCGTCTGGCGGCCCCACGCAGCTCGGCCACATCGAGAAGACCATCAAGAGCCTGGGCTTCGGCGTCTCCGACGTGCGCCGCCATGATGGCTCAGCACCCGCGGCCCCAGCAGCAGCATCGACGGCGCGCCATCAGCGCTGGTGGCAGACGAAGAAAGGCAAGCACGTGCTGGGCCTGGGCGGCCTGATGGGCTCGGCCTACGCGATCGCGCAGTTCGTTCCTGGCTACGCTGAATGGATCTTCGCCGCTGCGGTGATCGCGGGCGTGCTGCCGTTCGCTCGCAAAGCCTTCGCGCTGGCTGTGTCAGGCTCGCCGTTCTCTATCGAAACGCTGATGGTCGTCGCCTCGCTGGGCGCGCTCGTGATAGGCGAGGCCGAGGAAGCTGCTGCCGTGGTGTTCCTGTTCGCGATCGGCGAGCTGCTGGAAAGCGTGGCCGCCGGCCGCGCGCGCGCCGGCATCAAGGCGCTGGCCTCCCTGGTGCCTAAGACGGCGGTACTGCTCGATGCCGCGGGCGGGCAGCGCGAAGTGCCCGCCGCTTCCCTGCGCGTGAGCGACCGCGTGCTGGTGCGCCCTGGTGACCGGGTGCCTGCGGACGGCAAGATCCTCCGCGGTGAAAGCAGCCTGGACGAGTCGCCTATCACCGGCGAGTCCGTACCGCGTCAAAAGGCTATCGGTGCCGACGTGTTCGCCGGCTCCATCAACGTCGATGGCGTGCTCGAAGTACAAGTCGAGAAGACGGCATCGGACAACACCATTTCTCGCATCATCCAACTGGTGGAGCAGGCGCAGTCCTCCAAGGCGCCCACGGCTCGCTTCATCGAAAAGTTCAGCCGCTACTACACCCCTGCCGTCATGGCCATCGCGGCGTTGATCGTGGTGGTTCCGCCACTTGCCATGGGTGGCGACTGGGGTACCTGGCTGTACCGCGGCCTCGCACTGCTGTTGATTGCCTGCCCATGTGCGCTGGTGCTCTCCACACCGGCGGCCATCGCCTCGGGCCTTGCGGTGGCCACGCGACGGGGCCTGCTGATCAAGGGTGGCAACGCGTTGGAAACCATCGGCCGCGTGCGCGCCATTGCCTTCGACAAGACTGGCACGCTGACCGAGGGCAAGCCGCGCATCACCGAGGTCCTGCCCTTCGGGCTGTTCAAGCATCAACAGGTCCTTGCGCTTGCCGCCGCTGTCGAGTCCGGCTCAAACCATCCCTTGGCGAAGGCCATTGTCGCCCATGCCAAGAGCCTGGACGTGGCGATTCCCCAGGCCACGGGCGCATCGGCCATTGCCGGCAAGGCGGTGCGCGCCACCGTGAACGGCAGTGCGCTCGCTGTCGGATCGCCCGCCCATGCGGAACAGACGGCCACGCTGACAGCCGCGCACCGCAGGGAAATCGACAAGCTGGAGGATGGCGGCAAGACCGTGGTGGTCCTGTTCGACGAAGCCAGCAAGAACGTTCTGGGCCTGCTGGCCCTGCGCGACGAGCCCCGCCGCGACGCGCGCGAAGGCGTGGCCCAGCTCAACGCCATGGGCGTGCGCTCGGTCATGCTGACCGGCGACAACCGCCGCACCGCGCAGGCGATCGCCGGCAAGCTGGGCATCGAGTGGGAGGCCGAGCTGCTGCCGCAGGACAAGCTGCGCTTGGTCAACGAGATGAAGCGTGATGCCAAGGTGGCGATGGTCGGCGACGGCATCAACGACGCGCCGGCCCTGGCGACCGCCGACGTGGGTATCGCCATGGGCGGCGGCACGGACGTGGCGCTGGAAACCGCCGATGCCGCGCTGCTCAAGAGCCGCGTCACGGACGTGGCCCACCTGGTGGCCCTGTCGCGGGCGACGATGGCCAACATTCACCAAAACGTCGTATTCGCCATTGGCCTCAAGGGCTTGTTCCTGGTCACCACCGTGTTGGGTATCACCGGCTTGTGGGTTGCCGTGCTGGCCGACACCGGCGCCACGGCCCTGGTCACGCTGAACGCACTGCGCCTGCTGCGCTTCAAGGGCGCGCCGGAGGCCAACCACGGCGACGACGCCGGGCGTCCCACCACCTTGTCCGTGCCGTCTGCCCGCTGAGGCAACAAGAGGGCTTGACCTTGCCGTCGTTGTAACGCCTAGCCTCCACACAAATGTCTGCAGAGCGCTTCGGAAGGGCCGGAGTCCTGCATCCAAGAAAGGGTCACTTCCATGCGTAAAAAAATCAGAATCATTGTGGTGGCAGGCGTCATCGCAGCCGTCGGGGGGATAGCGATCGCTGCCCGCGACGCCAAGGACGAGGGCAAGGCCGCGGCGCCCCCGGCGGGCGCGCCGATGGCGCCGCAGGTGCCCGTGGCCGAGGTCATTACCCGCACGGTCGCGCCATCGGCCGAGTACACCGGCTTCCTGGCCGCGCCCAAGACCGTCGAGCTGCGCTCGCGGGTCGGCGGCGCCGTCGATGCGGTGAGCGTTCCCGAAGGTAGCCTCGTGCGCAAGGGCCAACTGCTGTTCCAGATCGACCCGAGGCCGTTCCAGGTTGCGCTCGACACGGCCGTGGCGCAACTGCGTCAGGCCGAGGTGCTGGCCAGCCAGGCCCAGGCCGACTTTGACCGCGCCGAGCGCCTGGTGGCGACCGGCGCCGTCGCGCGCAAGACCTATGACGATGCCGCCTCCGCACGCAACGCGCGCCAGGCTCAGGTGCAGGCGGCTAAGGCCGCCGTTGCTGCGGCTCAGCTGGACCTGTCCTACGCCCGCGTCACTGCGCCCATCGCCGGGCGCGTCGACCGCGTGCTCGTGACCGAGGGCAACTTGGTCAGCGGTGGCGGCGCCGGCGCGGCCACGCTGCTGACCACGATCGTATCCATCGACCCGTTGCACGTGTACTTCGACATTGATGAGGCCACCTATCTCAACGTCGTCAGCCGCTCGCGGCCCGCTGCGGGCGCCGGTAGCAAGGCTTCGCTGCCCGTGCAGGTCGGGCTGACCACGGACAAGGGTTTCCCGCACAGGGGCGCGCTCGACTTCGTGGGCAACACCATTGACCGAAGCACCGGCACGATCCGCGCGCGCGCCGTTGTGCCCAACCCGGATGGGCGCATGGCACCCGGCATGTTCGCCCGGGCCAAGCTGTCCACCGGCGCGGCGCGCGAGGCCGTCCTGATCGACGATCAGGCCGTGGGCACCGACCAAGGGCGCAACTACGTGCTGGTCGTGGGCGAGAACAACCAGGCCCAGTACCGGCCCATCGAACTGGGGCCGGTGGTGGACGGGCTGCGCGTCATCAACGGCGGCCTGCAGGCCGGTGAGAAGATCATCATCAAGGGCCTCGTGCGCCCCGGCATGGCGGTCACGCCGCGCATGGTGCCCATGCAGGCGCCCGCGGCACCGGCCGCCGGCGCGACCGGCGCGACCAAGGCTGCGGCAAACGCTCCGGCTCCCGCTGCGGCGCCTGCCAAGGCCGGTGGCGCGGACCCCGCCAAGGCTGACGGCGCGGCCGGCTCGGCGGAGGCCCGCAAATGAATTTCCCCCGCTTCTTCATCAACCGGCCGATCTTCGCCATCGTCCTGTCGGTGCTGATGCTGATCGCGGGCGCGATCAGCTATTTCCAGCTCCCCCTGAGCGAGTACCCCCAGGTCACGCCGCCGACGGTGCAGGTCACCGCCAGCTATCCCGGCGCCAACCCGCAGGTGATCGCCGACACCGTGGCATCGCCGCTGGAGCAGGCGGTCAACGGCGTGGAAGGCATGATGTACATGCAGTCCCAGATGTCCACGGACGGGCGGATGGTGCTGACCATCTCGTTCGAGCAGCACATCGACCCCGACGTCGCGCAGATCCAGGTGCAGAACCGCGTCTCACGCGCGCTGCCCCGGTTGCCGCCCGAGGTCCAGCGCATCGGCGTGGTCACCGACAAGACCGCGCCCGATATTCTCATGGTGGTGCATATGCTCTCGCCGGGGGACCGCTACGACCCGCTGTACGTGTCCAACTACGCGATGCTCAACGTGCGCGACGAACTGGCGCGCCTGCCGGGCATCGCCAACGTGATCATCGGCGGTGAAGGCGAGTACGCAATGCGCGTCTGGCTCGACCCCGAGAAGGTCGCATCGCGGGGCATGACCGCCAGCGATGTGGTCGCCGCCATCCG
Organism: Paracidovorax sp.; assembly: GCF_057642795.1. Classification (NCBI taxonomy): domain Bacteria; kingdom Pseudomonadati; phylum Pseudomonadota; class Betaproteobacteria; order Burkholderiales; family Comamonadaceae; genus Paracidovorax; species Paracidovorax sp. The sequence continues at coordinate 64,390 of NZ_JBXYZY010000003.1, forward strand.
CGAGCAGAACGTGCAGGTCGCAGCCGGCTCGATCGGCCAGCAGCCGAATGCGTCGGCCGCCTTCCAGGTCAGCGTCAATGCGCTGGGGCGCCTGACCACCGAAGAGCAGTTCGGCGACATCGTGATCAAGGCCGGCGCCAACGGCCAGGTGACCCGCCTGCGCGACGTCGCACGCCTGGAACTGGGCTCGGACAACTACACCATGCGCGGCCAGCTCGACGGCGAGAACGCGGTCGGCCTGCAAATCCTGATGACGCCCGGCTCCAATGCCCTGGACACGTCCAGCGCGGTGCGCGCGACGATGGAGCGGCTGCAGGCCAAGTTCCCCGAAGGCATCGAGTACAAGATCGCCTACGACCCCACAGTCTTCGTGCGCGCCTCGCTCCAGTCCGTCGCCGTCACGCTGCTGGAGGCCATCCTCCTGGTGGTGATCGTGGTGGTGCTGTTCCTGCAATCTTGGCGCGCGTCGATCATTCCACTGATCGCCGTGCCGGTCTCGCTGGTCGGCACGTTCGCGGTGATGCACATGTTCGGCTTCTCGCTGAACACGCTGTCGCTGTTTGGCCTCGTGCTCTCCATCGGCATCGTGGTGGATGACGCCATCGTGGTGGTGGAGAACGTGGAGCGCCACATGGCGCTGGGCGAATCGCCCAAGGATGCGGCGCGCAAGGCGATGGATGAAGTGACTGGCCCGATCCTGGCCATCACCTCGGTGCTGGCAGCGGTCTTCATCCCCTCGGCGTTCCTGTCGGGGCTGCAGGGCGAGTTCTATCGCCAGTTCGCGCTGACCATCGCGTTCTCGACCATCCTGTCGGCGATCAACTCGCTTACGCTGTCGCCAGCGCTGGCCGCCATCCTGCTCAAGCCGCACCACGGCGCGGCCAAGCCCGATCGTCTCACGCGCATCATCGACGGCGTGTTCGGCGGCTTCTTCCGCCGCTTCAACCGCTTCTTCGATCGCGCCTCGAATTCCTACGTCGGGGGCGTGCGCCGCGCGGTGCGCGGCAGCGCCATCGTGCTGCTGCTCTACGTCGGCTTCCTGGGCCTGACCTGGCTGGGCTTCCACAAGGTGCCTGCGGGCTTCGTGCCGGCCCAGGACAAGTACTATCTCGTGGGCATCGCCCAGCTTCCGACCGGCGCCTCGCTGGATCGCACCGAGGCGGTCGTCAAGGAGATGACCAAGATCGCACTGGCTGAGCCGGGCGTCGAGAGCGTGGTGGCCTTCCCGGGCCTGTCGGTCAATGGACCGGTGAACCAGCCGAACACCGCGCTGATGTTCGCCATGCTCAAGCCCTTCGATGAGCGCAAGGACCCGTCGCTGTCGGCCTTCGCCATCCAGGGCAAGCTCATGGGCAAGTTCAGCCAGATCCCGGACGGCTTCGTTGGCATCTTCCCGCCGCCGCCGGTGCCGGGCCTGGGTTCGATGGGCGGCTTCAAGCTGCAGATCGAGGACCGGGCGGGCCTGGGTCCCGAGGCGCTTGCGCAGGCACAGGGCCAGATCATGGGCAAGGCCATGCAGGCGCCCGAGCTGGCGAACATGCTCGCCAGCTTCCAGACCAATGCGCCGCAGTTGCAGGTGGACATCGACCGGGTGAAGGCCAAGTCGCAGGGCGTATCGCTGACCGAGGTGTTCGACACCCTGCAGGTCAACCTTGGCTCGCTCTACGTCAACGACTTCAACCGCTTCGGTCGCACCTACCGGGTCATGGCCCAGGCCGATGCGCAGTTCCGCATGCAGGCTGAGGACATAGGCATGCTCAAGGTGCGCAATGCAGCGGGCGACATGATCCCGCTGAGCGCGATCGCGACCATCGAGCGCAGTTCCGGCCCCGACCGGGTGATGCATTACAACGGCTTTCCCTCGGCCGACATCAGCGGCGGGCCAGCGCCGGGCTACTCGTCCGGCCAGGCCACCGCCGCGATTGAGAAGATCGTGAGCGAATCGCTGCCGGACGGTATGACCTACGAATGGACGGACCTGACTTTCCAGGAAAAACGGGTTGGCAACACGGCGATCTACATCTTCGCGCTGGCGGTGCTGCTCGCCTTCCTGTTCCTGGCGGCCCAGTACAACAGTTGGTCGCTGCCGTTCGCTGTGCTGCTGATTGCACCCATGGCGCTGCTCTCGGCGATCGCCGGCGTCTGGCTCTCTGGGGGCGACAACAACATCTTCACGCAGATCGGTTTCGTGGTGCTGGTCGGCCTGGCTGCCAAGAACGCGATCCTGATCGTGGAGTTCGCCCGCGCGAAGGAAAGCGAAGGGGCCGATCCGCTGGCAGCCGTGCTCGAAGCCGCGCGCTTGCGGCTGCGCCCGATCTTGATGACGTCGTTCGCCTTCATCGCTGGCGTGGTGCCGCTGGTGCTGGCCAGCGGTGCGGGCGCCGAGATGCGCCACGCCATGGGCATCGCGGTGTTCGCCGGCATGCTGGGCGTGACGGTATTCGGCCTGGTGCTGACGCCGGTGTTCTACGTTGTGGTGCGCAAGCTGGCGCTGCGCCGCGAAGCGCGCCATGCCCGTGGCGGCATGACCGACCAGCACGCATGACGGCCAGGAGGACATACGACATGAAAACATCTTTCGCATTCACACGACCCGCCAGGACGCTGGCGCCGCTCGCCCTCGCGGCGGCGTTGACTGGCTGCTCCATGGCACCGAAGTATGACCGGCCCGCAGCGCCGATCGACACGGCTTATCCCTTGGGCGCGGCCTATGTGGAACCGGCGGCCGCGACGCCCGACGACGCGATCACGGCCGAGATCGGCTGGCGGGACTTCTTCCGCGACCCGCTGCTGCAGCAGTTGATCGGCATTTCACTGGAGAACAACCGCGACATGCGCAAGGCCGCGCTCAACGTGGAGGCGGCTCAGGCGCTGTACCGTATCCAGCGTGCCGAGATGCTGCCGAACCTGGGCGTTTCCGCCCGCGGCGCGTCAGAGCGCGTACCGGCCGACCTCAGTACCACGGGGCAAAGCGACGTGCTCCGGCGCTACGACGTGGCCGGGGTGACGGCCGCCTGGGAGCTGGACCTGTGGGGCCGCATCCGCAGCCTCAACGACCGGGCGCTGGCGTCCTACCTGGCCCTCGACGAGACCCGCATCGCCACGCAGATGAGCCTGGTGTCCGAGGTGGCCAGCGCCTACCTCACGCTGCGCGCCGACCAGGAACTGCTGCGCCTGACGAGCGACACCCTCGCCACACAGAAGCGCTCCTATGACCTGACCACCCAACTGGTGGAAGCGGGAAATTCCACGCAGCTCGACCTGCGCCGCGCGGAGATCGCGCTGCGCACCGCCGAGGCCAACCGCGCCGCCTACACGCGGCAGGCGGCCAAGGACCGCAACGCGCTGGTGCTGCTGCTGGGCCAGCCGCTGACGCCGGAGCTGTCCCGGCAGCTTGACGAGGCCGTGGCGCTGCCGGACGACATCGTGCCGACCGACCTGCCGAGCGGCCTGCCGTCCGAACTGCTCGCGCGTCGGCCGGACATCCGCGCCGCCGAGCAGATGCTGATCGGCGCCAACGCCAACATCGGCGCGGCGCGGGCCGCGTTCTTCCCGACGATTAGCCTCACGGGCTCGGCGGGCACGGCCAGCGCTTCGCTGGACGGCCTGTTCGATTCGGGCTCGCGGGCCTGGAGCTTCCTGCCGCAGATCACGCTGCCCATCTTCCGCGGCGGCGCGTTGCGAGCCAATCTGGACGTGGCACAGGTACAAAAGAGGATCGAAATCGCCAACTACGAGAAGTCTATCCAGGCGGCCTTTGCTGAGGTGGCTGACGGCTTGGCGGGCAAGCGCACGCTTGATGAGCAGATCCGCTCGGAGCAGCTCCTGGTAGCGGCTAGCCAGAAAGCCTACCAACTAGCCGAGCAACGCTTCCAGGAAGGCGTGGACGACAACCTCACCTTGCTCGATGCGCAACGCACACAGTACGGTGCGCAGCAGACCCTGGTGCGCACGCGCCTGACGCGGCTGAACAACCTCATCCACCTCTACAAGGCGCTGGGTGGCGGCTGGACTGAGCACACGGTGCAATCGGGCGCCACCGGGCAACCATCCGCCCGGTCGCCGGGATAAGGGCTATGCGCAACGGCGGCGTTCCCCATCGTTGCGCACGGAGAACCGGATGAGGATCGGTGAACTTGCGCGCTTGACGGGCACCCCCCCGGAGAACATTCGGTTCTACGAGCGGGAGGGCCTGTTGCAAGCCCCGGAGCGGTCACGCAACAACTATCGGCGCTATGGCCCGGCCCATGTCGAACGGCTTCACCTGATTCGCAACTACCGTGCCTCGGGAATCGGCCTGGATGACGTGCGCCGCCTACTGGGTTGGGCACATGAGGGGTTCCTGGAACCTGAGCTGCTAAGGCAGGCTGTCCAAGGCCATCTCGCCTGTGTTGAGGAACGCATGGAGCAACTGATCCAGGTGAAAGAGCACCTGCTCGCATTGGCCCTGCACGGTGCTGCTTCCGCCGGGGCTTCCGAGGATGGACCGGCTCGCGATGGTTCGTGAGCATCGCATGTCCATATAACTGAATATATATTCATGCGTGTAATATTTCCGGCCAGACAAACGAATAAGAAAGACGCCCATGACCGACCAGAGCATCACGCGCCGAAACATCGGCGTTCTCACCGCCGCGCAGGCGCTCGGCGGCGCCAGCGCGCCCATCGTGATGTCGCTGGGTGGGCTGGTCGGCCAGCAGCTTGCCAAGAATTCGGCCTGGATCACCTTGCCCGTGAGTCTGTTCGGCCTGGGTCTTGCCATCGGCACCTTGCCTGCCGCCTTCATCATGCGGCACCATGGCCGCCGCAACGGATACGTGGTGGGGGTCGGCTTCGGCGTGGCCTCGGGCCTGATCGCCGCGTTGGGCATCATGCTGGCCTCGTTCTGGATCTTCTGCGCCGGCACCTTCCTGGCGGGCTTCTACGGCGCGTATGTGCAGAGCTACCGCTTCGCAGCCGCCGACACCGCCGAGGACGCGCTTAAGGCCAAGGCCATTTCCTGGGTCATGGTGGGCGGTCTCGCGGGCGCCATCATCGGGCCGCAGTTGGTGATCTTCACGCGCGATGCGGTAGCGGGCACGCCCTACGTTGGCAGCTTCCTCAGCCAGGCGCTGCTGCCGCTGATCGCCTTGCCGATCCTGCTGATGCTGCGCACGCCGAGCCAGACCCAGGCCGAAGCAGTCGCCGATAGCGGTCGGACGGTGCTGCAGCTCTTGGCGATGCCGCGCTATCTGCTGGCCGTGGCTGCGGGCGTGGTGTCCTATGGGGTGATGGCGTTCGTGATGACGGCCGCGCCGGTGGCGATGGTCAACCACGGGCATTCGGTGGACAACGCCGCCCTAGGAATACAGTGGCACCTGCTGGCGATGTTCGGGCCGAGCTTTTTCACAGGACGACTGATGGTGCGCTACGGCAAGGAGCGCGTGACCGCCGTCGGCATGGTGCTGCTCGCCGCCTCCGGGGTGGTGGCCCTGGGCGGGCTCGGCCTGTCCCACTTCTGGGGCTCGCTGGCGCTGCTGGGCATCGGCTGGAACTTCAGCTTCATCGGCGCGACGGCGATGGTCACCGATTGCCACACCCCGGCCGAGCGCAGCAAGGCGCAGGGCATGAACGATTTCTTCGTCTTCGCCGCCACGGCGGCCGTGTCGTTCCTCGCGGGATCGATCCTGCACAGCTCGGGCTGGCAGGCGGTCAACTGGATGATCTTCCCGGCCCTGGCGCTGATCCTGGTGCCGCTGCTGTGGCAGGCCGCGCGAAAGCCGGCGCTGCCAGCTCCGGTCTGATCGGAGCGGTGCAAGAGGCGCTCCGCGCAGTGGGTCGCCTCGGCCGCTACAGCACCTGCTTCCACTGGCGCAGCCTCGACAGCGCGTCGTCGTAGGCGGTGGAGGTGAAGAACTGGATCTTGCGCCCGAGGGTCTTCATCGGGCTCAACGCGGGATCGAAAAGCGAGGCGTTCGAATGGTGCGCCACGCAGTCGAGCACCCGGTCCTGTCCCTCCGTGAGCATGGCTTCCAGCTCGCGAAGGTCTCTGCCCGCGAAACGGCGCTGGAAGCCGGCAGAAAGACGCTCGGCCCGCTGCGCCATCGCACTCGGCGAGTAAAAGGACGCCGAAGGTCCAGGCGTCCGATCATGCGCGAACTGCAGGATCATCGTGTTCCAGACGATGACGTCCACCAGGACCATCGCAGCGTTGGTATGCAGGCGCGGCTCCTGCCAGATCATGGCCGTGTGCCGGTAGTGGCTGGCGGGAATGGTGGCAGCTTCTACCCCGAGCTTTCGGTGGCTGGCGCGAACCTTGTCAAGGAGTTCCTGCTTCGTGGTTGGTAGTTTCATTCGGGATTTCTATTTCATCGAGACAAGGCTCGATAACCGGCGTGTCAGATATTCATCAAGTCACCAGCGCAATTACCTTGGATTGAGGAAAAGCGCTTGCCTCACCGCTGCGCTGGCGGCGCCGAGGGCTTGTGCATGATGAAGCGGGACATGTCGGTGATTTCCTGTTTGCGGATTTACGTTACTGCTGAAGCTGCTTCTGCATGGTGTTGTGGTTGTAGTAGTCGCTGGCATAGACAATCTTTCCGTTCGAAACACGGAAGAAGCTCGCGCCGAAATAACTGATGGTCGAACTGGAGGGCGACGTCCCGCCATTGCTGTTCTTGGTGGCGGTGAATTCCCACTCGATCGCCACACCATCGCCGGAGGCAACCGGCTGCGAACGGATTTTCATTTTTCGGTCGGGCAGGATTTTCATCAGAAACTGCGAGACTTCGGTAATGGCTTGAGGCCCAGTGCGGGACGCTTCATTGCTGGTATTGAAATAGACGACGTTGGAATCGAGCACTTTTTCCATCGCGTCGGTTCGCCCGCCATTCCAGGCGTCAAGGTATTGCCGGACCACCTTCACGTTCTCTGGCTCATCTGCCGCCTGCGACGTGACGCTATAGGCGAGTGAAGCCAGCCCGAGGAATATCGCTCCCAAAGCCTGCACCGGACGGCAGCGCAAGCCGTCTGAAGAACGAAGGGGCCTGAATGACAGGGCGTGCTGCATGTTGTTCATGGTCGAAATACTCCAAAAGGTGTTGAAAAAAATCCCGCTCGCACGGGCGTGGTGGAAAATCGCATGTCGCGCGCAACGAAGCACAGGCCGTCGGCAATTGCTCTTTTGTCAAATACATAGAATCATCCTATGTATAAGGCCTGAGTTGCTACAATCGAGGTCCGATGGGCTCCCGTCTCTACGTCATTTGAGAACCGCGATGAATAACCGCTTCACACTCCCACAGGCGCCGCGGCGTTCGCTCGTCGATTCGACGATTGAGCTGATCCGCGGCCAGATCGAGGGAGGCGCCTGGAAGGTCGGCGAGCGCATCCCCAGGGAGCAGGAACTGGCCGAGATGCTGGAGGTTGGCCGCAACACGGTGCGGGAAGCCATTCGCGTGCTCTCGCACGGCCAGGTCCTGGAAGTCCGCCAGGGTGATGGCACCTACGTGCGAACCAATATCGATCCGGCCGAGGTCATGCGCCGTGTCGGGCGTTCCGGCTTGCGAGAGCACTTCGCGTTGCGCTGCATGCTGGAAACCGAGGCGGCCAGGTTGGCCGCGGTGCATCGGTCCAAGGCGGACGTTGGGCTGCTGCGCCGACTGTTGAAGGCCCGCGGCGAGCAGGAGCAACACGCATCGAGCGCGGCCTTTGCCGAGGCCGATACGGCTTTCCACTGCGCGATCGCCGGGATGTGCGGCAACGGCGCGCTGGCTGAGCTGTACCGCTACTTCGCGAACTCGGTCCGCATGAACACGCTGACTGCGCTGAAGGACAAGGAACTGCCCGAGCCGGGTCTCGCGACCCATGAGGCGATCGTGGATGCTATCGAGCGCCAGGATGGAGAAGCAGCTGCGGCGGCTGTGCGGAACGTGGTCGCTCCGCTGATTGCGGCACTTGAGAAATCGGGTTGATCCGAGCGCGACTCCCGCGCTGGCAATGCCGCTTTCCATCGAGCAGCCGGTCGCCGGCCCCGTTGATCGGAACGCGGGTTGTTTCCCGGAGAGCACGCGGTAGCCGGTCCTCATGGATAGGCCCTTGGTGCGCTACAGCGACCGGACGGTGCTGTTCATATCGAATCTTCGACGCGACCACCCGCCAGGACATACCGGGCCAGCGCCTCGGCATCGGCGTGGGTGGCCCGGGTGGACTGCGGTGTACCGAAAGCCTGGACGAGCTTTGGCAGCATGGCCTCCAACTGGGCTCGCTTATCCGAATCCGGTTCGACGTGGATGAGCGCGAGCAATGTGCCGCCAAGCGTCTCCTTGTGAGTCTTCAGCCAGACGCCGCGCTGAGCGCGATCGTCGAGAGTCTCTTCTGGCCCTCCCGCGACGTAGATAAGCACGAAGGGCTTTCCGCAGGCGACGAGTTCATCCATTTCCGCGCACCAGGCGCTGCTGTATCCGTTGTAGATGCTTGCGCCGTCGAAGCGGACGATGGGGAAATCGCTGGTGTCGTGAACTTTCGGTTGCTGGGACATGATCCTGGACTCTCGCTATTAACGTCCTAACATCCTACCTTTGTTGAGAATTACTTGCAACTGAAATGGGCATGGGCACACCGCCGTGCAGCGCCAAGTGACGGGCGAAATAAGGGCTTGACCTTCCAACAATGGGAGGCCCTACAGTGAACCCATCAACCTCATTCAAGGAGTTTTTTCATGAAGGTCAACAAGTTCAGCCTCTTGTTCATTGCGGGCGCCGTCGTGGTCGCCGCCGGCCTGATGGCCGTCCAGAAGAAGGTGGTCGTCCCGTCGGGTGAAGCGATGCAGGCCAGTGCGGGCGGAGGTCACCAAGGGCACGCGATGCCCTCCAGCGCCTCGGCCAATGACAGTCCTTCCACGACCGCGTATCGCGCCGTGAACGACCAGATGCACGCCGGGATGGGAGCGCAGTTCACTGGCAACGCCGACGTCGATTTCATGCGTGGCATGATCCCGCACCACCAGGGCGCGATCGACATGGCCAAGGTGGCGCTGCAGTACGGCAAGGACCCGGAGGTTCACAAGCTGGCCCAGGAGGTCATCACCGTGCAGGAAGGCGAGATCGCCATGATGAACAAGTGGCTGGGCGACAACGGCCAGCAGGCGGCGGCCGGCAGCTCGGGCGATGCCTCGACGGCCGCCTACCGTGCCGGCAACGACCGCATGCATGCGGACATGATGATCGACTTCAGCGGCGACGCCGATGTGGACTTCATGCGCGGCATGATCCCGCACCACCAGGGTGCGATCGACATGGCCAAGGTGGCGCTGCAGTACGGCAAGAACCCGGAGGTCCGCAAGTTGGCTCAGGAGGTCATCTCCGCGCAGGAAGGCGAGATCGCCATGATGAAGAGTTGGCTTGTCGCTCGGGGCAAGTGAAGGCACGACCATGAACCAAGCCAACACCCCGCGCATCCTCATCTATAGCACTCCAACTTGCCCGGACTGCCGGGCACTAAAGGAGTGGTTGTCCCAGCAGGGCATCGCGTTTGAAGAGCGCGACCTGACCGACCCGAAGATTTCCGCGGAGGCCAAGTCACGAACCGGCGTGCGCGTGGCCCCGATCACGATCGTCGGCGACGAGGTCTTCTATGGCACCTTCGCGAGCCAGAAGCCGAGGCTGATGAAGGCGCTCGGTCTTCAGTGAGCCGCTGAAGGAAGACCGTGGTCACGGGCGGAGTCGCCGGTGCGGACCCCGGTCGGACCCTGTAAGCGCTGTTGTGGACGCGTCTGCACGCAAAGCTCAAGACCGTGAGGCATTCTTCGCCGACGACGCTCGGCGCTTTCGCCTGCGGTCGTTGACATCACGAGAGGAATTTTTATGCGATCGACATCATCAGCCACCTCCCTGCACGTCGCCATTTCCGAGGGCATCACAGTCGCCAACGACCTGCCGTTCGTGCTGTTCGGCGGCATCAACGTCATCGAGGATCTCGATACGACCCTGGCTGCGGCTGAGCACTTCGCGGAGGTGACGCGCAAGCTGGGGATACCCTTCGTTTTCAAGGCGTCGTTCGACAAGGCCAATCGCTCGTCGATCCATTCTTTCCGAGGTGTCGGCCTGGAGGAAGGGCTGCGGGTCCTCGATGCGGTCAAGTCGCGGTTCGGATGCCCAGTCTTGACCGACGTGCATGAGGTTGAGCAGGCCATGCAGGTCGCTGCCGTTGCCGACGTACTGCAAGTTCCGGCCTTCCTGGCCCGGCAGACCGATCTGGTGGCCGCCATTGCCCGCACCGGTCGGGTAGTGAATGTCAAGAAGCCGCAGTTCCTCAGCCCGGGCCAGATCAGGCATGTCGTCCACAAACTGCACGAGGCTGGCAACCCGCGCGTCCTGCTGTGCGAGCGTGGCACGCAGTTCGGCTACGACAATCTCGTCGTGGACATGTTGGGCTTCCGCGAAATGAGCGTTGCCAGCAGTGGCCTGCCACTGGTGTTCGACGTAACCCATAGCCTGCAGCGGCGAGAAGCGGATGCGTTGGCTTCGGGTGGGCGTCGCCAACAGTTGCCCGAACTCGCGCGGGCCGGCATGGCGGTCGGCATTGGCGGTTTGTTCCTCGAAGCACACGCCGACCCGGCGCATGCACGTTGTGACGGACCCAGCGCTCTGCCACTGGACACGCTCGAACCGCTGCTGCGGCAGGTCAAGGCGGTGGACCAACTCGTCAAGTCGTTCGAGCCTCTTCGGATCGACTGAAGCTTGCCACCCGTTCAAACAGAACGTGTGGCACTTCCCCTCTTAGTCGGCTATTTGAGCGACAGATAAGGATTGTTCGGTGGAACGGCATCGAATATGTGCGATGGGTCTTCGAGCAAATAGCCATGCACCTGGCGCGTTTTGCGCGGTCCCATGACCTCGCACGTCCTGATGTTCAGACCCGATGGCTGTTTCCTGTGGAGTCCGAGTTTTTCAAAGCGCTTCTGCACCCACTGCCAGTCCTGCAGGGCCGCGTCCTTCGCAAGCGGCCCAATGGTTGGATGCTCTTGTGCGTAGCGCTGGAAAACACCAGGGCTGATCAGGTAAACCGTGTCGGACACGGTATGTACCAGGGCCTTGGCGTCATTGATGATGAGCTTGCGGGTCTGGACGGCCTGTTTCAGCCAGGCCATGAAATGCTCGCCCGATGGCCGCCCGGTAAATGAGGCGAAATCGTGCGGCGCAGGCGCGGCGGTCGGCGCCGAAGGACCTGGGGCCGATGCGGGAGGGTCGAGCGGCACCGCTGCATCGTCGGCACCCTCTGGCGGGGCTTCGACGGACTGCTCCGGCTCAGGCGTTGTCTCGAACATCGCCAGCATGCTTTCCAGTGGGTCGGCCGGATTGCGCTGCGTGCTGGGAGGTATGGCGTGACTTCCGCCCGACTGATCTGGACGGCTGCTTGCTGCGGGCTCCTTCTCCGTTGCCACCGCTGCTCCAGGTAGCAATGCAGCGTCGGGTGCGGACGGGCGCGGCCCGTCCTCGGCCTCGCCGGCGTTGTCCACGGTCACGGTTCCCGCAAATGGGCTGGGTCGCTCCGAGGGCTCCCAGATCAGCGCCGGGGCCAGGCGCAGGAGCGTGAAGGCATGGGACCAGCCACTCTCACTGGTAATAGTTGCGCGCCAGATGGCCTTGCCGGAGGCGGTGGGCTGCAACATGGCATGATCCTGTAGCACGTTGAACACGGCCGTGTTGTTCGCGGGGATGCCATCGACCCCCTGGGACAGCAGGTGCGCGCGCAGCTTGTCCGAGACTGTCTTGCTCACCAGCCACAGCGCGTCCTCGGTGAGCCAGCCATCGGAGGCCTCCGGCTGGTTCAGTTTCAGCTCTTCCTTGAGCAGGTAGCGCAGCCCGTTGACCAGCTTGCGTTGGAGCGAGTGCTTGGGCGCGGCCATGGCGCGCGCGGGATCGCCGCCCAGCTCCTGGGCGACGGAGGCGCGGTCGGCCTGCACGACAAGCTCGCCCAGAACCCCGGCGTGCTCGTACTGCCCAGCCAAGACGTAGAGCAGCGGCGCCCACAAGGATGGATAGCCACTGAGCCAGTCCAGCAGATCGCGATTGAGCAATTGCTGGTACAGCAAGCCTGTCGCGGCGCTATGAAGCCGGTACTCGCGGTCGTCGCGGTAGCGGAAGCGGTACGGTTGGCGCAGCGGGCCGTGCCATGGGTGCCAGGTGCTGCCGTCGGCCAGCTCGACGTGCAGATCGACGGCCACCTTGCCGATGTCATGGAGCAGTGCGGCATAGGCGACGGCCGCAGTCCAGGCTTCGGCCTGCGCCGCCTGGTCTTCGGGGCTGGCCCCGATGGGCAGCAGATGGGACTGCCGCAGCTTTAGGCTGTAGGCGACGATTTCGAGGCCATGGTCGAGCATGCCGCCCGGGTAGGCATGGTGATGCGCTTCGGAAGCCGGGAAGGCCTGGACCAGCTCGGCGTAGCGCTCCAGCGGCGCGCGGTACAGGGAGGCGAACTGCTTGCGCGAAAGCGAGGTGCGCTGCCAGATGTGTTCCAGCAGCTTCTGCCGGCGCGGGGTGGCGAGCAACGATGCGGCCGACTCCGGCCGCATCAACCCTTTCGGGAGGTCGGTGGCGGGTGCTGGCGACGGCGCGGCAGCGACCGGGGGCCGTTTTCGCTGGAACAGGGAGAGCATGTCGATGTCCTGATAGCGGGCCGGGCGGGAGGCCTTTTTGCCTTTTCGGGATAGGGCCTTTCCCCTTGCATCCCATTCCCTTGCCGTTTCGACCCTTTGGCCTTTCACCGTTTCGGTATAGCTGGGCCTGAGTTGCGGCTCCAGCGTCAATGCGGAACCCGCACGAATGGATTGGACGGCGAATTGGCGCTGGCCCCGGCCTATGCTGCCGGGACGCTACACCGCCAGGTGGGCTCCCACTCAGGCGATCAAGTTGACAAAGGCGACAAAGGCGACTAGAGTGAGTCTTGTCTCAAACCTACCTGGGAGTTGACCATGCCCACTGCGATCGAATTCATTGCCGACCGGCTGCCGCGCGTCACGGTGGAGGATGTGCGACGCTTCGCCGATACCGTCGAAATCCGGGATGCCCCGGCTTTCGCGGCCGAGTTGCAGGCGTTCATCCACGAGCGCGTGGAGGCTGTGACGCTGCCCGCTAACCTGGAAGGTGAAACGGTGGCGCAGGCCTTGCAGCGCAAGGCGGCCGCGTTGCGCTCCGACACGCGCTGGGCACCGACTGAAACCGACGTCCAGAGAGGCCGCGCCGTGCTGCTGGAAGCCTTCAATCAGCCGGACAACCTGCCGCCTGCCGAGTTCGCCAAGCTGGCGGACAAGTCGCGCCAGCAAATCTACAAGGACATCCTCGCCCGTCGGCTACTGGCGCTGAACGTGGGGCCGCGCGGCCAGAAGCTGCCCGACTGGCAGCTCGACCCGGTGAAGCAGCAGTTGACCCAAACCGTGCTCCAGGAGGTCGAGGGCATCGACCACTGGACGATCTACAGCGCGCTGTCCGAGCCGCTCGAAGGCTTGGGCGGTCGCTCGCCGGTGGATGCGGTGACGCATGGCACGATCGATGACGTGGCCGAGGCCGTGTTCAACGTGCTGGGCGTCCAGGTGCATTGAAGCGAGATCGCCATGAGCCACGAGCTGCCTTCGTTCCTGATCGATGACGGTGAACTGCTCCAGCATGTGAGCCGCGTCGTCTATCGGGGCAGCCCGCTGTACTATGGCCGCAGCAGCACGAATCGCTACGATGACCCGGCGGGGGCCTACGGCGTGCTCTACCTGGGGCGCGACCTGCCCACGGCGCTGATGGAGTCGGTGTTTCACAAGCACCAGTGGCTTGCGGACACGCAACGCTCGATCGCGCTGAAAGAAGTCCAAGCCCGGATGGTGCGCGCAGTAGGCGTGATGGACGACGTGCTTCTGGCCGATATCACGACGCCGGGCGTCATGGCGGGCTACTTCGGCCTGAACCTAGAGCAGTTGGCCAGCCGCGACTACACGCACACGCAGCAGGTGTCCGCCCAGGTGCATGCGATGCTCGCAGATGACGGCCAGGCGCTGTTCGACGGGGTGCTCTATCCGTCGCGCAACAACTATCCCGCTAAGAGCATCGCCCTGTTCGAGCGTGCGGGAGCGAAGGTTGGCGTCATCGAGGACATCGACCTGGTGGACCACGTGGACTGGCCGCATTTTGTTGCCACCTACCGCATCGGCGTTGAACCTGACCCCGGCCCGGTGGGGCCGGATGACGAAGCGTCCTGAAGCAGCAAGAAAACACATTGAAGCCGCAAACCGAATGAAGTGGAGCAAACTGGAATAGGCATTCCTTAACAGCAGGATACGACCATGAACACGACGACCCGCACCAGCACCGCAGAACGCCTCGGCCGCGCCTTTGGCCGCGGATGGCGCGCCTATGCGCGCGGCGAACGGCGGGCGTCGAATTGGCTGGTATTCAGGGGTGTGCCGCGAGCTGGTGCTACCGCACTTGTGTGGGTCTTCAAGCTGGCTGTGCTCGGGGTGCTGCTCTACGTTGCTTTCTGGTTCGCACTCGTGCTGCTGGGCGTGGTGGTGGCAGGATGGGCTATGAATCAGCACCATCCCGATGAAGAAGGGTTTGAACTGCAGTACCCAACCATTGAGGAACTGCGGGCCACGCCTGGCTACGATCCCAACCTGTACAACGATACCTCCCACGAGATGTACCAAGACGACTGACGCCGAAGGTCATTCGATCATTTGAGCTTGCCGCCTGAGACAGCACCTGCTCCTTTGCCGCCAGCGCTTCCTGCATCCTTTGTGGCAGTGGCGAAGGTGTTGGCGATTGCACCGGCACGTACACCGACCCAGGTGAGTGCGCCAATCCAGAACGTAGGCAGGACGATGAACATGGTGCCCATGACGAACATCAGAAGCATGTCGCCAAAGGCATTGTTCAATCCCACCAGCGGGTCGAAGTTGGTGTGCGGCCGATTCCACCCGAAGCCCCAGCCGTAAAGCGCATCGAGGATGGTGCTGTCGATCCAGCGGGCGAGCTGGAACCAGAAGTCCACGAAGAACAGCGCGAACTGCACGACGCTGACGGTGACGACCGTTTTCAGGTCATAGGTGCCGATGACCAGCACGAGCGGGATGCAGATGACCAGCGCCATCTTGAGCAAGGCGAGGACCATGGGCAGAGCCTGTCTCACGACGTCCATGGCAGGAAACGCGGCAATCGCGCCGACTGCCATGCCGACGTCGCCCGTGGCGCGCGTCACGATGTTCGGCAGGGTCTTGTCGATCTGGCCGCCGTAGTCCGTATAGACGCTGCCCTGGTTCAACTTCTGCTGCCGCGGGGAGGCGATGGCGCGGATCACCGAGTCGTCCACCTCGGCCCGGCTCAGGAACCCGGCCCAGCCCGCCAGGCGATTCAGCAGGCTCGGGTCCACCTGTCCCAGCAGGCGTGCCCGCAGGCCGTTGCTGCCATCGGCCCACCACTGCCTACAGTTCGGATAGCCGCCGCCGCTGGCCACCTGCGCAAGCCCGGCATCGCGGTTGCTGTCGTAGGGCCAGTCGTCGCGCGGCGTGCTGGAACGGTACGTGTCGTAGTAGCCGTTGGTGTCGGTGAAGAACCTCGATCCGATCCAGGTCACGTCGTGCATCTGCTGCTCATCGAGCTGAGGGCGCTGCATGAACAGTTTGGCCCGCGCAGGCCCATAGCAATCCCGCGAGAAGTCCGCCACTTCCTGGGCCAGCACCGGGTCGTCAATGCGGGTCGCGTCGATCTCCATGCGCATTTGCCGCAGGTCCGTACCACATGGGATCGCCGCCACCGAGGCGCTCGTGACAGCGCGCGAGAGCGCGTGCATGAAGGCCCACCAGACCGGCACCTTCGCGGACTGGTTGTTGATGGTGCTGAAGGACTGTGACCAGCCGGTATCCGTGGGCTGTGGCACGCTGACCTGGCACTGGGCCGAGCGCGAGCTGTCGTACTGGATGGTGTTGAGGTCCACGTCGATGAACGGAATGCCCGCGAACATCACCACCACGATGGCGACGAAGACCCGGTTCTCGATGCGGACGGCCGAGAGCAAGCCCTTGTTGCCTTCGTCGGCACCTTCCGCACGGGCCTTCAGCCACTCCTGCACGATGATGGCGACGAAAGGCAGCGCGAATACCCCGCTGGACACCAGCACCGCCCAGATGCCGTTGTTGACGATCCAGGACACGAGGGTCAGGTAGTACTCCAGGTAGTCGGTCGTAAAAAGCGTCATGGCACCAATCTCCCCTCAGCCCTGCATCAGCAGGCTGATTTCCAGCGCCACGATGGCGACGCCGCCGGCGATCTCGCTGCGCACCAGACGGCGCCGTGCCTGGGCGTCGTCGCCCTCGCGCGCCAGGAGCCGGCGGCGCATCCACATCCATCCGCAGGCCGTCGCGCCGTACAAGCACAGCCGCCATACCAGGAAGTAGCCCGACGCGGCCGCCAGCCACTGCTCCCAGCCGGCCACGCTGCCGACGAGATAGATGCCGACGATGTTGGCGCCCACGGCAGCGGCAACGAGTACCGCCGTCCACAGCAGCGTCTTCGCCGCGCGCCGGCTGAACAGCCAGCGCGGCCGCAGCCAACTGGAACTCACCGGGGTCATGGGTTGCCTCCCGGATTGCCCCTCTGGAGCCGGTCGAGGCGGTCGGGAACCGGATCGCCCTCGTAGATGCCGCGCGAGCCCGCCGCACGCGTGCCGTGGCGCTGGATGATGGCCATCGGCGAGTTGTTCGCCAACTCGCGCCGCAACTCCAGTTCGGTCTTGAGGTTGCGGATCTCCTGGTCGAGCGTGTCGCTCTCGTGGTTCACCGCATCGACCGCCAACTGGTTCGCCGCCACGTTGGGTTCCTTCTTCCCGGTCAACAGGGTCCGCTGGAGCAGCAATGCCTTCTCCAAGACGGACGACAGTGCGACCTCCGACGCCAGGCGGCGTGCCAGCAGGTCCTGATCCGGTTCGTCGCGCAGCGCCTCGATGACGCCGCGCGTGATGGGCAGCGACGCGCTGCCGGCCGCGCGCAGGTTCTCGAACGTGGTGTTGCGCGTCCCCGAGATCAGCTCCTGAAGGGCTTCCAGCTTCGTCTCGTATTCCTCCTGGATCAGCGGCGTCAGCCCGACCCCGGGCACCGTCTCGGTCTTTGTGCAGGAATCGCAGGTGCGCTGCTCCTGTTCCCCGAGCACCCGCGTCGCCCATTCAACCGCTTGCTGGGGCGACGTCCAGGTCTGGCAGGACAGGCTTGCGCAACTGGCTGGCGCGATGGACGACGTGTCCGTCACGCCGCGGCCGTTGACAAGGTTGTAGCCGGCGCGGGTCACGTCACCGACCACCCGGATCGCACGCTGGCCCGCGCCGCCGGCATTGCTGCCGCCCACCCAGGGCACGCCGTCGTTGCCGCGCCGCGTCTCGGCCTGTTCGATCGCCGACACGGCGTCAGTGCTCGACACCGCGTCGCGCAGCGCCATGCCCTCAGCCATCTGGCTCCAGCCCAACTGGCCACCTGCCATGTCGGCCATCTTCTCGGCCATGGCGCGGCACGCCAGCTTGGAGCGGTCGAAGTCCAGCCGTGCCTGCAGCACGCCATTGGTGAGCAGGTTGTAGAGGCCGGGATCGGCCCGCTGGATGATCAGTGCGGGAAGCGACGCCACGGCGCTTGTGGCGCTCTGGATCACGTTGCTCATGATCTGCTGAAAGCCGTTGGTGATGCCGTTGAGCTGGTTGCGCAACGTCGTCTGGATGCTCATGTCGCCGCAGATCAGGTTGCTGTTCCAGCCAACGCCGACACCGATCGAGCGCATGCCGGCCGCACGCCCCATCGACACCGCGCTGCCGCCGCCGATCGAATACATCACCTCGTCGCCGAGGATGGGGCCGCTGGTCTGGAATCCAGCCTGCGCCCATGCGAGGCCGCAGCCCAAGGTGAGCGCCCCGGCCAGCGCTGTCGGACGCAGCAGACGACGAGCTTGGGCGGGGAGGTTCATCAGTTCTGGACGTTTCATTGCCGTACCCTCAATAGAAATCGACGCTGCCGAGGAACACCTGGCCGCGGCGTTCGCAGCACGCATAGGGCCGCCACAACGCCCAGGCGTAGTCGCCTTGTTGGGCCTGTGTCAGGAAGCCGCTGCGTGGGAAGACCGTGCAGGAGGAAGACAGGACGGGCGTGAGTTCCTGCCACTTGCCTGTCGAGGCATCGCCTTCCATCAGCGCGCCGGCCGGCCAGTAGCCGGGCCGCGAGTTGGCGAGCAGCGGCTGATAGACGTGGATCTGCCCGCGGCGCGTGACGACATCACCCGCACGCTGGGCGACGACTGCACCGGCCTTGTGGTCGTCGGTCTGGTGCAGGAAGCCGCCACGCGGATACACATTGCCCCAGAGGTTCATCGTGGTACGTGCGCCGACCTCGCGCAGCCCCGGAATCAGCGCTTCCGGGTAGGCCATCTCGGGCACGTTGTAGCGCCAGGCCAGCGTGTCCAAGGTGCTGAGCAAGTACGGCATGAACGCCGTACCCGCGCCCTCGCAGAAGTAGCCCGACGATGAGACAAACTGGTTGAACACCTCGACACCAGGGTGGCCGATCACGTCGGCGTTCTTGAACTTGGCGAGGTTGTTTTCGTGGTCCTCGTTCGTCGTCCCGTCGCCGCCCGCCTGGGCAGACGGGTTGGGCGTGCTCATCGCCCGGACTTCGACCCAGGGGTTTTCGCCGGTGTTCGAGTACGACGACACCACCGCATCGGGGATGTAGTGGCGCACCTTGATGGATGTGCGCACCGTGCAGCCGGTCCAGGTGCAGTAGAGCCAGTAGCAGATGCCGACGACGCGGTATTCGAGGCAGTCGGGCGACGCCACCGAGCCGACGATGGTGGCGGTGTTGAGGGCGTAGCTGCCGGTGGCACTGAGCAGCAGCACGGACGCCACGCCAGCGCGCAGGCGGCGCATCAGGTCGAATGCTCGGATCATGGCTGAGGCCTCCGGTGCTGTTCGATGCGCGCGACGGCGCGGGCCACGTCCGGCTCGCCATAGACCACGTAGCGCTGGTCCACCACGACGGCCGGGAGGCTGGTGATGCCCAGGCTCCAAGCGTCTGTGACGCCCTGGTACGCGGAAGCGAGGCGGCGCTGGAGGTCGGTGCCGCCGCTGGACAGCCGGCGCTTGACGATGGCCGTCGCCTGCTCGGGGTCGTTGGGCAGCTCCGCTGAAAGCTCCGCTTCAATCCGGTGGGGCTCGTCCAGCTCGATCAGCCGCTCGCCACCCATGGTCTTGAACGGGTGGCGGCTGTCGGTGACGACCACCACGTCTGCGGCGAAGGCGGCCGGGCTGAAAACGGCCAGCGCGGCCGGCAGCGCAACGGCCAGGCCGAGAGTTCGCCAGCCTGACGCGAACCTGGAAAGAGATGCTGGCATGTCGCGCGCCCTTGAAGTTGATCAGAGCAGTAGTCAAACGCGAAGCCGATGCGGCCCCAACAAACAATGCGCATCGCGCACCGCCCGCATACCTGCTTGTCTCGCGCCCATGAAAAAGCGGAGGCCGAAGCCTCCGCGTGGATCAAGGAGCCGATGCCGTTGCTACAGCAGGCCGGATTCCGCGAACGAGTACGGCGTGCCTTGGCCGACGATGAGGTGATCCAGCACCCTCACGTCGATCAGCGACAACGCAGCCCTCAGCGTTTGGGTCAACGCGCGGTCCGCGCTTGACGGCTCCGTGCAGCCCGAAGGGTGTTGGTGCGAAAGAATGACCGCGGCGGCGTTCAGTTCCAAGGCGCGCTGCAGGATCGGGCGCGCATGCACCGTGGTCGAATGGACCGTGCCCTTGAACATCGGTTCGTAGGCCAGCACTTCGTGCATGCTGTTGAGGAACACGATGGCGAAGACTTCGTTGGGCTCGGCTGCCAGCTTCAGGTTCAAGTAGTCCTTGACGGCGGCGGGCCGTTCGAGGGATGGCCCCTTCTTGAAGACACGCTGCTCCAGCAGCGCGATGGCTTGCCGGATGATCCAGTCATCGGATTGGGACGCTGGTGCAAAACGTGGCTCCACGCAGGAGTCATTGGCGACGAGAGACATGGGCAAACCTCCAGAATGTGAACGGAGGGCGCCCCCCCTGGGAGGGCAAGCCCTCCTGGGGATGGAAATAGCGGAACAAGGTGCATCCACCACCGCGCAGCGGTGATTGTCCGCAGCCAGGATGCGAAGCGAACGGGTCGCGGTCAGCGTGGCAAGCCGCGCCGTAGCCTCCAAGACCGAGGGCTACCTGGGCATGTCGCCGACAGCGTCGGCAGGCATTTCGGATGTGGGGGTGGCGGGCGAGGCCGCCACGTCACTGGTCGGGTCCTCGGCTGCCAGCATGTCCATGGCCGAGAGCAAGGCATCGCCCTCGATCGGCCCCTGCAGCAGGATGGCCTGACCCGTCTGGCGATCGAGCAGCCGCAGCGACGGCGTGGCGTTCACGCCGCTCTTGGTGGCTTCCGCGGCCTGGGCGCGGATGAGCGCATCGGCCCGCTCGCTCGCCAGGCACTGCTCGACGGCCGGCGTCGATTCGGGGTAGCGCAGGCCATCGGGCAGGCCCTGGCCATCGCTGCGCGTGTGGGCATAGACCCACTCGACGGCTTGCCAGAACGCGGCATGTCCGCCCGCTTCGGCGGCGCACTCGACCAGGCGCGCCTCGGCCGACGCGGCGGGCTCGTGCGCGGCCAGCGGCTGGTGGTGCCATTGCAGTGCCACGTCGGTGTTGTTGCCGACCCAGCGCTTGAGCTGCGGGAAGTACTCCCGGCAGAACGGACATTCCAGGTCGGCATAAAGCGTCAGCGTGAAGCGGCCTTCGGCGTTGCCCATCTGCCAGGGCGGCCCGGCGACCTGGGCCGTGCTGACCGGCGTGGACGGCTGCGGCGAGGATTCGTCGGGCGACCGGGACACGCCCCAGATCAGCAGCAGCGCGACCAGTGCAGCGGCCAAGGCCCAAGGCCAGCGGGGCCGCACGTGGCGGCGACGGAACGCTTGGACCTGCATCGGGATGGAAGGACGTTTCTGCTCCATGGCACTCTCCGGCTTACGACAGTTCCAAGGCCGGCGACTCGATGCCGCGCGCTTGGTCGATCCTCTCGGCGACCCGGAAGGCGGCTTCGAGTTCGGTGCAGCCGTACTGCTGCATGAGCTGGTATCGCTCGGCCTTCTCTTCGGGTTCGGTCTGCGCGAGCGCGAGGTACAGGCTCGGCGGCACGGCGCGGAACAGCACTTCCATGCTCTTGGAGAGGATGACGCCCTCGGTGAATTTCCCCGCTTCTTTGCGTGCCGACAGCATCAGCGCCTTCTGCGCGGGCGAAAGTTCGCGGAACCGCGCGATCTTCTCGACCTCATCGGGGGGCATGCTGAGACAGATCCACCACTCGATCATGTTGAGCATGGGCTCTGCAGCGCGCGGCAGATCGTCGATATTTTGTGTAGCCAGCCAGTACCAGGCCCCGAGCTTGCGCCACATTTTTGTGATCTTGACCACGTAGGGCGCAAGCAATGGATTTTTGGTGATGATGTGTCCTTCGTCTGTGACGTTGACGATAGGCCGGCCCAGGTACTGGTCTCGTTCGGCGATGTTGTTCACCGTGCTGATCAGGCTGATGTATGCGATGGAGAGCTGCGCGTTGTAGCCCTCCCGCGCGTAGGTCGCCAGATCGACCAGGGTGATGTCTGCCTCGGGCCACGGAGAGCCATCGCGGTCGAACATCTCGCCGTCGGTGCCTTGGCAGAACATGTCCATCGCGTCCGCCATCTCCATCAGCCGTACGCGGCGCATCTCGGGTAGCGTCGGGTCCTGGCCCCGAGCGCGCAGCGCGTTGCGCACGTCGCGCGTGAGCACCGTGCGCTTCTCGGCCACGCAGTGCTCGGCGGCGTCGAGGATGCACTGGCGGATCAGCGAGCGGTCTGCGCGCGTCATCCGGGCTTCTTCCTTGTCCTCGCCTCCGGTGATCATCAGCCGTGCCGTGATCTCCAGTTCGCCGAGCACGTCGCGCTGCTCGTCCGCCTCCATGGCCGAAGCATCCGGCGGCAGGTCCTCGTCCAGCGCATCGGCATCGAGGGTCTGCACGTCGCTCGGCGTTTCGATCAGCCGGCGCGCATCGGCGAATGGCGCGAGGCTGATGCCCGAGCCAGGAGCCAGCTTGACGCGGTTCACGGTCAGGCCCAGGCGCCGGGCGAAGTCTGCGAACAGGCCGAAGGAGTTCCCGGCCTCCACGATGAACAGCCGCGGCCGGTAGATGGCCGTGACCTGGTTCAAGAGGTTGTTGAGGGTCGCTGACTTGCCCGAGCCGGTAGGGCCGAACAGGAACAGATGGGCGTTCATCTGCCGGTCCAGGCGGTTGAGCGGGTCGAAGGTGATCGGCCCGCCACCGCGATTGAACATCGTGATGCCGGGGTGCCCCGTGCCCTGGGCACGGCCCCACACCGGCGCCAGGTTCGCCGCGTGCTGGGCAAACATCAGTTGGGTGTACCACTTGCGCCGGTCCTGGCCGGGGTTGTAGCAGCACGGCAGCCAGCGCAGGTAGCTGTTGAGCGGCGCCACCTCGTCGTCCTCGCGCACCGGCTGCAAGCCGGCGTTGAGCATCACGTTCGCCAGGTCCAGGCCGCGCCGGTCTAGCTCGGCTTCGTCACGCCCCCGCAAGTAGAACGCCAGCGTCCCGCGGTAGAGCTTGTGCGCGCTGCCGATCAGCGAGCGAGCTTCCTGCACGTCCTTGAGCGTCTGTTCCGACGCCAGCGTCTCGCCCACGGCCTTCTTCGCCAGGTGGTTGAGATCCGCTTCCAGCACATCCTGCGGCGTGGCGACCATGGTAAGACACATCAAGGTGTCTTCTGGCATCTGGTCGAACAGCGTGTTGATGGCATCGCCTTTGCGGGTCTCACCGGTCAGGTGTCCGGTGCCAGGCGGCATGCGCAAACGGTCGGTGATCAGAACCCGGTGCGGCATGCCGTCGAAGTACCAGGTGCCGTGCGCCACGTCGGAGCGCGGCTGGCCGAAGAACAGGCGTTGGCTGAAATCCCGCCCGCTCGCCAGCTCGATTTCGCCGTCCTCGGCCTCGTCGGGGTAGCGCGCCAGCGCGTAGAAGCGCTCCCGGTCCTCTGCACTCGGCCCGAGCATCGCGGGGCGCGGATTGAACCAGCGCAGCAGCCAGTCGTGGACGTCGGCTGCGACCATGCGCCGTGCCTGGATGCCGGCGTTCGCCAGGCCGCCGCACAGGCGGTCGCAAACGATGTTCAGCATCTGCTCGGGCGTCTGGCCGCGGCGGCTTGCCTGCCCGGTGGCACGGCGATAGATCACCATGCGCACCCGCCGCGTCTGGCCGCGCCAGCGCAGCCGCGTGACCACCGTGTCCTCGAACAGGCCGCCCGGCTTGGCGACCGCGCGCAGGTGGTGGCCGAAGAAGCGCAGGTAGAACTCGGTGAACGCGGTATCGCGGGCGCGCGGCTGCACGTAGTCGCGCAGGGTCTGCATGTACTGGTCGAAGCTGGGCTCGTCCTGGGCGTAGAGCTGGAGCACCCAGGGGTTTTCGTCCAGCTCATCGAATGAGTCCTGGAGCGCGTTCTCCAAGGCGTCGCGGGCATGCGCGAGCCAGCCGGGTTCCCGGCCCTCGGTGCCCAGCGGCACCAGCTCGTAGAAGGCAGCGACCGACTGCCCATCCTCCAGCAGCATGGACTTCGACTGCGGCAGGAACTCCACCCAAGGCAGCAGTTCCGCGAACGACGGTGCGACGTCGTACAGCGCCTGCTCGTCGGCTACCGTCGCCGGCCTGCGGCCCTGGACCGCTGCACCGGGTTCGGGGACGCCGGCCTGGCGCAAGGCCTCGACGTGGCGCTGCCAGCCGTCCGGCTTCTCTTCGTCGCCGGTGCCGGATGCGGCCAGCTTCGGCCAGGGAAGTTTCCAGCGCATCAATAGTCCTCCAGCCGTTCACCGGGCATGGCGTACTGCACGCGCTGGTACAGCGGGAAGACCGTCGTGTAGCCCGGAACCGGCACGGGGTCCGTGCCCGCCAGGTGCGGGTACACGTACATGACGAGATCGGGATTGGGCAGGCGCTGGAACTGGCGATAGACCTCGCTCTGCGCCGTGCGCGTGTAGCGCATCTGCTCGGCGGGCGCGGCCTGCACATTGGCGTCGGTCAGCGGCCGGCGCAGGCTCTGGCGCGCGTCGAGCAACTGCCGGCGGGCGACCTGGCCGGTGCCACTGCCGCCGCCACCCGTTTCCTGCTGCCAGACGTCCATCATGGTGCGGTCGCTATGGGTCAGCAGCTCTTCCTTGCTGGTGGCGCAGCCGCCGAGCACGACGACGGCGAGGGCCAGCGCGAGGCCCTTAATCGAGTTCGAGCGCATGGCTTTCTCCTGCACGGTGATCGACGCGCCTGCCTTCGGGGTCGTGATCGATGGCGAGCGGCTTTTCGAGGTGGACGGCGACCTTGGCGCCAGGCTGCACATACACGGCGGCGAAGGCCTGGCCATAGAGCTTGTTGACCCAGGCCGACATGTCCCGCACGCCGCCCGCGAGGATCTGGCCGACTGCTTCCTGGCCGCTGATGCCCACGGTGCCGATGGCGCCGTCCGGGCCGACGTAGGACATGCGGCCGCTGTCGCTTTCGATGAGCGAGGCCACGCCGGCGCCGGCCGCGGTGATCAGGGCCTGGGAGCCGAGGTACTGCTGGGCGTTGCTGCGCCGCTCGCCGCTGACGCAGGGGATGCCGTGCGGGTCGCTGATCCAGCCCAGGCCGTCGCGCTGCTGGTTGTTCTGCTGATTGCCTTCGCGGTCTTCGGGGATCGTGCGGATCGTGCCGTCGTGGAAGACGAAGGTGATGCTCCGCACCTGACCGCGCACGCATGAAAGCGTCCAGTCGCCCGAGGCGGTTCCGCTGAACACGGCACCGGCCACGTCGGGAATGTCGATGCCATTGGCCGTGAGGTTGTCCGGCCCGACCAGCACCTTGAAGGGGTACGGATCGTTCACCGTCCCGTCGATCGGCACGCGGCCGATCAGCGCCGTCATCGCGACCGACCCCATCAGTGTCGAGTTGGTCGGCACGGTATAGACCGGCTTGGCGCTCTTGACGCCTGCCGTACGTGCGCCGGCGTTCGCCACGGTTTCCGCGGTGGTTTCCAGCGTGCTTTGCGCCGGGCCGAAGCTCGTCGGGAAGCTCATGCCGCTGCCCGCGCCACGACCGTTGTTGCGGCCCTCGGCCTTCTTCGCATCATCCGGTTCGACCCAGCGCATGCCGCCTTCCATGCCGGCCTCGTCGCCATCGCGCAGCCCCAGGCCCACGGGCAGATCGGCATGGCCGCCGCCGCGCCCACCGATGCTGTCCAGACGCCGCTGCAGGTCGGCGAGCAGCCCTTCGGTCTGCTGGCGCGCACTGGCCGCCTGTTCCTGGTCGCGGCGCAGGTTGGAGCGCTCGGATTCGAGGGCCGAATTGATGCGCTGATCGATGGAATTCTCGCGCTGGCGCAGCCGCTGGTTTTCCTCGCGCTGCGACTTGTTGTCGGTCAGCGCGGTCTGAAGCTCGGTGCGCAACTGCTTCACCTGGGCGACGAGCGTTGCCACGGTATCGCGGGGGGTATCGCCTTCGATGCCCAACGCCTTCATTTCCTCCGGCGTGAGCTTGGAGCCGGCATCCGCGGCGGGCGGTGCCGACGTGCTTCCGCCGGAGAACAGCCGGATGGCAACGAACAGCACCAGCAAGGCGACCGGGATCATCAGCCACTTGAGCAAGCCGTTACTGCGCATGGCGGGTCTCCTTGCCGTCGCCGGCTTCAGCTTCCGGCTGTGGCAGGTGCGCAGCCGGGTCGAAGCGGTGGATCGCCGGCAGCACTGACTGCGCCAGGCCGCGCCCGCGCGTCACCAGGTACAGGACGGTCGTGTCCTCGGGCGTCCCGCGGGGGCCGAGCGCTTCGTGCTGGAAGGTGGCGGTGAGGAAATCGCCTTGCAGAACGCGCGGGTCGAGCGTGACCCAGCCGCTGCTGCTGTTGATCAGACGCACGGCGGTGACCCACTGGTCTTCCAGACGCCACGACGCGAGCGCGACCGCGCGCACCGGCAGCGTCGGGATCAGCGTGCCGAGGTCGAGGTCGCGGCGCAGGTTCACCCGCATGACGCCGGGCAGCGGCTCCACGGTGCGCAGGGGCGCGTAGAGGTTCTGCGCAGCGAAGCGCGTCAGGACGACCGGAATCGGCGTCTCGCGCCGCGCAGCCCGAGCGACTGCCTGGCCCTGGGCGCGCGCCGGGGCCTCATCGGCACCGCCTGCCTGATCGCCATAGCGCGTCAGGGTGCTGCTGCCCTCGACGATGCGCACCGGCTCCAGCTCGGCTTCGCCGTCCTTGGGCGGCTCGGCCGCGATGTCGAGCAGGATCAGCGCGCCCGTGTCGGCGTCCTGCAATTGCAGCCGTGTGGGCTCGATCGGCTCGCTGGCCCGCAGGTACACCGCGCCACCCGCGCTCTGCACGCGCAGGCGTTCGCCCACGCCCGCAGGCACGCCCACGCGGACGTTCCGGTCGATGAACACGATGCGCTCCTGGCCGACCTTCAGCGGCACCGCCAGCGGCATGCGCTCCCAGCGCAGAATCTCCACAGCATGGGAGACGGGTGCCGCGGCCGCGGCCAGCAGCCCCAGCAGCACGAGTACAGGATGCTTCATGGGGTGTTTCCTCCTTGGGGCGCTTGCGGAGACAGGCCGCCAGGCGCCGGGCGCGTCGGCTCCGGGGCGCTGATGCGCTGGGGCGCACCGTCGTAGCAGTCCAGCGCCAGGCCGAACGGGTTGCGGGCGGGATCGACGTCCACCCGCGTGACCTTCACCGGGTAGCGCACGAGCGCGCGCTTGACCTGCTCGGCGCCGTAGTACTCGTCGGCGGTGATGTCGAGCGTCACCACCCAGTCGCGGTCAGAGACCACGCGCACGCGCGCCGTGGGGTCGTCGCCGTAGCCGCGGCCGGGGATTTCATAAATCCCGCGCACGCGCTGGCGCAGTTCGCCCGTGCTGCGGCGGTAGTCGTAGTCCGCGCGCAGGAAGGCCTGGCAGGACGGGGTGAGATACGGCGAGAGCGTATGGAGGTTGCGCGGGTAGTCCTCTTCGCCGTTCGTCGGCCAGCGATTGAGGGTCTGGAACACGTAGAACGTGAACGCATAGACCGATTCGGGCGGCACTTCCCACCACTTGCGGGTACTGCCGGAGCGCAGGTCGGGCGGGACGTGGATGGTCAGGTCGCGCGGCGCGCTCCACCATCCACCGCCCATGACTAGGGCGACGATGACAAGCGCGCCAGCACCCAGGCGAAGCGTCTTGATGTGCGCCTGCAGGTGGGTGATCTCGTTCTTGAAGCGGCTCATCGTGTCCCCCTTGAGGCAGACCTTCGGGTGGTCCAGAAGCCGGAGCGCGAGATCAGCACGTGGCCGCTCACCCAGCCCGCCATCAGCGGATGGCGCGTGGCGATGCGCCATTGCAGTTGCCGGTACAGCCAGGTGTCGGGACGCCCGCGCTTGAGCCGGCGCAGGATGCCGCCGCCGATGAAGACGCCCAGGGCCACACCCAGGACGACGAACGTCGGCGCGATGGCGATCGTGCGGAACGCCCAGGACAGCGGCGCGCCGACCAGCAGGCCGGCGGCGCCGGACAGGCCGCAGCAGATCCACAGCTCGTCGGCGGTCAGGCCGCGCACAACAACGGGATGGCGGTTGAGCCGGTGCGGAAGGAACGTGACCGTCCCGTCCGCACGGACGTGCTGCTGCTCGGACATACCGGCCTCGCCTTACAGGATGCCGGTGGCTTCGGTGAGCAACCAGATGCCGATCACGAGCAGCACGGCACCGATCGCGACGGTGAGGCCGAACTGGCCCCAGGTCTTGCGGCCGGTGTGGATTTCCGCGTAGGTCCCGTAGGCGTGGTAGCAGACGCCGATAAACATCGACGCCACGACCAGGAGCGCCACGAGCATGATGATGTCGTAGCCGTAGTTCCTGATCGTTTCCATGATGCCGTTGCCGGTGCCGCGGGTCGGGTTCTCCAACTGCGGCAAGCCTTGCGCAAACGACAGCGCGGGCAGCGCGGCGGCGCCCAGTGCCACAGCGGCGCGCTGGGCAAGACGGGAATGGAGGATGCGGTTTTGCATGGTCGTGCCTTTCAGGTCAGGAGAGGAGGAAGAAGCTCAGGACGAGGTACATCGCGACGAAGCGGATGCAGACTCCGAGGAACTGGCGTTGGTTGAGGCGGCTCTCGGACCACCCCACGTAGGCCGTTCGGATGGCCCAGACGCCCCACACGAGCAGGACCGCGAACACGACGCCGACCAGGACGGTCGCCATCGCCGAAGGTGCGATGCCGCTGTTGGCTTGAAATGCCGAGACCTGGGCGCCGTTCATTGCTTGGCTTCCGTAGTCGTCGGCGATGGCGAGGCGGCCCGCTCGGTGCGGTAGTCGCCGGCCAGTTCGGAGGGGTCGCGCGGCTGGGCACGCGACGGTGTGAGATGGGCCTGGATGCCGGCGCGCACGCGCGCCAGGTCAGCCAGCAGCCGCGGGTAATCGAAGTGGTAGCGCTCGCCCGGCTGGATGGGGGCACGCGCGGCGCTGTCGGCTACGGTGCGCTCCAGCGCATCGAGCTGGCGCAGCGCGGCGACCAGCTCCTGGCGCTGTGCGGGGGACTCGGCCAACGCCATCGGGGACTGACCCAGCAGCAGGGCCGTCACGAGAAAAATGGGCACGCCGCGATGCGCGGCGCGCTGCCAGACCGGAGCCAACATCGCGCCATTCCTGTGTGATCAGCAATGGCTTGATCGTGGAGATCAGGGCGACTTCATGCTGCAAACAATAGGAACTGCGCGGTAACCGGGTTATCGAGAGCTTCGAAACTCGCCAACTGAATAGTGGCCTGCAACAAGTGTTCGTTAGTAGAATTGAGCAGACTTGGCAAACTAAGGCTATGAAAGACCAACCGAGAAGGTTTGCAGATGACTGATGCCGAAAACGAAATCCTCACACTTGAAGAGGTGGCGGTTTACCTCAAAGCAGGAAAAAGGACGGTCTATCGCCTGGCTCAAAAGGGAGAGATTCCCGCGTTCAAGCTGGGGGGAACCTGGCGCTTCTGTCGTTCTGATCTTGAGCGCTGGATTGCCGAAAGCACCAACAAGCAGAAGCCGGGGGCTTGAGTGAGTTTTTGCCACACTTGCCACCACATCAAGTCCGGGACAGGACAAGGGGAGAATCACCGTTGACGACGCAGCAACCTTTGACGCCGTATCAAAGCCAGTACGTCGCGTGGCTGCTCACCCGTCGCGCGGCGGGCGACACCGTTGAATCGCTGGCCTCGACACTGGTCGATTCGCAGGTCGATCTCAACCCGCATCAGGTTGACGCCGCCCTTTTTGCCTGCCGCAACCCGCTTTCGCGTGGCGTCATACTGGCCGACGAAGTGGGTCTTGGCAAAACCATCGAGGCAGGCTTGGTGATTTCACAGCGCTGGGCGGAGAGACGGCGCAAGGTGCTCATCATCGTCCCGGCCAACCTGCGCAAGCAGTGGCATCAGGAACTGCAGGACAAGTTCAGTCTGCAGGGGCTAATCCTCGAAGCCAAGAGTTACAACGCGGCCCGCAAACAGGGGCAGCAGGCCCCCTTTCTGTCGGAATCCGGCCCGATCATCTGCTCCTATCAGTTCGCCAAGGCCAAGGCCAAAGATATCAAGGAAATCGAGTGGGACTTGGTCGTCTTGGACGAGGCCCATCGCCTGCGCAACGTCTACAAGACCAGCAACGTCATCGCCAAGACGCTCAAGGACGCAATGGCGCACGTCCATTCCAAGGTGCTGCTCACGGCCACACCCTTGCAGAACTCGCTGGTGGAACTCTATGGTCTCGTCAGCATTATCGATGATCGTGTATTCGGCGACCTTGACAGCTTCCGCGCGCAATTCACCTCCAGCGGGCGCGATCAAGCCTTCGGAGCATTGCGCGAACGGCTGGCCACCGTCTGCAAACGCACCCTGCGCAAGCAGGTGCAGCCTTACGTCTCCTACACGGCGCGCAAGGCCATCGTGCAGGAATTCACCCCGTCAAACGAGGAGCAGGAACTGTCCCGCCTCGTCGCCGACTACCTGCGCCGCCCCAACCTGCAAGCGCTGCCGCAAAGCCAGCGGCAACTGATCTCCCTCGTCTTGTGGAAGCTGCTCGCGTCCAGCACGCACGCCATTGCGGGCGCGCTGGAAACGATGGCCAAGCGCCTGCAAGGCGTGCTCGATGCATCGCCGGTGGTCGATCTGACGGACGAGCTGGACGAGGACTACGAGTCGCTCGATGAGGTTGCTGACGAAAGCGGCGCAGAGGATTTCGCCGACGGCGAGGACGACCCGGCAGCGGATGCGGCCGGGCCTAGCCAAGAGGAGCGCACCGCCATCTCCAACGAGATCGACGAGCTGCGCCACTTCAAAACGCTGGCCACCAGTATCCGCGACAACGCCAAAGGCAAGGCGCTACTCACGGCCTTGGACAAAGCATTCGCCGAACTGAATCGGCTGGGCGCGGCCAAGAAGGCCATCATCTTCACCGAATCCAGGCGCACGCAGGATTACCTACTGAGCCTGCTGGCGGACACGTCCTACGGCGACGGCATCGTCCTCTTCAACGGCACCAACAGCGACGCCCGCGCGCAGGCCATCTACAAGGACTGGCTCAAACGCCACGAAGGCACTGACCACATCACCGGCTCCAAGACCGCCGACACGCGCGCCGCACTGGTCGAGCACTTCAAGGAACGCGGCACGGTGATGATTGCCACCGAAGCGGGCGCGGAAGGCATCAACCTGCAGTTCTGCTCACTGGTCATCAACTACGACCTGCCGTGGAACCCGCAGCGCATTGAGCAGCGCATTGGGCGCTGCCACCGCTATGGGCAGAAGCACGACGTGGTAGTGGTCAACTTCGTGGATCGCAGCAACGAGGCCGACGCCCGCGTGTACGAACTGCTGGAGCAGAAATTCCAACTGTTCGACGGCGTGTTCGGGGCCAGCGATGAAGTGCTGGGCACGATTGGCTCCGGCGTGGACTTTGAACGCCGCATCGCTGACATCTATCAGAACTGCCGCAACCCGAGCGAAATCAAGGCCAGCTTCGAACAGCTCCAACTCGACCTCTCCGGCGAGATCAGCGAAGCGATGGTCAAGACCCGACAGATTTTGCTGGAGAACTTCGATGAGGAAGTGCAGGACAAACTCCGCGTCCGCGCCGAGGACAGCCGCAGCGCCCGCAGCCGCTTCGAGCGGATGCTGATGGACTTGAGTCGGGCAGAGTTGGGCGATTGCGCCAGCTTCGATGACGACGGCTTTCACCTGTGGCGCGCGCCGGATGGCATCGAAGGCAGCAGCATTGAAGGCATCGAACTGGGGCGCTACGAACTGCCACGCCGCTCCGGTGACGCGCACCTGTACCGCATCAATCATCCGCTGGCGCTGTGGATCGCGCAGCAGGCCAAGACCCGCACGCTCGATGGGGCCAAGCTGGTGTTCGATTATGAAGGCTATGGCAGCAAGGTCAGCACCCTGGAGCCGTATCGCGGCAAGGCTGGTTGGCTCACGCTCAAGCTGCTTGTCGTCGAAGCCCTGGGCAATCAGGAGCAGCATCTCTTGGTTGCAGCCACCACTACTGACGGCGTGTCGCTGGACGAAGAAGACCCGGAGAAGCTGCTGCGCCTGCCCGCGACCACGCAGGCAGCGAGCCTGTTCAATAACGCAGGCGACGCCACGCTGGTAGCCAACGTGGCAACCCGCAAGACGGAGCTGCTGCGCGACATCAACCAACGCAACCTTGGCTACTTCGAGCAGGAAGTGCAGAAGTTGGACGCCTGGGCCGATGACCTGAAACTCGGCCTTGAGCAAGAAATCAAGGAGATCGACCGCGAGATCAAGGAAGTTCGCCGCACGGCAGCCACCTCGCCCACGCTGGAAGAAAAACTGTCATGGCAGAAGAAGCAGCGCGAACTGGAAGGCAAGCGCAGCAAGCTGCGGCGGGAACTGTTCAATCGGCAGGATGAGGTCGAAGCGCAGCGCAACGACTTGATCAGTCAGTTGGAGGTGCAGCTCCATCAACGGGTGGAAGAGCGCACGCTGTTCACTATCGAGTGGGGGCTGACATGATTACAAAAAGAGATATTTCTCGGGGTGCAATTTGGCGGCAGTGGGATCTGCATGTCCATACACCAGCATCGTTTCATTGGTCGGGAGATAGGTTCGATGTCGATCTCTCTTCTGCAAAGAGCAAGAAGCTGGTCGATGAAATGATCGAAGCCATGAACAAGGCAGAACCGGCTGTGTTCGCGATCATGGATTACTGGACCTTTGACGGCTGGCTTGCACTACGAAAGCGCCTCAAGGACGAGGACGCCCCCGTCCTGAAAAAAACCGTCCTTCCAGGGATCGAACTTCGGCTTGCCGCGCCAATGAAGGGGCGACTGAATGCACACGTACTGTTCTCGAACGAGGTCGATGAACAGGTGCTCAGGGATTTCATATCTGCCTTGCGCATTGAGTTAGTGGACAGGCCACTTTCCGAGCCTGCGTTGAGAGAGCTTGCCAGGAAGGTCGGCGAGGACAAGTTGAAGCATCACGGCTTCAAAAAGGCCGATGTAGATGCTTCCGACGAGAAGGCTCTGCTTGCTGGGGCGGTGATTGCGGAGATCAACGCTGACTCATACAGGGAAGCGATTCGGAAGGTCCCGAACGAGCACGCGATTGGCCTTATGCCGTTTGATACGAATGACGGACTGGCCGAGGTTGGGTGGCAAGAGCACTACGCCTATGCCATGAACCTCTTTCAAACTTCTCCGATCTTCGAGACACGAGACACCGACCTGCGTGGCGCATTTGTTGGCGAGCAGACAGCCGGCAACGCCAAGTGGTTCAAGAATTTTCAAGCAGGTCTGAATAATATTCCGCGCTTGGCAGTCTCAGGAAGCGACGCCCACTGCTTCGTTGGAACACCTGGCGACAACAACAAGCGGGGCTATGGCGACTTCCCCTCCGGGAAAAGGACGTGGATCAAAGCCGACCCGACGTTCCACGGCCTCAAGCAAGCCATTCTTGAGCCAGCGAAACGCTCCTTCATTGGTGACAAGCCGCCCAAGGTTCAAGAAGTCGAGTCCAACAAGACCTTCTACATCGAGTCGATCGAGATCACCAAAACAGGGGACAAGGCTGGCGTTGGGCGGTGGCTGCATGGCTGTGACATCCTGCTGAACCCCGATCTTGTCGCCGTTATTGGGAACAAGGGAAGTGGCAAGAGTGCATTGGCGGATGTCATCGCGACGCTCGGCAACTCCAAGCAGTCCAAGCACTTCAGCTTCTTGAAGAGGGATCGCTTTTGGGGCAAGACCGGCGAGCCCGCTCGCCACTTCACCGGAACGCTAACCTGGCGAGACGAAAGCACCGAGTCCAGGCCGTTGAATGAGTCACCTTCAGAGGAGAAGGCCGAGCTTGTTCGCTACATCCCGCAGGGCTATTTCGAAGAGCTTTGCAATGAGCACGTATCGGGTAAGTCGAACGCATTTGAGAAAGAGCTGAGGTCAGTGATCTTCTCCCATGCGAGCGAAGAAATGAGGCTTGGCGCACTCGACTTCGATCAGTTGACCGAGCAGCAGGAGCAATCGCTCAGGAACCGATTGGGTGAATACCGCAAGGAACTGACATCGACCAACGCAACCATCGTTCGCATCGAGGAGCAGCTTCAACCCATTGAACTGAAAAAACTCACTGATCTGCTCCTGCTGAAGAGCAAGCAGATCGAGGAACACGACAAGCTGAAGCCTGCGGAGGTTGCGGTGCCGACCGAAGCTATGAGCCCCGAGCAGAAACAAGCGGCTGAAGGCTTGGCGGCAGCAAGTCAACAGGTGGACGCTGCCAGAAAGCGCAGCCAAGAGATCGCTGGCGAGACCACTGAACTGGCCAAACGTCAAAAGGCCATAGGAAATATTCGTGAGCAGTTGAGATTGCTGCAACGTGCTTTCGATCAAGCCGAAAAAACCGTCTCCGACGATCTCAATCTTCTTGGCTTCGCTTGGTCCGATCTTGCCGCCATCGACATCAAGACCGCCGTTCTGGAAGAAAAATCGACCGAGTTGGCGACGAAGCAAGGCGAGATAAAGATCGAGGCTGAAAAACTGGCGGAAGTCCTCAATTCCGCCACTGCAACCCAGCAAGGTTTCACCGCAAAGTTGAACGCGCCGCAACAGCAATATGAGGCCTACCAGCGCCAGCTTGCGGAATGGAACACGAAGCGCGACGAACTCATCGGCTCAATCACCGACCCTGAGACCAAGGTCGGCTTGGAAACCAGAATCGAGCAGATCGAGGAGCTTCCGCAGCAGCTCAAGGTTTTGGAAGCGAGGCGTTTGCAGTTGTCCGGGGAAATCTTCGATACCCTCGATGCACAGCGGCGTGCACGTGCGGAACTGTTCAAGCCGGTGCAAGACCTGATTCAGAAAAATGTCCTGATACGCGAGGACTACAGGCTGCAGTTCCAGGCAACGCTGGCGGCATCCGCCGACGCCATCGCCGACCAGTTGTTTGCTCTGATCAAGCAGACCGCAGGTGACTTTCGCGGGCAGGACGAAGCACCGGCGACCATCAGAAGATTGTTCGATGGCCATGACCTGAACAGCAAGGATGGGGCGCTAGCCTTCATTGCCTCCTTGCAGGAGAAGGTTTTGGCAGCGGCGAAGGCCTCCGGCTCGGATGCCGGGATATTCAGTTTGCTGAAGAAGGGGCAGCCGGCCGCGGCCGTCTATGACCTCATCTTTGGCTTGAACTTCCTTGAGCCTCGCTACTCGCTCCTCTTCCAGGACACGCAGATCGAGCAACTGTCCCCTGGTCAACGTGGCGCGCTCTTGCTGATCTTCTACTTGCTGGTGGACAAGGGAAAAACCCCCATCATTCTTGATCAGCCGGAAGAGAATCTTGACAACGAGACGGTGTTCCGTCTGCTCGTTCCCGTTCTCTCCGAAGCCAAAAAGCAGCGGCAGATCATCATGGTCACGCACAACCCCAATTTGGCGGTTGTGTGCGACGCCGAACAAATCATCCACGCAAGATTCGACCGCGCATCGGACTCCACTATCCGCTACGAATCGGGAGCCATCGAGAACACGGGGCTGAACGAAGCTGTCGTGACCATCTTGGAGGGGACGAAACCCGCATTCGAGAACCGCTACGGGAAGTACCACTGACATGGCGGCCCTTGAACCACAGCACATGACCGTCCTGAAGAAGATTCTGGCGGAGCGCTTCGTGCCGTTCCTTCCGCCCCTCCTGGGTGCGGCGAAGCCGGAGGATCAGGCTGCCAAGCAGCTCTCGCGTGCCTTCAGCGCCTTCGCCCTGAACAAGCTGCTCAACATCACGCCAAAGGACGCCGCCGCTTCCGTGGTGGACGATTTCAACGACAAGGGGCTGGATGCGATCCACTACCACGCCCCCACGGAAACGCTCTACCTCCTGCAAACCAAGCTGAAGGAATCCGAGCAGTTCAAGCAGGATGAAGCACAATCGTTCTGCACCGGCATCCGGCTGCTGCTGAAGCAGGATTTCACCGGGTTCAATGGGAACGTCCACAACCGCAAGGCCGAGATCGAAGGCGCGCTCGATGCGTGCAGTCGCATCAAACTGGTCGTGCCCTACACTGGGGACGGTGTGTCGCAGTCGGCCATCGATGCGCTGCAAGTGCTGCTGGACGACGATGATCTCGACGAAGAGCGGCTCGACAAGCAGGTGGACTACTACGCGGCAGTCGACATCACCCGCGACCTGCTGGCGGAGCAAGCCTATCCGCCGGTTCATACCGACATCGCCTTGCAGAAGCACGCGAAGGTCGAGAACCCGCGCACGACGTACTACGGCATCGCCCGTTTGACCGACCTGGTCGCGCTGCACAAGGACAAGGGCAAGGCGCTGTACGAGCGCAACATCCGCTACTTCCTCGGCAGCAGCCGATCCGACGTCAACAAGGCCATCAAGACGACCCTGCGCGACGATCCCGGCAGCTTCTTCTACCTCAACAACGGCGTGACGGCGGTCTGCGACGAGATTGAGTTGAAGGGAAAGAACCCCAGCAGTGGGTTCCGGAAGTTCAAGGTTCGTGGCCTGTCGATCATCAACGGCGCGCAGACGGTCGCGTCCGCCGCCGAGTTCGTGGCCCAGCATCCAGGCAGCAACATCGACGATGCCAAGGTGATGCTCACCTTGATCAAGGCCCCGGCGGACGGCCCGTTCGGTAAGCGCGTCACCAAGGCGCGCAACCACCAGAACCCAGTGCAGACAGCGAACTTCGCTTCGCTGGACGAAAACCAGGAGCGGTTGCGGCAAGAAATCGCGCATCTCGGCTTCGCCTACCACTACCGTCCGGAAGCCTCGGCCACCGGCCTCCAGGCTATTTCGCTCGACGAGGCGCTGCGCGCGCTCGCCTCGCGCCAGGACGATCCGCGCTACGCGGTCTGGCTCAAAAGCGAACCGGCGCGGCTGGCCAATCCGGAATCCGCCGAATACCAGGCGCTGTTCCCGGCCACCCTGACCGGCGTGGCCCTGCTCAACGCCGTGCTGTGCCACCGGGCCATCCGCACGCTGGTGGTCGACTACGAGCAGAAGGCGGCGGCGCGCAGCCAAGAAAAGCTGATCTACCGCCACGCCACTCATGTCATCACGGCTGTGATGATGAAGCGCCTGCGCCAACGCATCGGCGCGGCGACGGTCATGGACGCCGCAGCAATTCCCGGCTTGATCAGCCAGCCGCTCGACGAGTTGCGGCAGCAGACCTTCGACCTCGGGCGGCAACGCCTGCTCGGCGAGGGGCCACTGGCCTACTTCCGCAATCAGGGCAGCGTCGCCTCGTTCATGGCCGACCTGATGGAAACGCATTTCGCGCTGACCGCCGATCCAACGCTACCCACTCTGCGCAATATCGATACTGCGGCGGATGCCTATCCGCGCAAGCGCCTGCTCGACTACTTGTCGGGCAAGGCCCCCCAACTATGAGAGCGATGCCATGAGCAAGCAAAAACTAGAACTGACATGGATCGGCAAGGAAAAGCGCCCCAAGCTGGAGCCGCGCATTCTGCTCGAAGACCCGGACAAGTCGTACCACGCCCAGCATCGCGTTACAGAGAACGATATCTTCGATAACAGGCTGATCTTCGGAGATAACCTGCTGGCGCTGAAGGCTCTCGAGCAAGATTTCTCGGGGAAGGTGAAGTGCGTGTTCATTGACCCGCCTTACAACACAGGCAGCGCGTTCAAGCAGTACGACGATGGATTAGAACACTCCATTTGGCTGGGGCTGATGCGCGACCGGCTGGAGATCATTCGGCGATTGCTAGCAGATGATGGTTCGCTGTGGATCACTATTGACGACAACGAAGCGCAATACCTGAAGGTGCTGTGCGATGAGGTGTTTGGACGAGCTTGTTTCGTCACGACGTTTATCTGGAAAAAGGTAGATAGCCCGAACGATAACAAAGTACCAATCACGCCAGATCACGAGTATTTGTTGTGTTTTACGAAAACTCCTGGATCTCGCCCATTCAGACAGAAATACGATGATTCGATATTGGCGGCGTACCGTAAGCCAGATGCCGAATCTGACAGACCGTATCGCGACCGTCTCTTGAAAAAGAACGGCAAGAATAGCCTTCGCTCTGACCGTCCGTCGATGTTCTTTCCATTAACCGCTCCTGACGGAACGGAAGTACTGCCGATTCACGATGATGGCAGGGAGGCACGATGGGCAATGGGGAAAACCTCTGTTGAGGATTTGATTGAAAAAAACGAGTTGATTTGGAAAAAGCGCGAAACCGGCTGGATTCCGTATACCCGAGAGTTTGCACCGGATAGTCCATCGCGGCCTTATCCAACGATATGGAATGACCTCGACACAACACGGCAAACCAAGGCGCATCAAAAGACATTGTTTGGAGAAGATGTTTTTGATACTCCAAAGCCAGAAGACATGCTGAAGCGCATTTTTGATATGTCTACTAACCCCGGGGATCTTGTCCTCGATTCCTTTGCTGGCTCTGGAACCACTGGCGCGGTCGCGCACAAGATGGGCCTTCGCTGGATCATGGTGGAACTGGGAGAGCACTGTCACACGCACATCATTCCGCGCCTGCAGAAAGTCATCGCCGGTGAAGACAAAGGCGGCGTCACGGAAAGCGTGAACTGGCAAGGCGGAGGCGGCTTCCGCTACTACAGCCTCGCGCCCAGCCTGATCGTCAACGACCGCTGGGGCAACCCGGTCATCAATCCTGAATACAACGCCGCGCAACTAGCCGAAGCGCTGGCGAAAGTGGAAGGTTTTACCTACGCACCCTCCGAGGTGCAGTGGTGGCAGCACGGCCACTCCAGCGAGCGCGACTTCATCTACGTTACCACGCAGAACTTGTCTGCCGACCAGTTGCAGGCACTCTCCGACGAAGTGGGTTCCGACCGGAGCCTGCTGGTCTGCTGCTCTGCCTTCCGAGGCGTGACAGCGGCGAAGGCGGCAGAACGCTGGCCGAACCTGACCTTGAAGAAGATTCCGAAGATGGTGCTGGCCCGCTGCGAATGGGGCCACGACGACTACAGCCTCAACGTGGCGAACCTGCCGATGGCCAAGCCCGATCCCGTTGATGCCTCGGCAGCCGCCGGAGCGAACAAGAAAACCAAGAGCAGGAAAGTGCCCGCTGCGCATTTGAATCAGGGCGGTCTGTTTGGGGAGAACGAGTAATGAACAGCCGTGTCCTGCACGCCGTCACCGGTCGTCTGTCGCTGCGCCCGCCGCAGGAGGAATCTCTCAAACGCTTGGTTCGCGCGCTCGAAACCTCGCCTGACCTCTTGGGCCATGAGCGGGATATCGCCGCCGTTCTTTCCACGCTGAAGGCCGAGTTCCCCACGCTGGAGGACTTTGAGCGCGAGTTTCCCTCGCTGTGCTTCGCGCTGGCCACGGGCGTCGGCAAGACGCGGTTGATGGGCGCGTTCATCGCCTATTTGCATCTGGCGCATGGCATCAACAACTTCTTCGTGCTCGCGCCCAACCTGACCATCTACAACAAGCTGATCACGGACTTCACACGCAACACGCCGAAGTACGTGTTCAAGGGCATTGCCGAGTTTGCGCAGCAGCCACCGCTGATCATCACCGGTGACAACTACGACCAGACTGGCGCAGCGGTGGACGACCAACCGCAGGGTTTCGCCCACGACGTGCGCGTCAACATCTTCAACATCTCCAAGATCAACTCCGAAGTGCGCGGCGGCAAGGAGCCGCGCATCAAGCGGATGAAGGAAGTGCTGGGCGACAGCTACTTCAACCACTTGGCGAACCTGCCCGATCTGGTGCTGTTGATGGACGAATCGCACCGCTACCGCGCCAGCGCGGGCGTGCGTGCCATCAACGAGCTGAAGCCGCTGTTCGGCCTGGAAGTAACGGCGACGCCGTTCGTCGAAAGCAGCAAGGGGCCGGTGCCGTTCAAGAACGTGGTGATGGACTACCCGCTGGCGCGGGCGATGGAGGATGGTTTCGTCAAGGAGCCTGCGGTTGTCACCCAACGCAACTTCAAGGCCAGCGACCACACGCCGGAAGAAGTGGAGAAGACCAAGCTGGAAGACGGCGTGCGCTTGCACGAAACCACGAAGGTCGAGCTGCTCACTTATGCCCGCGAGAACGGTGTCAAGCCGGTGAAGCCCTTCATGCTCGTCATCGCACGCGACACCACGCACGCTGCGAGTCTTTTGGCACTTCTGGAATCGGAAGCCTTCTACGAAGGGCGTTACGCGGGCAAGGTGATCCAGGTCGATTCCAGCCGCACCGGCGCGGAAGAGGAAGAGATGATTTCGCGCCTGCTGGCTGTGGAGAGTGTGGACGAGCCGACCGAGATCGTGATTCACGTCAACATGCTCAAGGAGGGCTGGGACGTGACCAACCTCTACACCATCGTGCCGCTGCGCGCCGCCAACGCGCGCACGCTGATCGAGCAGAGCATCGGGCGCGGCCTGCGCCTGCCTTATGGCAAGCGCACCGGCGTGGCGGCGGTGGATCGCCTGAACATCGTTGCCCACGACAAGTTTCAGGAGATCATCGACGAGGCCAACCGTGGCGATTCGCCGATTCGCCTGAAGCAGATCATCCTCGACGTGCCCAGTGCCGACGACAAGAAGGTAAGCGTGCAGGTCGGCTCCGGTGCTGCAGCGCGGCTTGGACTGGCGGATGCCGCGCCCGCAGTTGATCCAGCCTCGGCGGCTGCCTACTCTGACTCGGATGGTGGCGAGGCAAAACCCGCGCCGACGCCGGTGTTCACCACCGAGGCCGAGAAGCAAGCGGCGCGCGTGGTGATCGAAGTCATCGGCAAGCTGGAGACGCAGCGTGATCTAGTGCCGACCAGTGGCGCACTGCTCACGCCCGAGGTGCAGAAGGTCATTCAAGCGGAGGTGGCAGAACGCCTGAAGCCGATGCAGGGCAACCTGCTGGCAGGCGCGGACGATGCGGCACCGGTGATTGATCTGACCAAAGTGGTAGCCAAGACCACCGAGATCGTGGTGCAACAGACTATCGACATCCCGCGCATTGCCGTTGTACCCAAGGGTGAGGTCACGACCGGCTTTCGCCCGTTCTTGCTGGACGTGAGCCAGCTTCGCCTGCAACCGGGCGAGCGCGAGATCGTCGGCCAGATGCTGCGCACCAACGAACAATTTGCGCTGGCGGCGGAAATCGGCCTGAAAGAACAGCGCCCGGAGGACTACATCGTCCACGCGCTGGTGGACTTCGACGACATCGACTACTTCACCCACGCCGACCTGCTCTATGACCTGGCGGGCCAGATGGTGCGGCACCTGCAGAGCTACCTCTCGGAATCCGAGGCGGTCAACGTGCTGAATGGGCAGCGCAAGACCATCGCAAAGGAAATCCACTCGCAGATGATGGCGCACTTCTTCGAGGAAGCGACCGAGTTCGAGGTGCAGGTCAGTCGCGGCTTCACGGAACTGAAAGCCTGCAACTACACCGCTACGGCGGGACAAGCCCCGCGCCATTTCCGCGAAACGGTGGAGGACGTGGGCCGCATCAAGCAGATGCTGTTCGGCGGGTTCACCAAGTGCCTTTACCCATTGCAAAAGTTCGACTCGGACACCGAGCGCCGCTTCGCCGTCATCCTCGAACGCGACGCGAACAAGTGGTTCAAGCCCGCGAAGGGACAGTTCCAGATCTACTACAAGCTCGGCACCGAGCAGCCGGAGTACGTGCCGGATTTCGTGGTGGAAATGGATGCGTTCATCCTGCTGGCCGAGACCAAGAAGCGCGACGATCTGAAATCGGATGAAGTCGTCGCCAAGGCTGCGGCGGCATTGCGCTGGTGCAAATACGCTTCAGATCACGCCAGAAACGTCGGTGGCAAGCCGTGGAAATACATCCTGGTGCCACACGATGAAATCGCAGAGTCGAAGCGGCTGGCCGATTTCCTGCGGTTCGAAGTGAAGGACTGATTTGAAGGAGCGTTGATATGAGCCGTGCCCAGCTGCGTTTTCAGGTTGATTCCCGACTCGCCACATTGCTGAGTCAGGAATACCCGTCATCAGAGCGGGCGTTGAAGGAGCTCGTCGATAACGCGTGGGATGCCGACGCCGAGCACGTATCTGTCACTCTCCCGAAGCCACTGAGCGGTGGCTCCATCGTCATTGAGGACGATGGAAGCGGTATGACCGAAGAGGAGCTGCGGCGGCATTATTTGGCCATTGCATCCGATCGCCGCTCACGGCGCGGAGAACGTACCGCCGGGAAGAGCCGCCCGGTCAAGGGCAGAAAAGGCATCGGCAAGTTTTCTGGCCTCATGGCGGCGGCCACCATGATGCTCGAAACGCGTGCGCGCGGCCGCCTGTGCCGGATTTCGCTGCGCTTGGATGACCTTGCGCGCGTTGAAGATATCGAGCAGTTGGATATCAGCTTGCACAGCGAACCGTGCGCGCCCGAACTCCACGGGACAACCATTACGCTCAACGACTTGCACCAGGGTTTGGCTTACCCGGATGCCAACCGCCTACGCCAGATCCTGTTACAGGATTACGGTCGGCAGGATGACTTCGCGATCACGGTTGACGACAAGCGTCTGGATGTTGACGACGTATCAGGGCGTTATGCAGAGCAGGATCAGTCCTTGCCAAATGTGGGCAAGGTGAAACTGCGGTTCTCTATCAGCGATGGCAAGTCAGGATTGCGTCAGCCTGGCATTACCTTGCGCGTGGATGGCAAGGCCGTGGGGCG
Source organism: Paracidovorax sp. (assembly GCF_057642795.1). NCBI lineage: Bacteria > Pseudomonadati > Pseudomonadota > Betaproteobacteria > Burkholderiales > Comamonadaceae > Paracidovorax > Paracidovorax sp. Next base: position 106,638 of record NZ_JBXYZY010000003.1, read on the forward strand.
GCCAGGATTCTTTGGCTTGGATCAACGGGATGACTTCCCGCGCAAGTTACTTCGCAAGCTCTACGGCGAAGTCGAGGCGGACGGACTGCGCGATCACATCACTGCTGGTTGGGATGCTGCCGTTGAGAATAGTGAACTTTTGAAGGAGGTTGAGGCATACGTCCAGCCCATTCTCCGGGAGGCGTATGAGCAGCAGTACCGGCAAGAGATCCAGCTTGCACAGGCTCGACTGCAAAAAGCGATCCTTACTCGACTCTCAGCGCTGCCGGAACACAAAAGGGTTTTTGCAGATCGGGCGATCAAGAAAATCCTCGACAAGTATTACGGCGAACCGGAGAGCAAGGTCGAGCCGGTGGTGAATGTGTTGCTGGAGGCAATGGAACGATCCGATTACCGTATTCTTCTTGAGCACATTGCGGAAGCAACTTCGAGCGACGTTGCAGTGGTGGCCGAGCGGCTGGATGAGTTTGGCTTGGCAGAGATGGCATTCCTGGTTCAGCAAGCCGCAGCGCGCCAAGTTTTTCTTGATCAACTGGAACTGCTTGTTCGTGACGCAACAACTACCGAGGCCGTCTTGCACAAAGCCCTGGAACGTAACTTGTGGGTGTTTGGTCCGGAGTATTCCCTGTTCAGCTCAAACAGCACATTGCGGCGACAAGTGGAAGATGTTCTTGGGAAGGTCTATACGGGAGACAAGGCCGACAAACGTCCTGACCTGCTTCTCAACGAGAATCTGAGCGGCAAGTACTTATTGATCGAATTCAAACGGCCAAGCCACGCGCTGAATCACGGTGATTACGTACAGGCAATCGGCTATAGGCATGAACTGACAAAGTACGTTGGCTCTGCTGTTCAGGTTTTGTTGGTCGGTGGAGGCAGGTCTGCCGACTTTCCTACTGGAAATCGTGAGCCGGATGTTGAGGAGCGAATCTTTGGACAGATCATCTCCACAGCACGGCGACAGATTGAGTGGCTGCTCCGGACGGAGAGCTCTTGATCTCTTTCGGTTCTAAATATGCACCGAACGTCGATATTCGGTGCTGTGTGTGGTTATAAGTACTTCTTGAAGCTACCCGCAGTCAGGCTCACGGCCAGTCCCAGCAAGGCGGCGCTGGGCAGCAGGATCAGCAGTGGATGCACCGAGATCGGCAAGGCCAGGTACGTGATCCACGGCAGCACGGCCAGCGGCATCAGGCTCGCCTTCGCGCGGTGGTAGATGAAGCCGGATTCCCGGCCCGCGCCGAACCGGCGCACGTCCCGCCGCACAAGACCGTCGATCAGGCCGACGAACGCCGCGGTGAAGATCAGCGGCAGCGTGAGCACCAGAACCAGCAGGCGCACCAGGAACGTGAGGGTGGTGAAGGCCGCGGCAATCAGGTAGTTCTCGGCCCAGACATAGACCTGACTGATGTAGTAGCGGAAATTGAGCGTCTGCCCCTGGCTGGGCGTGCGCGCACGCTCGGCAGTCTGGCTCATACGCTCCAGCAGCCCCGAGCGCACGAAAACCCATTCGTAGCCGGTATCCACCAGTTCGTGCGCCGTGCGGCCCGGCTCCTGTACGACGACGCTGCGCGTGAAGTGGCTGGACAGATGCCCCAGCTCGTACTGCAACATCTGCTGGGAATGGCGCCAGCCCTGATCCTTCCAGAACAGGTGCATGCCGACGCACTCCATCACGATCGAGAACAGCAGCGAGCCGATCAGCACCCCGAGCAGCCGAAATGGCAGCGTTATCGTGCCGATAATCAAACCCCGACGGCGGTTCTGCTCTCGCTGGGTGGTGCTGGCCGCGTCGCTCATGGCGCTGCCTCGTCGCTATCCGTATCGCCTGCGCCAAAGGCGGCCGGTTCGGCTAGCGCGGCGTCATCCAGCAGATCATCAGGCAAGGCTGCGTCCTGCAATGCCGGGGCGCTGGTGAACTCCCACCACTGCGTCGCTTCGCTGTAGCTCTGGCGCATGTACCCGGCCAGTTGCTGCAAGTCTGCCGGCATCACCTCGTCCGGGTCCGGGGCCGGCAGCGGCATGCGCACTTTCCAAAGCTGGCCGCCCTGCAGCAGCGCGAAGCACTGGCCCTTGGGCAGGCCGACGACGTGCGACGGCTCGATCATCGGCACGCTGGACATGCTGATGCGGTCCTGGGTGTTCGACGTGAAATCCGTCGCCCCGCGAATGTCGGAGCTGTCGGTCGCGCCGCTGACGATGGTGGTGGTATAGACCTCGACCTTCGGCAGTTGCCGAGTCAGCAGTTCAGCGGTCGCGGTTTCGCGCACACGCAGCATGAACAGGTTGTTGAAGTTGCCGATCACCTGACCGGCCTTGGCGCGGTTGCCGATGCGGGCCTCGATGTCCGAGAGGGTCTGCGTGTACGCGGTGACCTGGAGGCCTGCGCCACCCCCCTTGTTGATCAATGGAATGAACTCGTCGCCCATCAACTCGTTGAATTCGTCGGCGTGGACATTGATGGGCACGCGCGCACCGGCCGATGCGCCCGGCAGGCCGTCGTCGATCCCGTGCTTGTAGATATGCCCGGCGACCGACACGAGATCGCTGAACATCGAGTTGCCGACCGCTGCGGCGACCTCGGCGTCGGAGAGTGCATCCAGGCCCACATAGACGATGGCCCTCTTACGGATGATCTGCATCCAATCGAAGATCGGGCGCGGGTCGGCCAGGTCGGAGTAGTTCGGGGCCAGGAGCTGCGCGATCTTGCCGCTGGTGAGCTTCTCCAGCAGCGGCAAGAGGCTGGCGACGATCTTGTCGAAATAGGTCTTGTCGTATCGGACAGCAGAGCGCAGACCATCCAGCACCGGGTCATAGTTGCGTGCCTGCGAGAGGTACTGCTCCAGCGCCACCACGCGCTTCTCGCGCCCGATCATGTTGCGCGGAATGTTCTTCTCGTTGAGCTTGGCCTCGATCTGGACGATCACCTCCCAGGCCTTGGGCTCGGTCTTGGCGAAGTAATGCTGGGCGTACTCGATGAACAGCGCGTCGATGTTGATGACGTGCCGCTGGATCAGCATGTAGTCCGGTCGCTGTCCCAGTTCCACCAGGGCGCGCGCGATGATGTTGACGAAGCGCCAGGCGAACTCGCGGAACGCCGCGCTGTTGCCTTCGCCGGAAAGCTGCCCCGCGACGCGGGTGGCCACCTCGCTGATGCGGCCGAAGCGCCCCACGGCGTTGTAGCGCGCGGAAATGTCCGGCCAGCCCAAATGAAAGACGTAGAACTCGCCTTCGCGGCCCGCGCGCTTGGCCTCGACGTACATCCTCTTCAGGAGATCGGCATCGCCCTTGGGGTCAATGACGATCACCACCTCGTGCTCGCCCGCGGCGTTCACGCGCCGGATGTCCTGGGTCACGAACAGTTCGGCCAGCCGGGTCTTGCCGACGCGCGTGGTGCCCAGCACCAGCGAGTGACCGACGCGCTCGCCGAGCGGCAAGCTGACGTCCACCTCGTCGGGCTCGATGCCGTGCAGACGGGGCAAGCCGCCCACGGGCGGAAGCGGCTGCACCGGGTTGAAAGGCACGTCCCAGCCGGTAAGCGCGGACAGCCCAGACAGCGGGAACGGCGCGAACTCCAATCGTTCTTCCAGCCGTCGAGCCAGCCGGTAGGCCGGCGTCGGCTCGACGTAGCGGCGGAACTCCGGCCGGTACGTCTGCATCAGCCTATGGGTGTGCTTCTGCTCCCACAGGAAACCGCGCCCCACGAACAGCCGCTGCTGGCTGACCGGCACGTCCTTGCTGGTCATCACGTAGCGCGGCAGGCGGCGGATGTTGCGCCGGTAGCGCAGGATGACGCGGGCATCGCGGTAGCGGATCGCGCCGTAGGCGCCGAACGCCAGCGCGCTGCCGACGCCCATGGACGGGCTCAGCGCGAGCGACCATGGGGCCACCAGGGACAGAAACGCGGCGCCCGCGCATGCGGCAACGGTGTATAGCTCCACCGCTGGGCGAAGCAGTACCTCGACCGGCTGTTTCCCCGACATGGCTTCATTGCTCGATGCCGGTGGCCGTGATCAGCGCCGGGTAGTGCCGCAAGCCGAGGCGCTCGGCCAGGTCGTCGCCGGACGCGGGCGCGAGGGGTACACCGGGCACCAGTGCGCGCAGCCGCGCCAGGCCCTGCATGGTCTCGACGTTGACCACCAGGCCGACCGCGCCACGCTCGCGCAGCGCGGTCGCCTGGCGGCGAAGCCAGGCATGGGACGCCTCGTCGTCGCCGACGACCACGAAAGGACGCAGGCCCGGGGCCTCGATGACCCGCCGCGCGACGGTGCCGGGCGTGAGCTTGGCGCTGCGCACCGGCAGCATCGCGGCCTCGTCCGCCGGCGTGGCGGGAACCTGGGGTGTCGGGATCGGCGGCCGGGCCGGCGCGTTGGCACGCGGCTGGAGGTTCAGGGCTTCGTAGTACGGCAGCGCCGACGCGCCGCCGCGGTCTTCGACCACGATCAGCGGCTCGCCGGCAAGCGAGGCCAGCGGCAAGCCTGCCAGCAGTACGAGCAGGCCCCGCAAGGCCAGATGGGATGTCGTCATGGGGATGTCTCCTGGCGTGCGGCGAGAACCGCGGCGGTTGCGCGCGCGCCCTGTACGCGGGCAAGGTGGCGCGACACGCTGCGGCGATAGCGGGCGGCGGGCTCACCGCCCGCAGGACGGTGATAGCGGCCGATCGCGAGCAACCAGTCCTCGCCGGGGGTGTGCTGCTCGCGCAGGATCTCGGCGGCGATGGCGAGGTTGCGGTACGGGTCCAGCAGGTCGCACGCGGTGGCGTAGCGCTGCTGGTGGTAGCCGAGGTTGATCTGGCCCAGACCCGCGTCGATGCGCGTGTGCGGCGTGGAGCGCATCGCCCGCTGCAAGCCCGCGCAGGCGTCGGCGCGGGTCGCATAGCGGCGCGACTGGCCGGCGACGTTGAGCGACCACGGCCACGGGACGATGCGCCCATTGCGGCGGATGCCGCTCTCCTGCAAGGCCACGGCGTAGAGCACCGTCGAGGGGATGCCTGCGCGCTGCGCGGCGAGCTGGTAGGCCGGCGGCGGAACCTCCTGGGCCTGGGCCTGGGCGACGCAGGCGCACAGGCCGGCGGCGAGCGTCAGTGCGCGCAAGAACTGCGAAACAGAGGTGGCGACTACGGCTGGCGCTGCCATTGGCCGTTCACCTCGCGCACGACTGCGGGCAAGTCGCCGGGCAGGCCCAGCGACAGCCAGCGACCGCCGTCGTGGTTGAGCGTGATGGTGCCGCGGCGCACGCGCGCCGGATCGACGTTCGCGCGCTTGGCCCAGTCGCGGATGCGCCCGTCGTCCTGGCGGCTGCCGACCATGTACAGATCGAATTCGGTGCCCGCCGATTGCAGGCGCTGCACGAGCTGGCCGCAGGCATCGCAGCCGTCCTTGACGAACACCGCTGTGCGGCCGGAGCCGCGCGTGGCTCCGGCGACCGGCTTGTCGTCCGGCAGGTTCACTCGCTGCATGCCGGGGTTCAGGCGCTGCCAGGCCTCGTCGTAGGCGCGCTGATAGGCAAGCAGCTTCTCCACGCGGCGCGCTTCGACCTGCACCTGCAGCTCTGCGTAGCGGCGCCGTTCCTCGTCGGTGCGGGCCTCGATGCCCAGGGCCGACAGCGGGTCCAGGTTGGGCGAGTAGATGCCCAGCGGCCCGTCCATCAGTTCGCGGTAGCGCGCCCACTCCTGCGGTTGCAGGCCCCAGTCGCTCGCCACCCGGTCATCCAGAACGCGAGCGACCAGCGGGCGCTCCTGGCTTTGCGCATTGCGGGCGGGGGCTGTGGCGGGCTGCTGCGCCCAGGCGGGCCACTGGGTGGACGCCAGCAAGAGCGCGGAAAGGATGATCGATGGCTTCATGCGATCTGCTCCGGTCAGGGGATCGCCACGCGGCGGGTCTGGTCGCCGGCCTGGAACACGGCGGTGTTGCCCTCGACGGCCTGCAAGCGCCACGGGCCGACCGCATCGCCGGGTAGCAGCACCTGAAGCTGGTCGGGCGTGAAGTCGCCATTGCTTGGCGCGACGGACACGCTGCGCTCGCCGGCACGCAGTTCGGCCCCGACGATGCGGAACGGGAGCGGCGGTGGTTCGGGCTTGGCGGTGGGCTTGTTCCTGGTGCGCGGCTGGGCGGGTGTAGCGGCGCGCGCAGCGGTCTGCCGCGCCTTGACCTGCTCGACTTCGGCGCGCAGCGCCTGAAGGTCGTCGGCAGCGGCATAGGCGCTCAGCGTTTTCTCGACCTGGGCTGCACGAGCTTCCAGGAATTGGCGGATGTCTTTGAGATCCGCCGCCGTTGCGACGGCCGGACGCTGCTGGATGGCCTCGATGGTCTCGGCCAGGCCTGTTGCCTGCGCTTCGAGGCGTTGCAGGCGGGAATCGAGGCGCTCCTGGTCGGCCTGGTCGTTCATCGCCTGGTAACCCAGGGCAACGAGGACACTGAGGCCGATCAGCCAGAGCCACATCAGGCTCTGCACCACCACGGCGGCCGTTGAACGATGGGCGGGCTGCGGGCTGTTCATGGCTGGCCTCCCGATGCCGCGGGCGCCAGCGGAAAGGTCTGCGCCGCCTCGGTGGCGGGCAGCGCGTGGGCGTTGTCGGCGGCCATGCTGTCGCCGGGCCGCTCGAAGCAGATTTGCCGTGCGCGGTCATCCGAATGCAGTTCCCAGGCCGGGCCAGCCAGCGTGAGCAGCGCATCGCGCAGGGTCATGGGGCCGAGGTGCAAGTGCGCTGCCGGCAGTGGCAGTGCGTACAGCTCGACCACGGCATGCGCGGTTTCGCAGAGTCGGTAACCGCTGCGCCTGAGCACATGCCGCAGCCCGTCGCCGACCGTGGCGCGGGCGTCTTCCGGCATGGCGACATCGATGGTCTGCAAAAGCAGGTCGCGCTGCGCCGCCGTGGGTGCGAGTTCCACGAGGGTATAGCGGCCGTAGCGCACGACGGGGATGTACTCCGGCGCCTCGGGTTCGGGCGCGGCCGAGACTTCCTCGATGGTGTGGGGCGCGACCGGCGCGGTCGTCGTCGCGCAGCCACCGGCCAGCACCGACCAAAGCAGGCCGAGAAAACCCGCCAGCAGGCGGCGTTCGGGATGGTGAAACCAGGGTGGAGAGGGGCACATGGCGCGTCGTCCTGAAACATCGAGCCCTCACCATCGCCGCTCGGGCCACGAGCGGCAGCAAACAATGCGAACCAGGCAGCGCCCGATTTACCGAAAGCCTCCCTCCAAAGAAAAAGGCCCCCGAAGGGGCCAGTGAAGATGCAGCCACGTCCACGGAGACCGTGGGCGTGGCTGCAAGGTGGGAACAATGGAAAGCCGGCGGCGCGAGGCCGGCGTTGGCGTGGGGATCAGGCGGCGACCAGTTGCCGGGCCAGCGCGACTTCGACGGAATCACCGTCTTGGTTGAGCACATCCAGGCCCGATTCGGGCACGTCGCCGGAGGTGGACTGCGAGACCATGATCTTCTTGGCCATCAGCTCCAGGCAGGTCATCTGCGAGGAACCGGCGTAGCCGAGGTAGATCACGCGCACCGGCTGTTTCTGTCCGATGCGCCAGGAGCGGCGTGCCGCCTGCTGGAGCGAGTACACGTTGTAGCCCGACTGCATGAAAACGATCGTCGGGAAGTCCAACAGGTCCAAGCCCGTCTTGACCAGCTCGGGGTTGGTGATGAGCACGTCGATGCCACGGTCCAGTTGCTCGGCGATCCAGTCTTCGCGGCGGCTGGCGTCCACGCTTGCGCGCAGCACTGCCACCCGAAAACCTTCTTGCTCCAGCAATACCTTCAAGCGCGACGTGGTGTCGCGCGTGCCGGTATAGACCGTGTAGGCCAGAACCTTGCGGCCCTGCGCCTTCTCCTCTTTGCAGATGTCGATCAGCTCGCGCTCTTTCGGCGTCACCTCGAACTCGTTGAACTGAGCCTGGACGAACGCCAAGGTGTTGCGCGTGCGCGGATGCACCACGGTTTCCGACCGGAAGCAGCAGTCCGGCCAGGCCAGCAGCACGTTGAGCACCACACCCAGCAGCGTCGTATCGCGTCGCGCCAGAGCCTGTTTCAGCTCCGCGGTCAGCCGACCCGCCAGGTCGCGGTAGGCCGCGGCTTGCGCCGTGTCCATTGCGACTTCACGGAACTCCTCGTCATACGGCGGCAGGACGTTGCCGCCGATGTCCTTGAGTTTGAGGAAGATCGTGAACGGCAGGATGCACCGCAAGACCCCCTTCGGCCCGAAGCCGGGAGCCTTGACCGTGCGCACCGATACCTTGGTGCCCCTTGCCGTCTTGTGCGCCGTGCCGGTGCTTTCGGAGTAGATGTCCTTGAGGACCCCGTGGTCCCTCATGAACGCCATGGCCGCCGAGGTCATGCTGCCGCTCGTGGTCGGGCGGTAGCCGTCTTCGATCATCCGCCCAGGCAGGGCTCGGAACAGCAGGTAGAACAGGTCGTCCCCGTAGCCGCCCATCAGCGTGCCTGTCAGCAGCAAGGTCTTGCGAGCCTTCGCCGCCAGCACGCCCATGGCCTGGCCCTGGGCACTGCCACCGTTCTTGTACTCGTGAGCCTCGTCCGCTATGCACAGGTCGAACGTGCCTTGCGGCAGGTAGCGCTTGATGAACTCGGACGGCTGGTAGCCGCCCTCACCGAAGCCAAACTCCATGCTGGCCATCGCACGTTCCATGCGCGTGGCCTGACGGTCGGAAAACACCAGCTCGCCGTTGCCGTCCATGAGGTTGATGAACTCATGCACGTTGTCCCCCAACATCGAGGCAAGGAAACCATCACCGAAGCGCTTCATGAGCTTCTGCGCGGTGATTTCCCCGATGGTCGGGATGCGCTTCAAGGCTTTGAGGACGGCCGAGGATTGGTCGCTGCCGGACAGGCTTCTCGGGCGGATCAGCGTCCACAGGGGCGCAGCGCAATGGCCACACTTCCTGCGGTACTCCTCGGCTTCGAGCGCGACCGGGTTGACCGGCTCGCCGTCGAGGTCGGTGATGACCGTGCCGCAGTCCGGGCACGCTGCCACGTCGCCGTGGCGGGTGCGCCGCGTGGTGAAGACGGGCTTCCAGTGGAAGCCCATCCGCATCCTCACGCGGCCCAGGACGAAGAACTCCTGACCCGTGGGCTGCACACCCAACTGCTCACGCAGCTTGATGAGCTTGACGAGCGTATCCGGCCCGTTGAGCACCCACACTTTGGCGCCCGCTACCGTCTCCTGGATCTCGCGCCGCCACTTGTAAACAAGGTGCGGTGGCGAAAGCACCAGGGTGCGGCGGTAGCCTTCGGCGTTGAGGACGGCGGCCGTGGCGATGCCGACGGTCGTCTTGCCGCAGCCCATCTCGCCGTTGACGATCGCGGCGCGTTCGCCACGGTCGATCAGCAGTTCGGCAGCAGCGTGGACGACTTCGGCCTGGGCCGGGAACAGCTTGCGCTTGAGGCTGGCGACGATGACTTGCCGGTGCGCCTGCGGTTGGCCGGTATAGACCGGCGGATTGGCGCTGTTGAGGGCGTCGAGCAGTTCGTCGCCGAACTCGCCGACGAAATCCTGAAGGCTCAGGGTCAGAGGGTTGGATTCCGCGTCGAGCAGTTCGCCCTGCACGGGCGTGGCTTCAGCGGTAGTGGTTTCGAGATCGAGGGACATGGTGATGCTCCAAAGAAAATGGGGCATGCACCACCCCCAACGGGGCAATGGCATGCCCCGGAGTGGGAAGAGAATCGGCGCGTGGCCGAAGGTTGAAGGTGCGGGCCTGGGTGGCCTGCGGGTGAACCGTGCTCAGTCCTCGGACGGCAACACGATGACGGTGGCGCTGCGCTGCGCGTCGGTAACGATGCGAATGGCCAGCCCTGGGTGGATCACGTAGTGCGACTCCAGCGAAGCACCTGATTGAAGCGCGGTGCTGTTGGCCTGCCATTGCTGGACGTTGACGTCTCCCCAGTCGCCACGGGTGTGGCGCCTGAAGTACGGGATCGGGTCGAGCCGACCTGCGCGGACCAGGTGGTCAACGGCTCTGCTGAAGATAAGCGCCCCGATGGGGAACGCCAGCCTCTGGCAGTAGGTTTCGATGCGATGTGATGCCATGGGCTCCTCCTTGAAAGGTTATTGAGCCACGACACCCCTGGCGGAGTGAAGTGGCTCCGTCAGGTGGATGGGATGACGAGGCGGTGCCTTCAGATCAGGTCGCGCTCTTCGGGAAGCTGGACCACCGTGGTCTGGTGGTCTTCGCTGGTCTTCACGATCAACACCAGTTCCGGCGTGATCCGGTACTGGGAGATCATCAGGTTGTCCTGATCGAGTGCGACATCGTTGGCCTGGCGGGTGGCCTCGTCGATCTCGCCCCAGTCGCCGCGCACGTGGCGCTGCACATAGGACAAGGGGTCGATGAGACCTCGGCGGGCCAGCCAATGCACCTTCTCGCTCAACTGCAACGAGGCCGGTGCGAACAAGGGTTGCTTGTGCGGCGCGGGCCGCTTGAACGGATTGGGGAACATGGTGTTTCTCCTTCGATGAAGTGCAGCGGGACGTCGGGCGTCCGGTGGATCAGCGGATGGTCAGCACCTCGCCCCGTGTCGGGGAGCCAGGCGTCATGTCCCATGCGCGGATGACGGGCACGAACTTGTCGGTGAGGATGCGGGTCTCGGCGATGGAGCCGTCTTCCCGTTCGGTGAATTCCCGCTGGAGCGTCTTGTCCTTGTGGGTGTCACCTTTGACGACGAGCACGCGCCCGGTCTTGGAGCGCACAACCCCCGAGATCGCGCCCGCGGCCAGAGCCAGGGCGAGATGCCAGTGGGACAAGGCCCGCGCCGGTGGACGCAGCGACTGCTGCGCGGCCCCCAGGTGCGTGTCCAGCGACGGCCAGAGGCCTTGCAGCCTGCCGACTTCATCGGCGAACTGCTCGGGCTCCATCGTCACGCGGAAGAAATACTCCGGCTCGGCCGGACTGGCGGGGACGATGTACGGCAGGAACGGCCAATCGCTCGGCAGTTCCTCGGGTTCGACTTCGCCAAGCCCAATCTGCAGCAGCAGATTGCGCACGGCCTTGCCCGAATCCGACGCCAGCTCGCGCTGGCGCACCCGGCGTCCGAAGATCACCACCTGCTTGAACTGCGTCTCCACCGCTCGGTAGATGCGCAGGTCCGTGTAGTGGCGTGTCAGCCAGCCGACCAGTTCCGCGTCGAGCACGTAGCCGGGGACGATGAAGACCAGAACGCCGCCGTATTGCAGCAACGACAGACTGCGCTGATAGAACAGCTTTTCGAGGCGGGCACGTCCCTGACCTTGGTAGCCGATGTTGCCGTTGACGTCCTTGGACAGGTCGCCATACGGCGGGTTGAGCCAGAGCAGCCCGAACGACTGCTTGGAGACCATCGTGTCCATCAGGTCCGCGTGCAGGCAGTGATCGACCAGGCCGCGGGCATGGCGTGCCCGCTCCGCGTCGAACTCGACGGCGAACGCCTTGGCCTGCTCGCGCCCGAGGGCATGGGCGGCTTCGGCGATCGCCACGCCTTCGCCGGCGCAGGGATCGAGGATGCACATCGGCCCGTCGCTGGGCATCAGTGCGTTGAGGGCTCTTTCGAGCGTGGGTTCGTCGGTCGGGTAGTAACCGTTCTTGGCGAAATTGCGGGCGAGCCGCGGGAACATGAGGGCCATGGAAGTCTCCTGGTTGGCGGGAAGGAATGGCGGAAGCACGCCAAGGCGTGCCTCCGAGGGTGGGTCAAGCCGCTACCGCTTCCGGCGTCCAGATCTTGGCCGGATAGGGATAGGCGGTGAGCACGTCACTGCGGATCAGGGAACCCAGCGCCAGGGTCAGCGCCGGCACGTCGATGGCGAGCCGATGGCCTTCCAGTGGCCCGAGGGCGAACGGAAGGCGGGCCAGCATCTCGCGGGTTTGCAGCAGTTCCAGCACGGTCTCGCGCCAGTGGTCGAGCAGCGGCAACGGGCAGGTGTCCCGCACCAGCATCCACAGGCGGTCAAGCCGGTGGGCGCTATCGCGTGGCAGCAATGCCAGCGCGCTGGCGTTGGCCTTGTCGGGCTTGACGCAGCGCCGGTCGAACAGCCACACGTTGGAGAGCGATCCGAACAGCGTTCGCCGGTAGGCGCGCGTGATGCGCTTTTCCAGTCGATCGACGTTGCCGATGAACACCGGGACGCTGCCGCCCTGGTTGGTGATGACGTGGAACTGGTCCAGTCCTTGCTCGTCGCGCCCGAGGGTCAGGCGAGCGAGGAACTGCTGGACGGCGGTGTCGCGTGCCCAGATGGACAGGAAGATCAGGTTGCCCTGGTCATCGCCGACGCAGGCGTCGGCCATCACGTCCGGGCATTCGTCGATGCGGTACAGCGTGGAAGAAGTGTTTGCGGGCATGGTGGTGTCCTCGGATGAACGGGAACAGCACCGCCCCCCTGGGGCAAGTACTGCCCCAGGGGGTGGGAGAAAGTCGCTCAGTCCGGCTCGAACTGCCGGGTGTGCGGATTGAAGTGAAGCGCCTCGTCCACCGCGGTGATCGGCGTGAAGCCGTCCAGGTAGATGTTGTTGAGGTACTGGTCGCGGTAGGTCAGTGCCTGCCGTGCCTGCTCCTCGGTGAGGCCGTTGTCGATGAAGTACCCCAGCATTTCCTCGTCGGAGGAAACTTCGTCGTTGGACAAACTGCCTTCAACGAGTTTCAACAGCGAGGCGGGGAGCGCAGCCAGGATCGGGTCCATGTCGGTTCCTCCTGGCTCAGGCCAACAGCGCCGCGGCGGGTGCCGTGGATGCCGTGGGGGTGCGCCGCCGCGCGTGGTAGGCGCGAACGCCTGCACGCCAGTCGGCGGACTGCTCCGGCGCCATGTCGAGGTAGCTCAACGGGCACGAGTAGTAGTACGGGTGCATGGACTCGTCCAGCGGCTTGTAGCCCCACTGGTTGCCGCTGCGTTCCAGCAGATCGCAACGGATGTAGCGCAGGGACTGGCCCGGTGCGAGATCACGATGCACGCCTTCGGCCCTGGCCGTCACTTCCGCGACGGACCAGAGGACGTTGCCGCGCAGCGCGTGGGCGATGACCTTGACGCTGGCGCGCTCGGTCACTTGCGGTGCGATCAGTTCCGCGATCAATTCAGACCGCGATTGGGGGGAGAAATACCAGCCCATGAGAGGCCTCCTGAAGAATGGAGCCGGAAGCCTCCCCGTGGGGGAGAACCCCCAGCGGGTGATGGAATGCCGCGTGTGCGACGAAGGAACCTATGCTTTGCCCTCAGTCCCAGTCGTCATCGTCGCGATCACAACCGGCCGGGCAGTAGCCGAACTCGATCCCATGCGAGCAGTGACCATGCTCCGCATTCCAGTCCTGGGTTTCCTGCCGTTCGGCAGGCGTTGCGTAGTCCCATTCCCGGGCTGCGATCTCCAGCGCTTGAGTGCGCTGGTCCTGCGGCAATCGACTGGCTTGCGTGTCGATCTCAGAACTGAAAAGCGTGACCCAGTGATCCCAGGACAGGCCGCAACCACGCTGGGCGTGCTCGGCGGCCGTCTTGCAGACCGCGCGCCACGCGGGTTCGTCCAGCGTGGAATGAGGTGCATCGCAAGCGATGGTGGACATGATGAAAACCTCCAGAAGAAAGCCGGAGCCTCCCCCGCATGGGGAAGTAACCCCGGCGGGTGGATGAAGAACACCGCGGATGCGGCGTCTGCGATCACGCAGGTTGCAGTTCGGCCTGGCGGCTCCACTCCTGCGTCTTGAAGTCCAGCGCGTAACCCAGTTCACCCAGGCGGGCGATCTGCGCGCGCAAGGTGCGGCGGTCGATGGTCGAATCCAGTTTCACGGACTCGCCCAGCGGCCAGAGCAGGCCGAACAGTCCGGCGTCGCCGTCTTCGGTGCCGCCGGGGGCAGCAGCCGCAGCGGGCGTCGGTGCATCCACGCCGAAGGGCGTGGTATCGACGAGAGGGTCCGCAGACACCTGCTCGGGGGCGGGCTTGGCGGGCCTGGACACCTTGGCGGGCTTGGCCGGCGTTGCCGCAGGCTGCGTCCCTTGCTCTTCATCGAGGGGATCGACATCCTGGGTGGCGAAACTGCGTGCTTCGTCACGGCTCAGTTTGTCGATGCCGTTGAGCGTCATTCCGTCGAGGCTGGCGCGGATTTCGAACCGCATGCCGCCACCGACCGGATAGGACCTCGGAAAGATGTAGCGGATGATGAACTCCCCGTCGTACTTGCCTTCGGGATATTGCTCCAGCTCGGGGTCCTTGACCTCGAACACACCGAGGTGCGTGGCGAGGCGACCCACCGTGAACGGGCCGTTTTTGCCGCGGATGGTGCGCAGCGTGAGCTGGCCCGGAACGACGATGGGCGATACCGATCTCTCGGGCGCCGATGTGGTTGCCATGATGGTTCTCCTGATGATGAATGACGGGCCGCCGACGGCACCCGGTGGATGAGAGGGAATGGGCCTCGCCCGAGATGGGCGAGGTCCGCTTGGCATCACGCCTTGAGTTGGCGCATACCTTCGGCCAGGAGCCACAGCGCCCGGTTCAGGCGCAGGTTCTGGTCGATGCCTTGCACCGGACGGGTGCGTTGATGGCGGCCGTTGGCCGAGCGTCCACTCAGCCCCCCTTTGACGAGGTTCTCCTGGACGCGGTTGAAGACGGCCCACAGGTCGCCCTTGCGGTCGTCCCACCGTCGCGGGGTCAGAAGCTGGCTTTCCGTGACAGGCGTGGACTTGGCCGGGTCGTCATACTTGAGTGCGAGGGCGGAATGCGCAAATATTTCCGCTTCGCCTTCATCGAGGGTGATGGTGCGCATCGCGTCGCGCGAGTTCTGCACGCGCTCGAAGCCTTCGAGGACTTCGTAAGCACCTTCGATCACCTGGCTTGCCACGTCGCCCTTGTGGGGCACGCGGATGTCGGCGGTGGTGTCACCGCAGACCAGGCCGTTGTGGCAGACGAACCGGAACATGCCTGCCAGCATCTGGTAGCTGCTCGTGCCGTCGTGGCTGTTGAGCAGGATGATCTCGTTCGCCTCGTCGCCGTTGATCTGGCTGGCATGGCGAAGTCGGATGAGGTGCTTGGTGTATTCGCGCCGGTCTTCGTTGCGCACGCGGGTCTGGCACACCATGAAGGGCTCGAACCCCTCCTGGCGCAGCTTGGTCAGCACGGTCGCGGTCGGTATGTAGGCATACCGTTCGGACCGGCTCCCATGCGGAGCGTCGGCAAAGATCGATGGAGCAACGGAACGGATGCGGTCATCCGAGAGTGGGCGATCGGAACGCAGGATCGGGGACTGCGGGGCAAAACGGGATGCCAGAGACATGGTTGTTCTCCTTGGAGAAATGCGACAACCGCGCGGCCCTGAAACCACGCGGAACTCGGGGGATGAAGAACGCAGACGCGCTGGGCGCCAAGGGGCGCAGCGGTTGCGGGGATGAGAACGGCAAGGCCCCGTGAGGGGCCATGCCGGTTCAGAACGAAGCAGCCAATGCCGGCTCCTCCTCGACTTCGCCTGCGGGCTCGCGCTCGGCGGGCTCGACAGGCTGGTCGGCAGCGGTGTCGGCGGCAACCTCGGCTTCGGGCGCGGGTGTGTCCTCGGCTTGCGGCGCCTCGGCTTGCGCCTGGCTCGTCGGATAGACCTGGGTGCCGTCGATCTTGATGAGACCGATGTGGACCAGCGTCGATTCCAGGCTCGCTCCCGGTTCCCCGGCGCGCTCGCCCTTGGTGTGGATGTACGGATCGATCTTCATGTCGTTCAGACGGAAGGCGATTAGCACCTTGCGGTCCCCTTCGATGGCCTGCACGCACCGGCGAACCAGGTGCTCGGCTTCAGGGGTGGCGACGATGGTGTCGAAGTACCGATATTCCGGTTCACCGACAGGCCCGGCCAGTGCCGCGACGCAGCACGACAGGAACGGATCGCCATCCTTGGGGGAGACGTCCTTCGGACGGCTGAGGTAGCCGATGCCGCGGGTGATCAGCTCGTGCTGCTTGATCGAAGCCAGTTCGGCCCGGTCAAGCGGCTCGGCCTTCAGCAGTCGTGCTTTCAGAGACGCGGCGGCCTGGCCCTTGTGCTCACCCTTGTCGCGGATGTACGCATCGCCCCAGAGGTCGCCGAGGCGGAAGCGCACCAGGGGCCGCTGCTTGGGATCGTCAACGCCGATGTAGCGCTCGACCAGTTTCTTGGCCTCGGCACCCGAGACCTTGACGTCGAAGTAGCGGTAGCTGGGGTCCTTGGCGGAACCGACCAGTGCGGCGATGGTGCATGCCAGGAAGGGCTGCGCACGGCGGCCGCCCCGGACGGGAACCTCGCGGGCACGCTGGATGTACCCGATGCCCGAGGTGTGGAGGTCGAAATACGATTTCTCGTTGGACGTGGTGCTCATGGTGGATCTCCATTGGGATGAAGCGGAGACACACCGGCCCCACGCATGCGGGGAAAGGTGCGTAACCCCGCGGTGGGTTGATAAGGCGAAAGCATCCGCCACCAGGACTGGTGGCCGCTCGCGGATGGATGCGGTGCGAGCTGGCTCGGTCACGCAGTGGGAACTGCGCGGCAACCTCGAAGACCGATGGTTGCCTGGCATGTCGCTGACAACGTCAGCAGGCATGGGGGGCAGCATGTCCGGGCCTCGCGCGCGCGACAGCAAACAATGCGCATTCGGTCGCTCCCGTCTTTCCAGCACGCCGTGGAATCGGGATAGGGGACGGCTACCGCCGTTCCCCTCCCACACCACCCGGCATGCGGGTCCGCACCGGGCGGTTCGAGATGTTGAGGTCAGGAGAGTCTTGGCATGCCCAGACGATCGAAATAGCTGATCGTCAATACTTGGTGTCCGGCAGTCAGGCTGTTATGCCACCAGCGGCGACTCAGCGCCGCAACCGATTGCGCCACGCTCTGCGTACCCCCTAAACGAAGCAGTTCCCGGTAGATCGTCTTGCCGCGTCGCCACTGTTTGAGTTGAAGGGCTCGTAGCCTTCGACGCATCCACTCATCCAGCCTTCGCCAGACTCGCGGGGTTTGCGCCAAGCTGAAGTAGCCTTTCCATCCCGGCAGATAGCTGCAAAGCTTTTCGATCACCTCGGCAAGGCTGCGCCCGCCATTACGGCGAGTACGCTGCCTGATCTGCTGCTTGAACACCCCCAGTGCCTTCTTCGAAACGGCACGACGCACCTCACCATCGTGGGTTTGCCATAAGCAGTATCCGAGGAAGTTACGTTCAAACACGCTCGCCACTGCACTTTTCGATTCATTGATCTTCAGGCGCAGCTTGTCGTAGCAGCGTTTGAGGAGGGCCATCACCCGCTCGCCAGCCTTCTGGCTGCGCACATAGACGTTACAGTCGTCGGCGTAACGGGCAAAACGATGTCCTTTGCGTTCAAGCTCTTTATCCACCTCGTCGAGCAGCACGTTAGCCAGTAGTGGCGACAGTGGCCCACCTTGCGGCGTGCCTTCCAATCGCTCGATCACTACACCACCATCCATGATTCCAGCATTTAGATAGGCCCGCACCAGCCGGATCACGCCAGCATCATTCACGCGCCTACTCAAACGCTCTATCAGGATGTCGTGGTTGACCCGGTCGAAGAACTGGGACAGATCAACGTCCACCACGACGCAGTAGCCTTCTTGGGCATACCGTTGGGCAGACAAAACCGCATCCCAGGCTCGGCGACCTGGCCGGAATCCATGGCTATGCTCGCTGAAAGTGGGATCAATCAGCGGTTGCAGCACTTGCAGCAGCGCTTGCTGGATCAGACGGTCGGTCACACTGGGGATGCCCAGCTCTCGTTCACTTCCGTCTGGTTTCGGTATGCATACGCGCCGTACTGGTAATGGCTGGTAGGTTCCCGCCAGCAGTTGCCGTCGGATACTCGACCATACCTGCCTGAGGTGGGCTTCGGTCTGCACTATGTCCAGGCGATCCACCCCAGCACCTCCCTTGTTCGCCTTCACGCGCTTCCAGGCGCGCTGCATATTCTCCTGTGCGACAACCTGTTCCAACAGGCATCGCCCTGCATCCCCCAACCCTTGGCGCGGGAGGCGTGCTTCATCGCTGGACGGTAGCATCGAGGCTTCACCTCGATCCTGGACGCCCCGCCCCGTTCTCACAGGCATCTGATGCAATGCACGGCTCATCGACAAGACGTTTGATGCTCCTTCTCGTTCGGCCCTTCGTCTGGTGTTTCGAGCCTACAGTGGCTCAGCTATTCGACTACTACGGCCTCTGCTGACTTCTCGCTCCGATCAAGCACCGTCGCCCTTTCAGGCGTAAAGCGAGATCTCCCCAGGTAAGAACGCACTCCTTCTCTGCACAACCGCCGGATTTACGCCGCTTCGCCTTGGCCACGAGAGCTTCGCGATTCCTTGCCCGCTCGCCCTGCTCGGCAGCGCCTCATATCCGATTCTTGTCCATCGGCTCGCAGATTACGCTCCACGCTTCCTCCCCACGCTCGGTCACCCTTACGCAGTTGCGCTTCGCTTCGTTCACTGTGGCCAGCTCACGGGAGGACTTGCACCTCCAAGAGTGCGCCCATGCTGGGCGCACAAGAAAAAGCCCCTCGAAAGGGGCTGGTCGGGTCAGGCTTCGTACACGAAGTAGTGCTCGCGCGGACGCGGGAAGAAGACGTGCTTCCACGTGTCGCCGCTGGTGTTGCCGCCGTCGAACACGACCATTTCGTAGTCGTCAATGTCGGTGTCCATCAGGTCGGCGCTGGCGATATGGCGCATGTGCAGCGTGCCGTGCGTGCGCTGGAATACCAGAATCTGGCCGATGGCGTCGTCCTGGCCCATGGCGTTGACGCAGGCTCCAAGCTGGTGCTCGAAGTCGGGTGCGCGTGAGATGAGGTCGGGGAACATGAGGTTGCTCCTATGAAAATGGACCAGCCCGGCTCCTTGGGAGACGGGCTGGCATGGGGGACAAAGAGGAAGATTGGCGCGTCGTGCGGCTGCTAGGACTCAGCCAGCGGCAGGCCCAGCAGCGCAGGTGCGTCGGCGTCGAGGATCAGGATGCGCACATCGGCCTGGCCAGCCAGGTCAAGGATGTTCGCCAGGTCGTCCGGCATGCCCTTGTTCCGATGCTCCTGTCGAAGCTGCTCCGCGGTGATGCCTTCGGCGTGCTCCAGGTTCTGGTCCGTCCAGGGCGTGGAAATCAGCTTGACGCCGATCGCCGGGCTGTACGGCACCCGGAAGGCGATGAACAGCATGGCCTCCGGCGTGGCGAGGTCCGCCAGGTTGGCGAGGTAGTGCCAGGTATCGACCGTGATGTGCTCACGGCTGATCTCCCAGCATCGGCTGTAATAGCCGGTCTCGAAACTCAGGCGCTGCATCACTTCCCGCGCGGCCTCGGCCGAATAGGCGTCACCGACGTGGACTGGGCGGCCGTCGAAGTCCTCGCCATGGATGGCATAGACCACGGCACCGATCACACCTTCGCCGCTGACGCCTTCACCGGCATCGCATTCGGCCAGTACCTCGGCGCTCACGGCTTCGCGGCCATTGCTGACCACGGCGAAATCGCTGGCGACGATGCAGGACGATGAAACCAGTTCCTCGTCGGAGAGGTGTTGCTGGCTCGCGTGGATGTTGCGCCAGACATGCGGGCTTCCGTCCTCGTAGCTGATGCACAGCGTGCGGATGATTTTCAGATTCCAGTAGCCGCGAAGAAAGGGATTAGGTTTCTGAGACATGGGAACTCTCCAGATTGAATAATGGAGCCAATTCCCGCCACCGGGAACTGGACCCGGTGGGTTGAAAGTGGAAGATGCGTCAGACAACGCTGACCACGGCGGCGTCAGCAATGCGCTGGACGACGGGAAATAAATTGAGGGACATGGCCTCGTGGGCGCATGTCCCTCATGGGGAGTGAACGAAGACGCGGTGGTGTGCCGGAGACCGGCTCACCAACCGTTGTAGTTCACCAGCAGGTCGGCGATGACCCTGCGGCGTTGCAGGTCGAGACCGTCGAAATCCGACAGCCCGTGGAAGTGGCAGCGCTTGAGCATGGCACCGCCCTCGCGCGCGTTGTAGAAGCTGACCATGGCGGACAGGAACATGCGTTCTCCGCTGCTCAGGACGCCGAGGGCGTCGTTGAGCCGCAGCATGTTGGGCCGCAGATCCCACTTGCTCTTGGCCTGGTTCAGACCTTCACGGGTGCCGTCGCCGAACCACTCGGGGCCAGCGATCTCGACACCGCGCTTCCAGGCCTCGAAAAAGGCTTGGGGCGCGGCAGCGAAATGCTGCTCTTCCCGCATGATCTGATCGACGACTTCCCGAGGCAGTAGCTGGTTCATGACGTGATTCCTCCAGTTGGATCAAGGAACGGCGAGCTGGGACCAGCCGCCTCTTTCGAGGGCACGTTGAGCCGCGGCGTAGCTGCGGAAGTACTCGCGGGATTCCCGCGAAACGGGGCCTTCGGTATCGCGCGTGCCGATGTAGTGACCGGCGGCGCTTTGCAGGACTTCGAGCGGCAGGAACTTGCCGCAGTAGGTCGAGGCCAATTGGCCGAAAGAGGCTTGTTGGGACATGGACGGGCTCCTTGGAAAAGCGGGGCCTCGTCCCTCACGGGATGGCAGCTCCCGCACGCGGTTGATAAAAAGCATCGACGTCACGGGGACGCGCGTCCGCAGACCTGATGCGATGCGGACTGGTGGGCAACGCGGGAGAGACCCGCGGCAGCCTGGAACCCTGGCTGCTGGCATGTGCTGACGAATCAGCGAACATGCGGGCAGCTTCGTGCGCGGCCCGCGCCGCGTCAGTTAGAAAACGGCATCCGGGCCAGCCCCGATTGATGCGCGCAGAAAAAAGAAGCCCCGCATCGAGTGCGGGGCTGTCAGGAAGGTGCGTCGGTCCTGGGTCAGTCGGGCGTGTCGCCCAGGATATGCTTCTTCCACAGGTCAATTGCCTGCTCGGGCGGAAGCTCGGCAAGGATGATGATGGGCTGGGTCTGCCGAGCGCGCAGCGAAGCGAAGTACGCCTTGCGGTCCGCGATGGCCTTGAGCTTGATGCCCTTGATGAACAGAAGTTTGCCGTCCTTGATGAACAGCACCCTGTTGCCGATGTCGCGCTTGAACGCGGCTCGCAACTTGCGTTCCCCGTGCATGGCTTCGGCCAGTTCATCGACCAGGAAGTCGAGCGTCATGTCGATGTAGTGAGGGTCTTCGCCCTCCTGGCCGAGGTCGAGCGGAGCAGGCGGCAGACCCTTGGCGAAGGCTTCGGCCTGAGCCAGAAGCGCCTTCTTGCCATCGAGCGCACGCAGGAATGTCGAACCGCCGTTCCCGCCGTTGTGGGCCTCGGCAATGGGAGTGCCGTCGAACACGACAATGGCGGTGAAGCACAGCGTTTCGTCGCTGGCGAAGTCGGACACTCTGAGGTCTTTCAGCGTGATGCGGTCTTGCTTAGTGATGTTTTCCATGGGAAGTCCTGAAATCAACCGGGTGGCGACATGCCCCTGGCGGGACGTGGCGGCCATCCCGTGGGTTGGAGAAAAGAGGCATCGATGCCCCGGTGGGCAGCGTTCGCCGGTGAGATGCCGGGGCGAACTGGCGGGTGGCGCGGGTCGAACCCGCGGCAGCCTTGACACCCTGGCTGCGGGCTGTTGCCGATACATCGGCAATGCAGGAGGGAGAATGGCGCGGCCCGCAGGCTGCGTCGCCGATCAATCCGAAGCGGTCGAGCCCGTCTTGTTCAGGTACTGCACCAGGCGCTGGCCCAGCCATGTCATGCACGGACTGGCACGGCATGCCGCCGACCAGGACGTCGGGCGCCGGCACGGTGCCGGCGCGCACCTGGCGGGCGATCGCGGTCATGCCGCCCAGGTTGGGCACGCGGGGGTAACGGTGGGCGAGCACGGCGCTCGTGAACGGCTCGATTTCGGCGAACCACGCGGCTTCGAGGCCGAGGGGTTGCCAGGCGAGGCTCACGGCCTCGATGCCGCTGCACACGCTGCCGTACAGCAGTGGCGCGGCCTGGGGCGCACCGCGTGAGGTGCGAGGTTGCGGGTTCATAGTCGGGTCTCCTGTTCGTGTGGCCCTGGACCGTGTGGCCGGGCCGGGACGTTGATTGGCAGGAGAAAGGCGCCGAAGGCCCTGCGGCCTTCGGCTCGGGAGGACAGAACCACCCGTGGGCTGATTGGCAGGCCCGGTCGTCGCTAGAACCGTCTGCTGTCAGCAATCACACCCGGCGCATATCGTGGTTGGCGCCGGCATCTTCTGGCGCACATCCGCGCACAAAAGGAGCCCAGTTTTTCGCCGTTGGGCACGGCGTCGAATACCGCTGACCACGAAGGGTCTCCGGGTGGCTCGCGCTACTTGGCAAGCCATCGGGGGACCCTTCGCAGAGGCGGAAGAAATGCAGATCAGCAGAACGCGCGGGTGGCGGTTCGCGGAGAAGCTACCTTCAGGCCCCGCAGCCGGGAACGGCTGGGCGGGACGCGCACACGGACAAGAGAAGGCGTTGCGCGCTGGGCGTCCCGCAGGGCGTGCGGGACACGGGCCACGCCGCCGATGGCGGGCACGGCTCTCGGGGAACGGGGTTGGTCAGGAGCCTTTGCGGCCGCTGCTGTTCCTGCTTGGGGGGCGCGAGGCACCACGCTTGGACGCACCGGATTCGACCGGCAGCGTGCCTTTGCAGTCGGGGTAGCGACTGCACGACCAGAACGGGCCGGTCTTGCCGGTGCGCTGGCGCGTGGGTGCGCCGCACTGCGGGCAAGCGGGCCCGGAGGGAATCTTGATGGACAGCGAAGTACTGCCGTACTGCGCGATCAGCTGCGAAATCCAGGCGGCTTGCTTGCCGATGAACACGTCCAGAGTGAGCTGTCCAGCTTCGATCATGTCGAGCGCCTGCTCCCACACGGCGGTAGTTCCGGGGTCAGCAATCGCCGCAGGCACGGCGTCGATCAGTGTGAACGCCGTATCCGAAGCACGGATGGAACGGCCCTTCTTCACGAGATAGCCCCGCGTCAGCAGGCCGGTGATGATGTTTGCGCGCGTGGCTTCGGTGCCGATGCCCGTCGTGTCCTTCAACTTCTGTTTCAGGCGCGGGTCGGTCACGAAGCGCGCCACGCCTTTCATCGACTTGACCAGTTCGCCCTGCGTGTAGGGCTTGGGCGGCATCGTCTTGAGCGCCTTGATCTCGGCTTCGGCCACCTGGCACGCCATGCCCTCGCGCAGCGCAGGGAGCACCTGGCTGCGCGCCGTGGCTTCTCCATCCTCGTCCGCTTGCGGCTCGGCCAGCACCAGACGCCAGCCTCTGACGACCACCTGCTTTCCGGTGGCCGCCAGCTTCTGCTGGCCGCAGGAAAGCTCGGCAACGGTGCGGTCGAACTCGTGGTGAGGGAGGAACTGCGCGAGGTAATGCGCGCGGATCAGCCGGTACACCGCCAGTTCCTTCTCGCTCATCGCAGAGAGGTTCGCGGGTTCGAGCGTCGGGATGATGCCGTGGTGCGCCGTGACCTTGCCGTCGTTCCAGGCGCGTGAGCGCTGGGAGCGGTCGAGCTGGCCCATGATGGGATGCAGCGAGGGGTCGGTCTTGAGCAGGCTGTCCAGGACAGTCGGCACTTCCGCGAACATGCTTTCGGGCAGGTAGCCCGAATCGGAGCGTGGATACGTCGTGGCCTTGTGCGTCTCGTACAGGGCCTGGGCGATCTCCAGGGTCTCCTGCACGTCCAGCCCAAGCTGCTTGGAACAAACCTCCTGAAGCGTTCCCAGGTCGAACAGCAGCGGCGGACCTTCGCGCACGCGCTCGGTCTCGACCAATACGACCTGGGCGCTGCCTGCAGCGCGGATCTGCTGCGCGGCCTGCTGGGCGATAGGCTGCTGCAGGCAGCGGCCGGCGTCGTCGGTGCAGCCATCGGGCGGAACCCACTGCGCGCTGAAAGTCTGTCCACCTGCGGAAAGGGACGCGTCGATGGCCCAGAACGGCACCGACTGGAAGGCCGCGATCTCGCGGTCGCGGTCCACGACGAGCTTCAAGGTCGGCGTCTGGACGCGACCGACGGACAGCACGCCGTCGTAGCCGGCCTGGCGCCCGAGCACCGTGAACAACCGGCTGAGGTTCATGCCCACGAGCCAGTCGGCGCGTGAGCGCGCCAGTGCCGAGTAGTACATCGGCAGCGTGTCGGATGAGGGCCGCAGCTTGCCGAGCGCGGTGCGGATCGACGCATCGTTGAGCGCCGACAGCCATAACCGCTCGATGGGGCCGCAGTAGCCGCACAGGTCGATGATCTCGCGGGCGATCAGCTCGCCCTCGCGGTCGGCATCGGTGGCGATGACCAGATGGGTCGCCTTGGCCAGAAGCGCCTTGACGACCTTGAACTGCGTGGCGGTCTTCGGTTTGACATCGACCCGCCACTGCTGGGGAACGATGGGCAACTGCTCCAGCGACCAGCGTTTGAGCGCCGCGTCATAGACCTCGGGAGCTGCCGCTTCTACGAGATGGCCGATGCACCAGGTGACGGTGACGCCGGAGCCGCTGAGACAGCCTTCACCGCGCTGTGTCGCGCCGAGAATTCGGCCAATGTCTTTGCCCTGGGAGGGCTTCTCGCACAAGAACAGCCGCATGTCCGTCCATCCGAATTCCGTGGTTCATTGAGTTGCTGGAATCGAGGATGCCGAGCACCACCAGGGGCAGCAGCAAACAAGCCGCACACGGCGGCGACCACTTTCACGGGATGGAATGGCGGGGACGGGAGTGGCGTGCGGCCGGGAGGGTGCGGTTCGGGAGCCGCGGTTTTCGGGAGCGCGTGGAAGCCGGTGGACGTTGATGGAGCTATCCCCTGGGGATAGCTCGCGAGGGCGTGGGGCGACGGACGACTGCCGCCGCCCCATGCCGGGTCACTTCCTGCGCTTCGGCTCCTTCGGCGCGGCCGGTTCCTGGGCGGCCTGGGGATTCGGCTGCGTGTCCTGCGTGGTCTCCTGCTGCCTGGGGCTGAGGGTCACGGACTCGATGCGGAACGGCAGGATGCCGACACTGCGCGCGTTGATCTGCCAGGTCTCGCGCGGCTGATCCTCGTTGTCCGTCCAGGGTTCGCGCTCCATGCGGCCGACGACCAGCACGCGCATGCCCTTCTGGTAGAGGTCCTTCCAGTGCGCGGCGTCGCGGTGCCAGATTTCCACCGGCGCCCAGAAGCCGCCGCGATCCTCGAAGCTGCCATCCTTCTTGGGAATGGGGTTGTCGAAATAGACGTTCAGGCGCAGAAGGCGGCTGGGCTCGTCGTTGCCGTTGGGGAACTCCCGGTACTCGGGGGGCGAACCGATGTTGCCCTCGCCAGAAAAGTGCGTGCTCATGTTGCAATCTCCGTGGTGGTTGAAAAACCCGCACCTGGTTGGCGGCGGGCGCGTGCTGGGGTGCGTGGCGCGATCACCGATCACGCATGGCGGATGGCATGGACTTGAGCCGGCGCAGGTAGGCGTCTTCCGCCTCGGCGGCCTTGCTGGCGCACTCCTGCGCCTGCCGGCCCAAGGTGTGCAACAAGCTGATCTGCATGTTCAGCGTGATGCGCTGAAGCTCGATGGCGTGCAGGTCGACCAGCAGGTTGACCGGCGTGCTGGTACTCGCCATCAGCTCCTGCCACAAGGCGACGCCCATGGCCGAGCGGTCGTGCTTGCGCCAGCGCAAAAACACCGTGCCTGCGCCAGTGGTCTGCTGGGCCAACTCGATGGGCAGCAGGTGGAAGGGATGCCCGACCGCCTGTGGCAGCACCTGTCGCTGCGCCAAGCCAATCAACTCGTCGCGCATGGCGAAGCACTGGCTGGCCCAGACCTCCAAGTCCCCTTTACCTTTAAAGGGCTTCAAAAGGCCCTTTAGAGAGCCTGCGTGTTCCAGCCGCATGAAGGCGGTCTGTTGCAGCGGGCGGAAGTAGCGGGTGTCGCGGTTCGGGTCGCTCATGCCTGCGCGTCCTCGTCCGCGGTAGTCTCGGGTGCCTCGGTGGTGGTGGCCTCGTCGCTGGGCAATGCGGCTGCGGCAGGACCGTCACCGCGCTGCTGCAGGCCACGGCGCACGATCGGCGGCGCGAACTTCGAGCGGCGCGTGCCTTCCAGCACGTCCTGCGGCAACTCGCCGAATTTCTCCAGCGCCGCCCGTGCTGCGGCATTCTTGGCGGCGAAGTCGTCGCGGGTGCAGCCCGAGTAGCGGTACTGCTGCGCCAGGCTGAAAAGACTGCGCAGTGCATGGGCGCCTTCGTTGAGCCAGCGTTCGAGCGTCGAGCGATCGATCAGCGCGGTGTGGTGCGCGAGGATCAGCTTGCGGGCGATGTCGTCGTAGTCGGCCAGCAGATACACCGCGGCAAAGCCCAACTGCGCATTGACGAACAGCGGCAGCTTGACGGGCTGCACGTTGAGGTTCTCGCCCAGGGTGAGTGCCGGCGGCACGCTCGCCAGGGCCTGGTCCACCTGCTCGCGCAGCGATTGCAGCGTGGCCTTCGTCTGGTCGAGCTTGTCCTCGATGCGCAGCATCCAGAAGTCGCTGTACGGGTCGTCCTGCTCCGAGCCGCGCCGCATCTTGTTCATCTGGGCGATGTAGCCGTTCAGGCCGACGATGCCCGGTCGCCCCTCGGCGGCGGCGCGGCCGTGCCAAATGCGCGAGGCGTGGTGCGTGTGCAGCGTCAGCGACATCGCGCTGCGCAGGGAGCCGAGATTCAGTTGCAGGGGTTCGTTGGTGGTTGCCATGGTGTCCGCTCGTTGTTGGAAAAGAGCGGACAGCTTCGGCAGGTGGCGGAAGGCAGTCAGTCAACAAACCGAAACCCGCCAGTCCCCGGTTCACGCGGCGGGCGCATGCGGCGCGAGCTATCCCCAGGGGATAGCGCCATGGAGCGCCAAGGAACGCTGCACACCTGGATCAGCGTGGACAGGGCCGATCCCACGGCGGGCGATCGAGGCCTGGCGTGCAGCGGTTCGACGTCGTAGCTGTCAGTGGAACTATCCCCAGGGGATGGTTCCATGGAGCGCCAAGGAACGCTGCGCGCCCGGATCAAGCGCGGACAGGGCCGATCCCGCCGCAGGCGATCGGGGCCTGGCGTGCTGCGGTTCGACGTGTAGCCGTCAGTGGAACTATCCCCTGGGGATAGCTCTACGGGAAGCCACTGGCATCCACTTCACCGCCTTGCAGGCCCGCTCACTTGCTGGCGAGCAGGTTGCGCAGCCGCTCGATGTGCTGCCTGGCGACTTCTGGCGGCACCGGCTTGCCCTGCGGCTGGGATGGTGGCGGTGCTGGTGGTGGCCGCTCATTCGGCGGAGCGTGTGCCGATGGCGCGTCTTTCTTGGCCCAGGCGTTGAACTCGCCATGGATGGCCCGCTGGATGATGCCGAACAGATACCCCGCAGGATTGCGGATGCCGTGGCTGCTGCATCGTGCGGCCCATTCGTCCAGCACGGCCTGCCTCAGCGCGGCATCGACCTGCTGCAATGCCACCCGCGCACCTGTTTGCTGCTCTGCCTTCAGTTCCGCGAAGCGTTTGGGCCATTGCAGGTCGCCCAGCGCGCGCGCCTGCGCCTGTGCCTGCGCGGTAGTACGTACTTCATTGATACGACTACTACGTACTGTACGGGCCTGCTTCGGATTCCGAAGAGAGGCGTCTGGCGCGGGTTTCGACCCTGCTTCGGATTCCGAAGTGGGGTCATCGGAATTCCGAAGAAGGCTCGTCGGCCCTTCTTCGGATTCGTGTGCGGCATCCTCCTGTGGATAACTTTCGTGCGCCCCGACGCCCTGGCTGGCGAGGCGCTCGGCCAGGACTTGCAGCCTCGACGGCAGGGTGCGCCCGGCCAGCATCGGGTCTTCGCCGATTTCCTTGAGGGTGTGCAGGCCCACGATCTGCACGGCTTTGGCCGAATGGCCGAGCGCCTGGCTGACGAGCTGCAGGTAGTCCGGGTCGAGCTGCATCGCTTCAAAGGGGGTCAGCGGCTCGTCGTGCAGGACATAGAGATTGCCGAGAATGCGGCCGGTCTTGGCGTCGCGCCGTCGCCGCACCAGGCTCAGCCATCGGGTCAGCCGCAGCAGCGTCAGGGCTCGCGCCACGGTTTCGTGCGAGGCCTGCCCGGCGCAGGGCATCGAGGCCAGCCAGGGCCGCAACTGCTCATAGGTGGGGAATGCGGTCACGCCGTCGTCGTTGAGCATCAGCCGGAACACCTGCCAGGCGTTGCGCTCCAGCGGCGTCAGGCGGCGGTCGAGGAACAGCCGCCGCGGTACAGTCTCATGCCGGTTGCCGCTGAAGAGGAACGCATCGCCGGACGCAGCCGGTGTCGCAGGTGACGGCGCAGATATAGGCATGCGCGTGGGCGTGGGCGGGCTGGGCCTGGGCGCAAGGTCTTTCAGCGCCGCGTCGAACAGGTCAGCGAGTGCGACGGGGCCATGGCGTGGTGCGGTGTCGTCCACGGCCATGGCTCAACCCAGTCCCTGATCGACCCACGACTTGATCGCGGCCCAGACCACCGACAGCGGCAAATCCATGCCTTCGGCGAGGTCCATGGCCGCGTCGAGAATCGAGGTCTCGTCCTCCAAGTCCACATTCCTGCTGCTGGTGAGCGCTTTCCAGCGCCGCCACAGTTCGACGTCCTGCTTCTCGTCCAGGACAGGGTGACGCCCCTTTCGCTTGGGCAGGCCCAGCACCTCACGGCGCAGGGCGACTTCCTGATGGGTCAGGCCATAGAAGCGGCTGACCATCTCCGTGCTGGCCCCCAGGCGCAACATGCGATCGACGGTCGCGATTTCCTTCTCCACGTCCTGCGCCTGCGAGAGCAGACGCCGGAGCACCTCGCGGTTCACGGACACGGAACACCACGAGACATTGGCGTTGGCCAGCACGCTCACCATGGCGGGATGCTTGAGCGCATCCAGCTCGGCCTCGCTGAAGCCCATCGCCTTGCAGCGGCGCAGTTGGCCGTTGCGCAGGTCGTAGAGCGCCTGGGCGATGACGGCTTGATTGAGCGGGTGCGGGGCGGACATGCGGGTCTCCTTCCTTCATGCCCCAGGGCCTGCGACGCCGGATTCCAGGTCCAGCAGGCGCCGGGCCAGGCGCAGCAATCGGAACAGCTTGACCAGCGCGGTGTCGCTCAAGCGGCGTGTCGCATCACCTTGGCCGTGCAGCAGCGCCGGCAGCTCGGCGGCAAGCTGCCCGCCGTCCAGATCGGCATCGGTGAAGCTCTGGCCTGCCAGGCTCGCCAGCAATGCCAGCACGCCGCGGCCCTGGGGTGATGGGGGCTGCGCGCTGGCATGGCATGCGAAGCCCACGCCGTCCGCGCGGTCCTCGATGCACTGATTAAGGCCTGCCTCACCCGCGATCTCGCGTGCGAACTGCGCGATGTGGATGCGCAGGCGATCGGGCGTGTCCAGGCCCGCGTCGATGTGCCAGACGTCGGAAATCGGGTAGAGACCGCCTGCCTGGACAGGAATGGACTGCAAGACGTTGGCCGAGAAATCGGGCAGCGCATCCCCCAGCTCGTCGGCGACCATCCGCTGAATGGATTGCAGCCGCTCCGTCGTAGGTGCGGGCGAAACGATGTGCCCCTGCAGCAGATCACCAGGAGCCGCCACGGGGCTTCCTGCGGGCGAGCCGTCCGTCCCTGAGCTGTCCTTGCGCTCGCGCGACCCAGGTATGGCCGCCGGCGTCGGGGCCGATGGGGCCGGCGCGGCGGGCGGGCGGGCCACGGTGCCAGGCTCAGGAAGTGCGGGCGGTGCCGATGGCGGGGTCGGATCGCTGACCAGGGCGCGATGGCGGCTTTCGGATTCCGTGAGGTCGAGCGCCAGCACGTCGTAGTCGATGCCGAGCAGCTCGGACATCTGGCCGATCAGCTCGTCCTGCACGCGCTGGGGGACGAACTCGTCGGCCTGCGTGTCGAACTGCGACAGCACCTCCTGAAAGAAGTCGTCGAAGTCCTGTACCAGCGTGCGGCCCTTGGCGTAGCGCTCCCACGCGAGCATGCAGGCCTTGCGCATGACCGACAGGCGTTCGACCTGGTGGCGGCCGAGCCCGCCGTAGAGCACGGTCGGGATCGCCGGCAGGAGGTAGCGCACCGCGTCGTTCATCCGGCTGATGTGCGACTGCTGGACCGGGAAGCCATCAGCGGCGAGACGGCGGGCCAGCTCGGATTGGCTCAGGGCGGCGCCGCTTTCCTGCTCGTAGAACTCGCGCGCCTTCTCGACGCCGAGGGCGCGCTCGATGAACGTCAGGCCCCCACGCAATTCGTTCTCGGCCAGGTGGCCGGTCAGCATCACGACTTCGCCGCGGCTGGGCCAGGGCCGGAACAGGCACGATATGCGGAAGAACCGCTCGTCCTTGGTCTCCGACCACAGTTCGCGCAGGATCGCCAGGCGTGTGTTGCCGCCGTTGCGGATGATGTAGTGGCCCTCGCCCGGGCGTCGGGTGATCGCCGGCGCCGCATCAAGGCCGCGCTCGCGGATGGACGCCTTGATGTCCTCGTAGGCCGGATTGCGCTTCTTCCTGGGGTCGTGGTCGTAGGGACGCAACTGGTCCAGGGTCACGACCATGGGCGTGTCGGCGATCGGGTCGCTCAAGGCCGAGGTGGATGGGCCGCTGCGCTCGAACCCGGCCGCGAGCAGCTTGCCGGCCATCTGCTGGGAGGTCATCTCAACCATGGCGGCCTCCCTGCGCTGGGGATCGGGCCTCGCGCTCGGCGCGGCGGATCTGCGCCCGGGCATTGAGGGCCGCCCGGTGGTCGCTGGCGGTCGAACTGGTGTAGATCGCGGCGCAGCCGGCCTTGGTGAATTTGAGGTGGCCGCCTGGCGTGCGCTTGACGTGCCAGCCCTCGCCGACGGCGAACTCGATCAGGGCGCGTAGCCGCTTGTGGCCTCGGGCCAGTTCATGTGCGTTCGCCATGGGGCCTCCCGGTATCAAGAGGAAATGGCGGGCGGCCGGACACCGTGGCAAATCGGTGCTGCCATTGCGGGAACAGTTCGCCAGCGAGGCCGCGCATGGTGTCGAGCGCGGCGGGGGCGACTCTGCCCGGTGGCTGGCGGTACTCGACCCGATGCACCGGCAGGCCGCGCGTCGCGGCGCGCGGATAGGCTTCGATGGCCGGCACGTCGGTGGCCAGCACGCGGATGCCGGTGTGGTGCTGGAACAGCTCGCGCAGGGCCTGCTGGATCAGCCGGGCGTTCGCCGACACCGGGTGGACCCGGTTGATGAGCAGGTGCAGCGGCGGCGGCTCGATGCCCAGGTGCCGGTACGGGGCGATGTCCTCCAGCAACTGCATGGTGCCGCGCCGCAGTTCGCGGGCGGCGAGGATTTCCGGGGTCACGGGCGACAACGCGAGATCGGAGGCGAGCACCGCCATCTCCAGCGTCACCGAGCGTGCGCCCTGGGTGTCGATCAGCACCAGGTCGTAGAGGGGAGTCAGTGCCGGCAGCAGGTGCCGTAGTCGCAGGCGTCCGTCCGGCGCATGCAGCAACAAGGTGTTCAGCTCGCCCCGGTGGTCGTTGGACAGCACCAGGTCCAGGCCTGTGATGATCGTGCGGGACACGAGCTGGCCGAGGTCGCGCTCATTGAAGGCCAGCAATTCATAGATGCCGCCGGGCGCGCGGTGGGCCAACTCGTAGTACGAGGACAAGGTGGGCTGCACGTCGAGATCGAGCAGCAGCACGCGCAGCCCCGCGTCGGCGGCGAGCCCGCCAAGGTTGGCGGCCGTGGTCGTTTTACCGACGCCCCCTTTGGTCGAGACAATGGATACAACCTGCATGGCGTTCTCCGTGTGAGGATGGGAAGTCCGCGGGAGAACGGGTCAGGCCCGGCTGTTGACGCGCTCGGCGATCCACTGGTCGATTTCGATGGAGTCCCAGCCGACGGCGCGCACGCCCAGGCGCAACGCTTTGGGAAACTTGCCGGCGCGCATCAGGTTGTAGAGGTGGGCGCGCTTGAAGCCGGACTTCGCTTCGACTTCTTCCAGGCGCAGGATGCGGCGCTCGTTGGGCGGCAGTACAGGTGCTTGCGACATGGCGGTCACTCCTGAACGCTCAGTGGCGTTTGTTGGCGTGACACCTATTCAAATGTCGGCTTCTGTCCCAGACCACCGTAAATGCGGTTTCCGCGACCGCAGATACGGGCTTGCAAACATCAAGAAACGGCGGCCCGTAGCTTGCGTCGGGCTTGCGCAAATTTGGCTTGCAGCGTGCGATCCGTAATGCCCATGAGTTCGCCGTGATGCGCGATCATCGCGGTAGCGATGGATTCCTGGCTGTTGAAGCTGGAGTACGGTGTGCCCGACGGGGATTGGCCGAGCATCAGTTCCAGCATCGTGCCGATGATGTGCAGGTACGTGGCCTCGGCACGGTCGCTGATCGGGCACTGGGCGCATGCAGGAATCACCGTGGACTGCTTGAGCAGCGCGTCGTGCTGGTCCTGCAACTCGCGCAGTTGACGCTTGCACTGCTCCAGGGCGGATTTGAGGGCCAAGCGCTCGACGAGCATGGCTTGGCCGGTCTCCAGCGAGATGAAGGGATGGGCGATGCGTTCGCTGCGGCAGAAGAGAAAGCCGGGCCGCTGCTCGGGGTAGTGCTGGCGCATCCAACGCTTCAGATCCACGTGACGAACCGTCAGGTCAGGGGATTCGATCAGCGCGATGTCGCGTGCGGTGATGCCGTTCTGCCCGAAGGGCAGTTCCCCATTGAGGATGCCGTCGTAGATGCGATCGGTGTACAGCCGCAGTTCGCCCCAGCGCGGGCAGTCCAGCGATTGCGGAAGATTCCTTGGCGACGAAACCGAGGCCAGGATCACTTGCTCATATCGCAGCAGCCCAGCCCAGCGGATGGACGCTTCGATCGGGCGGTAGAACACCTTTGATGTGGGTGCATCATTCTTGTTCTCGTGCATGCTCGGTCTCCTTCCAGGAGAAGAACTACATGGCCGACTCCTTTGCCGCCGACCTCATGGTCGGCCTGTTACCTGTGCAGGAAGCGAGTTCCGATGCCCGCTTCGTCATGGGGCTTGAGTACTTCTCACCAGTTCGCGCTACTGGTAGCCGTCGTGTGCTCGATGTGCAAAAATTCATCGATCGCTAGATGGTCGAGCGTCGGAAAGCAGACTCGACAGCTACGCTCACGCTATCAGGGTCGTAAGAAGTTACGGTCCCTGCAAAACCGTCTAGGTATGACGTGATATGCCAGCGGTTTCACCGGGCACGAGGGGGATGGCAATCGCTGTCCAACGTCCAGCCGGACGTAGTGAATCCACGCCTGTCATGCTTGCCCGAGCATCCTGATATATCGACAAAGAATCGTGCGCCGGCTTGCCACGGCTAGGGTGTGCGTTCTTTCGGCGCAACTTGAGCAGACCGGCAATGCGCGGCGCGTGTGGGTCCTAGACGGTCCTAGACGGCATCCGCGATAGGCCGGCGCCAAGAGCATCGGCTCGGTCGTCATCGTGTTGATGGTGTGCGGAAGCAGAGGGCAAGGCGTAGGCGACCAGTTCGAGACTGTCGCGGACGACGCAGTGCTGGGTGTGGGTCCGGTGCGCTGAGTACGGGTCTATGGCCGTCAGTGGAAGTCTTTGGACGATCTTGTTGCCGGGGACCAAAAACAAGGCTACAATTGAGGTCCTCGCTGAGCACCTCGGCGAAGAAACTGTTCGGGAAACAACGACTTACGCGCCTAGTGCAAGTCTCGTTTCCCGCTCCAATTTCCAAAAAGGGGAAGCTTGTGCTTCCCCTTTTTGCCAAAGAAGACGGTTTGGCGCGGTAGCAAAGCGGTTATGCCCCGGATTGCAAATCCGGTTAGTCCGGTTCGACTCCGGACCGCGCCTCCACCACCTTCGAGTGCATGGCAGCAAGAGATTTTTGATCTTGAGTGCCAGGAGCTTGGAAAAGGTGTTATGATTACAGTCTTGCTGCAGTGATGCTAATTCACTGAGGTGAGAAATGCGGGAATAGCTCAGTTGGTAGAGCGCAACCTTGCCAAGGTTGAGGTCGAGAGTTCGAGACTCTTTTCCCGCTCCAGTATTGCAAGGGAAGCTTCGGCTTCCCTTTTTTATTGGCCGTCGGCATCGAACCTTCAGATTGCCGGCGTGCGCCATGCGTTCGGTACGGCGCTGGATCGCCCGGTGTTCCAGATGCGTGGCTTCATGCCCTGCGGCCGGCGCCCCGATGGTGAAATTGGTAGACACTGCGGACTTAAAATCCGCCGCTTCCTGAAAAGGGGCGTGCCGGTTCGACCCCGGCTCGGGGCACCATTACGATTCGATCATGTCAAGTTACAACGCTCCCTTTGAAATCCATGTCCACGGCCAGGTGCAGCTGAGGTCCGATACGGTGTTCGAGCAGCTGCAGGAAGCGCTCAAGCCGCTGTGGAAATATGCGGGTGCGCGGTCGCTGGCCGATGGTGCTGCCAGTGCCTACGAAGAGGAGCCCGGCATTCAGTTCGATGCCAAGGACCACCTGCTGCAGATCTGCTGGACGGTGCGTGGCGACGAGGACTTCCGCCAGTCGCTGGACGAGATGTGCATGAGCCTCAACGAGCTGGCCGAGCAGGGCGCGGCCCTTGAAGTCACCTTCTACGACACCGATTTCGACGAGGAAGAGGAAGACGACGGCACGGAAGCGCGCGACGACTTTCTGATGCTCTTCGTGGGCCCCACGCCAGCGGCCATCATGCAGGTGCAGCGTGACCTGCTGGTGCAGGATGCGATCAACCTGATGGAGCGCCATTTCGACGGCTCCGAACTGGGCGGCGTCGTGGCGGAGATCGACAAGCTGTTCTCGCAGCGCTTCGATGCGCTGGTGAATTCGCTGGAGATCGGCAAGCCTCCCCGCGGCAGCGGCGGCCCGGGCAATGGTGGGCATAGTGGCAGTGGCGGCGGTCGCCGCCCGCGCCATCTGCATTGATTCGCTGAGCCGCCTCCCAGGGCGGCCGTCCATGCGCTGGGCAGGGGCCGCTTCCAGGCCCGGTGCCCGCTCCCAGCCCCGGTCCAGGCATTGCGCCCGGCCGGGGTTTCGTTTTTCTGATGGGTTTGGCCCCTGCCCGGCAGGGTGATGGGGCCGGCTCCTCGCTGTGGATTCCTGGCTATGGCTTCTTCTGTCGATCTGCCGTATCTGCGGGCCTATCCCGCTTCGCTGCTGGACCAGGTGCGCGAGCGCCTGGCAGAGTCGCCCACGGGCCTCGCAGACCTGCTGCTGGGCCGCTATCCACGGGGCCATGCGGTGCGGACCGACAAGGCGCTCTACCAGTACGCGGCGGAGCTGAAGGCGCGCCATCTGCGCAATGCCGACACGGTGCAGAAGGTGGTGTTCGACAGCAAGATCCACGTGGTGAACCATGCGCTGGGGCTGCACACCGCTTCGGCCCGGGTGCAGGGTGGGCGGCTGTCGGCGCGGCATGAGATCCGCATCGCGTCGATGTTCAAGCAGGCGCCCGAGGAGTTCCTGCGGATGATCGTGGTGCATGAACTGGCGCACCTGCGCGAGAAGTCGCACGACAAGGCCTTCTATCAGCTCTGCGAGCACATGGAGCCGCGCTACCACCAGTACGAGTTCGATACGCGCCTGTATCTCACGCACATCGAGCATTCCGGCCAGCGCCTCTGGTTGGACTGAGTTTTGCTATTAAATTAATAGCTGACTGCGCCTGATTGACGGGCGCTGCAGCGGGTTTCCCCAGTAATTTCAGGCCGCGAGAGGCAGGGGCATGTCGGCCCGGCCGCAGCAGCTGGCGGGCAGGCCCAGCCAGCGGCTGGCCGCGGCCTGCAGCGGGCCGATCTCGCCGGTGGTCAGCAATTGCACCTGGGGGCTTGGGGCGGGCGACGGCGCCAGCTGCCCCGCGGCTTCCAGCAGTCGCCGCGTGTGGCGGGCGACGGGCAGGCCGGTATCCACCAGCTGCACGCCGGGGCCGACCAGTTCGCGCAGCACCTCTTCCGCGAAGACGTAGTGCGTGCAGCCCAGCACCAGCGTGTCGATGGCGCCGGTTTCGGGACCGAAAGGGCCCATGGCGCCTATGTAACGGGCGCAGAGCGCTCTGACTTCCATAGCGCTCGCTGTGCCGTCTGCAGTCGATTCGGTGCTGCGTTCGATGGCGTAGGCCAGTCCGTCGCAGGGTTGCACCACGAATTCGGCCTGACCGCCGAGGGAGGCGAGCAGCCGCCCGAACTTGGCGCTGGCCAGCGTGCCCCGCGTGGCGATCACGCCGATGCGGCCGGTGCGGCTCAGGGCTGCGGCGGGCTTGAGGGCCGGCTCCAGTCCCACGGAGGGCAGCTGCGGGTAGTGACTGCGGACTTCATGGATGGCCGCGGCCGTCGCGGTGTTGCAGGCCACGACCAGGGCCTTGATGCCATGGGTCTGCTGCAGATACTGCGCGATGGCGTGGGTGCGCGCGGCCACGTAGGCATCGCCGCGCTCGCCGTAGGGCGCATTGCCGCTATCGGCCAGATAGATGAAGCGCTCGTGCGGCAGTTCGGCACGCAGCGCGCGCAGCACGCTGAGGCCGCCAATGCCGCTGTCGAACACGCCGATGGGGCTTTGCGGGCTGGCTGATGTCATGGCGCGAGGGGACGGCTGAGGAAGGAAAAAGGGCTTGCGACGCACTGGGGTGTGCGCCGCAAGCCCTGGATGGTAGTGCAGGGCCCGCGAGGGCGTGCGCTTTGATGCGCACGGCCCCTGCGTGGGCCTGCCTGCCCCGTGTGAGGCGCGGCCGGGATCGTTCAGGCTGCCACGACGTCGATGGACTTGAACTCGCCGGTGGCGATGCGCTTTTGCCATTCGGCCGGGCCGGTGATGTGGGCGCTGGTGCCGCCGGCATCCACGGCGACGGTGACGGGCATGTCCACCACGTCGAACTCGTAGATGGCTTCCATGCCGAGGTCCGCGAAGCCCACGACCTTGGCCTGCTTGATGGCCTTGCTGACGAGGTAGGCGGCGCCGCCCACCGCCATCAGGTAGGCGCTCTTGTGGTTCTTGATGGCTTCGATGGCGACCGGGCCGCGCTCGGACTTGCCGATCATGGCGATGAGGCCGGTCTGCGCCAGCATCATGTCGGTGAACTTGTCCATGCGCGTGGCGGTGGTCGGGCCGGCGGGGCCGACGACTTCATCGCGCACCGGATCGACCGGGCCGACGTAGTAGATGACGCGGTTGGTGAAGTCCACCGGCAGCTGCTCGCCCTTGGCCAGCATGTCCTGGATGCGCTTGTGCGCGGCGTCGCGGCCGGTGAGCATCTTGCCGTTGAGCAGCAGGGTGTCGCCGGGCTTCCAGCTGGCGACCTCTTCCTTGGTGAGCTGGTTCAGGTCGACGCGCTTGGACTTGTTGTAGTCGGGCGCCCAGTCGATCTTGGGCCAGAGGTCGAGCGAAGGTGCGTCCAGATAGACCGGGCCGGAGCCGTCGAGCACGAAGTGCGCGTGGCGCGTGGCGGCGCAGTTGGGGATCATGGCCACGGGCTTGGAGGCCGCGTGCGTGGGGTACATCTTGATCTTGATGTCCAGCACGGTGGTGAGGCCGCCCAGGCCCTGCGCGCCGATGCCCAGGGCGTTCACCTTCTCGAACAGTTCCAGGCGCAGCTCTTCGACCTGATCGAGCTTCTCGCCGCGGGCGGACTTGGCCTGCAGCTCGTACATGTTCAGGTCGTCCATCAGGCTTTCCTTGGCCAGCAGCACGGCCTTTTCCGCCGTGCCGCCGATGCCGATGCCCAGCATGCCCGGCGGGCACCAGCCGGCGCCCATGGTGGGCACGGTCTTGAGCACCCAGTCCACCAGGTTGTCGCTGGGGTTCATCATGATCATCTTGGACTTGTTCTCGCTGCCGCCGCCCTTGGCCGCGACGGTGATGTCCACGGTGTTGCCCGGCACAATCTGCGTGAAGATGACGGCGGGCGTGTTGTCCTTGGTGTTCTTGCGCAGGAACTGCGGATCGGCCACCACGCTGGCGCGCAACATGTTGTCGGGGTGGTTGTAGCCGCGGCGCACGCCTTCGTTGACGGCGTCTTCCAAGCCCTGGCCGGCGGGAAAGCCTTCCCAGCGCACGTCCATGCCGATCTTCAGGAACACGTTGACGATGCCGGTGTCCTGGCAGATGGGGCGCTGGCCCGTGGCACTCATCTTGCTGTTGGTGAGGATCTGCGCCATCGCATCCCGGGCCGCCGGGCTCTGTTCGCGCTCGTAGGCGCGTGCCAGATGGGCGATGAAGTCGGCGGGGTGGTAGTAGCTGATGTACTGCAGGGACGCTGCGACGGATTCCACGAGGTCGTGGTACCGGATGGTGGTGCTCATGGTGGGTGAGTTTTCGAGTGGGATGAACTGACGGCGAGGATTATCGCGCCGAGCCTGTCTCAGGCCTTCCACGCGCTGCAGCGACCACGGCGGTCGTGGCTTGCGCGCAGGGCGTGCGGGCTCGACGCCCCCGCTCAGATGGTCCCGAGGGTCGACGGGCTGAAGTCGGCAGTGCCCTCGGGCTTGTTGCCACGGGCCCAGGCGCCCAGGGCTTCTGCCGGCATCGGCCGCGCAAAGAAATAGCCCTGCAGTTCGTCGCACTGCATCGCCAGCAGGATGTCGCGCTGGCCTTTCGTTTCCACGCCTTCTGCCACCACCTTGAGGCCCAGTGCGTGGGCCAGGCGTACGACCGCATGGACGACGGCACGTGCATCGTCTTCTTCCTCCAGGTCGCGCACGAAGCTCTGGTCGATCTTGAGCTGGCGTGCCGGCAGCCGGCGCAGGTAGCTCAGGCTGGAATAGCCAGTGCCAAAGTCGTCGATGGACAGGTACACCCCGATACGCTGCAGTTCTTCGATGGTGCGCTGCGTGGCGTGCGTGTCTTCCATGGCGACGGACTCGGTGATCTCGCACAGCAGGAACGACGCGGGTATGCCGTGGGTGAAGAGCGCGATGCGGATGCGCTCTGCCAGACCGCTTACGCGCATCTGATGGGCCGAGAGGTTGATGGCCACGCGGATATTCAGCCCCTCCCACTTCCATTCAGCCATTTGCCGGCAGGCCTCTTCGATCACCCAGTTGCCCAATTGCCCGATGATGCCGAAGCGCTCCGCCAGGGGGATGAACTCGGCCGGGCTCACGTTGCCGTGGTCCGGATGGTTCCAGCGCAGCAACGCTTCCACGCCCGTGATGCAGTTGCGCTGGACGTCGATCTTGGGCTGGTAGTGCAGACTCAGTTCGTTGTTGTGGATGGCCTGGCGCAAGTCCTGCTGCAGCGCCACTTGCGCGGCGGCGTCGATGGTCATGTGGGGCGCGAAGACGACATAGTGGTTGCCCCCAAGACGCTTGGCCGCGTACATGGCGGCATCGGCATGCGCTATCAGCTTGTCGGGGTGGCCGTGCTCCGGATACGCCACGATGCCGATGGAGCAGGCAATCTGCACGGTCTTGCCGCCGGCATCAAACGGCTTGCCGATAGCCTCCAGCATCCGCTGCGCGATGGCTGCGCATTCGTCGATGTTGGCGGGGTTCACCAGCAGGATCAGGAACTCGTCGCCCCCCACGCGGGCCAGGGTGTCGTTGGCCCGCACCTGCAACTGCAGCCGGCGGGCGGCATTACGCAGCAGTGAGTCGCCCACGGCGTGGCCGAAGGAGTCGTTGATCGGCTTGAAGCCGTCCAGGTCCACGAACATCACAGCCAGGCGCTGCACGCCGCCTTCGCCATCTGAGGTGCCCAGCTGCTCCAGGGCCTGCGCGAGGCGCTCCTCAAAGAGCAGCCGGTTCGGCAGCCGTGTGAGCACATCGGTAAAAGCCTGCTTCTGCAGTTGGGCGTTGGCTGCCATGAGGCGTGAATTGCTGTCCTTCAGTGAGTCGTTGAGTCGCCGCGCGGTGCTTTGCAGGCGGGCATCCAGCACGGAGGTGAACAAGGTGCCCAGGAGCAGCATGCCTGTGGAGAGCAGGACCATGGTGGTGAGCCCCGGGCCGTTCAGCTGATTGGCGCTCAGGCAGACCGCGCCTTCAGGAAAGGACGCCGCCGCCATGCCCAGATAGTGCATACCGCAGATGGCCAACCCGATGACGACGGCCGCCAGGATCTGGATCTGCATGCGGCGGCGGCCCTGCTCCATGGGTATGACCCAGCGGAAGATGGCCAGCCCGATGGCGGAAGCCGCCACCGCGACGGCGATGGACAGCCCCACCAACACCGGATCCCAGACGATGGGCAGCGACATCTGCATGGCGCGCATGCCCAGGTAGTGCATTCCGCTGATGCCGGTGCCCATGAACGCCGCGCCCAGCAGGATCTGCGCAAGGCCGAAGCGCGGCAGGCTCGCCACACCCAGGGCGACAGCCGATGCGGACACCGCGGCGAGCCAGGAGAGGAAGGTCAGCCCGCCGGTGAAACCCAGCGCGATGGGGAGCTCGAAGGCCTGCATGCCCACGAAATGCATCGACCAGATGCCGGTGCCCATCACCGTGGAGCTGGCTAGCCACCAGATGCTGCCGACAGCCCGGCGCGAGCGACGCACGCGCCGGGCCAGATCCAGGGGGACGTAGCTCGACAGCACCGCAATGGCGAATGACGCAGCCACCACCCAGTAGTCATGGTGCGAGGGCATGAACTCGGCACTGGCGAGGGTGTGGAAATCGGCCATTGGATGGATGGGGCGGGGCGGGTAAGTTGAACAAGTGTATCTATTCGTCAACTACTCTGGTGCTGTACGCGGTATGTCCCTTCAACGTGGCCCTTGTTTTTGTTGTTCTATCCTGAGGGGTCTCGTCCCTCATGTGAGCTGGCCGCTGCATTCCGACCGTGTACGGCCTGGCCGCGTTACGGGGGGGCGCCTTTCGTTCTTCTCCAGGAGTTTCAGCCATGAGCACCCGCACTGAGCGCGACACTTTCGGCCCGATCGACGTGCCGGCCCACCAGCTGTGGGGCGCACAGACCCAGCGGTCGCTGCAGAACTTCGACATCTCGGGCGAGCAGCAGCCGCGCGAGATCATCAAGGCGCTGGCGCAGGTCAAGCGGGCCTCTGCGCGGGTCAACCAGGCCCTGGGCCTGCAGGACGCGAAGAAGACCGAAGCCATCGTGGCCGCCGCCGACGAGGTGATTGCCGGCCACCACCCGACCGAGTTCCCGCTGGTGGTGTGGCAGACCGGCTCGGGCACCCAGACCAACATGAACGTCAACGAGGTGCTGGCCAACCGCGCCAGCGAGATCCTGGGCGGCCAGCGCGGCGAGGGGCGACTGGTCCACCCGAACGACGATGTGAACCGCAGCCAGTCCAGTAACGACGTATTTCCTACCGCCATGCATGTGGCGGCCGTGGACGCGCTCACGCACCGCCTCCTGCCTGCCATCGCCAAGCTGCGCACCACGCTGCAGGCCAAGGCGGATGCGTTCGACGACATCGTCAAGATCGGCCGCACCCATTTGCAGGACGCCACCCCGCTCACGCTGGGCCAGGAGATTTCGGGCTGGGTGGCGCAGCTCGCGCACGGCGAGCGGCACGTGCGCGACGCGCTGCCGCACCTCTATGAGCTGGCGCTGGGCGGCACGGCCGTGGGCACGGGCCTGAACGCGCCCAAGGGCTATGCCGAAGGCGTGGCGCGCGAGCTGGCCGAGCTGACGGGGCTGCCCTTCGTCACCGCGCCCAGCAAGTTCGAGGCGCTGGCTTCGGTCGATGCGCTGGTGCATGCCCATGGCGCACTCAAGACGCTTGCCGCCAGCATGATGAAGATCGCCAACGACGTGCGCTGGCTGGCCAGCGGCCCGCGCAGCGGCATCGGCGAGATCTCCATTCCGGAGAACGAGCCGGGCTCCTCCATCATGCCGGGCAAGGTGAACCCCACGCAGAGCGAGGCGGTGACCATGCTCGCCGCGCAGGTCTTTGGCAACGACGTGGCCATCAACTTCGGCGGCGCCTCGGGCAATTTCGAGCTGAACGTGTTCCGCCCGATGGTGGCGCACAACTTCCTGCAGAGCGTGCGCCTGCTGGCCGATGGCATGGTCAGTTTCAACGACCACTGCGCCGTGGGTATCGAACCCAACCGCGAGCGCATCGCCGAGCTGGTGGGCCGCTCGCTGATGCTGGTGACCGCGCTCAACACCCATATCGGCTACGACAAGGCTGCCTTCATCGCCAAGAAGGCGCACAAGGAAGGCACGTCGCT
Organism: Paracidovorax sp.; assembly: GCF_057642795.1. Lineage (NCBI taxonomy): Bacteria > Pseudomonadati > Pseudomonadota > Betaproteobacteria > Burkholderiales > Comamonadaceae > Paracidovorax > Paracidovorax sp. The sequence goes on from NZ_JBXYZY010000003.1 coordinate 148,573, forward strand.
GCGTGAGGCAGCGATCGCTTCGGGCCACGTCAGCGCCGAGCAGTTCGACGCCTGGGTGGTGCCCGGCCACATGGTCGGGCGCTGAGGCGCAGGCTAGGCCCCGGAGCCCTCAGCGCTTGAGGGGTGCAGGCAGGCGGGGCGGCTTGCGCAGAAAGGCGAGCAGCCGCCGCTCGGCGGCGCTCAGGCCCCGCGGCGCCGCGCTGGCGCCCAGTCGCGCCCACACCCGCTGCATGCCCGGCCCGCTGTCCGAAGCCAGATGCGAGCCCAGCTCCAGCACGGCCGGGTGGATATAGGACTTCTTGCACACCGCGGGCGTATTGCCCAGCTGGCGCGCGACCTCGGCCAGGATGGACTGGGCGCTGTACTTTGCGGGCTCTGCCTCGTTGTCGCCCGCGCCGCTGCAGGCCAGGCGCGTCAGCTCCAGCGCCTGCGCCGTGCCGTGCCAGGTGCGGAAGTCCTTGGCCGTGAAATGCAGTTCGGCATCGCCATCGCCCGCCACGGGCCCGTGGCGGGCACCCTCGGTGATCTCGCGCAGGTAGTCGTTCACGTCGCCGGAGCCCACGGTGCGGCGCGTGCCGTCTTCGTCTTCGTACTGGAACAGCTCCTGCCCGGGCAGCTGCTGGCAGCGGCGCACGACGCGGGCCACGCGCGGATCGTCCAGCGTGGCGTGCTGCTCCACGCCGCTCTTGCCGCGAAAACGCAGGGTGATCTGGCCGCCGCGCACGCCCGCATGGCGGCGGCGCAGGGTCGTGAGGCCGTAGGACTGGTTGGTGGTGGCGTATTCCTCGTTGCCCACGCGCATAAAGGTCGTGTCCAGCAGCCGCACGATGGTGGCGAGCACCACGGTGCGCGAGAGCGCCGGCGCGCCGCGCCGGGGCTGGAGGTCGCGCGCGACGCGGGCGCGGATGCGGGGCAGGGCCTGGCCGAAGGCGCGCATGCGCTCGAACTTGTGCTCGTCGCGCAGCCGCCGCCATTCGGCGTGGTAGCGGTACTGGCGGCGACCCCGCGCGTCCAGGCCCGTGGCCTGCAGATGGCCGTTGGGGCGGGGGCAGATCCACACGTCGGTGTAGGCGGGCGGAATGGCCAGCTTGCGGATGCGGTCGATCTCGTCCTCGCTGCGCTCCCAGCTGCCGTCGGGCCTGCGGTAGGCGAAGGATTTGCCGCGCTTGAGGCGCTGCAGGCCCGGCATGCCGGCGGTGACGTAGATCAGCCCGCCGGGCAGGCGGCTGCCGGGGCGGGGCGTGGGGACGGTAGCAGGGGCGGCGGCAGCGGGCATGCGGGGCGGTGTGCGAGGCAGCGAAAGGGCTGTGCTCGATCACAACGCGGCCATGCGCGCGGGGCTGTAGGAACCTGCCCGCAGCGATGGTGGGAAGGCGGCGGCACTGCGTGGTGCGCTCCGCCAGCTCGCCAGCTCAGGGGCGCGGGGCGACCGGGGCCGGCATCGAGGCCGGTGCGGCAGGGGCCGGCTCCGGGCTGGCATCGGGCGTGTCCGGCGGCGGCTCGAACGCGAAGCCCACGCCATAGACCGAGCGGATCCAGTCGTGGTCGCGCCCGTCGGCGGTCTTGAGCTTGCGGCGCAGGTTCTTGATGTGGCTGTCCACGGCGCGCTCGTTCACGTCCAGCGTGTCGTCGTAGGCCAGGTCCAGCAGCTGCGCGCGCGAGAAGATGCGCCCGCTCTGCCGCATCAGCGCCTGCAGCAGGCGGAATTCGCGCAGCGTGAGCGGCACCGGAACGCCGCGCAGGTGCGCTTGCCACTGGGCCTCGTCGAGCACCAGGGCGTGGTTGTGGGCGGCCTCGGGCGGCTGCTGGGCCGTGCGGCGCAGCACCGTCTTGATGCGGGCCATGACCTCGCGGGGGAGAAGGGCTTGCAGATGTAGTCGTCTGCGCCCAGTTCCAAGCCGATCAGGCGGTCCACTTCTTCCACCCGGGCCGTCAGCAGGATGACGGGGGCCTGGGTGAAGCGGCGGGTCTCGCGCAGCACGTTCAGTCCGTCGGTGCCGGGCAGCATCACGTCCAGCAGCGTCAGGTCGGGCGTGCGGCCGGTGGTCAGGCGGGTGAGGGCCTCGGTGCCGTCGGCCACGTGCTCGGCCTCGTAGCCGGCGTGGCGCAGGTAGTCGAGCAGGATGTCGGCGATGTCTTGGTCGTCTTCGACCACCAGGATGCGGGTAGGGCTCGTCGTCATGCGGTGGGTGTCTCCAGCAGAGGCAGGGTGAGATGGATGCGCAGGCCGCCCAGGGGCGAGGCTTCTGCGCCGATGTGGCCGCCGTGGGCCTGCACGATGGCGCGGCAGATGGCCAGGCCCAGGCCCGATCCGCCGGGGTCTCCCTGGGTGCGGGCGCGCGAGGCTTCGGCGCGGTAGAGCCGCTCGAAGATGCGCGGCAGGTCGGTCGGGCACACGCCGGGGGCGGTGTCGTCGAAGCGCAGGGCCAGCACGGGTTCGGCGCCGGCCGGGCCGCGCTCGATGGCCGCGCTGATCTCCAGGCGGCCACCGGCGTCGGTGTAGCGCAGGCTGTTTTCCAGGAGGTTGAGGAAGACGCGGTGCAGTTGCTGGGCGTCGCCGCGCACCAGGGGCGGGTTGCCGCCGGGCACCCGGCTGGCAAGCGGCGCCAGCGCCACGCGGGCTTGCTCGAAGCGCGGCAGCATGGAGGCCATGGCCTCGGCCAGCACGGGCAGGGGCTGCACCGGCTCCAGCAGGGCGGGTTGCCCACCGCTCTCGCCCGCATCCAGGCTGGCGCGCAGGTCGCCCACCAGCTGGGTCAGGCGCATGACCTGGCGGTGCAGCCGGCCTGCGGTGGTGCCGTCGAACGGGCGCACCCCGTCCTGCAGTGCCTCGATCTCGGCGCGCATGGCGGCCAGCGGCGTGCGCAGTTCGTGGGCCATGTCGCCGATCCACTGGCGGCGCGACGCCTCGACACTCGCCAGCCTCTCGGCCATGTGGTTGAAGGTGTCCACCAGCAGGCTGAGCTCCTGGCCACCCTGGGGCGGCACGCGGGTTTCCAGCTGCCCTGCGGCGATGCTGCGCGCTCCGGCCACCAACGCCCCCACCGGCGCGAGCCAGCGCCGCGCGAGCCACCAAGACAGCACCATCGCGATGGCCAGCCCCACGGCGCCGGTCCAGACCACGAAGACCAGCTGCTGCCCCACGAAGGCGTGGTCCGCCTCGCGTTCCAGCACCAGCGGCGGCGAAAGAACCAGCTGGCCGATGGGCTGGCCCGTGGGGTTGCGCAGCACGGTGCGCGCATAGCCGGGCTGCGGCGGGCTGCCGGCGATGAGCCGCAGGTCGTTGTCCAGAAGCCCCAGGCGCTGCGAGAGGCCGTCGGAGAAGGGGCGCAGCCCCGTGTGCCCGCCGTGCTCCATCCAGGGGGGCGGAAGCGGTCCATAGGGGGGCTTGTGCGTGCCGTCCTTGCCGCTCGGGTGGAACTCGCCGCCCCAGTCGCCCGGCAGCGGGCGGTTGTAGGCGTGTGCATAGGGGGCGGATGAACCTGGCGAGGCCGAGGCGGTGTTGCCCTGCGCTTCCGGGCGCCGCAGTTCGTGCCACAGGCCGGGCTGGGATTGCAGGGTCTTCCAGCCGCCGTGCTGCGCATAGACGTTCTGCAGCCTGTTGGCGAACCAATCCAGGCGGCCCAGCTCGATTTCGGCCACATAGGGGCCCATGCCGCGCTGCAGGCCCAGGCGCGAGAGGCCGACGAACATCAGCAGCATGACCAGCATCAGCGTGGACAGCGCGAGGAAGGCCTTGCTTTGCAGGGTCAGTTGTCGGTTCATGCGGGCGGCGTGTCGGCAGGCTCAAGGCGGCGGGCGACCGGGCCAGCCTGCATTGGAGGGGGCGCGCCTATCGTAGCGGGACGCCGGACGCAGCGGCCATCGCCGCATCCGGCGCTGCGCCGAGGCCGGACAGGGGCTGGGCCATGGCGCTGGCGGTGGCCAGTGCGATGAGCGTCAAGCTGAGCCAGAGGGTGAGCAGGGTGATGCGGAAGGTGGACATGGGTGGGGCTGCCGTAGTCTTCGTGGCTTCGGTGGGCGCGGGCGGCGCGGCTTCAATGGCGCAGCGGCCCGGAAATGAGCGCGGCCACGGGGCCGGAGTTCGTGGCCGCAAGGGCCTTGGCAGCGGTGTGTCTCGATGGGGGCACGGCGTTCTCCTGGAGGGATTGCGTGCCAGTGTGATGGCCAATCCGGGAGAAAAATCGGAAGCGGCGCCGCAGCGTCAGCCGCTCGATCGGCTATCAAGATGATAGCGTCGTGCGACCATGGAAAGGGCGCTGCGGGCCATTCGGGCTACCGGGCTGCCGATGGGCGCGCCCCGGCAGGCGACCGGTGCGGCTACTTCTGCCCCGCGGCTGCCAGGGCCCGCGCGATCCAGCCGTCGAAAGTGCTCTGGTGGGCGCGAATCCAGCCGTCGGCATGGCGCTGCACGTCGGCCATGCTGTTCTGGCCTTCGCGCATGGCCAGGTTCTGCGCGTTGATGTCCGCCACCGGCAACTGCATCACCTCGAACAGGCGCGCCGCGGCCGGGTTGGCGTCGGTGAACCGCTTGTTCGCCACAATGCGCTGGTGGTTGGGGATGAAGCCGTAGTTCTTGCCGTTGGGCAGCTGCGTGTCGGTGCCCGCCTGCTGGCCCGGCAGCGCCGAGAACGGCACTTGCAGCCACACCACGTCCTTGCCCGGGCGCAGCACGCTGCTGACCCAATAGGGCGTCCAGGTGTAGTAGAGGATGGGCTGGCCCTGCTTGAAGCGGGCGATGGTGTCGGCCATCAGCGCGGCATAGCTGCCCTGCACGTGGGTGACGGTGTTCCGCAGCCCGTAGGCGGTGAGCTGGTGCTCGATCACGCCTTCGCAGCCCCAACCGGGGTTGCAGCCGGTCATGTCGGCCCGGCCGTCGCCGTTGGTGTCGAACAGGGCCGCGATCTTCGGGTCCTTGAGCTGGTCGATGCGGGTGATGTGATGGGCCTCGGCCGTCTTGCGGTCGATCAAGTAGCCCTGCACGGCGTTGCTGGAATAGACCCCCTTGCGGAACAGCTTGGCGTCGCCGCCGGCGTTCTTGTAGAACTCGGCATGCAGCGGGTCCCAGTGGTCCGCCATGAAGGTCGCGTCGCCGTTGGCGATGGCGACATGCGCGGTGGCGTATTCGATCTCCTTGATCGGCTGGACGTCGTAGCCCAGGCGCTCCAGCGCCCGGCCGACCAGCACGGTCTGGAAGGTCTCTTCGGCCAGCGAGCTTTGCAGGGGCTGCACGCTGATGCCCCTGCCGGGCAGCGCCTCGCCTGCGGTCGGCGCCTGGGCGCGTGCGGCGGTGGCGCCCAGGCCGAAGCTCAGCGCCAGCACGGCGCCGGCCAGCAGGATGCGGGCCGTGCGGCGGGTCGGGTGGAGCGAGTGGGTGGATGTCGTGGTCACGGTGCGGTTCGTCAAATCGGGACTCCTTGTCGCGGAAATGGGGCGGGTGGGTCTGGGCTGATCAGCGCGTAGCGCTGGCCAGCGAGCTGGGCATCTCGGCCGCAGCTGCCGCCGGGGCGGGCTGGGCGGCGCGGCCCCGCCGTGCGGGCAAGAGGCGCGTCACCAGGCCCGCGGGGCCGGTCTGCCACCAGCGGCGGGCGCCGCGGCTGGGCTTGCCCAGCGACTGGGTCAGGCGGTCCAGCGTGATGGCCAGCAGCACGATCCCCAAGCCGCCCACGGTGGCCAGGCCCATGTCCAGCCGGCCGATGCCGCGCAGCACCATCTGGCCCAGGCCGCCTACGGCGATCATCGAGGCGATCACCACCATCGACAGCGACAGCATCAGCGCCTGGTTGATGCCGGCCATGATGGACGGCATGGCCAGCGGCAGCTGTACCTTGAAAAGCATCTGCGCGGGCGAAGCGCCGTAGGCGCGCGAGGCCTCGATCAGATCGGGCCGCACCTGGCGCAGGCCCAGGTTGGTCAGGCGCACCAGCGGCGGCAGCGCAAAGACGATGGTGACAACCACGCCCGGCACGTTGCCGATGCCGAACAGCATCACTACCGGCACCAGATAGACAAAGGCCGGCGTGGTCTGCATGGCGTCCAGCAGGGGGCGCATGATGCGCTGCGCCCGGTCGCTGCTGGCCAGCAGGATGCCGAGCGGCAGGCCGATCAGTACGCAGAAGGCCAAGGAAGTGAGCACCAGCGACAGCGTGACCATGGCCTCGGGCCAGATGCCCAGCATGGCGACGACCAACAGGGACACCACGGCGCCCAGCGCCAGCATGCGGCCGGCGAATTGCCAGGCCAGCAGGCCGACCAGGGCGATCATGGCCAGGGTGGGCAGGCTGGTGAGCAGGCCCTCGACCCAGCGCAGCGTGCCGTCGATGGGCGCGCGCACGGTCTGGAAGAAGGGGCGCAGGTGCTCCACGGCCCAGCCCAGGCCGTGGTTGATCCAGGCTTCGACCGGCAGGGTGCCATCCCAGAGCTGGCTCAGGTGCAGGCCACCGGCAGCGGCCGACGGGTCAGCGCCTGCAGCGGCGTCGTGCGGCAGCGAGAGCCAGCTGCTCGCGTCGCTGGCATCGGTGGCCGAGGCCCAGGGGTCTGCCATGGGGTCGGCCGCCGGCGTGCTGGCGGCGGTGGCGGCGGTGGCGGCAGCCTGGGTCGCCTGGGTGGCGCTCGCCAGGTCGGGCGTGGCCGTGTCGGCCTGAGCGATCAGGGTGACCGGTGTGTGCAGCAGGCTGGTGTCGTGGTGCTTCATGCGGGGCTCCTTTCGGTCGTGGCGGTGGCGGCAGAGGTCGTGGTGGCGAGGGCGGCGGCGTCATCAGCCTGCGGCGGGCTGGGCGGCACGGGCGGCGTGTCGCGGTCCAGAAAGCGCAGCAGCGTGGTCTTGCTGACCACGCCGCGGAAGCGGCCGTTGGGCTCCACCACCGGCAGCGCGCAGGGCGCCTGGGCCACCTGACCGAAGAGGTCGGCCACCGGCGCGTCGGCGGGGATGGTGGTCACTTCGGGGATGAAGGCGTGCTGCAGCCCCAGCGGGCCCGAGTGGCCGTGCAACGCGGCGCGCAGCGAATCGGCCGAGACGGTGCCCAGGTAGCGCTGCGATGGCGTGACCACATAGGCGAAGTTGTCGTCGTGCCCTTCGATGAGCTGCAGCGCGGGGCGGCAGCCGCGGTCGGCGTGCTCGCGCACCACGGTCAGCCGCTTGCGGGCGATGTCGCCGGCCTTGAACACGGCAGCGGCGTCCACGCCGCGCACGAAGTTGCGCACGTAGTCGTTGGCCGGGTTGCGCAGGATGTCGTCGGGCGTGCCCACCTGCACCACGTGGCCGTCCTTCATGATGGCGATGCGGTCACCGATGCGCATGGCCTCGTCCAGGTCGTGCGAGATGAAGACGATGGTGCGGCGCTTGACCTCCTGCAGCCGCAGCAGTTCGCTCTGCATCTCGGTGCGGATGATCGGGTCCAGCGCCGAGAAGGCCTCGTCCATCAGCAGGATGGACGGGTCCGAGGCCAGCGCCCGGGCCAGGCCCACGCGCTGCTGCATGCCGCCGGAGAGCTCGTCGGGATAGCTCTCGGCCCAGCCGGCCAGGCCCACCTGCTCCAGCGCCAGCGCGGCCTGCTGGCGGCGCTCTTCGCGGTCCACGCCGGCCAGCTCCAGGCCGAAGGCCGTGTTGTCCAGCACCGTCATGTGTGGCATCAGCGCGAAGGACTGGAACACCATGCTGATGTCCTTGCGGCGCAGGGCGCGCAGCTGGCGGTCGCTCAGGGCGTTGATGTCCTGGCCGTCCACCACGATGCGGCCGGCCGTGGGCTCGATCAGGCGGTTGAGCATGCGCACCAGGGTCGATTTGCCCGAGCCCGACAGGCCCATGACGACGAAAATCTCGCCGGCCTCGATGGTGAAGCTGGCGTCGAAGACGCCGATGGAGTTGCCGGTGGCGGCCAGGATCTCCTGCTTGGTCTTGCCCTGGTCGAGCAGCTTGAGCGCTTCTTCCGGCGAATCGCCGAACACCTTGAAGACGCTGTCGATGATGATTTGCTTGGCCATGTAGTGGTCCTCCCTCGTTGGTTGGAATGGGTTGAACACGCCCCGGCGCACGGGGGCGCGGGGCTCGGCGGAGCCGGGCAGGACTCGGAACGAAAACGAAGGCGCACCCTGATGCGGCAGCCCGGCCGGCTGGCATTCGGCCCGAAGACGCTGCTGCGCATGGCGGGCGCCGGCGCCAGGCCGGTCGGCGGAACAAGGGCGGACACGGCGCCGGGGCGGTGTCCATCGGCCCGAATGGCACGCGGAATCGGTGCGCAAGGGCCTGGGGTGTGCGGAGCGGGCAAGAGGTCTGGTCAGAGGACTTGCGCTGTCCGCGATGAGGCATCAGGGCCGAGTTGCCGGCCGTGGTGGCGGGCGCCGCATCTGCACCGTGCCGGCCGCGAAAGCGCAGCGGGCGGGTGGGCGGGTGCCCGGCCAATCATCCTTTCCGGCGCCTGTCGCGACGGTCGGATTACCTGCTTGGCAGGTTGTAAAACACCGAAAAAGTATAGGAATTCAGTTCTTTTGAGTCAAAAGCCGGGTTTTTGTAACCTGTGCTATTGACGCGTGCGGCACGGGCGTAGCCCGCCGAAGGCAAGCTGTTTTGCTATCGAATGAATAGCTTAGAGTCCAGGCTGCAGGAGGGCTGGCGGCCCCAAGGAGTCCAGGGGGCGCGTAGCCCGCGCGACCCCCCTGCGGCCCTTCCGCGCCGGAAACGGGTCTCAGTGACGCTCGTGAGAGATGTTGAGCAGCCGGTCCGTGTAGGCGATCGCGATGGCGGAGAGTAGGAAGACGACGTGGATGATCGTCTGCCACATCAGCACCTTCACGTCGTAATTGGCCGCGTTGATGAAAGTCTTGAGCAGATGGATGGAGCTGATGCCGATGATCGACAGCCCCAGCTTCACTTTCAGCACCGACGCGTTGACGTGGCCCAGCCATTCGGGCTGGTCCGGGTGCCGGTCCAGGCCCAGGCGGCTCACGAACGTCTCGTAGCCGCCCACGATCACCATGATGAGCAGGTTGGAGATCATCACCACGTCGATCAGCGCCAGCACCACCAGCATGATCACCGTCTCGTTCAACGCGGTGACTTCCACGTCGGGCTTGTAGCCGATGCTGGTCACCAGAGCCTGGAGCGCCTCCTTGTGGCCGAAGGCAGCCTCGACCAGGTGCCACAGTTCGACCAGGAAATGCCAGACATAGACGCCCTGCGCGGCGATCAGCCCCAGGTAGAGCGGCAACTGCAGCCAGCGGCTGGCGAAGATCAGCGCCGGCAGGGGGCGCAGGGGCGCATTGGAGCGCTCGACGGGAGGAAGTTGGGCCATAGGGATGAAGAGATGCGATGGAAAAAAATGAAAGCCGCGGGGCGAAAAGTCGCCGGATTCTAGGGGCTGGCCATGACGCGGGCAGCGCCCGGGGGCAAAGCGGCGCTGGGGCCGCGCGGCTCGTCACCGCGCTGGTCTGGCGCGTTGCAGAGGGCCCTTGATTTGTGGGTAAGCTCGTGGACGTTGCGTCAGTGGCCTGTAAGTGCCGCAATCGACAGTACGGGCCAGAAGATTCCCATTGATCGAATCCCAGGAGACAAAACCATGAATGCGCCTACGTCCGCGATCGAATCCGTACTGGTCGAAAACCGCGTCTTTCCCCCCCCCGCAGCGCTGGCCGGCTCGGCGCGCATCTCCGGCATGGCCGGGTACGAGGCCCTCTGCGCCGAGGCCGAGCGCGACTTCGAAGGCTTCTGGGGCCGCCTGGCGCGCGACAACGTGCAGTGGACCAAGCCTTTCACCCGCACGCTGGACGAATCCAAGGCCCCGTTCTTCGAATGGTTCGCCGACGGCGAGCTGAACGCCAGCGCCAACTGCCTGGACCGCCACATCGGCACGCCGGTCGAGAACAAGACCGCGATCATCTTCGAAGCCGACGACGGCGCCGTGACGAAGGTGACGTACAAGGAACTGCTGGAGCGCGTGGGCCGCTTCGCCAACGCGCTCAAGGCCGAGGGCGTGAAGAAGGGCGACCGGGTTCTGATCTACATGCCCATGACCATCGAGGGCGTGGTCGCCATGCAGGCCTGCGCGCGCATCGGCGCCACGCACAGCGTGGTCTTCGGCGGCTTTTCGGCCAAGGCGCTGCAGGAACGCATCATCGACGCGGGCGCGGTAGCCGTCGTCACCGCCAACTACCAGATGCGCGGCGGCAAGGAACTGCCGCTCAAGGCCATCGTCGATGAAGGCATCGCCATGGGCGGCTGCGAATCGATCCGCAGCATCCTCGTCTTCCAGCGCACCGCCACGCCCTGCAACATGGTGGCGGGCCGCGACAAGACCTTCGATGAAGCGCTGGCCGGCCAGAGCGCCGACTGCGCGCCGGTGCCCGTGGGCGCCGAGCATCCCCTCTTCATCCTCTACACCAGTGGCTCCACCGGCAAGCCCAAGGGCGTGCAGCACTCCACGGGAGGCTACCTGCTGTGGGCCAAGCTCACCATGGACTGGACCTTCGACCTCAAGCCCGAAGACGTCTTCTGGTGCACGGCCGACATCGGCTGGATCACCGGCCACACGTACGTGGCCTACGGTCCGCTCGCTGCGGGCGCGACGCAGGTCGTTTTCGAGGGCGTGCCCACCTATCCGAACGCCGGCCGCTTCTGGCAGATGATCGAGCGCCACAAGGTCTCGATCTTCTACACGGCGCCTACGGCCATCCGCTCGCTCATCAAGGCGGCCGAAGCCGATAAGGCCGTGCACCCGAGCAGCTCGGATCTTTCGAGCCTGCGCATCCTGGGCAGCGTGGGCGAGCCCATCAACCCCGAAGCCTGGATGTGGTACCACAAGAACGTGGGCGGCGAGCGCTGCCCCATCGTCGATACCTTCTGGCAGACCGAGACCGGCGGCCACGTCATCACGCCGCTGCCGGGCGCCACGCCGCTGGTGCCGGGCTCCTGCACGCTGCCGCTGCCGGGCATCACCGCCGCCATCGTCGATGAGGCCGGTAACGACATGCCCAACGGCACGGGCGGCATCCTGGTCGTCAAGCGACCCTGGCCCAGCATGATCCGCACCATCTGGAACGATCCGGAGCGCTTCAAGAAGAGCTACTTCCCCGAAGAGCTCAAGGGCTATTACCTCGCCGGCGACGGCGCGGTGCGCTCGGCCGACCGCGGCTACTTCCGCATCACCGGCCGCATCGACGACGTGCTCAACGTCTCGGGCCACCGCATGGGCACGATGGAGATCGAATCCGCCCTGGTCGCCAAGACCGACCTGGTGGCCGAAGCCGCCGTGGTGGGCCGCCCCGACGACCTGACCGGCGAGGCCATCTGCGCCTTCGTGGTCCTCAAGCGCCCGCGTCCCACCGGCGACGAGGCCAAGGCCATCGCCAAGGAACTGCGCGACTGGGTGGCCAAGGAGATCGGCCCCATCGCCAAGCCCAAGGACATCCGCTTCGGCGACAACCTGCCCAAGACCCGCAGCGGCAAGATCATGCGCCGTCTGCTGCGCTCTATCGCCAAGGGCGAAGCCATCACCCAGGACACCAGCACCCTGGAAAATCCTGCCATCCTGGATCAATTGGCCGAAGCCAATTGATCCGGCAGCGCCGCAGGCGCTGAGCTCTGCGTTCCCCAGCAGCCGCCTTCGGGCGGCTGCTGGCATTTCGGAACCTTTCGCCCCTGTAGGACGGCATCGGGAACGGTCTCGCCGATCCGTGGATTGGCTCGTGGCTGGAGTACAACTCCCATCCATCAGCCGCTGTGAAGCCTTTTGGCGACAGATGGCGCAGTTTTTGGCATCAAAAGCATGAAAGTCCGACAACCATGAATTTCCGAACCATCATCCTCGCCGTCATCGTGGCCGCCATCGCCGCGCTGGCAGCGCTCAACTGGCCCGCGCTGGCCACGCCGACGCTGATCTCGCTGGGCATCACCTCGATCCAGGCGCCGCTGGGCGTGATCATGCTGGCGCTGACCATCCTGCTGGGCGTGTTCTTCATTGCCTACGTGCTGTCTCTGCAGGGCTCGGTGCTGCTGGAAACGCGCCGACACGCCAAGGAAATGGCTGCGCAGCGCGAACTGGCCGACAAGGCCGAGGCTTCGCGATTCACCGAGCTGCGCGCCTTCTTGGAAGGCCAGCACCGCCACGGGCACGACGCGTTGATCTCGCGCATCGATACGCTGGAGTCGCGCCTCGCTGCCCGCGCCCAGGAATCCGACAACACGACTGCCGCCTATGTCGGCCAGCTGGAAGACCAGCTGCGTCAGCGCGGCGTGGGCACGCCGGGAGTGCCGGCCTATGCCGACCCGACGCTGCGCGCCGACCCCGAACTACGGATCTGACCGCACAAGCGTAAGCGCCGGTCCAGCTGCGGGCCATGACGCAAAAAAGCCGCCGGGTGCCTTGCAGCATCCCGCGGCTTTTTCGTGCGCCGCGAAGGTTCGTGGCGTCAAGGCAAGGCCCTTACTTCAGGCTCAGCACCCAGGCGGCCAGCTTCTTGGCTTCTGCTTCGTTGACCTGAGCGTTGGCCGGCATCGGCACCGGCCCCCACACCCCCGAGCCGCCCTTGATGATCTTGGTGGCCAGCTTGTCGGCCGCGCCGGCCTGGCCCGCGTACTTGGCAGCCACGTCCTTGAAGGCGGGGCCGACCAGCTTCTTGTCCACGGCATGGCAGGCCATGCAGTTCTTGGACGTGGCGAGCGCCTGGTCGGCCAGCGCGGGCACGCTGGCCAACAGGGCAATGGCCAAAGTCATCATGGAGCGCTTCATCGTGTGTCCTTGGGGTTATATTGGGTTCAATGAAATTGTAGGGCTTGCGGTTGACGGCGCTCTGGCAGGGGTTCTCCAGCCGGCCGGTCGCACCGCCTGGGGGAATCCGCCATGTACGCGTTGGGTGTGGGTCTGTTGCTGGTGCTGCTCAAGAGCCTGGAGGTCGGCTTCGTCGCCAACTGGCCTTGGTGGTGGGTGCTGTCGCCCTTCGCCGTGGCCGTGGGCTGGTGGGGCTGGTCCGATTATTCCGGCCGCACGGCCCGCAAAGCCATGCAGTCCATGGATGAGCGCAAGCAAAAGCGCCTGGAGCGCCAGAAGGATGCGCTGGGGGTGCGCCCTCGCAAGCCGCGCTGACCGGCTGGAGAACGCCATTGCCCCCGCCGTGGGGATGGCCGCGCCGGCGCCCGGCCCGCAGTAGGCCTCGTAGATAATCCCAGGCACTTTCCCGTCTGCCCAGGGCGCGGCTCAAGAGGTTGTTCGCATGGGCGTGCGCGGCCGCCATTCGCGGCCCTTTTCCATCACACATCCCGCGTTTCTCGTTTCTCTCTTCCGAGCCCACCACGATGCCCGCATACCGTTCCAAAACTTCCACCGCCGGCCGCAACATGGCCGGCGCCCGCTCCCTCTGGCGCGCCACCGGCATGAAGGACGAAGACTTCAGCAAGCCGATCATCGCGGTGGTCAACTCGTTTACCCAGTTCGTGCCCGGCCACGTCCACTTGAAGGACCTGGGCCAATTGGTCGCCCGCGAGATCGAGGCCGCCGGCGGCGTGGCCAAGGAATTCAACACCATCGCCGTCGATGACGGCATCGCCATGGGCCACGACGGCATGCTGTATTCGCTGCCCAGCCGCGACATCATCGCGGACTCGGTCGAGTACATGGTGAACGCGCACTGCGCCGACGCGATGGTCTGCATCTCCAACTGCGACAAGATCACGCCCGGCATGCTGATGGCCGCCATGCGCCTGAACATCCCCGTGGTGTTTGTCTCTGGCGGCCCCATGGAAGCCGGCAAGACGCGCCTGGCCAACCCCATCACCAAGACCATCGAGTTCAAGAAGCTCGACCTAGTGGACGCCATGGTGATTGCCGCCGACCAGAACTATTCCGACGCCGACGTGGCAGAGGTGGAACGCTCCGCCTGCCCCACCTGCGGCTCCTGCTCGGGCATGTTCACGGCCAACTCCATGAACTGCCTGACCGAGGCCCTGGGCCTGTCGCTGCCCGGCAACGGCACCGTGGTGGCCACGCACGCCGACCGCGAACAGCTCTTCAAGCGCGCCGGCCGCCGCATCGTCGAGCTGGCCCGCGAGTACTACGAGCAAGACAACGAGCGCGTGCTGCCGCGCTCGGTGGGCTTCCAGGCCTTCGAGAACGCGATGACGCTGGACATCGCCATGGGTGGCTCCACCAACACCATCCTGCACCTGCTGGCCATCGCCCGCGAGGCGGAGATCGACTTCACCATGGCCGACATCGACCGCCTTTCGCGCGTGGTGCCACAGCTGTGCAAGGTCGCGCCCAATACCAACAAGTACCACATCGAGGACGTGCACCGCGCCGGCGGCATCATGGCCATCCTCGGTGAGCTGGACCGTGCCGGCCGCCTGCACACCGATGCGCCCACCGTGCATGCCCCCACGCTGGGCGACGCGCTGGCGCAGTGGGACATCACCCGCACGCAGGACGAGGCCGTGCGCCACTTCTACATGGCGGGCCCGGCCGGCATTCCCACCCAGGTGGCGTTCAGTCAGAACACGCGCTGGCCCAGCCTGGACCTGGACCGCGCCGAGGGCTGCATCCGCTCCGTCGAGCATGCTTTTTCCAAAGAAGGTGGCCTCGCCGTGCTGCGCGGCAACATCGCGCTGGACGGTTGCGTGGTCAAGACGGCGGGCGTGGACGAATCCATCCACGTGTTCGAGGGCACGGCCCACGTGACCGAATCGCAGGATGAGGCGGTGGAGAACATCCTGGCCGACAAGGTCAAGGCCGGCGACATCGTCATCGTGCGCTACGAAGGTCCCAAGGGCGGCCCGGGCATGCAGGAAATGCTCTACCCGACCAGCTATATCAAGTCCAAGGGCCTGGGCAAGGCCTGCGCGCTGCTGACCGACGGGCGCTTCTCGGGCGGCACCTCGGGCCTGTCGATCGGCCACTGCTCGCCCGAAGCCGCTGCGGGCGGGGCCATCGGCCTGGTGCAGAACGGCGACCGCATCCGCATCGACATTCCCAACCGCACGATCAACGTGCTGCTGAGCGACGAAGAACTGGCCCGCCGCCGCGCGGAGCAGGACGCCAAGGGCTGGAAGCCTGCGAAGCCGCGCCCGCGCAAGGTGTCGGCCGCGCTCAAGGCCTATGCCAAGCTGGTGATGTCGGCCGACAAGGGCGCCGTGCGCGACCTGTCCCTGCTGGACGACTGAGCCATCGGGCGGGCGTTGCCTTCACGAGGCAGCGCCACCCGAGCAAGGCAGCCAAAAGAAAAGCCGCACCCCGTGACAGGGTGCGGCTTTCTTCTTTCTGGGGCTTTGCATCGCAGTACGTCAGACGCGTACTTTCCATCGTGGAGCCACTCTCTCGAATCTTGCTATCTTCTTGATAGCTTGCAGTGCCCTTGCTGCGGGCGCTGGTGGGGTTTTCAGGCCGAAGGGCCGTGGCCCATCTGGGACTGCAGGTAGTTCGGCAGGCCGATCTTGTCGATCAGGCCCAGCTGCTTTTCGAGCCAGTAGGCGTGGTCTTCTTCGGTGTCCTTGAGCTGGGTGAGTAGGATGTCGCGGCTCACGTAGTCACCCACGCTCTCGCACAGGGCCATGCCGTTCTGCAGCGCGGCGCGCACTTCGTATTCCGTGTCCAGGTCCTTGCGCAGCATGTCGGGCACGGTTTCGCCGGGCGTGAATTCCTTGGGCCGCATGTCGGGGCGGCCACCCAGGAAGATGATGCGGCGCAGCAGCGCATCGGCATGCTGCGTTTCCTCTTCCATCTCGTGGTTCAGCCGCGCGTAGAGCCGTTCCAGGCCCATGTCTTCATAGAAGCGCGAGTGGGCGAAATACTGGTCGCGTGCGGCCAGCTCGCCGCGCAGCAGATCCCGGAGGTATTCGACGACTTGTGGGTTTCCCTGCATGGGCGTTCCTTGTTTTTGTGAGTGCGTAAGTATCGTCTTCACATGCGGGTTTGTCGTCGTTCGCGCGCCAAGCCCCCCTCGCGCCGCTCTGCATGCATACGTGGATCAGAAGCGTTCGCAATTGGAGTCTGCGATAACGTGGGCTCATTTTTCATGAATGCGGGCGTTTCGCTGCCGGCGCTGCGCGCAGCGGAGAGAATCGCCGGTCCCATGCGCCGCAGCGATTCTCGACCGCCTGCCCGCGCATGACCGCAGCCGCAGCCCCACGGGCCGCCGCAAGAGCACAACGAGAGCACCATCGAGGGAGCGCGCCATGGACGCCATCATCAACATCAACCTCGCTTCGCTGGCCAACACGCTGGTCAGCCTGGCCGCGGCCTTCGTGCTGGGCGGCATGATCGGCTTCGAACGCCAGCACCGCCAGCGTACGGCAGGGCTGCGCACCAATGTGCTGGTCGCCCTGGGCGCGGCCATGTTCGTGGACATGGCCAACCGCCTGCACGGTGCCGACGGCGCGGTGCGGGTGATCGCCTATGTGGTCTCGGGCATCGGCTTTCTGGGCGCGGGTGTGATCATGCGCGAGGAGGGCAACGTGCGCGGCCTCAACACCGCCGCCACGCTGTGGTGCTCGGCGGCCGTGGGCGCGGCCTGCGGTTCCGACCTGATCCTGGAGGCGGCGCTCGGCGCGGTCTTCGTGCTGGCGGCCAACACGCTGCTGCGGCCCATCGTGAACGCGATCAACCGCCAGCCGCTGGACGTGCATTCGGCCGAAGTCACGCACATGGTCTATGTGATCGCCGACCGCACGCGGCAGAAGGTCGTGATGGCGCAGCTCGAAAAGGAGCTGGAGCGCCTGAGCCAGCCCGCGCAGGACGTGAAGGTACATGCCTTCGGCCCCGAGGAAGTGGAGATCGAGCTGACCCTGGCCACCACCTCGGTGGACAGCGAGACGCTGGACCAGCTCATCAACCGCATGGTGGCCATGGCCGAGGTGCGCCAGGCCTTCTGGAGCCCCAGCACGACCGAGTGAGGAGGTGGCTGGCGCAGCCTGCGCCGATCTGCGGCCTTTGCGGGGGACGGTCACGGGGGGCGGGCACAATAGCCGCACCATGCTCATGTACCCGCATATCGACCCCATCGCCCTCCAAATCGGGCCGCTCGCCATTCACTGGTATGGCCTGACCTATCTGGCCGCCTTCGGCCTCTTCATGCTGTTGGGCACGCTGCGCCTTCGGCACCAGCCCTATGCCTCGATGACCGGCACGCAGGCCTGGAGCCGGCGCGACGTGGAGGACATCCTCTTTTTGGGCGTGCTCGGCGTGGTCGTCGGCGGCCGGCTGGGCTACTGTCTCTTCTACAAGCCGGGCTACTACCTCTCGCATCCGCTCGAGATCTTCTACATCTGGCAAGGTGGGATGAGCTTTCACGGCGGCCTGCTGGGCGTGATCCTGGCGATGCTCTGGTTCGCCCGTTCGCGCCACCGCCCCTGGCTGCAGGTGGCGGATTTCGTGGCTCCCTGCGTGCCCACGGGGCTGGCGGCCGGTCGCATCGGCAACTTCATCAACGGCGAGCTGTGGGGGCGCTTTGCCGACCCGTCGCTGCCCTGGGCCATGGTGTTCCCGCAAAGCGGCTCCATGCAGCCGCGCCACCCCTCGCAGATCTACCAGTTCCTGCTGGAAGGGCTGCTGCTCTTCGTGCTGCTCTGGCTCTACGCACGCCGCGAACGGCGCCAGGGCGAAGTGGCGGCGGCCTTCCTGGTGGGCTACGGGTGCTTCCGCTTCATCGCCGAATACTTCCGCGAGCCCGACGCCTTCCTGGGCCTGCTGTCGCTGGGCATGAGCATGGGCCAGTGGCTTTGCCTGCCCATGATCGCCGGCGGCGTGGCGCTCTGGGTCTGGGCGCACGGGCGCAGCCCCGCGCCGCAGGCCCGGCGGCCCGCGTAGGAGGGCCGCCTTGACGCTCGGCGTTGCTGGGGGCCGCAGTGTCACCGCCCCGAGCGCCAGCCATCGCCGGGCGGGCATCGCCCGATAGGCTCCGGTGAATGGTGTGGAAAGCGCATCGCAGGGCTGGCCGTAAGCGGCGGACCCGGCAACGCCGCCAACCCACTGCAATGCCGAAGGCCGCACCCCTTCAGCCCCCTTGGGGGGGATGGAGGAGGGCGCCCGATACGCACTTGGGGCTCGCCCCGCACCTTGCCGGGACCCGTGCCTTTTCCGCGAGCACCCCCCCCGAATCTGGCTCGCCGCTGAAGCCTTCGACGTTCGGGTTGTTGCGGACATCATCCAGAAGAGTGGACGTCCATAATTACGCAAAATCATGCGAAATGATGGCCGCTTAGGGCTCGTTCCGAGGCCTTGCCGTGGTGGGTTTGAACGGGGACAAGACCCACCGTTCGGCCCGCTGGCCCGTCATTCGCTGTTCCAAGGACTGCCATGCCACCTGCGCTTGCTGCCGCCCCGCGTTCCCCGTCCCCCTCGCTGCATGCCGAGGTGGCCGAGCGGCTGCGTGCGCATATCTTCTCGGGTGCGCTGCCGCCCGGCAGCTTTCTGGACGAAGTGGCACTTTGCGAGCGCCTGGCTATCTCGCGCACGCCGCTGCGCGAGGCCCTGAAGGTGCTGGTGGCTGAAGGGCTGCTGCGCCACGAGCCGCGGCGCGGCTGCTTCGTGGCGGAGGTGACCCAGCGCGACCTGGATGAGATCTTCCCCGTGATCGCGCTGCTGGAAGGCCGCGCCGCCCACGAGGCCGCCGAGCGTGCCGGCAGCGCAGACATCGCCGCGCTGCAGGTATTGCACCAGCGCCTTCAGGAACATGCCGAGGCCGGCCGCATCGACGCCTACTACGAGGCCAACTACGCCATCCACGAGGCCTTCATCACCCTGGCCGACAACCGCTGGCTGGCCCAGGTGATCGGCGACCTGCGCCGCATCCTGCGCCTGGCGCGCCACCAGACGCTGCATGTGCCCGGCCGGCTGCAGCAGAGCCTGCACGAGCACCAGGCTGTTTTCGCCGCCTTGCAGCGCCGCGACGCCGCCGCCGCCGAAGAGACCATGCGCCGACACGTCCTCGCCCAGCGCGACGCGCTGCGCGACATCGCCCGCAACCACCATTCACGGATCGCACCATGAACGCAGCCACCACCTGGATCTCGCGCAAGGTCTCGCGCCTGAGCCCCATCGACCCGAAGGCGGAGGCCATTGATGGCGGCGGCAGCGGCGCGGCGCCCAAACCCGCGAAGGCCGCCGTGCCGCGCACCACCGCCGAGCGGCTGGCCGCCACGCTGCGCCGTGGCAACGAAGCGCTGTCGCCGCGCGCATTGCGGCGCCTTCTGGCCGATCTGCAGGAGGTCGTGGCGCCCCGCGTGAGCGAGGTGGAAGGCGGCCGCCGCGCCGAGGCCGTGGCCGGCTGGTATGCCCAGGCCCAGCCGGAGGAGCGCCGCGACATGTGGCTGCTGATGTGCGAGCAGTTCGCCGCCGATGCCGAGCGCGTCAAGAGCGCCCGTCAGCGCCATGAAGCCGCTGCCGGCACGGCCGATGAGCAGCAGGCCGAGATGCACCTGCGCCGCGCGCTGGTCTCGCCGCGCACGCGCCTGCTGCAGCGCTTCGCCGTATTCCCGCAGGGCATGCGCTTTCTGGTGGATCTGCGCGCCGAGCTGCTGCCGCACCTCAAGGCCGACAAGCGCCTCTTGCCGCTCGACGCCGAGCTGGAGCACCTCTTTTCCACCTGGTTCGACGTGGCTTTTCTGGAGCTCAAGCGCCTATCCTGGGATTCGCCCGCTTCGCTGCTGGAAAAGCTCATCAAGTACGAGGCCGTCCACGACATCCGCAGCTGGGCCGATCTGAAGAACCGGCTGGACAGCGACCGCCGCTGCTACGGCTTCTTCCACCCGCGTCTGCCCAATGAGCCGCTGATCTTCGTGGAGGTGGCCCTGCTGGCCGACCTTTCCAGCAGCATCACGCCGCTGCTGGACGAATCCGCCGCGCCGGCCGACCTCGCCCGCGCCACCACCGCCATCTTCTATTCGATCAGCAACACCCAGACGGGCCTGCGCGGCGTGAGCTTCGGAGATTCGCTCATCAAGAACGTGGTGGAGACGCTGGCCGAAGAGTTCCCGCGCCTGCGCACCTTCGCCACGCTCTCGCCCATCCCGGGCTTTCGCGCCTGGTTCAACAAGCAGTGCGCGGCCGCCATCGAGAGTCTGGACGACAAGCGCCGCGCCGAGCTGGGCCGCGCCGTGGGCTTCGAGCCGCCGCAGGCCGCGCACGTGCTGGCCGCGGCCGACAAGGCGCTGGACCTGCCGCCCAAATCGCCCGTGCGCCAGCTGCTGCTGCATTGCGCCGCGCAGTACCTGGGGCGCGAACTGCAGGACGGCAAGCCGCTGGATGCGGTGGCGCGCTTCCACCTGGGCAACGGTGCGCGCGTGGAGCGCCTGAACTGGGCGGGCGACCCATCGGCCAAGGGCGTCAAGCAGTCCTTCGGGCTCATGGTCAACTACCTCTACGATCTCAAACGCATCGACAAGCACCGCAGCCTGCTGGCCGATGGGCGCGTGCCCGTGTCCGGTGACATCGAAAGCCTGTGCCGGGGCTGAGCCCAGGCTTCGGCCCGCCGGTGCGGCGCGCGGCGGATGGCCGTCGCGCGCCTTCTCCGTTCCGTTCCATTCCATTCCTTCCAGAGCGTTCACTACAACCACGACGACAGGAGACAAAAGGAAATGAAGCCATCTCTCGCAAGCATCGGCCTGGCGGACTCTTCCGCGGCCCAGGCGGGCCCGCCCGCGTTACCGCTTTCCCGCCGCGCCTGGCTGCAGGCAGCCGGCGCCGCGGGCCTGGCCGCCACCGGCGCGGTGCCCAGCGTCCGGGCGCAAGGGCAGCCGGGCGCGGCCGGCTGGCCCGCCAAACCGGTCACGCTGGTCGTGCCTTTTCCGGCCGGCGGCGGCACCGATGCCTTCGCCCGGCCACTGGCGGCTCAGTTCAGCAAGTCCACCGGCAAGAGTCTGATCATCGACAACCGGGGCGGCGCGGGTGGCACCGTGGGCGCGAGCTACGCAGCCAAGGCGGCTGGCGACGGCTATACGCTCTTCATGGGCGGCACGCACCACGCCATCGCGCCGGCCATGTACCCCAGGCTCGACTACGACATCGAGCGCGACTTCATCCCGCTCGCCCTGCTGGCCAGCGTGCCTCAAGTGGTGGTGGTGAACCCGCGCGTGGTCAAGGCCTCCACCATGGGGCAGTTCCTCGACTACCTGCGCGCCAATCCGGGCAAGCTCAACTACGCCTCGGCCGGTTCGGGCTCGGCCCACCATCTGGCGGGCGAGCTGTTCAAGCTGCAGACCGGCACCTTCATCACGCACATTCCCTACCGGGGCGCGGGTCCGGCGCTGCAGGACCTGATCGGTGGCAATGTGGACATGATGTTCGACGGCCTGGGCTCGTCGGCCGCGCACATCAAGGCCGGCCGCATCCGGGCGCTGATGGTGGCCGGCGGGCGCCGCAACCCGGCCTTTCCCGACGTGCCCTGCGCGGCCGAGGTGGGCCTGCGCGACTACAACGTCACCACCTGGTACGGCCTCTGGGCGCCCAAGGGCACGCCGGTCGACATGCAGGCGCGCATCGTGGATGAGGTGCGCAAGCTGGGCGCAGCCGATGAGATCAAGACCGCCTGGGCGGGCAACGGCGCCGAGTTCGGCACCCTCACGCAGCCCCAATACGCCGCCTTCGTGAGCGCCGAGGTCAAGCGCTGGGCGCAGGTGGTCAAGGCTTCGGGCGCCACGCTGGAATGAACGGTTCAGAACCGAAGGAAAGGGCGCCGATGACGGCCGCAGCGCAAGTGATCGCGGCCCCGGCCGCAGGCGATGCCGGCGCAGCCGGCGTGTGGCGCGTGGCCCTCAGCCACCCGGGGCGGCTCAACGCCATGTCGCGCGCCATGTGGCGTCAGCTGCGCGCCGTCTTTGAGGAGATGCAGGCCCGCGCCGATGTGCGTTGCGTGATCGTGGAAGGCGCTGGCAGCATGCCGGGCGCGCCGGCCGCCTTCTGCGCGGGCGGCGACATCTCCGAATACCCGCGTTTTCGCTTCGACCCGGACCAGCTGCGCGATTTCCACGAAGGCGATGTCTGGGGCGGCCTTGCCGCCATGCAGGCTTGCGACGTTCCCATCGTCGCGGGCATCGCGGGCGCCTGCATGGGCGCGGGTGTGGAGATCGCCAGCTGCTGCGACCTGCGCATTGCCGAGCCGTCCGCGCGCTTCGGGGCGCCCATCGCCCGGCTCGGCTTTCCGATGGCGCCGCGCGAGGCGCAGCTCGTGGCCGGCGCCGTGGGCGCCATGACGGCGCGCCAGATGCTGCTGGAGGCCGCCACCTTCGACGCGCACGACATGGCCCAGCGCGGCTTTCTCAGCTGCGTGGTGCCGGCCGCTGAACTGCAGGCCCAGGTGCTGGCCACGGCGCTGCGCATCGCCGCGCTGGCCCCCCAGGCTGCGCGGCTCAACAAGCGCACGCTGCGCGCGATCTCCGCTGGCGGCCTTGGAGAGAAACGGCCTGCAGCCCAGGATGGGAGCGCGCATTCAGCTATCGATTCCATAGCGGGAATCGGCTTTGACCCGTATGCCTATGCCGACAGCGCCGAGCACCGCGAAGGCATCGCCGCCTTCCTGGCAAAGCGCAAGCCGGTTTTCTGACCAGCCTCTTTCCCCTTCGTTCTCTTCTGGATTCTTCCTTCACCCTTTCCTTCGACACGTTTCGCCATGAGTGCCACCTCTTCCCGCCAGAACCTCTTCGCCGCGCTGCGCGCCGCCTTCCCCGCCGATCTGGACGCCGTCGCCATCGAGGCGCATGCGGCCGATGGCTCGCCGCTTCACTACACGTGGCGCGACTTGGAGCACGCCAGCGCCCGCATGGCCAACCTGCTTGCGTCGCTGCAGCTGCCCGAGGGCAGCCGCGTCGCCGTGCAGGTGGAAAAGTCGGTCGAAGCGCTGATGCTCTACCTGGCCACACTGCGCGCAGGCTACGTTTTCTTGCCGCTCAATACCGCCTACCAGAGCGCGGAGATCGAATACTTCGTCGGCAATGCCGAGCCGGCCGTTGTGGTCTGCACGCCGGGCAATTTCGGCTGGGTGTCGAAAATCGCCTTCACGGCCGGCACGCAGCATGTATTCACCCTGGGCGACGACCGCACCGGCAGCCTGCTGGACCGCGCCGCGCACCACGGCGACGAGCACACGCCCGTCGCGCGCACTGCCGATGACCTGGCCGCCATCCTCTACACCAGCGGCACCACCGGCCGCAGCAAGGGCGCGATGCTCACGCACGGCAACCTGCTGTCGAACGCGCAGGTGCTCAAGGACTACTGGGGCTGGACGGCCAGCGGCGGCCCCGAAGGCCGGGGCGACGTGCTGATCCACGCGCTGCCCATCTTCCACGTGCATGGCCTCTTCGTCGCCATCCACGGCGCGCTCATCAACGGCAGCAAGATGATCTGGCTGAACAAGTTCGATCCCAAGGCCGTCATCGCCGCGCTGCCGCGCGCCACCGTGTTCATGGGCGTGCCCACGCTCTACGTGCGCCTGCTGGCCGATGCCGGGCTCACCAAGGAAGCGGCGCGTTCCATGCGCCTTTTCATCTCCGGCTCCGCGCCGCTGCTGATCGAGACCTTCAAGGAATGGCAGCAGCGCACCGGCCACACCATCCTGGAACGCTACGGCATGAGCGAGACCATCATGCTCACCAGCAACCCCTATGTGGCCGATGCGCGCCACGGTGGGCAGGACGAGCGGCGCGGCGGCACGGTGGGCTTTCCGTTGCCCGGCGTGAGCCTGCGCGTGGTCGATGACGCGGGCCAGCCCGTGCCTGCCAGCGAGATCGGCAACATCCAGGTGCAGGGCCCGAACGTGTTCCAGGGCTACTGGCGCATGCCGGAGAAGACGGCGGAAGAATTCAGCATCGACGCGCAGGGCGGCCGCTGGTTCAAGACCGGCGACGTGGGCCGCGTGGACGAGCGTGGCTACGTCACCATCGTGGGCCGCAGCAAGGACCTGATCATCAGCGGCGGCTACAACGTCTATCCCGCCGAGATCGAGGGCTACATCAACGACATGCCCGGCGTGGCCGAAAGCGCCCTGGTCGGCGTGCCCCACCCGGACTTCGGCGAAGTGGGCGTGGCCGTGGTGATCGCCAAGCCCGGCGCGCAGCTCGATGGCGACGCCATCGTGGCGAAGCTCAAGACCCAGCTGGCCAACTTCAAGATTCCCAAGCGCTGCTTCGTCGCGACCGAACTGCCGCGCAACACCATGGGCAAGGTGCAGAAGAACCTGCTGCGCGAGCAGCACAAGGGCCTCTTCGCCTGAGGCCGGCGGCGCTCAGGCCCGCTTTCGCCCGCCGGCGCCAAAGAGGCACCAGGGTAGCGGCTGGCGCCGCCGGAACGTGGCTGCAGCAGCGATGCGGCCAGATGCTCGCCATCAGCCTCGGCGGGGCGACGTCCTGGGCCCACGCATGGCGCGCTCCGACCTGAGCACCCACTGAGGCGATGCCCCAGGCGTGGGTGTTTGATGCTCTTGTTTCTGTCGCGTGGAGCGCCCTTTCTGCAAGGGCTTCCCGCGGCTCCGGGCGGTGCCGTTGCGCCGGCCGGACCATCCGTTCAGCGCAGCACCAGCACCGGAATCTTCGAGTGCGTCAGCACGTACTGCGTTTCGCTGCCCAGCAGCAGGCGCTGCAGGCTTTTGCGCCCGCGCGAGGCCATGACGATCAGGTCGCAATGGTGCTTTGCGGCGGCGGCGATCACCGTTTCAGCGACCAGGTCGGACTTGCTGACCACGGGTTTGACCGTGACGCCGCGTGCGGCCCCCAGCGCCTTGACGCCATCGACCATTGCCTTGGCAGAGGCCGTCCATTGCCCCTCGATGCGCTTGACTTCGGCGTTGTCGATCGAGAGGCCACCCTCGAAATAGCTGCGCGGGTAGCGCGGCACGACGTGCAGGGCGACCACGGTGGCGCCGCACAGCGCCGCCAGGCCCAGTCCGTGTTCGATGGCCTTGTCCGAAAGCGGGGAGCCGTCGGTGGCGATCAGGATGCGTTGGTACATGGAACACCTCCTTGGATGGGCTTTGGCTGCATGCCTGGCCCGAGCTTGCAGCTTACGGAGCGGCGCCGGCCGCGGGCTTGATGCAGGTCAATGCGCGCGCGGGACAGGGGACCTAGCCTTGGCGGCATGTTGTCGTCCCTACCTCCCTCCGCGCCGCCGGAACCCGCCCGGGCCCAGGATGCCGCCGCCCTGATCGACGATCCGCAGGAGTGGCAGGCCTTCAGCCGGCCCGTGGGCGCTGAAGAGGACGCCTGCTGGGAGTCGCATGTCGTGCTCGAAGGCATGCACTGCGCGGCCTGCGCGCTCGCGATCGAAGCAGCCCTGCGCAGCGTGCCCGGCGTGGCCGAGGCCGATGTGAGCGCCGCCGCCCGGCGCGCCCGGGTGGTGTGGCATGCCGGTCAGGTGCAGCCTTCGCAGTGGATGGCGGCGGTGCTGCGCGCGGGCTATCGGGCGGTGCCCGCGCTCGACGCCTTCGCGCGCGAGCAGCGTCAGCGCGAGCAGCGCCGCGCCCTGTGGCGCTGGCTGGTGGCGGGCTTTTGCATGATGCAGGTGATGATGTATGCGTGGCCTGCCTATCACGCCATGCCGGGCGATCTCACCCCCGAGATGGAGCAGTTGCTGCGGTGGGCCTCGTGGGTCATCAGCCTGCCGGTGATGCTGTTCGCCTGCGGGCCGTTCTTTTCCAGCGCGCTGCGCGACGTGCGCCACGGCCGCATCAGCATGGACTTGCCGGTGGCTCTGGGCATTGGCATCAGCTTCGCGGTCAGCACGGCGGGCACCTTCGATGCGGCCGGCCCCTTCGGGCGCGAGGTGTACTACGACTCGCTGACGATGTTCGTCTTCTTCCTGCTCACCGGCCGTTGGCTGGAGCTGCGGCTGCGCAGCCGCACTGCCGGCGCGCTGGAGTCGGTCATGAACCGCCTGCCCGACAGCGTGTTGCGGCGTGGCGCCGATGGCGTCTTCGCGCGCATCGCCGCGCGCCGCCTGGCCCTGGGGGACATCGTGCGCGTGCTGCCTGGCGAGGCATTCCCGGGCGACGGCCGCATCGTGCGTGGCAGCACGCAGGCCGACGAAGCGCTGCTGACGGGAGAATCCACGCCCGTGCTGCGCGCCGAAGGCAGCCCCGTGGCGGCGGGCAGTCACAACCTGCTGGCCACGGTGGATGTGCTGATCGAGCGGCTGGGCCCGCAGACGCGGTTCGGCGAGATCGTGGCGCTCATGGAGAGCGCTGCACTGCAAAAGCCTCGCCTGGCCCAGCTGGCCGACCGCATCGCCCGGCCGTTCCTCCTGGCCGTTCTGCTGGCTGCGGGCCTGGCCGCCGCCTGGTGGTGGCCCACGGACCCCGGCCACGCGCTGATGGTGGCGGTGGCCGTGCTCATCGTCACCTGCCCGTGCGCGCTGTCGCTCGCCACGCCCGTGGCCATGCTCACGGCTGCCGGCACGCTTGCGCGCCAGGGCGTGCTGGTGCGCAACTTGCAGGGGCTGGAAGCGCTGGCCGGGGTGGACACCATCGTCTTCGACAAGACCGGCACGCTGACCGAAGGCGGACTAGGGCTGGATGCCGTGCGGCCCACGCCCGGCAGCGGCCTGGACGCAGCCGGCGCGTTGGCGCTGGCGGGCTCGCTGGCACGGCATTCGCTGCATCCGGCATCGCAGGCCATCGTGCAGGCGGCGGGTACCCAGGCGATGGGCGCGGTGCCTGAGCTGGCCGACGTGCGGGAACTGCCCGGTAGCGGCCTGCAGGCGCGGGCGCCCGATGGCGCCGTGCTGCGGCTGGGCTCGGCGCGCTTCGCCGGCGTGGCGCCCGAGCCGGGTGAGGACAGCGGGCCTGTGGTGGTGCTGTCGCGCCAGATCGATCAGAGCGGGCAGGGCATGCCCGGCGTGCCGCAGTGCCTGGCGCGCTTCGCGCTCAGCGAGGCCCTGCGGCCCGATGCCGCCGCAGCCATCGCGCAATTGCGCGATGCAGGCGTGCAGGTGCTGCTACTGTCGGGCGATCGCGATGCCGCTGCGCAGCGCGTGGCAGCGCTGGCCGGCATTGCGGATGCGGCAGGCGACTGCGCGCCTCAGGACAAGTGGCTTCGGCTGCAGGCGCTCCAGGCGCAGGGCCGACACGTGGCGATGGTGGGCGATGGCCTCAACGACGGGCCCGTGCTGGCCGGGGCGCATGTCTCGTTCGCCTTTGGCCGCGCCGTGCCGCTGGCGCAGGCGCAATCGGATTTTGCGGTGCTGGGCGAGCGGCTCATCCGTGTGCCGCAGGCTTTGCTGCTGGCCCGGCGCACGATGCGCGTGGTGCGCCAGAACCTGGCCTGGGCCGCGGCGTACAACGCGCTGTGCGTGCCGCTCGCGGTGGCGGGCTGGATGCCTGCGTGGCTCGCGGGGCTGGGCATGGCGGCCAGCTCCCTGATGGTGGTGATGAACGCCGCACGGCTGGCGCGCTGGCCTTGCGAGGCCCAGACCTGGGCCGCCGCATCGGCCTCGGCAATGCCGCCAGCGCCCGCTGCGATGCTGGAGGCCGTGTGACATGGACATCCTCTACTTGCTGATCCCTCTCTCGGTGGTGCTGGTGCTGGCCGTGCTCGCGGGCCTGTGGTGGGCCGTGGACCGTGGCCAGTTCGAGAACGTGGAGCAAGAGGGCGAGCGCATCCTCGACGACGAGAAGCCCTGAGCGCTGCGGGCACGCCCGCACCGCCCGTGAGGTGCTTCGGCCGCGCCTGGATCAGTGCGTGCGCTCAGCCTGAATCGCCGCGCGCGCGGCCCCGCAGTGATGCCGCGCACCTTCCTGCAAGCCTTCTGAAACCCTGTTGATGTGCGTCAACGGCCCGGGGCGGTACCTGCAACACACTGGCCCCGCAATACAAGAGGTGCCCGATGGATTCTTCTCAAACCCGTGCTGCGCATTACGACGATTCGGTCGTGCGGCAGTTCTCGATCATGGCAGTGGTGTGGGGCGTGGTCGGCATGCTGGTGGGCGTGGTGATCGCCGCGCAGCTGGCCTGGCCCGAACTCAACTTAGGCATTCCGTGGCTCAGCTACGGCCGCTTGCGGCCGCTGCATACCAATGCGGTGATCTTCGCCTTCGGCGGTTGCGGCCTTTTCGCCACCAGCTACTACGTGGTGCAGCGCACCTGCCAGACGCGGCTCTTTGCCGGCCCGCTGGCCAAGTTCACGTTCTGGGGCTGGCAGCTGGTCATCCTGGCCGCGGCCATCAGCCTGCCGCTGGGCTACACCTCCGGCAAGGAATACGCCGAGCTGGAGTGGCCCATCGACATCCTGATCGCGGTGGTGTGGGTGTCCTACGCCATCGTGTTCTTCGGCACGGTGGGCAAGCGGCGCGTGCGCCACATCTACGTGGCCAACTGGTTCTTCGGCGCGTTCATCATCGCTGTGGCGCTGCTGCACATCGTCAACAGCGCCGCTGTGCCTGCAGGCTGGATGAAGAGCTATTCGGCCTATGCCGGTGTGCAGGACGCGATGGTGCAGTGGTGGTACGGCCATAACGCCGTGGGCTTCTACCTCACCACGGGCTTTTTGGGGATGATGTATTACTTCATCCCCAAGCAGGCCGGCCGCCCGGTGTACAGCTATCGCCTGTCCATCGTGCACTTCTGGGCGCTGATCTTCACCTACATGTGGGCCGGCCCCCACCATCTGCACTACACGGCGCTGCCGGACTGGACGCAGTCGGTGGGCATGGTGTTCTCGCTGATCCTGCTGGCCCCCAGCTGGGGCGGGATGATCAACGGGATCATGACCCTCTCGGGCGCCTGGCACAAGCTGCGCACCGACCCTATCCTGCGTTTCCTGATCGTGTCGCTCTCGTTCTACGGCATGTCGACGTTCGAGGGTCCGATGATGTCTATCAAGACCGTCAACGCGCTGAGCCACTACACCGACTGGACGATCGGCCACGTGCATTCCGGTGCGCTGGGCTGGGTGGGCCTCATCACCATGGGCTCGCTCTACTACCTGATTCCGCGCCTCTTCGGCAAGGACAAGATGCATTCGGTGCCCGCCATCGAGCTGCACTTCTGGATGGCCACCGTGGGCATCGTGCTCTACATCGCCGCCATGTGGATCGCCGGCGTCATGCAAGGCCTGATGTGGCGCGCCATCAACCCGGACGGCACGCTGACCTACACCTTCGTCGAAGGCGTGAAGGCGACCTATCCGTTCTACGTGATCCGCTTTGTGGGCGGCCTGATGTATCTGGGCGGCATGGCCGTGATGGCCTGGAACGTGTGGATGACGGCCGTCGGCGGGCGTTCGGTCAAGGTGGCCATCCCCATGGTCCAGCCGGCCCACGCCTGAGCTTGAAGGAGCGATTGAATGTCTGATACCCCCCGCACCGCATCTGCCGGCTTCACCCACGAAAAGGTGGAGACCAGCAACTTCCTGATGATCGTGCTGATCCTGCTCGTCGTGGCCGTGGGCGGCCTGGTCGAGATCGTGCCGCTCTTCTTCCAGAAGTCCACCACCGAGGCTGTGGACGGCGTCAAGCCCTATACCGCGGTGCAGTTGATCGGCCGCGACATCTATCTGCGTGAGGGCTGCTACAACTGCCACTCGCAGATGATCCGCCCCTTCCGCGCCGAGACGCTGCGCTATGGCCACTACTCCGTGGCGGGCGAGTTCGTCTACGACCACCCCTTCCAGTGGGGCAGCAAGCGCACGGGCCCTGACCTGCAGCGCGTGGGCGGCAAGTACAGCGACGAGTGGCACCGCATCCACCTGAACAACCCGCGCGACGTGGTGCCCGAATCGAACATGCCCGCCTACCCGTGGTTGGCGAAGACCCAGGTCGATCCCAGCGTGGTCGAACCCCGCATGAAGGCGCTGCGCATCGTGGGCGTGCCTTACACCGATGCGGAGATCGCCGGCGGAGCCGACGAGGTCAAGGGCAAGACCGAGCTGGACGCGCTTGTCGCCTACCTGCAGGTCATGGGCCGCGCGCTCAAGTAAGCCCGCGCCGCACACCGCAACCAAGGAGCCTGCTATGGATATCACCACCATGCGCATCGTGGCCACGCTGGCATCGCTGGCGTGCTTTCTGGGCATCTGGGTCTGGGCGTTCCTGCGCCGCAACCAGGCCCGCTTCGAAGAGGCGGCGCAGCTGCCCTTCGTGCAGGACTGACGGACTCACTGCCGGCCTTTCCGCCGGTCTTTCCGACCGATCGAACGGCCGCACGCACAAGAAACGAGAGAACCCATGAGCGATTTCACCAACCATTTCTGGTCCCTCTATGTGGCCGGGCTCACGCTGGCCGGCATCCTGGCCTGCGCCCTGCTGCTGTGGATCACCTCGCGCAAGAAGGTCGAGGCCACGGCCGACAACACCACCGGCCACGTCTGGGACGAAGACCTGCGCGAGATGAACAACCCGCTGCCGCGATGGTGGATGTGGCTGTTCATCATCACCATGGTCTTTGGCGTGGCCTATCTGGTGGCCTACCCGGGCCTGGGGGCCTTCTCCGGCCGTCTGGGCTGGACGCAGCGCGGCGAGTACGAGGCCGAGATGGCCAAGGCCGATGCCGAGCTGCAGCCGCTCTACGCCCGCTTCGCGCAAATGAAGCCTGAAGACATGGCGCGCGATCCGCAGGCCATGGCCATCGGCGAACGCCTCTTTCTCAATAACTGCGCGCAGTGCCACGGCTCCGATGCGCGCGGTAGCAAGGGCTTTCCCAACCTCACCGATGGCGACTGGCTGCATGGCGGCGCGCCCGAGCAGATCCACCAGACCATCCATGCCGGCCGCATTGGCGTGATGCCGCCGATGGCCGCCGCCGTGGGATCGCCCGAAGACGTGCGCAACCTCGCGCAGTACGTGCTGAGCCTCTCTGGCAGCCCGCACGATTCGCTGCGCGCATCGCTGGGCAAGTCCAAGTTCACGGCCTGCGCGGCATGCCATGGCATGGATGGCAAGGGCAACACGGCGCTGGGCGCGCCCAACCTCACCGATGACATCTGGCTGCACGGCTGGGGTGAGGCCGCGATCACCGCGATGATCAACAACGGCAAGACCAACCAGATGCCAGCGCAGGCTGGCAAGCTCACCGACAGCCAGATCAACGTGCTGACGGCCTATGTCTGGGGTCTTTCGAACGGCAAGCCCGGCGCCGCCGTGCGCTGAGCGAGCCCCGAAGCACGTGTCACACGCAACCGCCGTGTCCACGTCCTGAGCCGGCGCCTCGGCGCCGGCTGCATTGCTTTCTCCTTTCCTTTTTTCCATGCGACTCGGAACCCATCCGGGCCCCCGCCACAGGCACCCACCATGAAGCCCGCCGAAGGCCCTCCGGCCAAGGTCATACCGATCACTCCCGTCCCCGCAGAAAGCCAGTCGCTCTACGAGGCGCAGCAGAAGATCTACCCGCGCGCGATCAGTGGCGTCTTCGCGCGCTGGCGCTGGCTCATGGTCGTGCTCACGCAGCTGGTGTTCTACGGCTTGCCGTGGCTGCAGTGGGGTGGGCGGCAGATGGTGCTGTTCGACCTGGGCGCACGCCGGTTCTACCTGTTTGGCCTGGTGCTCTATCCGCAGGACTTCATCTACCTCACCGGCCTGCTTGTCATCTCGGCGCTGTCGCTGTTCCTCTTCACTGCGGTGGCGGGGCGGCTGTGGTGCGGCTTCGCCTGTCCGCAAACGGTCTATACCGAGATCTTCATGTGGATCGAGCACCGTGTGGAAGGTGATCGCAGCGCACGCCTGCGGCTGGACCGCAGCGGCTGGACGGCAGAGAAGATCGCCAAGAAGAGCACCAAGCAGTTGCTGTGGATCGCCATCGCGGGCTGGACAGGCTTCAGCTTCGTGGGCTACTTCGTGCCCATCCGCCTGCTGGGGGCGGAGCTGTTGGCACTGCAGGGCTCGTGGCAGATCTTCTGGGTGGCGTTCTACGCCCTTGCCACCTACGGCAACGCCGGTTTCATGCGCGAGCAGGTGTGCAAGTACATGTGCCCCTATGCGCGCTTTCAGAGCGCCATGTTCGACAGCGACACGCTGATCGTGACCTATGACCAGGCCCGCGGCGAGCCGCGCGGCCCGCGCAACAAGTCGGTGGCCGACCCTCGGGCGCAGGGGCTCGGCGACTGCATCGACTGCACCCTGTGCGTGCAGGTCTGCCCGGTGGGGATCGACATCCGCAACGGCCTGCAGTACGAGTGCATCGGCTGCGGCCTGTGCGTGGATGCCTGCAATACCGTGATGGACAAGATGCGCTATGCGCCGGGCCTGATCCGCTTTTCGACCCAGAACGGCGTGGAGCGCCGCTGGAGCCAGCCGCAGATACTGCGTCGCGTGCTGCGCCCGCGCGTGCTGATCTACAGTGCGGTGCTGGTGCTGCTGTGCATCGGCATGCTGGCCAGCCTGGTGGGGCGTACGCCGCTCAAGGTGGACGTGGTGCGCGACCGCGCCGCGCTCTCGCGCATCGTGGCCGGCGGCCGGCTGGAGAACGTTTACCGTCTGCAGATCATGAATGCCACCGAGGGGCCCCAGCGTTACCGTATCGGCGCGCGAGGCCTGACAGGGCTGGAGGTCGCCTCCGAGCCCGAGGTGGAGGTGGGCCCGGCCGAGGCGCGCTGGGTGGCCGTGCGGCTGCAGGTGCCCTACGGCTCGGCCGAGCCGGGGTCGCACCCGGTGTATTTCGAGGTGCGCGCCCAGGGAGCAGCGGCGCAGGTGTCCGAAAAGTCGGTGTTTCTGGTGCCGCGCTGATGGCCGTGCCCCCAAGCGATCGTCAATAGGTACAAGGTTCTTGGTGAAGCGGACTGTGCGCCGCGAAGGAGTGTGAGCATGACCCCCATCGTTTCATCCGCCGGGCAGCCAGCCGGGCCCGTGTCCCAGCCCTGGTGGCGCTACGGCCATGTGTGGCTCATCATCGCGGGGCCGGCCATCGTGGTGGTCGCAGGCCTGGTGACGCTCTGGCTGGCACTGAGTCGACCCGATCCGGTGCTGGCAGAGGACTACTACCAGCGCGGGCTCGACATCAACAAGACGCTGCGCCAGGACGCCGCCGCCATGGTGCCGGCCCTCAAGGGCCGCAACCATGCGGCCACGCCTGTGCAGGATCGGCCCTGAGCACGTCTCGCGCGAAGGAGAAGACACCATGCTGAAACAGCGACTGATGTGGATCGCCTGGCCCGCCTTTTTGATGGCGGGCGTGATGGAGATGGTCGTCTTTGCCTGTGTGGATCCGCAGGCGCTGCACTGGGCGGACCAGCCGCTCGCGCTCTCGCGCGAAGGGGTCTATACCCTGGCGTTCTTCGTGTTCTGGGCCATCATCATGCTGTCCGGCGCACTCACCACCTTGCTGTCGCTCTCGCCCTTCGAGATCAACCGTTGCCCGGTGCCGGAATGCGAGCGGCCCGCAGACTGCGCGAAATACCCGCGCTAGCACGGCAGCGCGCGCGCACCTGGCGCCCAGTGGGTGTTAGGAGGGGTGTCGCTTCAGTGGCAGGCCTGGTTCTGGCTGTTGACGATGCGCTTGAGCGCCTCTGTGTCGAGGATGCGCACATGGCGCTGCTTCACCTCGACGATGCCTTCCTCGACGAACTTCGAGAAGGTGCGGCTCACGGTCTCGAGCTTCAGGCCCAGGTAGCTGCCGATTTCCTCGCGCGTCATGCGCAGCACCAGTTCGGACTGCGAGAAGCCGCGGGCATGCAGACGCTGCACCAGGTTCAGCAGGAAGGCCGCCAACCGCTCCTCGGCGCGCATGCTGCCCAGCAGGAGCATCACGCCGTGCTCGCGCACGATCTCGCGGCTCATGATCTTGTGCACATGGTTCTGCAGGGCCGTGACCTCGCGCGACAGTTCTTCGATGCGGTCGAAGGGCATGACGCAGACCTCGGCATCTTCCAGCGCGACGGCGTCGCAGCTATGGTGGTCGTTCACGATGCCGTCCAGGCCAATGATCTCGCCGGCCATCTGGAAGCCTGTCACCTGGTCGCGGCCGTCCTCCGTGGCCACGCAGGTCTTGAAGAAGCCGGTGCGGATGGCGAAGAGCGAAGTGAAGGCCTCGCCATTGCGGAACAGAGTTCCCCCGCGCTTGACCTTGCGGCGCACGGCGACGATCTCGTCGATCCGTTGCAGCTGCTGCTCGTTCAGGCCCATGGGCATGCACAGTTCGCGCAGGTTGCAGTTGGAGCAGGCCACTTTGATGGTTTGCGGATTCATATGCACGGAGCTCCTGTAGTGGCTTCGTCGCATCGGGCGAACCGGCGACGGTCGTGCGGTACGGCCCAGGGGCCCTATCGCACAAGAGGTTTCAATTCATTGACGTCTCTGCTGATTGTCTCAGCGCGCTTGCAGACATCGCTTGATGCACATCAAGGACGGCCGAGGGGCCCTGCGGCAAAGTTCGGAGCCGGACCCCAAGGAATTCCTCATGAATGCTGTCACTCCCGAGCTACTGCGTCGCTTCGACGTGCCAGGGCCACGCTACACCTCCTATCCGACGGCGGACCGGTTCGTCGAGGCATTCGGGCAGGACGAGTATGTCCTCGCGTTGCAGCAGCGGCGCGCCGGAGCAGCCTCGATGGCGCTTCCGCTCTCCCTTTATGTGCATATTCCGTTCTGCGAATCGCTCTGCTATTACTGCGCTTGCAACAAGATCATCACGCGCCACCCCGAGCGCGCCACCACCTACTTGCGCTATTTGAGCCGCGAGATTGACCTGCACACCGCGCAGTGCGGGGTGGGGCAGCCCGTAAGCCAGCTGCACCTGGGCGGCGGCAGCCCCACCTTCCTGCCGGATGCGGCGCTGCGCGAACTCATGGCCATTTTGCGGCGCAGCTTCGCGCTGGTGCCGGGCGGTGAATACTCGATCGAGGTGGATCCGCGCACCGTGACCGAGGAGCGCCTGGCCGTGCTGGCCGAGCTGGGCTTCAACCGCCTGAGCTTCGGCGTGCAGGACTTCGACCCCGAAGTGCAGAAGGCCGTCCACCGGGTACAGCCCTCTGCCCAGGTGTTCAGCCTCGTGGAGGCCGCCCGGCGCCTCGGCTTCGAGTCGATCAATGTCGATCTGATCTACGGCCTGCCCCGCCAGACGCCCGAGTCCTTCGACCGTACGCTGGAGCAGATCGCGCTGCTGCGGCCAGACCGCATCGCCCTCTACGCCTATGCCCACCTGCCGGAGCGCTTCAAGCCGCAGCGGCGCATCGTCACGGCCGAGCTGCCGCAGGCTTCTGCCAAGGTGTCCATGCTCTCGCGCTCGCTCCAGTCCTTGGGCGACGCAGGCTATGTGTATGTAGGCATGGACCATTTCGCTTTGCCGCACGATCCTTTGGCCGTGGCCAAGCGCCAGGGCCGGCTGCATCGCAATTTCCAAGGCTACAGCACCCAGCCCGACTGCGACCTGATTGGCCTCGGCGTCTCGGCCATCGGCCGCGTGGGTGCCACCTACAGCCAGAACGCCAAGACGCTGGACGAGTACTACGACTTCCTCGACCAGGGCCGGCTGCCGGTGGTGCGGGGGCTCGCACTCACCCGCGACGACCTGGTACGCCGTGCCGTCATCATGGCGCTGATGTGCCAGGGCGAGGTGCTGTTCGAGCCCATGGAGCAATCCTGGCTGATCGATTTCCGCCGGTATTTCGCCGCCGAGATCGAGCAACTGCACGATCTGCAGGAGCAGGGGCTGGCGACGGTGACAGACGACGCCATCACGGTCACGCCCATGGGCTGGTTCTTCGTGCGCGGCGTGGCCATGGTGTTCGACCGCCATCTGCAGGTGGACCGCAACCGCGCGCGGTTCTCTCGCATCATCTGACGGCCACCCACCCATGCTGGCAACTACCGCCTGGACCGCCCTGGCCATGGGCCTTCTGGGCGGGCCGCACTGCCTGGCCATGTGTGCCGCGCCGTGCGGGGCGATCACCCGCTCGTCAGTGAGTGGGGCCGCTGAGGCCCCTGCGGCAGAGCACGTGCTGAGGCGCCTGGAGCGGCCATCGCTCTCGCGCACCGCGCTTTTCCATGCCGGACGCATCGCGGGCTATGCGACGGCTGGCGCGCTGGCCGCGACGGCCATGGACCGGCTCGCTTGGCTGACTCAGCAGACCTCTGCGCTCAAGCCGGCTTGGACGCTGCTGCATGTCGCCGTGCTGGCCTGGGGGCTGTTGATGCTGCTGCAGGCGCGTCAGCCGGCCTGGATCGAGCGGGCTGGGCGCGGCGCGTGGCGTCGGGTGGCTCCGGCGGTAGGGCGGCGGGGCGGGGCGCTGGCCGCAGGCGGTGCGTGGGCGCTCATGCCCTGCGGCTTGCTGTACTCGGCGCTGCTCGTGGCTGCGCTCTCCGGCAGCGTGGGGGCCGGGGCGGCCACCATGGCGCTCTTTGGTCTGGGCGGCACCGTGTGGCTGCTGGCCGGGCCCTGGGCCTGGGGGCGGTTGCGCAGCCGGATCGACCAGGCCCGCGGCGGTTGGGGCACGCGCCTGTCGGGGCTGCTGCTGTGTGGGGTCGCGGCGTGGGCGCTGTGGCTGGATCTGAGCCATTCGTCGCCCGGATTGTGGTGCCTTCCATAGCGTTTGGCTATCGGATTTCGGTCTGGGTGTGGTTGTCTGAAGAGGCGTAGTGGGCATGTTGCCAACCCGAGTTCGTGGCTGACGATATATTCGGCGGTCTCCTTCAACGCGACGCGTTGCGCGGTCCCGCTTATCTCGTGAACAACAGCAGCGTCCTCATCGACATCCGTCAGCTACGGGTCGGTATGTACATTCAGCTCGATGTGGGCTGGCTGCGGCATCCTTTTCCGACCAGCAGCTTCAAGTTGACCAGCGCCGACCAGATCCACCAGCTGCGATCGCTGGGCGTTCCGCAGATCCGTTACGTTCCGGCCAAAAGCGACCCCTATGAGGACGAGCTGGTACGCCAGACCGACGCGCAACCTCGGGATGGCAGTCCGGTGCCGGCGCCGTCTTCTCCAATGGAGCCGCCGCTTTCCGGCGAGGCGCCGGTTGCGCTGACGGGGATTTCCGCGCTGCGCGCTCGCCGGCTGGCGGCCCTGGCGCTGGTCAATGCCCAGCGGGTTGCCGTGGAGCGCTGCGACCAGCGCTTTTCCGAGGTCACCCGGGGCTATCAGCAACTCATGGCCAAGCTGCCTTCGGACCCGCGCGAGGCGCGGTCGCTGGCCGATTCCCTGGTTGGCAGCAGAGTGGCCGAAGTGCTGGACAACCGCGACTCTGCCATCCAGTTGCTGTCGCAGGGGGTGGGGGTGCAGCCTGAGATGCACTCGGTCAACGTGATGGTCCTGTCCTTGCTGCTGGGCCGTGCGCTCGGCTTGCAGCGCGACGACTTGCTCGACATCGGCAAGGCGGCACTGCTCCACGATGTGGGAAAACATGCGTTGCCGTTGCATGTGGCGGAGCCGGGCACCCCTCTTTCACCGCCCGACGTCCAGCGCTACCGCAGCCATGTCGCGGAATCCGTCAACGCGGTTCGGCGCATGGGGCTGCCGGGCGCCGTGCAGGTGGCGATTGCTCAGCATCATGAAATGGCCGACGGCAGCGGCTTCCCTCTGGGCCTGCGCGCTGAGGATCTCAGCCGTGCCGGTCAGATCGTGGCGCTGGTCAATCATTACGAGCGGGCCTGCAACCCCTTGCACGGCGCCCCCGCCCTGACTCCGCACGAGGCGCTGTCGGTCATTTACGCCCAGCACAAGATGCGGTTCGACGCCGTCGTCCTCGGGGCCTTCATCCGCATGATGGGTGTCTATCCCCCCGGGTCGGTCGTGCAACTGGCGAACGATCGTTACGCGCTCGTCATGTCGGTCAATTCGTCGCGCCCGCTGCGCCCCAGGGTGCTGGTGCATGACCCCCACGTGCCCAAGGACGAGGCGCTGGTGATCGACCTCGAAACACTGCCCGAACTGGGCATTCGCCGCAGCCTCAGGCCCTCGCAGCTGCCGCGCGACGCCCTCGACTACCTCGCGCCGCGCCAGCGCATCTGCTACTTCTTTGAGCGAGCGGCAGAGCCCTCGTCTGGCGAGGCCGCGCCGTGACGGGGCTGCCACGCGCCACGGACGGCTGGTTTGCCATCACCGATGGTCTGGCCGAAGCCGTATGGCTGGTGGACCCTGCGACGCAGCGTGTGCTGCATGCCAACCAGGCCGCCGCAGAGCTGACGGGCATGCCCGTTGCGGCCATGGTGGGCCAGTCCGTGCTGCAGCTAGCCGTCACGCCCGAAGACCAGGTCTTCTGGAGCCAGCCGGTGGAAGCCATCCTGGAGGGCGTGGACTCGCGCACCCAGGTGCTGCATCGCGACGGCCGGCTGCTGCCGGTGGACCGGCGTGCCGTGGCGGTCACGCTGCCTTTGGGCGAGCGGCTCCTGCTGCTCACCATGGTGAACCGCTCCCGGGAAACCGCCGTGGAGCACGAGCTGGAAAACCTGCTGGCGGAACTGCGGGCCACGCTCGATTCTGCTGCCGACGGCATCATGGTGTGTGACTTGCAGGGCCAGGTGCGCGCCTTCAACCAGCGGCTGGCGCTGCTCTGGAACCTGCCGCGCGAACTGCTGGTGCGGTCCGCGCGCACCTCGAATCGCAGGTTTCAGACCTGCCGGCCTACCGCGCGAGGCTGGCCTCCATCGCCCGGCGACCGCTGGAGGAAACCAGCGACGTGATCCGCCTGCGCAGCGGCTTGCTGATGGAGCGCCGTTCGGTGCCGCAGCGCGTGCATGGCCGGCCGACGGGGCGGGTCTTTTCGTTCCGCGATATCACGCGCCAGTCCGAAACACAGGCCGGCCTTCGCCTGGCGGCGGGTGTCTTCGAGTCGAGCCTGGACGCGATCTTCATCGCCGACCATCGCCACCACATTGTCCGCATGAACCCGGGTTGCGAGCGGCTGGTGGGCGTGGGTCCCCGCCTGCGCCTGGAACTGCCCGCCCAGGCCCTTTTCCACAGCGAAGACGACGGTGCCGCACTGATGCGGCAGGTGCATGCCGGCTGGGAGCACGAGGGGTTTTGGGAGGGAGATCTGGACCTGCTGCGCAGCCAGGGCGAGCCCTGTGCGGTCCACCTGTCCTGGGTGGCGCTGCGCGATGACGCTGGGGCGATCGTGCAGAGCATCGGCTTCATGCGCGACCTCACTTCCGAGCGCGCCGCGCAAAAGCGCATCGAGCAACTGGCCTTCAGCGACGTACTGACCGGCCTGCCCAACCGGCTGCTGCTGGCACGCCGGGTGGAATCCGCCGTCGCCGTGGCCGAGCAGCAACCCGATACGCGCTTCGCGATCCTGTTCCTCGACCTGGACCGCTTCAAGATCATCAACGACTCGCTGGGCCATCCCTTCGGCGACCGCGTGCTCAAGCTGGTGGCCGAGCGGCTGCAGTCCAGCCTGCGCGCGACCGACATGCTTTGCCGGCTGGGCGGCGACGAGTTCGTCATCTATCTGCACGCCAGCGAGGCCTCGATAGCCCAGAGCGTGGCGCGCCGTATCCTCGACGACATGCTGCGCTCCTTCGTGCTCGACGGCATGGCGTTTTCCATCCAGTGCAGCATTGGTGTGGCGCTCTACCCGCAGGACGGCAGCACGCTGGACGAACTCATCAAGCAGGCCGACACCGCCATGTACCGCGTGAAGGATCGGGGGCGCGGCAGCTACGGCTTCTACCAGCCGCAGATGAACGCCAACCTGCTCTCACGCATGCAGATGGAGCACGGCATGCGCCAGGCCTTGGGCCTGGGCGAGATGGCGGTGCATTACCAGCCGCAGGTCTGCATGGCCACCGGCCGCATCGTGGGGGCCGAGGCACTCGTGCGCTGGACCAGTCCTGAGTTCGGGGCGGTCTCGCCGGGCGTCTTCATTCCGCTGGCCGAGGAGTCCGGCTTCATCGTCACGCTGGGCGCGTGGGTGCTCGAACGCGCCATCGAAGAGGCGGCCCGCTGGATGCGGGCCGGCACGCCGCTGGTGATGGCGGTGAACGTTTCGGCGCTCGAATTTCGCCAGCCCGACTTCGTCGAGCGGCTGACCATGCTGTTGGAGCGGCACGGTCTGCCGGCCACGTTGCTGGAGCTGGAGCTGACCGAGACCATCCTGCTGCAGGACGCGCGCGAGATGGAGCAGCGCGTGAGCGCGCTGGCACAGCTCGGAGCGGGACTTTCCATCGACGACTTCGGCACCGGCTATTCGAGCCTGGCCTATTTGAAGAAGCTCACCATCCACAAGCTCAAGATCGACCAGTCGTTCGTGCGCGGGCTGCCGGACGACGAGGGCGACTGCGGCATCGTCACCGCCATCATCAGCATGGGGCGTGCGCTGCACATCGAGGTGATCGCCGAAGGGGTGGAGACATTGGAGCAGCGCGCGGCGCTCGAGCGCATGGGCTGCCAGTACTTCCAGGGGTTTCTCTGCGCGCCGGCCCTGCCTGCGACCGAGATGCGCACCTGGCTCGACGGCCTGCCGGAGGGCACCTGGACGCCCGCTCCGGCGGTCGGCTTGGCATCGCCAGCGACATCTGAGCCGTCGATCAGCTGATCTCCGCGAGCAGGTTCAGTGGGTGGCGTGGTGGAGGAATAAGGTGTCTGCGAATGCCACCGAGCCGTCATCCTGAACCGGGGGTTCAGGGGGGCGAGGGCAGCCAGGCGTTGGGTTCATCTGACGCGAGATGATCACGCTCACCGGGCAATGTACCAAGCCCTTGCTCAGAGAGCATTGGTTCAAGGAAATATAAGGCCCAGCAGCACCGCAGACGCTTTGATTGTAGGCCTGCCGCGATGGGCCGGCGGCGCAAAACCCATCGGGCTGTATTGGCGAAGCGCCAGGGCTTGCATGCGCATGCAATTGGCGCGATAAGGCGCGCGCAGCCCGTTGCGTGCGTGACCGTGCCGCCCGGCGCCGATCAAGCCGGCTGCTGCGCTCCGTGCAGCGCTGCGTCGAGCCGCTGCAGGAGGGACTGCAGGCGCTCTTGCTGCTGCGCGGCGTGTTCCGGCGCCTGGCCCGAGGCGCCTGGGATGCCCGCCTGCGCATCGTCGAGCGCCAGCGTGCCTTGGCCGGGGGCGGGCGGGCGCTCATTGGCGGCAGCCTGATCTGCGGCCTCGCGGTCGCCCAGCTCGAAAGCCATGTTCACTGCGGCCAGCACGGCAATGCGCTCGCGCGCCCGCACTTTGCCGGCGTCGCGGATGCGTGTCATGGCCGCGTCCACGCGATCCACCGCGGCCATCAGGCGCGGCTCGTGGCCTTCGGGGCAAACCAGCAGATAGCTCTGCTGCAGGATGCGGACCTCGATCTGCTTCATGGGGCGTCCTTCGCGTCGGTGGCAGGGGGCAGGCGGTCGAGCAGGGCATCGACGCGCGCGCGCGCCGCGCTGAGTCTCGACCTGAGCGAGTCGCGCTCGCGCGTGAGCTCCGTCACCTGCTGCGTCAGCAGCGTGTTGGTGCGCTGGAGTTCGGCGTGCCGCTGCAGCAGCCGCTCGACCCGCTCGGCGATCTCATCGATGGAGGTGGTGTGTGCCATAGAGCCTCGGATTGTAGGGTTGGGCCGCCAGGGCCGTAAAATCCGCGCCGTTGGTGCTCGCGGCGTGGTTCGCATGACGCAGTTCAACGGGAAGCAGGGAGGTGCGCCGCCGGGATCGTGAAGACGTCTCCCGCCAGGCCCGCCGTGCCTGCGCTGCCCCCGCAACGGTCAGCGGACGAATCGCCCTGCGGCAGCGACGAAGCGGCACAGGGCGCTTCCCAATCCACGCACGAAGCCACTGGGCGCGTTGAACAAGCGCCTGGGAAGGCGTGTGGAATGTGTGCCGCCAGCCCGGATACCGGCCAACACGGTGGCCACCCCACATCGTCTGCCCCTGGGCGGCGTACGGGTGGCCGTGATGCCCAAGGACCGGCGGGGAGGCCGGTCAGGGTGATTCCCTCTGTGCCCTTGTCCCATGAAAACCCATCGTTCGATCCCTGCGCGCCTGGCCGCGCTGCCCTTGCTGCTGGGCGCCGCCTGGCCTGCGCTTTCGTTTGCCCAGACCCTGCTGGCGCAAGCCGCCACCACCGCCCAGCTGCGCGAGACCGTGGTGACCGCCACGCGCACCGAACGCCCGCTCGCCGACCTGGTGGCCGACGTTTCCGTGCTCGACCGTGACGCCATCGAGCGCAGCGGCGCCGTGGGCGTGGCCGACCTGCTGGCACGCCTGCCGGGGGTGGAGTTCGCCCGCAGCGGCGGCATCGGCGGCACCACCAGCGTTTTCCTGCGCGGGGCGGAGAGCCGCTTCACGGCCGTCTATATCGACGGCGTGCGGGTCGATACGCAGACCACCGGCGGCTCGCCGTGGGAGCAGATCCCGCTGGCGCAGATTGACCGCATCGAAGTGCTGCGCGGCCCGGCGGCCGCCGTCTATGGCTCCGACGCCGTCGGCGGCGTGGTGCAGCTCTTCACCAAGAAGGGCGAAGGCCCGGCCGCGCCCTACGCCCAGGTCGGCCTGGGCAGCCACGGCACACGCACGGCCCAGGCCGGCGTGAGCGGCGGCGCGGGCGCGCTGGACTATTCGCTCGGCATCTCGCATGAGCGCAGCGACGGCTTCAACGCCGGCCCCATCCCCACCGCCAACCCTGACGACGACGGCTACCGCCGCACCTCGGGCAACGCCCGCGTGGGGCTGCAGATCGATGCGCGCCACCGCATCGACGGCACGCTCCTGGCCAGCAACCTGTGGTCGCAGTACGACGGCTTCACGCCGGGGGGCGACGACGTCAGCCGCCACCAGCTGCGCACCGGCGGCCTGACCTGGACGGCGCGCTGGAGCGATGCCTACACCACACGTGTTCAGGCCACAGCGTCCCGCAGCAGCTATGCCACGGAACCGGATCAGTACCTCACCGACACCACACTGCGCAACTACCTCTTCCAGAACGAATGGCGCGTGGGCACGCAGACCTTCACCGCCGCGCTGGAGCGCCGGGAGGACGAACTGCACAACCCCGCCACCGACTTCACCACCGACCTGCGCGGCAAGCGCTCGCAGAACGCGCTGGCCCTGGGATACGGCGTCAGCGCGGGGGCGCATTCGCTGCAGGCCCACCTGCGCCGCGACGACGACAGCGAATTCGGCGGCAAGACCACCGGTAGCCTGGCCTACGGCTTCGCCGTCACGCCGCAGTGGCGCGCCACCGTGTCGGCCGGCACCTCGTTCCGCGCGCCCACGCTCTACCAGCGCTTCAGCGAATACGGCGTGGCCACGCTGCAGCCCGAAAGCGGCCGCAACGTCGAGGCCGGCCTGCGCTGGACCGAGGGCGCGAGCAGCGTGGGCGTGGTGGCCTACCGCAACCGCGTGCGCAACCTCATCAACTTCGGCGCGACCGGCACCTGCGCCAGCGCCTTCGGCTGCTACGAGAGCGTGGGCCGGGCCGAATACAGCGGCGTCACCCTGTCCGCCACGCACCGCCTGGCCGCCGTCAACCTGCGCGGTTCCTTCGACTGGCAGGACCCGCGTGACCTGACCCGCGACCGCCAGCTCGCACGCCGGGCCAAACACCACGCCGTGCTGGGGGCCGACACGCAGTTCGCCGGCTGGGCCTGGGGTGCCGAGCTGCAGGCCTCGGGCCGCCGCTACGACTACACGGGTGGTGCCGTCCAGGTGCTGGGCGGCTACGGGCTGGTCAACCTCTACGCTAGCACCCGCGTGGCGCGCGACTTCACCCTGCTGGCCCGCGTGGACAACCTGAACGACAAGCGCTACGAGACGGCCAGCACCTATGCCACGGCCGGCCGCACGCTGTACGTGGCACTGAAATGGGCGCCTCAATGAGCCTGCGTGAGATCACCGGCGATGCCGTTGCGGCCACGGCTTCCTGCCCGGCCATCGTCATCGCCGCGCCGGCCTCGGGCCAGGGCAAGACCACCGTCACCGCCGCCCTGGCACGCCTGCATGCGCGCCAGGGCCGGCGTGTGCGCGTCTTCAAGTGCGGGCCGGATTTCCTCGACCCCCACTGGCTGCAGCTGGCCAGTGGCGCGCCGGTGCAGCAGCTCGACCTGTGGATGACCGGCGAGGCCGACTGCGCGCGCCGCCTGCATGCCGCCGCGCAAGAGGCCGACCTGCTGCTCATCGAGGGCGTGATGGGCCTGTTCGACGGCGAGCGGCCGGTGGCCGACCTGGCCCAGCGCTTCGGCATTCCGGTGCTGGCGGTGGTCGATGCATCGGCCATGGGCGGCACGCTGGGCGCCATCGCCCACGGCTTGCGCCACTACCGCCCCGGCCTGCCATGGGCCGGCGTGCTCGCCAACCGCGTGGCCACCGAACGCCACGCCAGCTTGCTGCGCAGCGGCATCGCCGACCCGGCCGACTGGCTGGGCGCGCTGCCGCGCGTGACGCTGGCCGGCGAAAGCGGCCCGCGCCTGCTGCCCGAGCGCCATCTGGGCCTAGTCGTCGCGCAGGAACTGGAAGACGCCCTGCAACGCCTGGATGCCGCTGCCGACGCGCTGGCCAGCCACACGCCGCTGGGCCGCATGGGGCCCGCCGATTGGGAGCGCTGGTGCGTCGATTTCTCCGTGCCGGCCGAAGTGGCCGGTACTGCGGCCATCGCGGCGCCGCTGCTGGCCGGCCGCACCGTGGCCGTGGGGGGCGACGAGGCGTTCTGCTTCGTCTATCACGCCAACCTGCAGACCCTGGCCGAAATGGGCGCGCGGGTGGTGCGCTTTTCGCCGCTGCACGACGCCGCGCTGCCCGCTTGCGATGCCGTCTGGCTGCCCGGCGGGTACCCGGAGCTGCATGCCGAGGCGCTGGCAGCCAACCAGGGCATGGCGCAGAGCCTGCGCGATCACGTCGCCGCCGGCCGGGCCGTGTGGGCGGAGTGCGGCGGCATGATGGCCTTGTTCGAATCGATCACCCTGCGCGATGGCCGCAGCGTGCCGCTCTGGGGCCTGCTGCCCGGCGAGGTCACCATGCAGCCGCGCCTGGCGGCGCTGGGCCCGCAGCAGCTGGAGCTGCCGGGGGGTGAAGGGGAAGGCGAAGGCGGCCAAGGTGGCGATGTGCTGCGCGGCCACACCTTCCACTACTCCACCAGCCGCAGCCCGGCCGAGGTCATCGCCCGCACGGCGCGGCCGGGCCAGTTGCCGGCCGAGAACGCGGGCGAGGCGCTCTATCGCCACGGGAGCATCCACGCGAGCTATTTC
Organism: Paracidovorax sp.; assembly: GCF_057642795.1. Classification (NCBI taxonomy): domain Bacteria; kingdom Pseudomonadati; phylum Pseudomonadota; class Betaproteobacteria; order Burkholderiales; family Comamonadaceae; genus Paracidovorax; species Paracidovorax sp. The sequence goes on from NZ_JBXYZY010000003.1 coordinate 193,557, forward strand.
CACGCCTGGTTCGCCTCCAGCCCGTGCGCCACGGCGCGGCTGCTGGGCGCGGCGGTTGACGCATGACGCCCCAGACCCCGATCGCCCGCAGCGAATTCATCCTGGGCGGCCAGAAGAGCGGGAAGTCGCGCCGCGCCGAACTGCTGGCCCGCCAGTGGTTGCAGGACTCGCCCGATCACCGGGCCCTGTTGATCGCCACGGGCCAGCCCTGGGACGACGAGATGCGCGAACGCATCGCCCGCCACCAGCGCGACCGCGCCGAGCGTGTGCCGGGCCTGGCCACGCTGGAAGAGCCCCGCGATCTGGCAGGCGCGCTGGCAAGGCATTCGGATGCGCGCACGCTGATCGTGGTGGATTGCCTCACGCTCTGGGTGACCAACTGGCTGATGCCGTTGGGCGCTGATTTGTCTGATGTAGAAGTGAATCGGACGCTGGCCCTTGATTTTCAAGGGCAGTGCGCTCTCTTTTCAGGAGCGATCCAGCAGGCTGACGGGCCTGTGGTCGTGGTGGGCAATGAGATCGGCTTGGGGGTGATTCCGCTGGGGCGGGAGGTGAGGGCGTTTGTGGATGCGTTGGGGGGGGTGAATCAGCGGGTGGCTGAGGTGTGTGAGCGGGTGACTTTGGTGGTTGCGGGTGTGGGGTTGTGTTTGAAGGGTGCCTGATGCTTGGTGGCTGCTTTGGCATGTGCTGGGTGGTTGCTTTCCGGGGCCGGGTCTCGCCCCGGCGGGCGAGGTACTTTTCTTTGCTTCGCCAAAGAAAAGTACCCCAAAGAAAGGCGACCCTACTGTGCGTGTCCCTCCGCTGCGCTACGGGCAACCTGCGATGCTCGGTCGGCGGGTGCTGCCGCAGAACTCACTGCGCGCACTGCGTGCGCTCCGTTCAAACATGCTGCGGCAAGTCAGAGCACGAAGTGCGTGTGTCCTTCGGCACACGCACACACCCGCCGCCCTGCGCTTCTCGGCACGCACAGAAGGGTTGGGGGAAACAGCCGGGCCGTCGCTGCGCTCGGCCCAGTCCTGGGAGCGCACTGCGCATTGCAGGCTCCGCAGCGCGAAGCGCGCGCGATGCGGGCCGAGCGAAGCAATGGCCCGTGTGCGGGTTCCCACCCCTGCTGGCTGCGCCTTTTCTTTGCTTACTTTCTTTTGGCGAAGCAAAAGAAAGTGAGTGCGCTGTCGGGCGCACATCCCGATCCCCGGGAAACAACCTCCTAGCCGAAGCCCGCACCGCCAGCCCCACCAACATCCAGAAGGCCTGAACCCCATGCCCCGCAAATTCATCCACCTTCTGACCACCCTGATCCTCCTGGCCGCCGCCTCCCTCCCCGCAGCAGCAGCCCCCCTCCAGATCACCGACGCCCGCGGCCGCACCCAAACCTTCCCCCGCCCCCCCGAACGCATCGTCAGCCTCCTGCCCTCGCTCACCGAAAGCGTCTGCGCCCTGGACCAATGCCAGCGCCTCGTCGGCGTGGACCGCTATTCCAACTGGCCCGCCGCCGTGCAGCGCCTGCCGCAGGTGGGCGGCGGCATCGATCCGAACATCGAGGCCATCGTCGCCCTGAAGCCCGACGTGGTGCTGCTGGCCACCAGCTCGCGCGCCAGTGATCGGCTGGAAGCGCTGGGCATCAAGGTCGTCGCGCTCGAGCCCAAGACGCAGGCCGACGTGCGCCGCGTTCTGGGCACGCTGGGGCAACTGCTCGGCGTGCCGCCAGAGCAGGGCGCCGAGCGGCTCTGGCGCGTGATCGAGGCCGGCGTGCAGGCCGCCGCGCAGTCGCTGCCGGCGCGGGCGCGCGGCGTGCGCGTGTATTTCGAGGTCAGCCGGGGCCCCTATGCGGCGGGCGAGACCTCCTTCATCGGCGAGACGCTGCAGCGCCTGGGCGCGCGCAACGTGGTGCCGGCGGCCCTGGGGCCATTCCCGCGGCTCAATCCTGAATTCGTCGTGCGGGCGCGGCCCGACGTGATCCTCATCGGCAACCGCAGCATGCAGGCGATGACGCCGTACCCGGGCTGGGAGGGCCTGCCTGCCGTGCGCGACCACCGCATCTGCGTCTTCGGGCCCGACGAGGCCGACGTACTGGTGCGCCCCGGCCCGCGCATGGCCGATGCGGCGCGCATCATGGCTCGCTGCCTGGCGGAGAAGGCGCCGTGAACGCTGCCGGTGTCTCGTTCGGCAATGGGCGCCGCGCCTGGCTGCTGGCCTGCGCGCTGGTGGCCGCCAGTCTGGTGCTCGCGCTGCTGGGCACGAGCGTGGGCAGCACCGGCTTCGACAGCGTGCTGCGCCTGCGTGACGCTGACCCGGTGGCGCTGCAGATCGTGGCGCAGATCCGCCTGCCGCGCACGCTGGGCGCCTGGCTGGCTGGCGCGCTGCTGGGGCTGGCGGGCGCCCTCGCGCAAGGGCTCTTTCGCAATCCGCTGGCCGACCCGTACCTGCTGGGCAGCGCCTCGGGCGCGGCGCTGGGCGGGGCGCTGGCTATGGTGCTGATGGGCGCCTCCGCTGCGGCGGGCGCCACATGGCTGGCGCGGCTGGGCGTGACCGGCATGGCTTTCATCGGCGCGGCCGGGGCGGTGCTGCTCACGCTGGCACTGGCGCGGGGCGTGCAGCACACGCTGCGGCTGTTGCTGGCCGGCGTGATCGTGGGCGTGGTGCTGGGCGCGGTGCGTGATCTGGTGGAGCTGGCTTCGCCCGACATCCTGCAGGCCATGCAGGCCTTCACGCTGGGCAGCACCAGCTTCGTCGGCTGGACGGGCTGCGCGCTGATGGGCGCCGCCCTGGCCGTGTGCGCGCTCGCCGCCTGGTCGCTGGCGCGCGCGCTCGACGGCCTCACGCTGGGCGAGGCCACCGCCGCCAGCCTGGGCCTGCCGCTTGTGCCGCTGCGCGCCGGGCTGATCGCCGCGCTGGCGCTGGCGACCGGCGCGGCCGTGGCGCAGACCGGGTTGATCGCCTTCGTGGGGCTGGCCTCGCCGCACCTGGTGCGATCCCTGGTGCGCGTGACGCACCGGGGGCACGTGCTGCTCTCGGCGCTGATGGGCGCCGTGCTGCTGCTGGCGGCCGACATCCTGGCGCGCTGGCTGCTGGCGCCGCAGGAGCTGCCCGTCGGCGTGCTCACGGCCGCGCTGGGCGGCAGCTATCTGCTGTGGCTCATGCACCGCGGCCGCGCCATGGCGGGGGGCGGAAGGCCATGAAGGACCCCATCGCTCTCAGCGCCCGCCAGATCGGCGTGCGCATCGGCAGCACCCCGGTGCTGCAGGGCATCGACCTGAACCTGCCCGCGGGCCGCTGGACGGCCGTGGTCGGCCCCAACGGCGCTGGCAAGTCCACCCTGCTCAAGGTGCTGGCCGGCGTGCTGCGCAGCGGGGCCGGCGGCGTGCAGGTGCAAGGCCAGGTGCTGCTGGCCGGCCGCCCCATCGCGCAGCTGCCCGCGCGCGCCCGTGCCCGCCAGCTGGCCTGGCTGGGTCAGAACGAAGAGGCCGCCGCCGACGGCCTGCCCGCCTATGAAGTGGCCCTGCTGGGCCGCCTGCCGCACCAGGGCTGGCTGGCGCCGCCTTCCGCTGCCGACCATGCCGCCACCGAATGGGCGCTGCGCGCCACCCAGGCCTGGGACTGGCGCCACCGGCCGCTGGCCCAGCTTTCGGGCGGCGAACGCCAGCGCGTGCTGCTGGCGCGGGCGCTGGCCGTGCAGGCCGGCGTGCTGCTCATGGACGAGCCCCTGGCCAACCTGGACCCGCCGCATCAGGCCGACTGGCTGCGCATCGTGCGCGCGCTCGTCGCCGGCGGCGCCACCGTGGTCAGCGTGCTGCACGAGGTGACCATGGCGCTGCAGGCCGATGCGCTGGTCATCGTCGCGGACGGCCGCGTGCGCCACCAGGGCGACTGCGCCGACCCCGCCACGCATGCCGCGCTGGAGGCCGTGTTCGACCATCGCATCCGCGTGCGGCAGGTGGAAGGGCAGTGGATCGCGCTGCCCTGCATCTAGCCCGGCTTTCCGTCTGCTCCTTTTTTCCTCTTCTCTCTCTCTCTTCAACCGACTCCGGACCCATCCCATGGACATCGAAACCCCACCCGCCGAAAAACGATCCGCCAAGCCCGAAGGCGAGCGCCGCGGCCTGGTGCTGGTCAACACCGGCAACGGCAAGGGCAAGAGCACGTCGGCCTTCGGCCTGGCGCTGCGCGCGCACGGGCGCGGCAAGGCGGTGAAGATCTTCCAGTTCATGAAGGTGCCCACGGCGCGCTTCGGCGAACACCGCATGTTCGAGCAGATCGGCATTCCCATCGAAGGCCTGGGCGACGGCTTCACCTGGAAGAGCCGCGACCTGGACCATTCCGCCGACCTGGCCCGCGCCGGCTGGCAGCGCGCGCGCGAGGCCATCCTGGGCGGCGACTTCTTCCTCGTGGTGCTCGACGAGGTGACCTATCCGCTCATCTACGGCTGGGTGCCGCTCGAAGAGGTGCTGGAGACGCTGCGCTCCCGCCCTGGGCATGTCCACGTCATGCTCACCGGCCGGCGCTGCCCGCAGGAAGTGATCGACCTGGCCGACACCGTGACCGAAATGGCGCTCGTCAAGCATGCCTATCAGGCCGGCGTCCCCGCTCAGCGCGGCATCGAGGACTGATGGAGACCAACGACCGCGTGCCCGAGCGCACCTTGATGCCCATGCCTGAACCGACCACCCCTGCAGACGCCACCGCCAGCACGGCCTACAGCGCCGCCGACCGCGCCGCCATCTACCGTGCCATCCGCGAGCGGCGCGACATGCGCCACTTCGCGGGCGGGCAGGTCGCGCCCGAGGTGCTCTCGCGCCTGCTGGCCGCCGCGCACCACGCGCCCAGCGTGGGCTTCATGCAGCCCTGGCGCTTCATCCGCGTGGCCGATGCGGCGCTGCGTAGGCGCCTGCAGGCGGCCGTGGAAGCGGAGCGCCAGCGCACCGCCGACGCCCTGGGCCAGCGGCGCGATGCCTTCATGCGCCTGAAGGTCGAGGGCCTGTGCGACGCAGCCGAGCTGCTGGCCGTGGCCCTGGCCGATGGGCGCGAGGCCCATGTCTTCGGCCGGCGCACGTTGCCGCAGATGGACCTGGCTTCGGTCTCCTGCGCCATCCAGAACCTGTGGCTGGCCGCCCGCGCCGAGGGGCTGGGCATGGGCTGGGTCTCCATGTTCGACCCGGATGAGGTCGGCACGCTGCTGGGCCTGCCGGCCGGCGCGCAGGCCGTGGCGCTGATCTCGCTGGGGCCGGTGCAGGGCTTCTACGAAGAGCCCATGCTGCAGCGCGAACGCTGGGCGCGCCGCGCGCCGCTGGCCTCGGTGGTGTTCGAGGGCACCTGGGGCGCGCCTGCGCCCTGGCTGCAGGCCGGCCCCGGCGAAGAAGCCGCGCCGGCCCAGGAGGAGGGTGCCGGCCATGGCTGACGCGGGTTACGCCGCCCACACCGCCTGGGCGCTGGCCGCCGCCGTGCCCGTGGCCCTGCTGATCGACCGCCTGCTGGGCGAGCCGCCCGTGCGCTGCCACCCCGTCGTCTGGATGGGCAACGCGCTGCAGTGGGCCGGCGAGCGCGTGGCGCCCGAGGCCGCCCACGCGCCGCCGGGCCGTGACTTGAAGGCTTTTGGGCTCGCAGCCATGGCCTGGTGCGCGCTGGCCGCTATCGTGACCATAGCGGCCTGGGGCCTGCAATGGGCCCTGCTGCGCCATGCGCCGGCCTGGGGTGCGGCGCTGCTCATCGGCCTGCTGCTCAAGCCTTTGCTGGCCTGGCGCATGCTGCGTGGCGAGGTGCTGGCCGTGGAGGCGGCACTCGCGCAATCGCTCGACGCGGGCCGCCTGCGCCTCTCGCGCCTGGTCAGCCGCGACGTGGCCGCGCTGGACGCGGTGCAGGTGCGCGAATCCGCCATCGAGTCGCTGGCCGAGAACCTCAACGATTCCGTGGTCGCGCCGCTCTTCTGGTTCGCGCTGTTGGGCCTGCCAGGCGCTGCGCTTTACCGCTTCGCCAACACCGCCGACGCCATGTGGGGCTACCCCGGCCAGCGCGGCGGGCGCTGGTGGCAATGGGCCGGCAAATGGGCAGCGCGGGCCGACGACGTGCTCTCGTGGCTGCCCGCCCGGCTCACCGCTGCGTTGCTGTGGGCGCTGGCACGCAGCCCGCTGCCGCGCGCCCGCTGGCCGCAGCTGGCGGAGCAGGCGCGCCAGACCCCCTCGCCCAACAGCGGCTGGCCCATGGCCGCCATGGCGCTGGCGCTGGGCGTGCGGCTGGGCAAGCCCGGCGCCTATGTGCTGAACGCGGCCGGCCGCGCTGCCGGCCCCACCGACACGCACCAGGCCGCGCATTGGGCGTCGAATGTGGTGCTGGCGCTTGTCCCGCTTGCGCTGATAGCTATCTTCTTGATAGCGAGATTTCTGTGAAAACGGTGACGCCAGATACGTCCCCCGAACACGGCGGCCCCGACGCCCTGGGCGTGCCGCTGCACGACTTTTCCACCAACGCCAACGCGTGCGGCCCCAGTCCGCAGGCCCTGGCCGCGCTGCAGGCGGCCGATGCCGTGCGCTACCCCGATCCGGCCTATACCGCGCTGCGCGAGCGCCTGGGCGCCTTCCACGGCGTGGCGCCAGAACGCATCGTGATCGCCGCCAGCGCCAGCGAATTCATCCACCGCGTCACGGCCCTGGCGGCCCAGCGCGGCGTGCAGGCCGCGCTGCTGCCCGCGCACAGCTATGGCGACTACGCCCGCGCCGCCCAGGCCTGGGGGCTGCGCGTGGAGCGTGCGGGGCAGGGCGACGCGCAACGGAATGCCGGCCCCGTGTTGCACTGGGCCTGCGAGCCCTCCAGCCCGCTGGGCCGCACCGATCCGGCGCTGGATGCCGATGGCGGTACCCCTGCCGCAGGCTGGCAGGTGATCGACTGCGCCTACCGCCCCTTGAGCCTGCACGCCACCCCGCGCCCCTGTCCGCCCCGCGCCTGGCAGCTCTGGACGCCCAACAAGGCCCTGGGCCTCACGGGCGTGCGCGCCGCCTATGCCATCGCGCCGGAAGGCGATGCCGCAGCGGCCGATGCCGCGGCGCTGCAGCGCCTGGCCCCCTCGTGGCCGCTGGGCGCGCATGGCGTCGCGCTGCTCCAGGCCTGGGCCGATCCGGCCACCCAGCAATGGCTGGCCGCCACCCGCAGCACGCTGGGGGAATGGAAGGCCGCGCAGGCCGCGCTCTGCGCAGCACTCGGCTGGGCCGTGCTGCCCGGCAGCCTGGCCAACTACTTCACCGCCCGCCTGCCGCAGGCCTGCGCGCACGACGTGCCGGCGCTGCTGGCCGCCCTGCGCGCCCAGGGCATCAAGCTGCGCGACTGTGCATCTTTCGGACTGCCCGGCTGCGTGCGGCTGGGCGTGCTGCCGCCGGCATCGCAGGCGGCGCTGCGGGCGGCATCGCAGGCGGCGCTGCGGGCGGCGTGGCTGGTGGCCGCCCGCTGATCGCTGCGATCAGAACCGGTGCAGCACACCCAGCTGCACGCCGTTGATGCTGCGGCCGTTGACGTCGTTCGGCGTGCCGAAGTTGGTCTTGAGCCCTGCCGAGCCAGAGGGGCGGAAGCCGCCGTTGGCGCCGTTGCGCAGCGTGTCCACCAGGGCGATCAGCGTGGTGCGCTTGGAGAGGTCGTAGTAGGCGCCGATGGCGCCGCCGTTGGCGTTGCGGCCGCTGCCGGAGGTGTCTTCGATGCGGCCCCAGAGCGCGCCCACGCGCAGCTTGGCGGTGACCTGGTAGTCGGCCGAGACCTGCCAGATGCGGTAGAAGCGGTTCACGTCGGGGTTGGTGCCCGCGACCACGCCGCCCACGTTGCCCAGGATGCTGCCGGCGTTGTTGCTGACGGCGTTGGCCGTGCTGTTGTTGCTGCGCACGTAGGTCAGATAGACCGTGCCCTTGCCGTACATCCAGTTGGCGAACAGGTTGTCGTACACCACGTCGCGCGGGAAGGGCGCGTTGGCGGGGGCGCTGCCGCGCAGGCCGATGTAGCCCAGGCGCATGTAGTCGTTGATGTAGTCCACGGCACCCTGGATCACCGACTGGCGCGCCACGCTGCCCGGCACTTCGGGCAGCGCGAAGTGCACCTCGCCGGCCACGCCGCCGATGCGCGGCGAGAGGTAGGCGATGTCGTTGTCGTAGCGCGAGGGCACGCCGAAGTTGTTGACCATGGAGCCCAGCGTGCGCGTGGTGAAGTCGATGTAGCCGCCGCGCGTGAGGATGGGGCCGTTCTGGCGGCCGAGGCGGAATTCGCCTACGGGCGTGGCTACGCCCACCCACGACTGCCGGTCGAAGAAGCGCGAACTGTCGGCGCTGGCGCCGGTGTCGGCGCTGAGGCCGCCTTCCAGGTTGAACTTGGCCGCATAGCCGCCGCCCAGGTCTTCGCTGCCGCGCACGCCGATGCGGCTGCGCAGCAGGGCGCCGTCTTCCAGGCTCTTGACCGTGGCGCCGGAGCTGCTGTGCATGTAGTTCAGGTACTGGTCGATGCTGCCGTAGAGCGTGACGCTGGAGCTGGCGGCCTGCTGGGCGTGGGCGCTGCAGGCGGCGCCCAGCGCGGCCAGGGCGATCCAGGGCAGGCGGCGTGCGGGCCGGGGGGAAAAGGGTGTCATTCGGTGCTCCTTGCGTTGTGATGTCGTTATGGATGTCGGCATGCCGGGCAGGGCCGGGCCGCCCGGGTCGGGAAGCTAACAGCCGGATACATCTGCCCACAATCCAGCGCGCAGCCGTTGCGAACGATGATCGCGCGTGGTCGTTCGCTGATCGAATGCTTTCAGGGTATGCGCGAGGGTGGGGCGAAGGCGTGCGGCGCCCAGCAGCGCTGCCCGCGCGCACGCCGCCATGGCGCGGTGGCTGACAGCCCGATGAGGAGCTGTCGGCCGCATGGCGGGGCATGGCCCGCAGAGGATGGAGCGTCCACGCCCGCCAAGGCGCCGCCCTGGCCGGCACCCGTCCCACCGTTTTTCGACAGGAACCGCCACCATGAGCTCTGCATCCACCTCGTCCACCCACCCCACCGATTTCCCGTCCGCGGCACTGCTGGCCGCGCAGCGCTTCGCCGGCAAGGTCGTCATCGTGACCGGCGCGGGCTCCGGCATCGGCGCGGCCACCGCGCGGCGCTTTTCGCAGGAAGGCGCGATGGTCGCCATCGCCGACCTGAGCGACGACAAGCTCGCCGCCACCCGCGCCGATCTGCCCGAAGACCGCACGCTGGCCCACCCGGCCGACGTGTCGCAGTGGGAGGCCGTGCAGGCGCTGATCGAGGCCACCGTCAAGCGCTTCGGCCGGCTCGACGTGATGGTCAACAACGCCGGCATCGCCGTGCAGGGCAAGGCCACCGAGGCCAGCCTCGAGGACTGGCACCGCGTGCTGGCCACCAACGTGTCGGGCGTGTTCCACGGCGCGCGCGCCGCGCTGCCGCACCTCATCCGCTCGCGCGGCTGCATCGTCAACACCTCGTCGGTGTCGGGCCTGGGCGGTGACTGGGATATGAGCTTCTACAACACCTCCAAGGGCGCGGTCTCCAACTTCACTCGCGCCCTGGCGCTGGACCACGGCAAGGACGGCGTGCGCGTGAACGCGGTGGCGCCCAGCCTCACCTTCACCGGCATGACGCAAGACATCAAGAGCAACCCCGAACTGCTGGCCAAGTTCGCCGAGCGCATTCCGCTGGGCCGGGGCGCGGAGCCCGAAGAGATCGCCGCCGTCATCGTCTTCCTGGCGCGCGAGGATGCGCGCTTCGTCACCGGAGTCGTCCTGCCGGTCGATGGCGGCGTGTCGGCCTCCAACGGCCAGCCCTCCCAAGCCTGAGCCGGCACGTTCGGGGCGCGGGCAGCGAGGCGTAGGGCCGCCAGCAGTGACAATGGCGGGCTCTGCCTGCGCGCCTCCTGAACATCGCCCGTGAACGCCTGCCTGCCCGCCGACCCCTCGCTTCCTTCCCTTTCAACGCGGGCCTTGCGCCGCGCCGGGGCTTTCTGACATGGCCGCGCGTTGCGTGATGGTGCTGGGCACGTCCAGCGGAGCGGGCAAGAGCTGGCTCACCACGGCGCTCTGCCGCTGGTACAGCAACCAGGGGCTGAAGGTCGCGCCGTTCAAGGCGCAGAACATGAGCAACAACGCCCGCGTAGTGGCCTCCAGCGATGGAGCGGCCGCCGGCACCTGGGGCGAGATCGGCAGCGCGCAGTACTTCCAGGCACTGGCCGCGCGCACCGCGCCCGAGGTGCGCATGAACCCGCTGCTGCTCAAGCCCGAGGCCGACACGCGCAGCCAGGTCGTGCTGCTGGGCCAGGTCAGTGCCGAACTGTCGGCCCTGCCGTGGCGCGGCCGCAGCGCCCGCGTGTGGCCGCAGATCGCCGCCGCGCTGGACGCGCTGCGCGCGGAGAACGACGTGGTGGTGATCGAGGGTGCGGGTTCGCCGGCCGAGATCAACCTGCATGCCAGCGACGTGGTCAACATGCGCGTGGCCCGGCATTCCGGCGCCCGCTGCCTGCTGGTGGCCGACATCGACCGTGGCGGCGCTTTTGCCCACCTCTACGGCACCTGGGCGCTGCTGCCGCCCGAAGAGCAGGCGCTGATCCACGGCTTCGTGCTCAACAAGTTCCGGGGCGACGCGGCCCTGCTCGCGCCCGCGCCCGAGATGCTGCGTGAGCGCACCGGCGTGCCCGTGGTGGCCACCGTGCCCATGCAGTGGGGCCACGGCCTGCCCGAGGAAGACGGCGTGTTCGACGATGCCGCCCGCCACACCCCGGCCGCCGGCGCCCAGGGCGCGCTGCACACCACGGTGGCGGTGGTGGCCTATCCGCGCCTCAGCAACCTCGATGAATTCCAGCCGCTCAAGGGCGTGCCCGGTGTGCGCCTGCTCTGGGCGCGCTCCCCGGCCGACCTGGGCGGCGCCGACTGGGTCGTGCTGCCCGGCTCCAAGGCCACGGCGGCCGACCTGGCCTGGCTGCGCGCCCAGGGCCTGGATGCGGCCATCGCCGCCCATGCGGCGCGCGGCGGCCGCGTGCTGGGCGTGTGCGGCGGCCTGCAGATGCTGGGCGAGGCGCTGATCGACACGCATGGCGTGGACGGCAACGCCCCCGGCCTTGGCCTCCTGCCCCTGGTCACCGCCTTCGCTGCCGACAAGACCGTGCGACACACGCGCACGGCCTTCGGTGCCGTGCAGGGCGCCTGGCAGGCGCTGGCCGGCGTGGCGGTGGCGGGCTATGAAATCCACCACGGCCAGACGGCGCAGCACCCGGCCATGGCGGCGGCGGGCGATGTGGCGCGGGAGGTCATCCCGGGTCTCGCCTGGCAGAACACCCAGGGCAACGTGCTGGGCCTCTACCTGCACGGCCTCTTCGAAGATCCGCAGGCCCTGCGCGCCCTGTTCGGTGCCGCGGCGCCCACGCTGGACACGGTCTTCGACCGCCTGGCTGCGGGTCTGGACGACTGGTTCGCGCCGGGCGTGCTGGACTGCCTCGCCGCACCCGGAACCAAGGGCAGCCGCGCGTGATCCTTCAGGGCATGCAGTTTCGTTTTCGGTAGCGCCGCCCCCTGCCTGCGCTGCCGCTTTCACCTTCTCCTACCCCCACGATATGCGTTCCACCGACACCCTCGCAGACATCGACGATGCGGCGCTCGCCGCCCGCCTGCAGCACCGCCTCGACCAGAAGACCAAGCCGCTGGGCTCCCTGGGCCGGCTGGAGGCCCTGGCCCTGCGCATCGGCCTCATCCTGGGCACCGAAGCGCCCGTGCTCGACCAGCCGCAGATGCTGGTCTGCGCGGCCGACCATGGCCTGGCGGCGCGCGGCGTTTCGGCCTACCCCAGCGACGTGACCTGGCAGATGGTCGCCAACTTCCTCTCCGGCGGCGCGGCGGTGAGCGTGCTGGCGCGCCAGCACGGCCTGGCACTGACGGTGGCCGACTGCGGCGTGGCGCGTGAATTCGCACCGCGCCGCCACGTGCCGGGCGAGCCGCGCCTGATCGCCTGCCGTGTGGCGGCCGGTACGGCCGATGCATCGGCCGGCCCCGCCATGACGGCCACGCAGTGCGCCCAAGCCATCGCCAACGGCCGCGCCGTGGTGCGCTCGCTGCCCGGTAACGCGCTGCTGCTGGGCGAGATGGGCATCGGCAACACCTCGGCCGCCGCGCTGCTGCTGGCGCGCCTGTGCGGCGTGGGCCTGGACGAATGCACGGGCGCGGGGACCGGCCTGGACGATGCCGGCATCGCCCGCAAGCGCGCCGTGCTGCAGCAGGCGCTGGACGCGAACGCCGGCGCCACGGAACCCATGGACGCGCTCGCGGCCCTGGGCGGCCTGGAGATCGCCACGCTGGCCGGCGCCGTGCTGGAGGCCGCGGCCCAGCGCCGCGTCATCGTGGTGGACGGCTTCATCACCAGCGCCGCCGTGCTGGTCGCGAGCCGGCTGCAGCCGCGTGTGCTGCAGCGCTGCGTGTTCTCGCACCGCTCGGGCGAGCGCGGCCATGCGCTGATGCTGCAGCACCTGCAGGCCGATCCGCTGCTGGACCTGGGCCTGCGGTTGGGCGAAGGCTCCGGTGCTGCGCTGGCCTGGCCGCTGCTGGTCTCGGCCTGCGCCGTGCTGCGCGAGATGGCGAGCTTCGAATCGGCGGGCGTGGCCGGCCCGGTTTGAGGAAAAACCGCCCGCTGCGCAGGCGCGATGTGGGTATGTGGCTATCAAATCAGTAGCGGAATGCCGCCGCTCGTCTGCCGTTCGTCCGCCGCTTTGCGGAAGATGTCCGACGTCTGCCATGCCGCCGCCTGAAGACACTGGCGGCATGAGCTTTCTGCACCGTCCTTCCTTGATTCGTACCGCGGCCGCCGCTGCTGCGGCTCTGGGCCTGGCCGCCTTAGCCTGCAGCGCCTTCGCAGGCGGCCCGCCGCAGTCCCGCGCCAACCCGCTGGAGGGCGAGCGCTGGAAGACGCGCCCGGTGATCGTCGTCGTGCCGCAGGAGGGTGACCCACTGCTGGCCCGGCTGCGCGGCGCGCTGGATGAAACCGCCACGCGCGAGGCCTTCCGCGAGCGCGACATGGCGCTCTACACCGTGGTGGCCGGGAATGGAGCACGCAACGGCGTGCCGCTGGCGGCGGGCGAGACCCGCGCGCTGCTGCAGGCGCTGGCACTCGATGCGCGGGGCCCGGCGGCCTTCGTGCTGGTGGGCAAGGACGGCGGCGTGAAGCTGCGCGAGGGCGCCGGTGTCGATCTGCAGGCCGTCTTCGAGGAGATCGACCGCATGCCCATGCGCCGCAGCCAGCGGCAGGACTGAACTGGGGCCCAAAACACGACGCCCCGCGCTGCCATGAGGCAGGGCGGGGCGTCGTTTCTTTGGCGCGGCGAGCTTGGAGGGCCCGCCTCTCAAGCCATCAAAGTGCCTGCATTTCCTTGTTCAGCGCACCGCCGTTGGCTGCGGGCGCGGCCGGTGCCTTGGCCGGGGCGGCGATGGCCGGTGCGCGCGTGGCCACGTCGGCCGGCACTTCGAGGTAGGGCAGATGCAGCGCCGTGCTGGTCATGCGGCGAATCTCGTTGGTCACCTCGGGCGACTCGTTGATCTTGCGGCCGTAGGAGGGCACGATTTCCTTCAGGCGCGGCTTCCAGCCCGCGTCGGTCATCTGCGCCGGGAATGCCTTGGTCAGCAGGTTGATCATGATGTGCGGCGCGGTGGAGGCGCCCGGAGATGCGCCCAGCAGCGCCGCGATGGTGCCGTCCTTGTCGGTCACGATCTCGGTGCCGAACTGCAGCACGGCGCCTTCCTTGGGGTCGCGCTTGATGACCTGCACGCGCTGGCCGGCCACGGCCAGGCGCCAGTCTTCGCGCTTGATGTTCGGGAAGTACTCCTTCACTGCCTGCTGGCGGTCTTCGTCGGTGAGCGCTGCCTGCTGCACCAGATACTTCACCAGATCCAGGTTGTGGATGCCCACGCGCAGCATGCCGCCGATGTTGTCGTGGTTGATCGAGGAGAACAGGTCGAACCAGGAGCCCTGCTTGAGGAACTTGGTGGATTGCAGCGCAAAGGGGCCGAACAGCACCACGTCCTTGCCGTCGAGCTTGCGGGCGTCCAGGTGGGGCACCGACATCGGCGGCGAGCCTTCGGCCGCCTTGCCGTAGGCCTTGACATCGTGGCGCGCGGTGATGGCGGGGTTTTCGATGGCCAGCCATTCACCGCCCACCGGGAAGCCGGCGTAGTTGCGCGACTCGGGGATGCCCGAGGCCTGCAGCATCTTCAGTGCCGCACCGCCCGCGCCGACGAAGACGAACTTCGCCTTCACGGTCTTTTCCTTGGCGCCGTCGGCCAGGTCGGCTACGGTCACGTTCCAGGTCTTGTCGTCGTTCTGGCGCAGCGCGCGCACTTCATGCTGCAGCTTCAGCGTGAAGTTGGAGCTCTTTTGCAGGCTCTGCATCAGCTGGTTGGTCACCACGCCGTAGTTCACGTCGGTGCCGATGGGCATGTACGTGGCAGCCACCTTCTGGGCGGGGTCGCGCCCTTCGATGAGCAGCGGCGCCCATTCCTTGATCTTGGCCTGGTCCTGTGAGAACTCCATGCCGTAGAAGAGAGGATTCTTGGTCAGCGCGGCATGGCGCTTCTTCAGGTATTCGATGTTCGCGTCGCCCCACACGAAGCTCATGTGCGGCGTGGGGTTCACGAAGGTCTGGGGCTGCTGCATGTGGCCGCGAGCGATCTGGTGGGCCCAGAACTGGCGCGTCACTTCGAATTGCTCCGCGATGCCCACGGCACGCTTGGTTTCAATGGAGCCGTCGGGCAGTTCAGGCGTGTAGTTCAGCTCGGCGAAGCCCGAATGGCCTGTGCCGGCATTGTTCCATCCGTTGGAGCTTTCCAGCGCCACACCGTCCAGGCGTTCGAAGACTTCGATCTTCCAGTCCGGCTGCAACTCTTGCAGGTAGGTGGCGAGCGTCGTGCTCATCACGCCCGCGCCGATCATCACGACATCGACGGGCTTGTCGTTCTCCGCGGCCGGCACGGAGCGGGGGAATAGCGGCCAAAACAAAAACAGTACCGTGGCCAGAACCAGCACGCCCAGGGCGGCCAGTACGGCTTTGATCGACTTCTTCATGACTTCTTCCAGGCAAAGTGAAAAAAAGCCTGCAGGCAGCGCGTGCAGGCTTCTTCGGAGGCGCGACAACACGAGCCTTTGTGAGCGCGCGATTTTGCCTAAACGACGAAGTTTTGACGATAGTCAATTGGTACTAATGCGGAGCTTGCCCGTGATTTTTTTCGGCAGTTGACTGGGGTTCGCACTTTCCTCCCCCCCGGGGGTGAAAGGAGGCACCAACGAAAAAACCGCCCGAAGGCGGTTTTCCGTTTTTCTTTGCTGACAGCGCACCCGTTACAAACGGCGGGCGGCAGGGCCGCCCGGGCTGTTTGCCTGAAGGGTCAGGCGGCCAGGGCCAGGGCTTTCACCTTGGCGGACAGGCGGCTCTTGTCGCGAGCAGCCTTGTTCTTGTGGAAGATGCCCTTGTCGGCGATGGTGTCGACAACGGCTTGCATCTTCGCAAACAGTTCGGTGGCCTTCGTCTTGTCGCCGGCCACGACGGCCTTCTCGACATTCTTGACGGCGGTGCGGTACTTGGAACGCAGCGAGGTGTTGGCGGCGTTCAGCTTGACGTCCTGGCGGGCGCGCTTGCGGCCAGACGCCAGACGGGGGTTCTTTTTCTTGGGCTTGGCAGATGCCATGGTATGGATTCCTTAAATGTCTGCGGATGTTGTCAGCAAAGCCGGCGATTATAGCCCAGCCCACCGGCGGAGGGCTGCCCGCCCTCGGGCTGAGCCTTTGAGCGCATACACTCGCGCCCTGTGTCCCTGCTCAAATCTGCCTCCACCGTTTCGCTGCTGACCCTGGCCTCCCGCGTGACGGGCCTGGCGCGCGACCTGCTCATGGCGTCGATGTTCGGTGCCAACGCGCTCACCGACGCCTTCAACGTCGCCTTCCGCATCCCCAACCTGTTCCGCCGTCTGTTCGCCGAGGGCGCATTCAGCCAGGCCTTCGTGCCGGTGCTCGCCGGCCACAAGGCACGCCTGGGCGAAGAGCCCACGCGCGCGCTCGTCGCGCACGTGGCCACAGTGCTCTTCTGGGCCCTGTTGCTGACCTGCGTGCTGGGCGTGCTGGGCGCGCCGCTCCTGGTGTGGCTGCTGGCCAGCGGCCTGCGGCAGGATGGCGGCGCCTACGACGCGGCGGTCCTGATGACGCGCTGGATGTTCCCCTATATCGGCTTCATGTCGTTGGTGGCCTTGTCAGCCGGCGTGCTCAACACCTGGAAGCGTTTCGCGGTGCCGGCCGCCACGCCGGTGCTGCTCAATGTCTGCATGATCCTGGCGGCGTGGTTCGTGGCGCCGCAGTTCGCCGCGCGCGGCATCGAACCCATCTACGCCATGGCGGCCGGCGTGATGGCCGGTGGCGTGCTGCAGCTGGCGCTGCAGCTGCCCGCGCTGCACCGGCTCAGGCTGCTGCCGCGCATCGCCGTCACCTGGAGCGGTGTGCGCGTCGCGCTGGCCGATCCGGCCGTGCGGCAGATCCTGCGCCTCATGGCGCCGGCCCTGCTGGGCGTGGGTGTGGCGCAGATCTCGCTCATGATCAATACGCAGATCGCCTCGTACCTGGCGCCGGGCAGCGTCACCTGGCTGTTCTATGCCGACCGGCTGATGGAGTTCCCGACCGCGCTGCTGGGCGTGGCCCTGGGCGTGGTGCTCACGCCGCAGCTGTCGGCCGCCAAGGCGGCGGGCGATGCCGAACGCTATTCCTCCATGCTCGACTGGGGCTTGCGCATCGTCGTGCTGCTGGCCGTGCCCAGCGGCGTGGCGCTGCTTACCTTCGCCGAACCGCTGGTGGCCACGCTGTTCCACCACGGCGCGCTGCAGGATCGCGACGTGGGCCAGATCGCGCTGGCGCTGGCCGGCTATGGCGTGGGCCTGCTGGGGCTGGTGGCCATCAAGGTACTGGCGCCGGGTTACTACGCCAGCCAGGATATCCGCACGCCGGTGCGCATCGCCATCGCGGTGCTGATCTGTACGCAGCTGCTCAATCTGGCCTTCGTGCCCTGGCTCGCGCACGCTGGGCTGGCGCTGTCGATCGGCCTGGGGGCGTTGCTGAACGCGCTGTGGCTGTTGATAGGGCTGCGCCGGCGCGGCAGCTACCGGCCCGCGCCGGGCTGGTACAAGTTCTCGCTGCAGGTCGTGGCCGCCAGTGCGCTGCTGGCGATCTTCCTCGCCTGGGGCTCCCAGCATTTCGACTGGCTGGCCCTGCGAGCCCAGGGGGGGCGGCGCGCTGGCCTGCTTGCACTCTGGCTGGCGGGGGCGGCGGTGCTGTATTTCGGCGCGCTGGCTGCTTCGGGCCTGCGGCTGAAGGAACTCCTGCGGCGATGACGCAGGCCCCGTCGGGCTTGACGCTGCCGCTGCGCTGACCGTACAACCCTCGCCATGCCCCTTCGCTACGACCTTCCGACCCCGCTCGAATATTTCGCTGCCCTGGTGCAGGAGGGCGAAGAGATTCCGCTGCTGGAGGCCGCCGCCGCGATTGCGCACGACGAATACCCCGAGCTGGACGTGCAGCAGCTGCTGGGCGACGTCGATCAGCTCCAGGCCCGCGTGCAGCGGCGCCTGCCAGCTGATGCATCCGCGCTGCAGCGCCTGCGCACGCTCAACCAGTTCTTCTTCAGCGACCTGGGCTTCGCCGGCAATCTCAACAACTACTACGACCCCGACAACAGCTATCTGAATGCCGTGCTGCGCACGCGGCGAGGCATTCCCATCTCGCTGGCCGTGCTCTGGCTGGAGCTCGCCCAGGGCCTGGGCCTGCAGGCGTACGGCGTCGCGTTTCCGGGCCATTTCATGCTCAAGGTGCTGCTGCCCAACGGCCAGGTGGTGATGGACCCGATGACAGGGCAGTCGCTATCGCGTGAAGACCTGAGCGAGCGGCTCGAACCTTTCCAGCGCAATGGCGGGCCTCAGCGCGATGCGGACGACGAGGTGCCGCTGGGCCTTTACCTGCAGGCGGCGCCGGCGCGCGACATCCTGGCGCGCATGTTGCGCAATCTCAAGGAAATCCACCGTTCCCAGCAGGACTGGGCGCGGCTGATCGCCGTGCAGAACCGCCTGCTGTTGCTGCTGCCCGAGGCCTGGGCCGAATGGCGCGACCGGGGCCTGGCCCATGCGGAGCAGGGCAACACCCGGCAGGCGCTGGACGATCTGGAAACCTATCTGGCACGCGCGGAGCACGGGACGGACACCGATCGCATCGCCGAGCGGGTCGGCATGCTGCGCCGCGGCCAACCCGGGTCCCACTGAAGTTCACGGGGCCGGGCCGAGGCATCCGGGCGCGGGCGCGTCAGAACGTTTCCCAGTCGTCCTCGCTCTTTGCCGCGGGGGCGGCGGCACGCGGGGGCGCAGCCGAAGCCAGCGCAG
>NZ_JBXYZY010000004.1:0-525 GCF_057642795.1 Paracidovorax sp.
AATTGCGCATTGTCTGCAGACTGGTTCGCTGAAGTATTCGTTTTGGGCATCAGCAGCCAGACCACAGCAGCCGCAGCACATAAACCGATTCCGTAAATGAAAAAAGGCCATGCACGAGTAACGCTGCCATCTCGGCGGGCCTGCTGAGTCCATTGGCGCGCGGTGTGCCATGAGACCCCTAGTTTCGGCGCCACAATCTTGCACGCGTTCTGCATCGACATGTTTTCTGCCAAGATGCGATCTTCTACTAATCGGACAACTCGGTCCTTTGCATCCTGGTCAATTTTTTGGGCATGTTCGAAGATTTTCCCATTTACCCAAACGGAACAAAACCTGGGACACTTCAGTTTGTCGCGCCGTAGCCAATTGTAAAAGTCACTAGTCCCGCGAAACCAAGGCCTATTGCGGGCGCCATATGTCCTTGGAGGAGGTAAAACGCTGAAATCAGGTAAAAAATCGTAGCTAGGCAAAATGAACATACGCCTATTTTTGATGGTCTTTTTACCGATGGGTGCTTCGGGTTGT
>NZ_JBXYZY010000005.1:0-524 GCF_057642795.1 Paracidovorax sp.
AGGGAACCAGACCCACAACGACGACAGACATCGTTGAGAGGCTTGAACGGGATGGGTTAGTAGCGCGACAACGTGATCCCCATGATGCCCGCAGTCGTCTCGTTGAGATTACGGATGCCGGGCGTGAGTACTGCCGCAACTGCGAACTGTCGGTGGGGGAGTCCGTCGTGCCGGTGCTAAACACGTTGAGCGATAGGGACCGGGGTCTGCTGATGAGAGTTTTGCCCGCCTTGCGCCGGGCTGTCGAAGTGCTGTCCGAGAATGACGCGAGGACGACGAGGAATTGACGATGAGCAAAGAGCCTGTCAGACCGGCTGTGTGGGCGGTCACCATTGCTGTGGCGTTCTCCTACATGGGGGTTGGGGTGGTCGACCCGATTCTTCCCGAGATCTCTTCGGCCCTGAAGGCCAGCCCAGGTCAGACCGAGCTACTGTTCAGTACCTATCTCTTCGTGTCTGCAGCGTTGATGTTTTTTGCTTCCTGGGTCGCCACTCGCATTGGGCGCAAGAAGACCCTGCTCGTCG
>NZ_JBXYZY010000006.1:0-523 GCF_057642795.1 Paracidovorax sp.
ATATGACTTAGCACTTACAGGACTTGCATCAAGAAAGATTGCAGCAGTTATGAATGAAGAGAATATACCAACACCAAACGAACGTAAAAAAGAACTTACAAATATGGATTATGAATATAACATAGTATCATCAGATACAAGAGATGCACCAACATGGACAAATGGTACAGTGGTAGATATTTTATCCAATGAAAATTACACAGGCACTTATGTCTTCAATATGCAAGAAAAGTCGGTATTGACTCCTGGTAGTTTTAAATTTAATCCTAAAGAAGAATGGGGTAGAGTTTATGACCACCATGAAGCTATCGTTTCAAGAGAAGAGTTTGAAAGGGTTCAAGCTATCAAAGAAAATAATAGTTTCTTAAAAGGGAAAAATACTGACTATACATGGAGAAAGCATTCCCCATTACAAGGCTTCGCAAGATGTCCTACTTGTAACCATATTCTGGGACTTACTCAATCAAAGTTTAAACGACCGGATGGAAGCATGAGAATACACAAGTATTTTCATTGTAGGATC
>NZ_JBXYZY010000007.1:0-523 GCF_057642795.1 Paracidovorax sp.
AATTGCGTATTGATGAGACGTACATCAAAATAAAAGGAAAATGGAGCTATTTATATCGTGCAATTGATACAGAGGGACATACATTAGATATTTGGTTGCGTAAGCAACGAGATAATCATTCAGCATATGCGTTTATCAAACGTCTCATTAAACAATTTGGTAAACCTCAAAAGGTAATTACAGATCAGGCGCCTTCAACGAAGGTAGCAATGGCTAAAGTAATTAAAGCTTTTAAACTTAAACCTGACTGTCATTGTACATCGAAATATCTGAATAATCTCATTGAGCAAGATCACCGTCATATTAAAGTAAGAAAGACAAGATATCAAAGTATCAATACGGCAAAGAATACTTTAAAAGGTATTGAATGTATTTACGCTCTATATAAAAAGAACCGTAGGTCTCTTCAGATCTACGGATTTTCCCCATGCCACGAAATTAGCATCATGCTAGCAAGTTAAGCGAACATTGACATGATATATTAGTGGTTAGCTATATTTTTTACTTTGCAACAGAACCAAAT
>NZ_JBXYZY010000008.1:0-522 GCF_057642795.1 Paracidovorax sp.
GCACCGTGACCGGCTTCTTAGGCTGACGGCGCCACAAGGCCATCATCAGCGCGTCAAGCACCAGGCTGGTATCGATGCGGCTGCCCATTGACCATCCGACCACCTGACGCGAGAACAGATCGACCACCACAGCCAAGTACAGCCAGCCCTCATGGGTGCGGATGTACGTGATGTCGGTCACCCAGGATTGGTTGGGCTCGGCCACGATGAACTGGCGTTGCAGGTGGTTGGGCGCCACGACAGCAGGCTTGCCGCCGCGCATGCCGGGGCGGCGACGGTAGCCAGTCTGCGAGCGCAGCCCTTCGCGCTTGAGCAATCGGGCCACACGATGCTTGCCGCAGCTCTCGCCCAGGTCGCGCATGTCCAGCGTGAGCTTGCGGTAGCCGTACACGCCGCCGCTCTCCAGCCAGGCGTGCTTGAGCAGGCCCAGCAGCCGCTGATCGTCCTTGGCGCGAGGACTCGCGGGCTCGGCCTTCCAGGCGTAGTAGCCGCTGGGATGTACCTTCATGACCTTGCACATGC
>NZ_JBXYZY010000009.1:0-140328 GCF_057642795.1 Paracidovorax sp.
TGGCTCCTCGACCTGGGCTCGAACCAGGGACCTACGGATTAACAGTCCGGCGCTCTACCGACTGAGCTATCGAGGAATGTTCGGTATGACTGACAACTAACGCTGTTGCGCCGCATGCGATTGCGCGGTGCAACTTGAATGAATCTTGGCTCCTCGACCTGGGCTCGAACCAGGGACCTACGGATTAACAGTCCGGCGCTCTACCGACTGAGCTATCGAGGAACAAGACTTAGATTATATACACAAAAAAACGACCGATCGCGATTTCGTCGATCTGCAATCACTTCAAGCCGTGGGTTCGGGCCGGCACCACAGCCAGGCGAGCACGCAGGCCATGCAGGCGCTGGCGCCCACCGCCACCCAGCGGGGCGCGGTGCTGAAGGCCAGCACCACGGCGCACAGGCCCATCAGCGCCGTGGCGCTCCACTTGGCACGGCGGCTCACGCAGCCGCCGTTGGCCCAGTTGCGCAGCATCGATCCGAAGAGCGGATGCCGCCAGAGCCAGGCGTGCAGGCGCGGCGAACTGCGCGCGGCGGCCCAGCCGGCCATCAGCACGAAGACGGTGGTGGGCAGGCCGGGCACGAAGATGCCGATCACGCCCAGGGTCAGGCTGCACGCGGCGAAGGCCAGCAGCAACCAGCGCACCGGCAGCGGCAGAGGGGCATGCACGGGGGGCGGGGGCAGTGGCGGCTCTTCGGGCGAGGCGGGCGGAACGGGCATGGCCGGATTGTGCCTGCGCCACGCCGTTGGCCGCCCTTGTAAGAGCACACCCCACGCGCTGCGCCGCGTTGCCTTATGCTGCCGCGCTGTTTCGTCGCGACCGGCTTTGCGTTGCGTTCCGTTTCGTTCACTTCGCCTTCTGCCCCATGACCATCCACACGATTTTGAAAATGGGCGATCCGCGCCTCCTGCGCGTCGCACAGCCCGTGACCGCATTCGGCACCGACGAGTTGCACACCCTGGTGCGAGACCTGCGCGAAACCATGCGGGCGGTGAACGGTGCGGGCCTGGCGGCGCCGCAGATCGGCGTCGATCTGCAGGTGGTGATCTTCGGTTCGGAGCAGCGCAACCCGCGTTACCCGGACCGCCCGCTGGTGCCGCAGACCACGCTGGTCAACCCGGTCATCACGCCGCTGGGCGATGCAGAGGAAGAAGACTGGGAAGGCTGTCTTTCCGTGCCCGGCCTGCGCGGCGTGGTGCCGCGCTGGTCGCGCATCCGCTACACCGGCTTCGACCCGGAAGGCCAGCCGATCGACCGCGTGGCCGAGGGCTTCCATGCGCGGGTGGTGCAGCACGAGTGCGACCACCTGATCGGCAAGCTCTACCCGATGCGGGTGCGTGACTTCAGCCGCTTCGGCTACACCGAGGTGCTATTCCCCGAGATCGACGCGGCCGAGGACGATTGAGCGCAATCAGTCCCGAATAGGGCCCTGGCCCTTGTTCGATGAGCGCATTGTGCTATTGAATGAATAGCAAACGGTGACCAGCGCGGCCTCAGCCGTCCGACAGCGCCTGCAGCAGCTCGGTCTCGATGCGGATCTGCCCTGCGTTGCTCTGCAGCTCGCTGCCTTGTACCAGGAAGGTGTCTTCCACCCGCTCGCCCAGCGTGCTGATCTTGGCGAGCTGCACGCTCAGTTGGTGCCTCGATAGCACCCGCGCCACGAGGTAGAGGAGGCCGGCCCGGTCGCTGGCGGAGATCGAGATCAGCCAGCGTTGGGCCTTGTCGTCGGGCCGCAGGGTCACGCGTGGTGCGACCGGAAAGCTCTTGACCCGCCGCGAGACGCGCTTGCGTGCCGGCTCGGGCAGTGCGCCGCCATCGGCGAGGGTGCGCAGCAGATCGCTTTCGACCATGTGGGTGAGTTCGCGGTAGTGGCCCGCCTGGGTCGATGCGACGACCTGGAAGGTGTCCAGCGCGAAGCCGTTGCGCGCCGTGTGTACACGCGCATCGAGGATGCTGAAGCCCGCGCGGTCGAAATATCCGCAGATGCGTGCGAACAGGTCGGGTTGGTCGGCCGCATAGACCATCACCTGCAGCCCTTCGCCCACCAGCGACTGGCGGGCGCGCACTACGGGCTGCTCGGAGCCTACCAGCCGCGACAGATGCCGCGTGTGCCAGGCGATGTCGGCGGCCTCGTGGCGCATGAAGTAGCTCACGTCCAGCGTGTCCCAGAGCTTGAGGTGGCCGTCGGCCGGCTGGGCGCTGAGCGCGAGCAGCACCAGTGCCTCGCGCTTGCGGGCCTCCACTTCGGCGGCGGCATCGGGCGCGCGGCCGCCCAGGGTGCGCAGCGTGGCGCGGTAAAGGTCTTCCAGCAGCTTGCCCTTCCAGGCGTTCCACACCTTGGGGCTGGTGCCGCGGATGTCGGCCACCGTCAGCAGGTAGAGCGCGGTGAGATTGCGCTCGTTGCCCACGCGCTGCGCGAAGGCGGCGATCACGTCGGGGTCGGAGAGATCCTGTTTTTGCGCGACCTGGCTCATGGCCAGGTGTTCGCGCACCAGGAACTCGACGAGTTCGGCATCGGCCTTGTCCACGTCGTGCAGACGGCAGAAGTGGCGAAGCTCTTCCGCGCCGATCTGCGAATGGTCGCCTCCGCGGCCCTTGCCGATGTCGTGGAACAGCGCGGCCAGGTAAAGCAGCCAGGGCTTGTCCCAGCCGCCCGCGAGCTGCGAGCAGAACGGGTATTCGTGCGCGTGCTCGGGCATGAAGAAGCGGCGCACGTTGCGCAGCACCATCAGGATGTGCTGATCCACCGTGTAGACGTGGAACAGGTCGTGCTGCATCTGTCCCACGATGCGGCGGAACGGCCAGAGGTAGCGGCCCAGCACCGAGGTCTGGTTCATCAACCGCATGGCATGCGTGATGCCGGCCGGCTGCTTCATGATCTGCATGAAGGTGGCGCGGTTGATCGGGTCGCGGCGGAAGCGCCCGTCCATCACGCCGCGCGCGTTGTAGAGCGCGCGCAGGGTGCGCACCGAAAGATCCTTCAGGCCGCCGGTGGTCTCGTAGAGCAGGAAGGTCTCGAGGATGGCGTGCGGCTCGCGCTGGTAGAGATCGTCGCTCGCCACTTCGATCAGACCGGCCTTCTCGTAGAAGCGCTCGTTGATGGGGCGCAGTTCGTGCGTGGAGGGCGAGAGCCGCTCCTCGATGTTGAGCAGCAGGATCTGACTGAGCTGCGACACGGCCTTGGCCGCCCAGTAGTAGCGGCGCATCAGCGTCTCGCTGGCGCGCATGGCCAGGCGCTTGCCGTCGGGCGATGTGGTGCGGTAGCCGAAGGATTCGGCCACGGCGGTCTGCAGGTCGAACACCAGCCGGTCTTCATGCCGGCCAGCCAGCACGTGCAGCCGGGCGCGGATCAGAAACAGCATCGCCTCATTGCGCTCGATCTGGCGCACCTCGAAGGGCGTGGCCAGGCCGCTGGCGGCGAGTTCGCGCCAGGTGCTGCCCAGGCCGGCTGCGCGGGCCACCCAGGTGATCATCTGCAGGTCGCGCAGGCCCCCGGGCGATTCCTTGCAGTTGGGCTCCAGTGCGTAGGGGGTGTTCTCGTACTTGGTGTGGCGCTGCTGCATCTCCAGCGTCTTGGCGACGAGGAAGGCGGCCGGGTCCATCTGCGCCAGGTAACGGCGGCGGAATTCGGTGAAGAGGGCCGCGTGGCCGCAGATGAGGCGAGATTCCAGTAGCGAGGTCTGCACCGTCACGTCGCCGGCCGCTTCGCTCAGGCATTCGGCCACAGTGCGCACGCTGGAGCCGATCTCCAGGCCCGCATCCCAGCAGCTGCCGATGAAGGATTCCAGCGCGGCGCGCAGCTCGCGTGCCTCGGCGCAGCCGTGGTCGCCTTCGCTGCGGTCCGGGCACAGGTTGTCGGGCAGCAGCACCAGCACATCCACGTCGGACGCGGGAAAGAGCTGCGCGCGCCCGTAGCCGCCCACGGCCACCAGCGCCACTTCGTGCGGCAGTCCCGCGCGCAGCCAGAGGCGTTCCAGCAGGCCGTCCGCCAGGGAGGAGAGCTTGTGCAGCAGTCCGCGGATGTTGCGCGTCGTGGTGCTGCCGCCCTCGCGCAACGTGGCGAGCAGGGCCGCCTTGTCCTGGCGATAGGCGTCCCGCAGCTGGGGCAGGTCGGCGGCGGGCGACGGGGCGGTCTTGGGTGCGGCTGGGGCGGGCATGGGCATGCAGAAGGTGAGGGGTGTGCTTGGTCAGGCGGTCAAGCAAATTCCATACGAGCCCGCCCGTGCCGTGAGCCGTGAGCCCCGGGCGGCCGGATCAGGTCTTGGTCGCCGTGACGAAGCTGGGCAGCGGCGGCGAGCCGGCCGACAGCGTCATCACTTCGTAGCCGGTCTCGGTCACCAGCACGGTGTGTTCCCACTGCGCGGAGAGGCTGCGGTCCTTGGTGATGATGGTCCAGCCATCGTTGCCCAGTTCCTTGATCTCGCGGCGGCCGGCATTCAGCATGGGCTCGATGGTGAAGATCATGCCGGGCACCAGCTCTTCGAGCGTGCCAGGGCGGCCGTAGTGCAGCACCTGCGGCTCCTCGTGGAACTTCTGGCCGATGCCGTGCCCGCAGAACTCGCGCACCACGGACAGGCCGTGGCCTTCGGCGAACTTCTGGATCGCGTGGCCCACGTCGCCCAGGCGTGCGCCGGGCTTGACCTGCTGGATGCCCAGCCACATAGCTTCGAAGGTCAGGCTGCACAGCCGCTTGGCGGCGATGGAGCATTCGCCGATCAGGTACATGCGGCTGTTGTCGCCGAACCAGCCGTCCTTCGTGATGACGGTGACATCGACGTTGACGATGTCGCCTTTCTTGAGCGGCTTGTCGTTCGGGATGCCGTGGCAGACCACGTGGTTCACCGAGGTGCAGAGGTGGCCCGGGTAGGGTGGGTAGCCGGGCGGCTGGTAGCCGACGGTGGCCGACACCGTGCCTTGGCTGGCCATGCATTCCGCACCCAGGCGATCGATCTCGGCCGTGGTGATGCCGGGGCGGATGTGGGGCGTGATGTAGTCCAGCACTTCGGAGGCCAGGCGGCAGGCCTCGCGCATGCCGGCGATGCCGGCAGCGTCTTTGATGGTGATGCTCATGGGTGCAATTATCCCACCCGGCCTCCGCACTTGCCGCTGCCGCGGTCTTCGTCCTCGCGGCACCGCTAAAATGCCGGGTTTTCCGAAGGCATCCGGCCCACCGGCCCCATTCAGCGGCCGCCGACCGACGCTTTCTTGCACCCCTTCCCCATCACACAGGCCGCCACCGTGACCTTGCACATGACCCAGCTGGAGGGCGGCAACGCTCTCAGCACCTTCCGCGCCCAGCAACTGCAGCCCGCCCTCCAGGCCATCCACCCCAAGATCACCGGCATTGCAGCGCGTTTCGTGCATCTGGTGGCCACCGACACCGCGCCCACGCCGGCCGAGCGCGACCGCCTGGCCGCGTTGCTCGCCTATGGCGACGCCTATGGCGGCCCGGCTGATGGCCCGACCATCATCGTGACCCCGCGCCTGGGCACCGTGTCGCCCTGGGCCTCCAAGGCCACCGACATCGCCCGCAACTGCGGGCTGGCGATCCGCCGCGTCGAGCGCGTGACCGAATACCGCCTGGAGCTGAAGTCCGGCCTGCTGGGCGGCACGCCCGAGCTGTCGGCCGAGCAGATGCAGCAGATCGCCGCGCTGCTGCACGACCGCATGACCGAATCGGTGGTGCCCGATCTCGGCGGCGCCGCCGCGCTCTTCACCGAGCTGCCCGCCGCGCCCATGGAGTTCGTCGATGTGCTGGGCGGCGGCCGCGCCGCGCTCGAAGCTGCCAACACGCAGTGGGGCCTGGCGCTGGCCGACGACGAGATCGACTATCTGGTCAACGCCTTCAAGGGCCTGGCGCGGAACCCGACCGACGTCGAACTGATGATGTTCGCGCAGGCCAACAGCGAGCACTGCCGCCACAAGATCTTCAACGCGCAGTTCACCATCGATGGCCAGGCACAGGACAAGAGCCTCTTCGCCATGATTCGCAACACCCACCAGCTGGCGCCCCAGCACACGGTGGTGGCGTATTCGGACAACGCCTCGGTCATGGAGGGCTCCCAGGTCGAGCGCTTCATCGCCAAGATGCCCGCCAGCGCAGGTACGGCGGGTGTGAGCAGCTATGAAAAGAGTAGCGCCCTGAACCACGTGCTGATGAAGGTGGAAACTCACAACCACCCCACGGCGATCTCGCCCTTCCCGGGCGCATCGACCGGCGCGGGCGGCGAGATCCGCGACGAGGGCGCCACGGGCCGGGGCTCCAAGCCCAAGGCGGGCATGACGGGCTTCACCGTCTCCAAGCTCTGGGGCGGTGAATTCGGCAAGCCCGAGCACATCGCCAGCCCGCTGCAGATCATGGTCGAGGGCCCGCTGGGCGGCGCGGCCTTCAACAATGAATTCGGCCGGCCCAACCTGCTGGGCTACTTCCGCGAATACGAGCAGACCGTGGGCGGCGTGGATCGCGGCTACCACAAGCCCATCATGATCGCGGGCGGCCTGGGCATCATCGACGCGGGCCTGACCCAGAAGATCGAATTCCCCGCCGGCACGCTGCTGATCCAGCTGGGCGGGCCAGGCATGCGCATCGGCATGGGCGGCGGCGCCGCTAGCTCGATGGCCACGGGCGCCAACGCGGCCGAGCTGGACTTCGACTCCGTGCAGCGCGGCAACCCTGAGATCGAGCGCCGCGCGCAGGAGGTCATCAACCACTGCTGGGCGCAGGGTGCGGCCAATCCCATCCTCGCCATCCATGACGTGGGCGCGGGCGGCCTCTCCAATGCCTTCCCCGAACTGACCAACGACGCTGGCCGGGGCGCTCGCTTCGACCTGCGCGCCGTGCAGCTGGAGGAATCCGGCCTGGCGCCCAAGGAAATCTGGTCCAACGAAAGCCAGGAACGCTACGTGCTGGCCATCGCGCCCGAATCGCTGGAGCAGTTCCGCGCCTTCTGCGAGCGCGAGCGCTGCCCCTTCGCCGTGATCGGCACCGCGACCGAGCAGCGCCAGCT
Organism: Paracidovorax sp.; assembly: GCF_057642795.1. NCBI lineage: Bacteria > Pseudomonadati > Pseudomonadota > Betaproteobacteria > Burkholderiales > Comamonadaceae > Paracidovorax > Paracidovorax sp. Next base: position 7,009 of record NZ_JBXYZY010000009.1, read on the forward strand.
GGTGCTGGAAGACACGGCCGTGGCGGCGGGCGACCAGAAATTCCCCGTCGACATGCCCATGGAAGTGCTGCTGGGCAAGCCGCCCAAGATGCACCGCGACGTGAAGACCGTGCGCCGCGAACTGGCCCCCATCGACCTCACCGGTGTGCCGCTGCAAAAAGCCGTGATCGACGTGCTGGCCCACCCCACGGTCGCCTCCAAGCGCTTTCTCATCACCATCGGCGACCGCACGGTGGGCGGGCTCTCGCACCGCGACCAGATGGTCGGCCCCTGGCAGGTGCCGGTGGCGGACTGCGCCGTGACGCTGGCCGACTACAAGGGCTTTGCCGGCGAGGCGATGAGCATGGGCGAGCGCACGCCGCTCGCCGCCATCGACGCGCCCGCCTCGGGCCGCATGGCCGTGGCCGAAGCCATCACCAACCTGCTGGCCGCGCCCATCGATCTGCCGCGCGTGAAGCTCTCGGCCAACTGGATGGCCGCCTGCGGCGAGCCCGGCGAAGACGCCGACCTCTACGCCACCGTCAAGGCCGTGGGCATGGAGCTGTGCCCGCAGCTGGGCATCAGCATTCCGGTGGGCAAGGACAGCCTGTCCATGCGCACGCAGTGGAAGGACGCATCCGGCGCCGCGAGGAAGGTCACCTCGCCCGTCAGCCTGATCGTGAGCGCCTTCGCCACGCTGGCCGACGTGCGCGGCACGCTCATGCCGCAGCTGGATGCCACCGAAGAAGACACCACCCTGGTGCTGGTGGACCTGGGCCGGGGCCAGAACCGCATGGGCGGCTCCATCCTGGGCCAGGTGCTGGGCCAGAGCGGCGACGCCGCCCCTGACCTCGACGATGCGACGGATCTGGTCAACCTGGTGAACGCAGTCAACGCGCTGCGCGCCCAGGGACGCATCCTGGCTTACCACGACCGCAGTGACGGCGGCCTGCTGGCCGCCGTGGCCGAGATGGCCTTCGCCGGCCATGTGGGCGTGGCGCTCAACGTCGATCTGCTCGTCACCGAAGGCGACGGCATCAGCGACAGCCGCATGGAAACCGGCGACGCCAAGAACTGGGCGCAGCAGGTGAGCGCGCGCCGCGAGGAGCTGACCCTCAAGGCCCTGTTCAACGAAGAGCTGGGCGTGGTGCTGCAGGTGCGTACCGCCGAGCGCAACGAGGTCATGCAGACCCTGCGCGAGCACGGCCTGTCCAGGTTCAGCCACTTTGTGGGCAAGACCCGCCCGCAGTCGTCCGCCATGGACGTGGGCAAGGGCGAGCTGCAGGTCTGGCGCGATGCCAAGAACGTGTTCAGCGCTACGCTGTCCGATCTCCACCAGGTCTGGGACGCGGTGAGCTGGAAGATCTGCCAGCAGCGCGACAACCCGGCCTGCGCCGATGCCGAGCATGCCGCCGCGGGCGAGCCCACCGACCCGGGCCTGCACGTCGCTCTCACCTTCGACCCGGCCGAGGACGTGGCCGCGCCGTTCCTGAACCTGGCCCGCCCCAAGGTCGCCATCCTGCGCGAGCAGGGCGTCAACTCGCATGTGGAAATGGCCTACGCCTTCACCGAAGCTGGCTTTGAGGCCTTCGACGTCCACATGACCGACCTGCAGTCCGGCCGCGCCGACCTCGCCGCCTTCCAGGGCGTGGTTGCCTGCGGCGGATTCAGCTACGGCGACACCCTGGGCGCCGGCATCGGCTGGGCGCGCTCCATCACCTTCAACGAGCGGCTCTCCGCGCAGTTCCAGGGCTTCTTCGGCCGGGGCGACACCTTCGGCCTGGGCGTGTGCAACGGCTGCCAGATGTTCGCCGAGCTGGCCGACATCATCCCGGGCGCCGAAGCCTGGCCGCGCTTCACCACCAACCAGAGCGAGCGCTTCGAGGCGCGTCTCTCGCAGGTGGAAGTGCTGGAATCGCCCAGCCTGTTCTTCGCCGGCATGGCGGGCAGCCGCCTGCCGATCGCCGTGGCGCACGGCGAGGGCTATGCCAATTTCAGCCGCCGCGGCAACGCCGCCCAGGCCATTGCCGCAATGCGCTTCGTGGACCACCACGGCGCGCCGACCGAGCAGTACCCGCTCAATCCCAATGGCAGCGCGGGCGGCCTCACCGCCGTGACCACGGCCGACGGCCGCTTCACGGCCATGATGCCGCACCCTGAGCGCGTGTTCCGCAACGTGCAGATGAGCTGGACCAGCGGCGACTTGAGCGCGGCCAGCCCCTGGCTGCGTATCTGGCGCAACGCCCGCCGCTGGGTGGGTTGACCGCCTGCCGCAGGCGGCCGTGTCGCCCCGCGGTTCCGCACGGCGCCGGGGCTACCGCCCCGGGCGCTCAGGTCGGCGCCATCAGCCCGTTCCAGCGCCGCAGGAAGTCGAATGCTTCCGCCGGCGGCTGGGGCCGGCTCAGGTAGTAGCCCTGGGCCTGGTCGCAGCCGATTTGCAGCAGCTGGTCGAACACCTCGGCCGTTTCCACCCCTTCGGCCAGCAGTCGATAGCCCAGCGTGTGGCCTAGTTGGACCATGGCGCGCACCACGTCGAGGGCGCGGGCGTCGGTGCCGATGGGGCGGATCAGCGACTGGTCAAGTTTGAGGACTTCGGCCGGCAGGCCATAGAGGCAGCCGAAGTTGCAGTAGCCCGTGCCGAAGTCGTCCAGCGCCACGCGCACGCCCAGCGCCCGCAATGCGCGCACTGCGTCCAGAGTAGGGCCCTCCGTCAGCACCGCGTTCTCGGTGCATTCGATCTCCAGGCGCGAGGGCGCCAGGCCGTGGCGTTCGCAGCTGGGGAGCAATTGGTCCATGAAGCCGGGGTGCTCCAGATTGCGCGGCGAGACATTGACCGCGACGTTCACCCGCACGTCTTCGGCCTCCCAGGCACGGATCTGCGCGAGTGCGGTGTCTATCACCCAGTGCGTCACCGGCTGGATGTACGTGGTCTTTTCCAGCAGCGGGATGAATTCGCCCGGCGACACGGGACCCAGCACCGGGTGGTCCCAGCGCAGCAGGGCTTCGACGCTGGTGTATTGCATGGAGGCACGCTCGAACTGGGGTTGGTAGACCAAGCGGAACTCCCCCGAGTCCAGCGCGCGCGGTACGCGGGCCAGCAGTTCATAGGCATGCTGGTGGCGCACATCGGCTGCTGCGTCATAGACGGTGATGTCGTCGATGGTGCCGCTGGCATGAAACAGCGCCACGCTGGCGCGCCGCAGGGCATCGCCCGCATCCGCGGGTTCCAGCTTGAGCGGCACCAGGCCGATGCGACGGCGTTGATGGATGACGGGGTGTCGGCCGTCGCTCAGGTTCATTAGGGCGTGGTCAAGGCTGGAGAGCAGCGTTTCCGCGAAAGCCCGGGTTTCCGTGACCGAGCTGCCCTTGAGCACCAGCGCCAGATGGCTGGAGTCGGTACGGTACACGCGCGTCGTGTCACCCACCCAGAGGGCGATCTGGCGGCCGGCCTGGTGGTAGAGCCGCTCGATCGAGTCCGTGCCGACGGCGCGCCGCACGTCCATCAGCACCTCGGTGGACATGAGCTCCACCAGCGCGAGCGTGCGCTCGCCGCCGGGCTCGCTCACGCACAGGCCCGCCAGGTCGGCCAGCAGTTGGTTCCGGTTGGGCAGCAGGGTGGCCTCGTCAAGCCGCGCGAAAGAGCACTGCAGGTTGATCTGTGCCACCGCCAAGGCCGCAAAGTCCTCCAACTGCCGGATCTGGTGGGCATCGAAGCTGCGGGGCCGGTGGTCGAGCACGCACAGCGCGCCGAGGATGTGCCCGTTGAGCAGGCGCAGCGGCGCACCCGCATAGAACCGGATGTGCGGCGCGCCGGTGACCAGCGGGTTGTTGACGAAGCGGGAGTCTTTGAGCGAGTCCTCCACCACCATCACGCTTTGCTGGCGGATCGTGTGGTTGCAGAACGCATCTTCGCGGCAGGTTTCGCGCACGCCCATGCCGATCTCGGACTTGAACCACTGGCGGTCCGCATCGATGAAGCCGATGATGGCCATCGGCGCATCGAAGGTTTTGCAGACAAGCCGTGTGATGCGATCGAACTCCTCGGAAGGCGGGGAGTCCAGCAGGCCCGTGGCCCGTAATGTGGCAAGTCGCTCCGCTTCAGAATATCTGGAGGTGGACATAGAAAAAGGCATGAAAAAAGCGCGGGGATGACCAAAAGCCCCGTTACCTGGCTGCAATGTAACCCAGCGTGGCCCGTCGCATCGTCGGCTCGGCAGCCCAGGCACCGGGGGCATGCAAGGCCTTGTCCTGCAAGCGCTTGAGTGGCGGGAAGGCAAATGCCCGTCAGGCTGGCCCCCATACTCTTCGGATCTGTTTCTCACTTTCTTTCGGAGCGTAACCATGGCCGGTGCCAGCCTCATCACCCTGCTCGACGATATCGCCACCGTGCTGGACGACGTGGCGTTGATGACCAAGGTCGCGGCGCGCAAGAGCGTGGCCATGGCCGACGACGTGTCCGTCATGACCAAGGTGGCCGCGCAGAAGACGGCCGGTGTGCTCGGTGACGATCTGGCGCTGAACGCCCAGCAGGTGGCCGGCGTGCATGCCGACCGGGAGCTGCCCGTGGTGTGGGCCGTGGCCAAAGGCTCGCTGGTGAACAAGGCCATCCTGGTGCCGGCGGCGCTGCTCATCAGCGCCTTTGCACCGTGGGCGGTCACGCCGCTTCTGATGGTGGGGGGCGGCTTCCTCTGCTATGAGGGCTTTGAGAAGTTGGCCCACAAGTTCCTGCACCGGGGCGACTCTGAAAAGGGCGCGGAGAAGGCCGATAGCGTGCCTGTGCATGCAGCAGCCTCCGCACCGTCCGCAGGGGCAGCGCCCACGGACATCGCCGCGTTCGAGAAGGAGAAGGTCAAGGGGGCCGTGCGCACCGACTTCATCCTGTCGGCCGAGATCATCGCCATCACCCTGGGGACGGTCAGCGGCGCGCCGTTCATGACGCAGGTGGCGGTGATGGTGGGCATCGCGCTGGCAATGACAGTGGGCGTCTATGGTTTGGTGGCCGGCATCGTCAAGCTGGACGACCTGGGCCTGTGGCTGAGCCGCAAGGCCAGTCGTGCAGCGCAGGCCGTGGGGCGCGGCATCGTCGCGGCGGCGCCGTGGTTGATGAAGGGCCTGTCGGTCGCGGGCACTGCCGCCATGTTCCTGGTCGGCGGTGGCATCCTGGTACATGGTGTGCCGGCGCTGGCGCATGCCATCGAGGGCTGGGCCGCCGGACTGGAGCAGGGCCCTGCGGGGGGGCTGTGGTCCTTCCTCGCCAGCCATCTGCTGAGCGCGCTGGTGGGCGTGGTGGCGGGCGCCATCGTGCTGGCGGTGGTCAGCGGCGTGCAGCGCCTGCGGGGCCGCACGCAGGCTGCTGCGCACTGACCTGGCACTGCGCATCCGTACGGTCGGTGCGCCGAAGTTTGCGCTGGATCATGGATCCGGCCAGTGCCAGCCGGTGCGGAGTGCGCCGATTTGATGTGCGGCAAGGCGGGCATGCCGCCGCAGGGGCCCAATGCGTTCACGGGGGTCGTCCCCGGTCAACCGCAACGAGTTCCGTATGAAAAAAACCTGGCTGGCCCTGGCCGTTCTGTGTTCCCTGGCTTCGAGCGCCGCATTCGCGCAAGACGCTGCCGACGGCCGCTGGATGGTGCGCGCGCGCGCCGTGCATCTGGACAGCGTGAACAAGGATTCCACCGGCCTGGGCCTGTCGATCAACGACAAGGTGCTGCCCGAGGTGGACTTCACCTATTTCTTCAGCCCCAACATCGCGGCCGAACTGATCCTGACTGTGCCGCAGAAGCAGGACATCCGCGCTGACGGCCTGGGCAAGATCGGCACGCTCAAGCACCTGCCGCCGGCCCTGCTGGCGCAATACCACTTCACGCAGTTCAGCGGCTTCAAGCCCTATGTGGGCGCCGGCATCAACTACACGCGCTTTTCCAGCGTGCGTTTCAACCCGGCCGTGCAGGCCGCGCTCAGCCCCAGCATCGACAAGAGCAGCTGGGGCGGCGCGCTGCAGGTGGGCGTGGACATTCCCCTGTCCAAGAACCTCTATCTGAACATCGACGTGAAGAAGGTGTTCATCGAGACCGACGTGTTCTCGGCCGGCAACAAGGTCGGCACGCTCAAGATCAACCCGGTGCTGGCCGGCGTGGGCCTGGGCTGGCGGTTCTGACGCCCGCCGCCGCCTTCGGGCGGTGGAGGCACATAGCGAGGCCGGCCGGTGTGCCGGCCTTTTTGCTTTTGCTATTAAAAATATAGCTGGGCGTGCAGGTGGCGACAGCGCCAGCGGCTAGAAATCCTTGACTATCACTGCGCCGGCTGGGCACCGAAGGGCCCGCTGCCGCCGCCTTGGCCGAGCAGGCGCCGCCCGAGCGCGGGCAGGGCGGTGGCCACGTCGATGCGCATGGGCTGCTGCACCACGCGGCCGCCGCCTTGGGCCACGGCGGCGGCGGGCCCCAGGTCGAAGTCGAAGCTGTAGGCCGGCTCCTGTCCCATGCGCAGGTCGGTCACGTGGATGTGGCCGGCATCGTCCTGCCAGAGCCGCCAGAAGCCCCGGCTGAATTGCGCCATGCGTTGCACCTGCGGGTGCTGGTCGTAGCGGGCGATCAGTTCGACGCCGCGCGGGTGCGCGGTCCACTGCATCGGCCGGCCGCCGTCGGCCAGGGCGTAGAAGCCTTCGAGGTACTGCGAGGGCGTGACGGCCACGACGCGCCAAAGCAGGGTGTTGAGCGGCGTGGGGGTCACCAGCACCCGTTCGGCCTGCACGCCCCGCGCCGCCAGGGCCGTGCGCGCCACGCCGGTCACGTACTGCTGGGCCGCGAAGCTCCAGGCCAGGTAGGCGGTGCTTACGGCCAGCGCCCAGCCGTTCCAGCGCAGTCCCCGTCCGCCGCGCAGCAGCAGGGCCAGCACTACGCCGGCCAGCAGCGGCAGGGTGTAGAGCGGGTCGATGATGAAGATGCTGCCCACGCCCAGCGGCGTGTCGTCGAAGGGCCGCAGCAACTGTGTGCCATAGACCGTCATCCAGTCCAGCAGCGGGTGGGTGACCAGCGCCAGCCACATCGCCAGCCACCAGCGGCGCCAGAGTGCTGTCTCGCCGTGCAGCCGTGCCGCCAGCCCGCCCAGCGGCAGCGAGAGCACGCTCAGGTAGAACAAGGAGTGGCTCTCGGCGCGATGCAGCACCATGTTGGCGATGGCGTCGCCGTGGTCGATGAAGGTGTCCAGGTCGGGAAGCGTGCCAGCGGCCGCGCCCCAGAGGGCTGCCTTCCACACCGCCGTGCGGCGTCCCAGGGCGGCGATCGAGACGGCCGAGCCCAGCGCGATCTGCGTGAGTGAATCCATGGGGTCAACATACCAGAGCGCTGCGCTGCGGCCACGTGCCATGAATGCCACGCTGGGCGTGTCGCGTGCCCGTCCTACAGCCGCCGGCCGGCCACTCTGCAATTCTCGGGCGGCGTGGGCTTGACTGGCTCATCTGCACCCATTCGTCCGTCGCGGCCCGGTGACTCGCTCCGCCGCATCCCGCAGGCCCGCCTGCCGCAACCCGCTCCTGCCACCATGCATTACCCTTTGCATCTCGACATCATCCAGGGGCTGGCGCGCCACCCCGCGAGCATTTCCCCCAAGTACTTCTACGACCAGCGCGGCTCGCGGCTGTTCGAGGACATCACGCGCCTGCCCGAGTACTACCCCACCCGGACGGAGGCTGCCGTGATGCAGGCGCACGGTGACGAGATTGCACGCTCCGTCGCCACGTGCACCACCGTGATCGAACCGGGTGCCGGCAACTGCGAGAAGGCGCGCCGGCTCTGCGAGCTGCTGCGCCCCGAGCGTTTCGTGGGCCTGGACATCTCGGCGGACTTCCTTCGCGAAGGCGTGGCCCGGCTGGGCGCGGCCATGCCAGCCCTGCAGGCGCAGGCGGTGGCCGGCGACATCACGCGGCCCATCCTGCTGCCGCCCGACATCCCCCGCGCCCAGCGCCTGGTGTTCTACCCGGGCTCGTCCATCGGCAACTTCGAGCCGCCCCAGGCCCAGCAGCTGCTGGCGAATCTGCGTGCGCTGGTGGATGCCGACGGCGGACTGCTGGTCGGTGTGGATCTGCGCAAGGACGTGGAGGTGCTGGAGGCCGCCTACGACGATGCGGCCGGAGTCACCGCCGCCTTCAATCTGAACGTGCTGTCGCATGTGAACCGGCTCATCGGCAGCGATTTCGTGCCCGATGGCTGGCAGCACCGGGCCTTCTTCAACGATGGTGCATCGCGCATCGAGATGCATCTGGAGGCCCGCGCACCGACGCGCGTGAACTGGCCGGGTGGCGAGCGCGACTTTGCACCGGGCGAGCGCATCCACACTGAGAACAGCTACAAGTACACGCTGCCGGGCTTCTCAGCGCTGCTGGCCGGTGCGGGCTTTTCCCGCATGCAGGCGTGGACGGATGCGCAGGGTTGGTACGCCGTGGTGCACGCGCGGCCCTGAAGGGCCGCGCGCCGATAGCCCCGCCTGTGTCGCGCACCGCGTCTCTTTCGACTCCCCTCCAGACCACCTCGCGCCATGACAGCCTTCCCCGCTCTCCACGAAGCCCCGGCAGAGTCCGGCCCGGCACCCATCTGTCCGCTGGCGCGGCGCTATGCCGACGTGCGCCAAGCCACCACAGCGCTGGCCCTACCGCTGAGCGACGAGGACTGCTGTGCGCAGTCCATGCCCGACGCCAGCCCCGTCAAATGGCACCTGGCACACACCACCTGGTTCTTCGAGACCTTCGTGCTGGAAGCTTACGAGCGGGGCTTTCAGCCCTTCCACCCGGCTTTCCGGGTGCTCTTCAATTCCTACTACCAGGGCGTCGGGGCGCAACATCCCCGTGCGCAGCGCGGACTCATCACGCGGCCTGGGCTACCCCAAGTGCTCGCCTACCGGCTCAATGTGGATGCGCGCATCGCACGGTTGCTGCAGGAACGGGAAGGCGACGCGGCGCTGCACGCGCTGATCGAACTGGGCTTGCAGCATGAGCAGCAGCACCAGGAACTGATCGTCACCGATCTCAAGCACCTGCTTTCGTGCAACCCGCTCTGGCCGGCTTACCACCAGCGGTCGTCGGTGCCCCGTCCCAACGAAGTACCCACCGCGCCGCCCCTGGCGTGGCAGCGCTTCGAAGAGGGCGTGGCCGAGATCGGCCACGCGGGCGCCGGCTTCGCTTTCGACAACGAGTCGCCACGCCACCGGGTCTATCTGGCGCGCTACGAATTGGCCTCGCGCCTGGTCACCAACGGGGAATACCTGGCCTTCATGGCCGACGGCGGCTATGCCGAGCCGGCCCATTGGCTGGCCGAAGGGTGGGACTGGCGCCGTTCGCTGCAGCTGGAGCACCCTATCTACTGGCGCCGTACCGCGGCTGCGCAGGCCGGCTGTCCCGAGGGCTGGGAAGAATTCACCCTGGACGGCGCATGCCCCCTGGGCAGCGAACGGCCGGTCGTCCACCTGTCGTACTTCGAGGCCGATGCCTATGCGCGCTGGGCCGGTGCGCGCCTGCCGACCGAGGCGGAATGGGAGGTGGCGGCGGCCGGCGCTGCACGCGATGGCGCATTGCCCGCTCAGCAGCCCGCCCTGGTGCAGATGTTCGGCGAGGCCTGGCAGTGGACGCAGTCCAGCTATGCCGCCTATCCCGGCTTTCGCGTGGCCGAAGGGGCCGTGGGCGAATACAACGGCAAGTTCATGGTGAACCAATACGTGCTGCGCGGCAGCTCCAGCGCCACGCCCTCGGGCCATGCGCGGCGGTCCTACCGCAACTTCTTTCCGGCCACTGCGCGCTGGCAGGTCAGCGGTGTGCGGCTGGCCCGCGACGCTTGATCCGCGGGGCCACCCTCATTCAGCGCTCAAGGCGCCATGCGGAAGGTCTTCTCCAGCCGCAGGCGGGCAGGCTTGCCGTCGCGCATGGGCGGGGCGAAGCGCCAGCGGCGCACCGCGTCCAGCACCGGCTTGTCCAGCGCCGGGTCGGTGCCGGGCCGCACCTTGGCATCGCCCACATGGCCGCTGGGCAGCACCTCGAACGACACCACCACGTTGCCGCGGATGCCCTGGGAGATCAGGTAGGAGGGGTAGCGGGGATCGGGCGACTCGATGAGCTTCAGGGGCTCGTCCAGCGGCGGGGTGATCTGCTGCTGCAGGGCCACCACGTCCAGGCTCTTGCGGTAGGCGATGAAGTCTTCCTCGGTCATGTCGGCGCCGGCCGGGCCCGAACCGCAGGCCGTCAGCAGCAGGCCGAGGGCGAGCGTGGCAGCCAGCGTCAGCGGGCGGAAAAAGGGGCGGTGCGTGGCGTGCAGGGACACAGGACTCTCCAGGTGGAACGGGGGGGACTCGGCCGCCGCCGGTGCGGCTGCGGCCGGGCGATGCCCGAGTATCGCCCGGGAGCCGTAACCCCCAAGCCTGGGCGCCCCGCCTGCCGGATCAGACCGCGTCCAGCGCCTGGGCCAGGTCGGCCTGCAGATCGTCGATGTGCTCGATGCCGACCGACAGGCGCACCATGCCTTCCGTCACGCCGGCGTTGGCGAGTTCGGCTGCGTCGAGCTGGCGGTGCGTGGTGGAGGCCGGGTGCGTAGCCAGCGACTTGGCGTCTCCGATGTTGACCAGCCGCGTGAAGAGCTGCAGTGCGTCGAGAAAGCGCGCGCCGGCAGCGCGCGGATCGCCGCCGTCTTGCTTGACGCTGAAGGAGAGGATGCCCGAGGCCCGCCCGCCCAGTTGCCGCTGCACCAGTGCGTGGTCGGGGTGGTCGGGCAGGCCCGCGTAGCGCACCCATTCGACCTTGGGGTGCTGTTGCAGGTAGTGCGCGAGCGCCAGGGCGTTGTCGCAGATGCGGTCCATGCGCAGGGCCAGCGTTTCGATGCCCTGCAGGATCAGGAAGGCGTTCTGCGGCGAGAGCGCCGCGCCCGTGTTGCGCAGCGGCACCACGCGGGCGCGGCCGATGAAGGCGGCCTCGCCCAGCGCCTCGGTATAGACCACGCCGTGGTAGCTCACGTCCGGCTCGTTGAGGCGCGGAAAGCGTGCCTTGTGCTGCGCCCACGGGAACTTGCCGCTATCGACGATGGCGCCGCCCACGCTGGTGCCGTGGCCGCCAAGGTACTTGGTGAGCGAATGCACGACGATGTCCGCGCCGTGCTCGATGGGCCGCAGCAGGTAGGGGCTGGGCACGGTGTTATCCACGATCAGCGGCACGCCGTGGGCATGGGCGATGTCGGCCAGCGCGCGGATGTCGGTCACGTTGCCCAGCGGGTTGCCGATGGATTCGATGAAGATGGCCTTGGTGCGCGCGTCGATCAGCGGGGCAAAGCTGGCCGGGTCGCGCGGATCGGCGAAGCGCGTGGTGATGCCCTGCTGCGGCAGCGTGTGGGCGAAGAGGTTGTAGGTGCCGCCGTAGAGCGTGCCGGCCGAGACGATGTTGTCGCCCGCTTCGGCGATCGTCTGGATGGCGTAGGTGATGGCCGCCATGCCCGAGGCCACGGCCAGCGCGGCGATGCCGCCTTCGAGCGCCGCGACGCGCTTTTCCAGCACGTCGTTGGTCGGATTCATGATGCGGCTGTAGATGTTGCCCGGCACCTTCAGGTCGAACAGGTCGGCGCCGTGCTGGGCGCTGTCGAAGGCGTAGGCCACCGTCTGGTAGATGGGCACGGCCACGGCCTTGGTGGTCGGGTCCGGCGAATAGCCGGCGTGGACGGCGAGCGTTTCGATCTTCATGCGGCAGGTCTCCTGGATGGGTGGCGATATGCGCCTGCCGCCTCGGGTGCCGAGGCAGCGGGCGAGCGGCCATTCTGGCGCCGCACCGTCCTCAGGTCGTCGAATCTTTGGCGATGAGCTTATGCGCTCCGCATTGTGGGCCGATTTCCAGTGACGAATTGGCCCGTAGCCCGCATGGAATAAGGGCAGTATGCTCTGATTATGAGAGCGAAGCGGGCGCCGGCCGCGTGCGGTAGAACTGCATGGGCACGGCCTGCATCTCCTTGGCGTGCTGGTTGAGCACCGATTTCTTCATGCGGCCCACCACATGCATCTCGCAGGGCTTGCAGTCAAAGCGCAGGGTCAGCTTTTCCTTGCCGTTGACCAGCTGCAGCGGCTCGGCCTTGATGGTGCCCTTGACGCCGATCACGCCCTTGGCCTGCTTGGGGCAGAGGCTCATGGAAAAGCGCACGCAGTGCTTGGTGATCATCAGGCTCACCTCGCCTTCCTCTTCCTTCGACTCGTAGGCCGCGTCGATCACCTTCACGCCGTGGCGGGCGTAGAAGTCGTGCGCCTTGTGGTTGAAGACGTTGGCCAGGTAGCTCAGCGTGTCTTCGGGGAAGGGCGCGGGCGGCTCCACCGGCGTGGCGCGCGGCAGGCGCACGAAGCCGGCTGCGCGCGCGGCCTCCAGTGCCTCGACCGCGTCGCGGCGCAGCTGGTTGAGCGCGGAGGCCGGCACGAACCAGGGCTGGGAGAGGGTGAGCGCGATGTCGTGCACCGCGAAGATGGTGGCGCCGAAGCGGCCCAGCTGCTCGCGCAGCGTGGCTTCGGCGCGGGCTACGTCGGTGGCGGGCTGGTGCGGCTGCACGATGGCGGCGCTGCCCGTGAAGCCGTCTTCATCGGTCAGCGTGAGGCCGAAGCCGTCCGGCGTTTCCGACAGCTGCGCCCACAGGCCGATGCGGCGGTCGCTGGACTTCTTGTCGAGCGTGCGCACCCAGTCCATGTCGCGGTTGCGGTTGACCTCCAGGCCTTTGCGCAGGTCCTTGAAGCCGGCGATCGGGTCCTTGGGGAACACGCGCCACAGGCCCTTCTTCGCGTTGACGGCTTCGGCGCGGTTGATCTGCAGGCCCACCAGTTCCTTTTGCAGGTCGTAGTAGCAGAGGCCGTCGCCGTTGTGCAGCACGGTGTCGGGGCTGGAAAGCTCCAGCTCGGCGAAGTTCTCGCCCACCTGGGTCACCCAGCCGATGGCGCGGCCCGGGGTCTTGGGCGTGTCGAAGGCGCCGATGTCTTCCTTGCGGCCGTTGACGAAGTAGTCGGTGAACTCGCGGTTGAAGTTCTGGTCCGGGTCGGGCGTGAAGCTGAAGGTGGTGCGGCCCGAAGAGGAGCGCGCCAGCGGCTGGGCCGTGAATTCGCGCTCCTCGATGATCTCGTCGAGCAGCTTGCGGTAGTGGGCCGTGATGTTCTTCACATAGCCCATGTCCTTGTAGCGGCCCTCGATCTTGAAGCTGCGCACGCCCGCGTCGATCAGCGCACGCAGGTTGTCGCTCTGGTTGTTGTCCTTCATCGAGAGCACGTGCTTTTCGTGCGCGATGATGCGGCCATTCGCGTCCAGCACCTCGTAGGGCAGGCGGCAGGCCTGGTTGCAGTCGCCCCGGTTGGCGCTGCGGCCGGTATGAGCGTGGGTGATGTAGCACTGGCCCGAATAGGCCACGCAGAGCGCGCCGTGCACGAAGAATTCGATGGTGGTGCGCGCCGGATCCGTGGCGGCGCGCACGGCGGCGATCTGGCCCAGGTCCAGCTCGCGGGCGATCACGATCTGCGAGAGGCCCGCGTCCTGCAGGAAGCGCGCTTTCTCGGGCGTGCGGATATCGGTCTGCGTGCTGGCGTGCAGCTGGATGGGCGGCAGGTCCAGCTCCAGGAGACCCATGTCCTGGATGATGAGCGCGTCGGCGCCGGCGTTGTAGACCTGCCAGGCCATCTGGCGCGCGCCTTCGAGCTCATCGTCGCGCAGGATGGTGTTGAGCGTGATGAAGATGCGGCTGCCGAAGCGGTGCGCATGCCGGATGAGCCGCTCCAGGTCGCGCATTTCGTTGCCGGCGCCGGCCCGCGCGCCGAACGCTGGGCCGCCGATATAGACGGCATCGGCGCCGTGGTTGACGGCCTCGATGCCGATGTCGGCGTCGCGCGCGGGGGAGAGCAGTTCGATCTGGTGGGGCAGCAGGGACATGGGCCCGATTATCCCAGCGTCGGCTCCGAAAGGAACCCGCGCTGCTGGTTGCAGCTAGTATCGGGGGCTGTCGAAAGTCCTTTCCCCGGAGACCGAATGCTCATCTCGTCCACCATCCAACCCCTGCGTTTCCCCCTGCAACTGACCGCCCTGGTCTGCGCTCTGGCAGCTGCCGGCGCCGCTTCGGCGCAAGACGTGCAGGTCGTCAAGATCGGCCATGCCGGCCCCGTGTCGGGCGGCATCGCCCACATCGGCAAGGACACCGAGAACGGTGTGCGCATGGCGGTGGACGAGCTGAACACGCAGAACCTCGTGATCGGCGGCAAGAAGATCAAGTTCGAGCTGGCGGCGGAAGACGACGCGGGTGACCCGCGCCAGGCCACCGCCGTGGCGCAGAAGCTGTGCGACCTCAAGGTCGCCGGCGTGGTGGGCCACCTGCAGTCGGGCACGTCCATTCCTGCGTCCAGCATCTACGACAAGTGCGACCTGCCGCACATCACCGCTTCGGCCACCAACCCCGACCTGACCAAGCCAGGCTACAAGACCACCTTCCGCCTGATCGCCAACGACAACGCGCTGGGCGCTGCGCTGGCCCTCTACGCGGCCGACCATCTTAAGCTCAAGACCGTGGCCATCATCGACGACCGCACGGCCTACGGCCAGGGCGTGGCGCAGGTCTTCAAGGCCACCGCGCAGCAAAAGGGGCTGAAGGTGGTGGGTGAAGAGTTCACCAACGACAAGGCCACCGACTTCATGGCGATCCTGACCTCGCTCAAGAGCAAGAAGCCGGAAGGCATCTTCTACGGCGGCCTGGATGCGCAGGCCGGCCCCATGCTGCGCCAGATGGGACAACTGGGCATGGGCGACGTCAAGTTCTTCGGCGGCGATGCGCTCTGCACCGAAAAGCTGCCCGAGCTGGCCAGCAAGTCGCCCGAGCTCAAGAACGTGACCTGCGCCACCGGCGGCGCCTCGGTCACCAAGATGCAGGGCGGCGCCGAGTGGAAGAAGCGCTACGACGCCAAGTTCCCCGGCCAGTTCCAGATCTACAGTCCCTACGCCTACGACGCCGCGATGGTGCTGGCCGATGCGATGAAGCGCGCCGATTCCGTGGATCCGCGCAAATACACGCCCTTCATCTCCAAGACCCACTACAAGGGGGTGACGGCCAACATCGCGTTCACGCCCAAGGGTGAGCTGACGGCGCCTGCCGTGACGCTGTACCAATACACGAACAACGCCCGCGCGGCGCTGAACTGAGCGGTCCACGCTCGCTCTGCAACGGCCGCCTGTGCGGCCGTTGTGCTTTGTCGGTGGCTTGGCTGTAAATGCCCGTTTGCCGTTGATCCACCAGCGTATGCTGCTATCGAAATATGAGTGAATCGCCGACCTCTGCCGCCGTGCCCGATCAGGACGCCGCCTGGATGCGGCTGGCCCTGGCCGAGGCGCGTGCCGCTGCCGAGGCTGGCGAGGTGCCGGTGGGCGCCATCGTCGTGCGCTGCGGGCAGGTGATCGCCACCGGGCGCAACGCGCCCATCGCCGGGCACGACCCCACCGCGCATGCCGAGATTGCCGCGCTGCGCGCCGCCGCCGAGCGGCTGGGCAACTACCGGCTCGACGGCTGCACGCTGTATGTGACGCTGGAGCCCTGCGCCATGTGCAGCGGCGCCATGCTGCATGCGCGGCTGGCGCGCGTCGTGTTCGGCGCAGCCGACGCCAAGACGGGCGCGGCCGGATCGGTCGTCAACCTGTTTGCACAGGAGCGCCTCAATCACCAGACCCAATGGCAGGGCGGCGTGCTGGCCGATGAATGCGGCGCGCTGCTGAGCAGATTCTTCCAGCAGCGCCGGCAGCAGCAGCGCGAGCGCGCCCAGGCCGCCCACCCGCTGCGCGACGATGCGCTGCGCACGCCCGAGCGGGCTTTCGGCGAGCTGCCCGCCTACCCCTGGGCGCCGCGCTACGTCAGCGACCTGCCCGCGCTGGCCGGCCTGCGCATGCACTACCTCGACGAAGGCCCGCACGACGCGCCGCGCACCTGGCTGTGCCTGCACGGCCTGCCCACCTGGGGCTACCTGTGGCGGCACATGCTGCCGGTCTTCCTCGCGGCGGGCGACCGTGTGGTGGTGCCCGACCTGATCGGCTTTGGCCGCAGCGACAAACCCAAGAAGGACGCGGCCCACGGCTTCGCCTGGCACCGGCAGGTGCTGGCCGAACTGGCCGAGCGGCTGGACCTGCGCCGTACCGTGCTGGTGGGCCACGACCTGGGAGCGACGATGGCACTGGCCCTGGCGCCCGCACTGCCGGGCCGCATCGCCGGCGTGCTGGCCATCGACATACCGTATGCGGCCACTACCGGCAGCGCCTCCGTGCAGTCTGCGCGCGGCGGCGGGCCGGGCGACGACTGGCGCCGCCGCTGCGGGGCTCAGCCCCGCCTGCCGCTGGGCGTGCTGGTGGCCGGGCAGGCGCCTGGCATCGCGCCTGCCGAGGCCGCTGCCTACGATGCGCCGTTTCCCGATGCCGGCTACCGCGCCGCCCTGCGCGCCTTCTCGCAACCGCACTGGCCCGGCGCGCCTGCGGCGAGCACCCCAGGCGAGGCCTGGCAAGGCCCCTGCCTGCTGGTGGCGGGTTCAGCCAACCCGGCGGCCGGCCTGCAGTCCATGCAGGCCATGCCCGCGGCCCTGCGCAGCGCTCCGTCCGTCTGGACGCTGGCAGGCTGTGGCCCTTTCGTTCCCGAAGCGCAGGGCAGGGTGGTGGCCGAGCGCGCTGTGGAATACTTCCGCCCCTGATGACGGCCCGCGCACCGCGCGGCCTGCCGGCCACGATCTTCCAACCGCCCTCTTCCGGAGCGGCCCGCGCCTCGCGGGCCGACATTCCCATGCCCAAGAAACCAGTTCCCGCCGCATCCACCTCGCTGCAGGACGATGAGCCCGGCGGCCTGGCCGCCTGCGGCCACCACCACGGCCCGCAACACATCTACGTCTATTCGCCCTCCGGCGCGGTGCGCGACAAGGCCGCCTTCAAACGCGGCGTGGCGCGCCTGAAGGCCATGGGCCATGAGGTGGAAGTGGATGCCGACGCGCTGGCCTCCCACACGCGCTTTGCCGGCGACGACGCCACGCGGCTGGCCGCCATCCACCGCGCGGCCGCCAGTGGCGCCGACGTGGCCATGATCTCGCGCGGCGGCTACGGGATCTCGCGCATCCTGCCCGGCATCCGCTACAAGGCCCTGGCCAAGGCGGTGGCGGGTGGCACGCGCTTCATCGGCCTGAGCGACTTCACCGCGCTGCAGTGCGCTCTGCTCGCGCAGACCGGCGCCACCACCTGGGCCGGCCCCGCGGTGGTGGGCGACCTCGGCTGCGAGGGCGAGCCCGACGACATCATGCTGGCGTGCCTGGAAGACCTGTTCACCGGCCACGGCGAAGGCGCTGGCTGGCGCATGGGGGCCGAAAAGCCCTTGCCTTCCGGCGAGCCCGCCGTGCGCGACATCTACGTGAAAAGCGCCACGCTCTGGGGCGGCAACCTGGCCATGCTCGCCTCGCTGGTGGGCACGCCCTACATGCCCGACGTGCGTGGTGGCATCCTGTTTCTCGAAGACGTGAACGAGCACCCGTTCCGCATCGAACGCATGCTCACTCAGCTGCTGCATGCCGGCGTGCTGGCTCGCCAGAAGGCCGTGGTGCTGGGCCAGTTCAGCGACTACAAGCTCAGTCCGCACGACAAGGGCTTCAAGCTGCAGAGCGTGGTGAACTGGCTGCGCACGCAGATCAAGGCCCCGGTGCTGACCAACCTGCCGTTCGGCCACGTGCCCACCAAGGTGCTGCTGCCCGTGGGCGCGCCCGTGTCGCTGTCGGTCGAAGGGCGCGATGCCCTGATCTACTGGGGCCACGCGCACTGATGGACTGACCCGGCGGCCGGCGGCCGGCGGCGATCGCGGCGTGGACCGGATAGGCTGACACGAACGGCTGGCAGCATAGGCAAGGCCCTGCGTTGCGGGAGCCGCAACGGCCGGAGCAAGGCGAGGGGAACGGGCGATGGGCTGGATTCAGAAGACGGCGGCAGGCCTGGTGGCCACCGCCTTGCTGGCGGGGGCGGCGGTGGCCGTCTATGTGCAGCGCAGCTTTCCGGCGCTGGACGGGCGCCTGCAGGCCAGCGGACTGGCGCAGGCCGTGCAGGTGCGGCGCGACGCGGCCGACGTGACGCACATCGAGGCCGCCACGCCGTTCGACGCCTGGTACGCGCTCGGCTACGTGCATGCGCAGGAGCGCACCTGGCAGCTCGAATTCAATCGCCGGCTCATGCACGGCGAGCTCTCCGAACTGTTCGGCCCGGCCGCGCTGGACACCGACCGGCTCATGCGCACGCTGGACATCGTGGGTGCGGCCCGCCGCCAGTACGCGGGCCTGCCGCTTTTCGCGCGCGAGGCCCTGCAGGCCTACAGCCGCGGCATCAACGCCTTCCACCAGCACCGAACGCAGGCGCTGCCGCCTGAATTTCTGCTGCTGGGCGCCAAGCCCGGAGGCGCCGACGGCACGGTCTGGTCGCCCGAAGACAGCGTGGCCTGGACGCTGATGCTGGCGCTGGATCTGGGCGGCAACTGGGGCAGTGAGTTCGCCCGCCTGTCGCTGGCCCACCAGCTGCCCACCGATCGCCTCTGGCAGTTGATGCCGCCATACCCCGGCGAGCAGCCCGCCACCGCCGTGGACTTGCACGCGCTCTACCAGCGCCTGGGCGTCTATCGCAAGGGCGATGCCCCGCCCGGCGCCGACTCCGGCGAAGACACCGACAACGACGCGCGGGCCGACGCCGCACCCGAGCGGCTGGCGGCCCTCGCGCACGACATCGCCGCCCAGGCCGGCGACCCCGGCGGGCGCGGCAGCAACAACTGGGTGGTGTCCGGCACGCACACCGCCAGCGGCAAGCCGTTCCTGGCCAACGACCCGCACCTGGGCCTGAGCGCGCCGGCCATCTGGTACTTCGCCGGCCTGAAAGCGCCGGCCGGCCACGCCAGCGACGGCACGCCCGTCGCCGCGATGGACGTGGTCGGCGCCACCCTCCCGGGCCTGCCCTTCGTGGTGCTGGGCCGCACGGCGCAGGCCGCCTGGGGCTTCACCAACACCGCGCCCGACGTGCAGGATCTCTACCTGGAGCAGATCGACCCGCAGGACGCATCGCGCTACCGCACGCCGGACGGCTGGGCCCGCTTCGCCCAGCGCGAGGCAGTCATCCGCGTCAAGGGCCAGCCCGACGTGCGCATGACGGTCCGCAGCACGCGCCACGGCCCGGTGCTGAGCGACGCGCAGCCGGCTGCCCACGGCGCTGTCGTCGACCTGCGCCGCTACGTGCTGGCGCTGCGCTGGACGGCACTGGACGCCGACAACCAGACCGCGCTGGCCGGCCTGCTGGCCAACCAGGCGCGGTCGGTGGACGACGTGTTCCAGGCGTTCTCCTACTACCACTCTCCCATGCAGAACGTGGTGGCGGCCGACGTGCAGGGCCACATCCGCTTCAAGGCCATGGGCCGCGTGCCCGTGCGCGGCCCGGACAACGACCTGCGCGGCGTGGCGCCCGCGCCGGGCTGGGAGGCGCGCTACGACTGGCAGGGCTGGCTGCCGCTGGCCGCCACGCCGCAGGACGACGGCGCCGCCCGGGGCTGGATCGCCACCGCCAACCAGCGCGTCACGCCGCCCGGCTATCCCCATTTCCTGACCGGCGACTGGACGCCCCCCTACCGCTACGACCGCATCGCCGAGCGGCTGGAGGCCACGCCGCGACACGACATGGCCAGCATGCGCGCGCTGCAGCAGGACACCGTCTCGCTGGCCACGCAGCGCCTGCTGCCGCAGCTGCGGGCGGCCGCATCGAGCCACCCGCTGGCCGGCGCCGCACGCGCCCAGCTGCAGGGCTGGAACGGCGACATGCGCGCCGCCAGCGCCGCGCCGCTGATCTTCGCGGCCTGGGCCGACGAGCTGGCCCGCGGGCTGCTGCGCCCGCGCCTGGGCGACGAGCGCTTCGCCGCGCTCTACGGCCGGCGCGACTTCCGCCTGGCGGTGGAAGGCATCCTGCAGCGCAACGACGCCTGGTGGTGCCAGCCGCTGAGCTGCGCCCAGCAGACTGGCGCGGCGCTGGACCGCGCGCTGCAGCGGCTGTCGGCGGGCTATGGCGCTGATCCGGCCCGCTGGCGCTGGGGCCAGGCGCATCCGGCCGTGAGCCAGCACCGCCCGTTCGACAACGTGGCGCTGCTGGCGCCGTTCTTCGACGTCAGCGTACCGTCGCCGGGCGACACCTACACCGTCGATGTGGGCCAGTACAACCCGGGCAATGCGCGGGCGCCCTTCGTGAGCCACCATGCGCCTTCCCTGCGCGCCATCTACGACCTGGCCGACCCGGAGCGCTCGCTCTTCATCTACCAGACGGGCCAGAGCGGCCTGGTCTTTTCCCCGCGCTACCGTGACATGGCCCAGGCCTGGGCGCAGGGCGGCATGCGGCCGCTGCAACTGGCTCCGGCGCAGTTCGCGCACCGGCTGGTGCTGCAGCCCTGAGCGGGCGGCGCCTCTTCCTCAGCGGATCGAGAGTGCGCCCGCCGCCTGCGCCAGCTGGTCGCGGGCGGCCTTCAGATCCGGTTCCAGGGGCTGGTCCAGCCGGCGAATGAAGGGGCAGGTCAGTACCGCCAATGCCTGACCCTGTGGTCCCAGCACCGGCATCGAGATGTCGATCACGCCGAAGGCCTGCTGGCTGTCGCCCTGCCACCAGCCCTGCGCGCGGATGCGTTCCACGATTGTGTTCAGCTCGGCGGGCTGCATGGGCTCATCGCCCTGCGCGCCCTCCATTGCCTGGTGCTCGGTCAGCATCTCCGCGCGCCTTTCGTCCGACTGAAAGGCCAGCATCACATGGCCCGGGCCCGTGTCGATCAGGTTCACCCGAACCCCCAGCCGGATCGACAGGCCCCAGTTGCCTGGGCCGTTGACCTGCGCCACCACGGTGATGCCGCCCCGGTCGTAGATGCCCAGATGGCAGGACTGCTGCGCTGCGGTGGCGAAGGCCTCCATCACCGGCAGAGCCTGGGACACCATGCGCTCCATCGGCGGATGGCTGTGGCCCAGCACGAAGAGCTTGAGGCTGAGCGCATAGCGGTCGCCCTGGGGCGAGCGGGTGACGTAGTCGCGCGCCACCAGCCTTTCGAGCATGCGATAGATCTCGCCCGGGCTTCGGCCCATGGCCTTGACGATCTCTGCCCGCGTGAGGCCGTGGGGTTGGCCGGCCAGCAGCTCGAGAATGTCCAGACCCTTGTCCAGGGCTGGGGCGCGGTAGCGATCGGATTCTTCGGTCATTGCGGGGCGTTGGGGTGAGGGGCGGCGACAGGCGGGCTCAGCACGTGCAGAAGCGGAATTCTCTGGGCAATCGGGCTCCGCTGCGCTCGGCACTGTGGCAGTGGCAGGCACGCCACGGGAGCAGGGTATTTCCTCATTGGCGGCGTACGCTGCAAGTTTTTACATTGTCCGCTGATGAATGAAAAGTTCATCCATGAATTTCTTCCGAGGCTTACCTGCCACGGCGGGTCTTCCGGCGCTTGGCCCTGCGCCGGACAGCAGGGCGCGTGAACCGCGCTGTGTCGGGGCTGTCTCGGGCGTGGCCCGATTCGATGATTCAGAACGATTCACTACAACGGAGATGAGGACCATGCATACGAGCATCAACAAGACCCTGGTGGCCGCTGCCGCCGCTGTGGCCGCCGCAGGCGCGCTGCCTTCCATCGCGCAGGCGCAGTCTGCCGTCACACTGTACGGCCGCGTGGTCGCCGGCGTCGAGTACATCGACAAGATCGCCGATCCCGTCACCGGCCAGACCAACTCGCTCACCCGTGCGGCCGACAACCAGTGGGGCACGAGCATGATCGGCTTCCGGGGCAAGGAAGACCTGGGCGGCGGCCTGAGCGCCGTGTTCAACCTGGAGGGGGGCTTCAGCGCCACCAAGGGTACGACCGGCACCGCGTTCTTCAATCGCCGGACGTTGGTGGGCCTGAGCAGCGCCAGCTGGGGTACCTTGATGCTGGGCAAGAACCTTTTCAACAGCAACGATGTGTGGAACATCGACCCGACGGGTCAGCAGTTCATGAGCAGCGCGACGCTGGTGCGGGGCCGCAACTGGCAAGGCGTGAACAATCTCATCGAATACACCACGCCGAACTTCGGCGGCTTCACCGCCAACGTGCAGGTGGGCCTGGGCGAGCAGCCTGGCTCCAACAAGAAGCTGCGCAATGAAGGCCTGTCGCTGGCCTATGCTGCCAACGACCTGGAGCTGCGCGCCATGTTCAACAACCGCCATGACGCCAACGGCAACTACAGCGACGTCTACTCGGCTTCCAAGGAAGCCATCATTGGCGGCACGTATCGCATCGGCGCGGCCAAGCTGTTCGCCGCCTACGACGCCATCTCCGCTCCCGACGCAGCGGCTGGCGCACCCAGCAAGCTCAAGCACGGTTGGCTCGGCGTGCGCTACGACGTGACCCCAGCGCTGACGTTGATCGGCGCGGGCTACCGCGTGAGCGCCAACCGGGGCAACGGCAATGCCACGCTGCTGATGGTGGGCGCGGACTATTACCTGTCCAAGCGCACCTTCCTCTACGCTTCGCTCGGCGGCGTGAACAACAGCTCCACGGCCAACTACGCGGCCGATGTCACCGTCAACGGCCCGGGCGCGGGTGCATCGCAGCGCGCCATGTACGTGGGCATGGGCCATTCTTTCTGAGCCCACGGGTGCGCTGAGACCTGTTTTTCATTGCGAGCCGGCTGACCGGCATTGGGGCTGCCGCGCGGATCGCCGGCAGCCTTTTTTTGTCGTCCGTGCGGCGGATGCCGCGCTCCGCGTGCGCTTCATTGACCGTGCGCTGCCGCAGCATGTGGCCGTCCGTATCCGCGGCGTCTGCGGCACCGGCCGGTTTCGCGCGCCGATGTCTCGGGACCTGCTGCTCCCGCATTGCATGGTGTGCGCCATGCGCCAGAGCACCGAGCGGCGTTACGGCATGAGCGCCGCCGCTTCGCCGCCCCTCTGACGAGCCCGCGCTCTGTACGCTGGGTTCCGCGCCATGGTGAGGATGTCAGCGGATGGCTCCTTGCTGGCGTCGGTGTCTTACAGCAACGCGGCCGGGTCGTGGGGCGCACGGGCAGGTCCACGCGGCCTTGCGGGATCTCCTGCCGGCCCTGCTGGGTCACTTCGGCCCCGGCGCGGATCTCGGTCGCCATCGACCTAAGCCTGCGCGATGCGCTGCGCCATCCGGGCGGCCGGCACTGGCTGGCCCCCTTTGCGCGGCCGATGGGCCGGCCGAATTAAGAGGTGAGCGCGCCCGCAACCGCACCCGCAAGCGCACCCGCACGGCCGCCGCCACCCAGCCCGCCATCGCGCGACGGGTGCTCCAGGGCAGATTCGATGCCTGGCGTCAAGAAGCCAGTACCCATCCAGCAGTCTGCGGATTCGAGCGTTAGAGGGTGTGTCACCGTGGGGCAGACGACTCAGTCACACAAGGGTGGCTGCGCACGGATGCGCGCGATGCCTGTGCGGCTGACCCATGCGCGCATGGCCTTGCCGAACGACTGGAAGCCTCTGACCTCGGGAATGGCGCGGATCGGTTCGACTCTGCGTGCGCAGACCCTGGAGCCGCTGCGCTGCTTGTCGTGCAGGGCGATCAGCGCGTCCTCTCGCGGGACGCCCCTGTTCTCTGAGGCCTCCTGACGGCCATTCAGCGCCGCTTGCCACCGAACAGGGTGCCCAGCACGCCTCGCAGGATTTCCTTGCCCAGCGAAGTGCCCATGGTGCGCACAGCCGATCGGGCCATGGTCTGCACCAGCCCGTCGTGCTTGCCCCCGCGCGGGCCGGTGGTGCCGAACAGCACGTCGTTGAGTCCGCCCATGAGTCCGCCTCCATCGCCAGCAGCGGTGCCGCCGTTCGCCGGCGCGCCACCGGGGGCCTGTTCTGCCCGGCCGCGCAGCTTCTCGTACGCCGAATCACGATCCACTGCTTGCTCATAGACGCCCGCCACCAGCGACTGGGCCAGCAGCGCCTGCCGTTGCTGGGGCGTGATCGGGCCGATCTGGCTGCCCGGCGGCATCACGAACGCACGCTCTGTCACGTTGGGGCGTCCCTTGGCGTCCAACAGGCTCACCAGCGCCTCGCCCACAGCCAGTTCGGTGATGGCGGCTTCGATGTCCAGCCCCGGCTTGGGGCGCATGGTGGTGGCTGTGGCCTTGACGGCCTTCTGGTCGCGCGGGGTGAAGGCGCGCAGCGCGTGCTGCACGCGGTTGCCCAGTTGCGCCAGCACGCTGTCGGGAATGTCCAGCGGATTCTGGGTGACGAAGTACACGCCCACGCCCTTGGAACGTACCAGCCGCACCACGAGTTCGATGCGTTCGACGAGCACTTTGGGCGCCTCGTTGAAGAGCAGGTGGGCCTCATCGAAGAAGAAGACCAGCTTCGGCTGCTCGGGGTCGCCGATCTCGGGCAGCGTCTCGAACAGTTCCGAGAGCATCCACAGCAGGAAGGTCGCGTAGAGCCGCGGCGAATTCATGAGCTTGTCGGCCGCGAGGATGTTCACCACGCCCCGGCCATCGACGGTCTGCATGAAGTCGCTGATGTTCAGCATGGGCTCGCCGAAGAATTTGTCGCCGCCCTGCGTCTCGATCTGCAGCAGCCCGCGCTGGATGGCGCCCACACTGGCGGCGCCGATGTTGCCGTAGGTCGTGGTGAAGTCCTTGGCGTTCTCCCCCACGTAGGTGAGCATGGCGCGCAGATCCTTCAGGTCCAGCAGCAGCAACTGCTGGTCGTCGGCGATCTTGAACACCAGGTTGAGAACGCCCAGCTGCGTCTCGTTCAGATTCAGCATGCGGCCCAGCAGCAGCGGGCCCATGTCGGACACCGTGGCGCGAACCGGGTGGCCCTGCTCCCCGAACACGTCCCAGAGCGTGGTGGGGCAGGCCACCGGCTCGGGGAGCGGCAGGCCGCGCTCGGTCAGGGTCGCGGCCAGCTTCTCGCTGATGCGGCCTGTCTGGCTGATGCCGGTGAGGTCGCCCTTCACGTCGGCCATGAAGACGGGCACGCCGATGCGCGAGAAGCCTTCGGCCAGCGACTGCAGCGTCACCGTCTTGCCGGTGCCGGTGGCGCCCGTGATGAGCCCGTGGCGGTTGGCCAGCGAGGGCAGCAGGTGGCATTCGGCGGTGCCCGTGCGGGCGATCAGGATGGGTTCGGCCATGATGGAGGGACAGTCAAAAGTAAAATCGCGGACTGAAGGTTAATACAGCACGAAAAGCAAAAAAGGACAACCGTGGCAGGACATAGTAAATGGGCGAACATCCAGCACCGCAAGGGGCGGCAGGACGAGAAGCGCGGCAAGATCTGGACCCGGATCATCCGTGAAATCACGGTGGCGGCCCGTGCCGGTGGCGGCGACGTGTCGGCCAACCCGCGCTTGCGTCTGGCGATCGAGAAGGCCAAGGCCGCCAACATGCCGGCCGACCGCATCAAATACAACATCGACAAAGCCACCGGCAATGCCGAGGGTGTGAACTACGAAGAGATCCGCTATGAAGGCTACGGCATCGGCGGCGCGGCCATCATCGTGGACACCATGACCGACAACCGCGTGCGCACCGTTGCAGAAGTGCGCCACGCTTTCAGCAAGCACGGCGGCAACATGGGCACCGAAGGCTCGGTGGCCTTCCAGTTCAAGCACTGCGGCCAGCTCATCTTCGCCCCCGGCACCGATGAAGACCGCGTCATGGAAGCGGCGCTGGAAGCCGGCGCCGAAGACGTGGTGACGGGCGACGACGGCGCCATCGAGGTGCTGACGGCCTTCGCAGACTTCGAGGCGGTGAAGAACGCCCTGGAGGCGGCCGGCTTCCAGCCCGAGATCGCTGAAGTCACCATGCGCGCAGAAAACACCATCGAGCTGGAGGGCGACGACGCCACCCGCATGCAGAAACTGCTCGACGTCCTGGAAGACCTGGACGACGTGCAAGAGGTCTATCACAACGCAGCCTTATGAAAATTCTCGTGATTGGTGGCGGCGGCCGTGAACACGCAATGGCCTGGAAGATCAGCCAGTCGCCCAAGGTCAGCAAGGTCTACGTGGCCCCCGGCAACGGCGGCACGGCCATGAATCCCAAGCTGCAGAACCTGCCCATTACCGACGTGCGCGAGCTGCGCGCGTGGGCGCAGGAGCAAAAGGTCGCCCTGGCCGTTGTCGGCCCCGAGGCGCCTCTGGCCGCCGGCGTGGTGGACGAGTTCCGCGCGCACGGCCTGCGCATCTTCGGACCTACCAAGGCCGCCGCGCAGCTCGAAAGCTCCAAGGCCTTCTCCAAGGCCTTCATGAAGCGCCACGGCATCCCCACGGCCGAATACGAAGCCTTCACCGACCCGGCAGCAGCCCACGCCTACGTGGACCGCCTGGGCGCGCCCATCGTCGTCAAGGCCGACGGCCTGGCCGCCGGCAAGGGCGTGGTCGTGGCGATGACGCTGCAGGAAGCCCACGACGCGGTGGACTTCATGCTGGTGGACAACAAGTACGGCGTGAGCCACAACGACGGCGGCGCCCGCGTGGTGATCGAGCAGTTCCTCGAAGGCGAGGAAGCCTCCTTCATCGTGCTGTGCGACGGCAAGAACGTGGCGGCCCTCGCCACCAGCCAGGATCACAAGCGCCTCAAGGACGGCGACCAGGGCCCGAACACCGGCGGCATGGGCGCGTATTCGCCCGCGCCCGTGGTTACGGCCGACGTCCACGCCCGCGCCATGCGCGAGATCATCCTGCCCACCATCCGTGGCATGGAAAAGGACGGCATTCCCTACACCGGCTTCCTCTACGCCGGCCTGATGATCGATGCGGGCGGCCACCCCAAGACGCTGGAATTCAACTGCCGCATGGGCGACCCCGAGACCCAGCCCATCCTGATGCGCCTCAAGAGCGATCTGGTGGACGTGCTGGGCGCTGCGATCGACGGCAAGCTCGACCAGGTCGAGATGCAGTGGGACCGCCGCCCCGCGCTGGGCGTGGTGATGGCCGCGCACGGCTACCCCGAAGATCCGCGCAAGGGCGACGCGATCAACGGCCTGCCGGCCGATGCCGACGACGCCATGGTGTTCCATGCCGGAACGGCCCTCAAGGATGGCGTTCCCCACACCACGGGTGGCCGTGTGCTGTGCGTGACGGCACTGGCTGACAGCGTCAAGCAGGCGCAGCAGCGCGTCTATGACGTGGCGCGCGGCATCCACTTCGACGGCGCCCAGTACCGCCGCGACATCGGCCACCGCGCCATCAAGAGCTGATGGAAGCCGGCGCGCCTTTGCAGTCGCAGCCCTCGCAGCAGCCTTTGCACCCCGGTGGCGTGGCCGCCCGGGTGCGCGGCTACCTGGTCGGCCTGCAAGCCCGCATCACCGATGCACTGGAACAGGTCGAAGGCCCGGCGGAGCAGGGCGGGGCGCGGTTTCTCGCCGACGCGTGGAGCAAACCAGCGGGCGAAACGCTCCAGGGCGACGGCATCACCCAGATCCTGGAAAGCGGGCGCGTGTTCGAGCGCGCCGGCTGCGGCTTCTCGCACGTGCGCGGGCCGCGCCTGCCGCCTTCGGCCACGGCCCACCGGCCGGAACTGGCCGGCGCGCCGTTCGAGGCCATGGGCGTGTCGCTGGTGTTCCACCCGCGCAACCCCTACCTGCCCACCGTCCACATGAACGTGCGCATGATCGCGGCCGGCCATCCGGGGGCCGAGCCCGTGTGCTGGTTCGGCGGCGGCATGGACCTGACGCCCTTCTACGGCTTCGACGAAGACGCCGTGCATTTCCACCGCAGCTGCCAGCAGGCGCTGGCGCCTTTCGGCGACGACAAATACCCCCGCTTCAAGCAGTGGTGCGACGAGTACTTCTTCCTCAAGCACCGGGGCGAGCAGCGCGGGGTGGGCGGCATCTTTTTCGACGACTTCTCCGAGCTGGGCTTCGAGCAGAGCCTGGCCATGATGCAGTCGGTGGGCGATGCCTTCCTGGGCGCCTACCTGCCCATCGTGGAGCGCCGCCAATCCATGCCCTACGGCGAGCGCGAGCGCGCATTCCAGCTCTACCGCCGCGGGCGCTACGTCGAATTCAACCTGGTCTGGGACCGGGGCACGCACTTCGGCCTGCAGTCGGGCGGGCGCACCGAATCCATCCTGCTGTCGATGCCGCCGCTGGCCGGCTGGGCTTACCAGCGGCAGGATCCACCGGGCTCGCCCGAGGCCGAACTGACGGCACGCTTCCTGCAGCGCCGCGACTGGCTGGGTGCCTCCGAAGGCGATCAACTATAATTTTGATAGCTGCCAGCGCTTGAAGCCATTGCGCCAAGTGCCTGAAAAGCATCCGATCCGGCGCCTGCATGCCGGAAGGTGGAGGGATCGGTCCTACTGGCCGGCGCTTCGCCAGCCCGCTATAAACCTATTTCCTCCTCACTGAACACAGCCTGATGACCACCTCCAGCAAATCGGAATCCGCCGCCAAGAAAGACGTGACCAAGCTCCAGCGCGCCATCGTGGACGGGCTGGAAGACGTCAAGGCGCAAGACGTGCAGGTGTTCAACACCGAGCACCTGTCCCCGCTGTTCGAGCGGGTCATCGTGGCCTCGGGCACGTCCAACCGCCAGACCAAGGCGCTGGCCTCCAGCGTGCGCGACGCGGTGCGCGAAGCGGGCTTTCCCAAGCCCCGCACCGAGGGCGAGGACAACGGCGAGTGGATCATCGTGGACTGCGGCGCCGCCGTGGCGCACATCATGCAGCCCGCCATCCGCCAGTACTACCGGCTCGAGGAGATCTGGGGCGATAAGCCCGTGCGCCTGAAGCTGGGCGCGCCCAAGCCTGCCGCCGCGGTCGCCAGCGAAGACGCTTCGGCCAAGAAGAAGCCGGCCCGCAAGAAGGCCGCTGCCGCCGCCCCGGCCCAGCCGGCACGCAAGCCCGGCGTTTCCAAGGCCAAGCCCGCCGCTGCTGCGCCGGCCGAAGCCAAGAAGGCGCCTGCGAAGAAGGCCGCGGCAACTGCGTCCCGCGCCCCGGTCAAGACGACCGCTGCCAAGCCGGCATCGAAGGCCACTGCGGCCAAGACGACTGCTGCAAAGGCACCGGCCGCCAAGTCTGTGAAGACGGTCAAGACCGTGGTGGTCAAGCCCGCCGTGAAGAAGACTGCTGCCAAGGCTGCCCCGAAGTCTGGCGCGAGGACCTCGGCACGCCCGGCCGTTGCGGCAGCCAAGAAGGCTCCGGCCCGCAAGAAGGCCGTCTGAGGCCCTCCAGGGCCATCGCGGGGCGCCTGAACAGCGGCGCCCCGTGCGTTTCCCCTTTCCCGTGACCCATCCACCTGCCCGCCGATGAAGCTCCTGATCGTGGCCGTGGGCCAGCGTGTACCCGACTGGGCACAGACGGCCTATGACGATTACGCCAAGCGCTTTCCGCCCGAGCTGAAAGTCGAGCTCAAGGCCGTCAAGACCGAGCCGCGCGGCTCCAAGACGCTGGAAACCCTCTACGCCGCCGAGCGCGAGCGCATCGAGGCCGCCATTCCGCGCGGCACGCGTATCGTCGTGCTCGACGAGCGCGGCACCAACCTGACCACCAAAGCCCTGGCCCAGCGCCTGAAGGATTGGCAGATGGGCGGCGATGACGTGGCTCTGGTCATCGGTGGTCCCGACGGCCTGGAGCCGGCCTTCCGGCAGTCGGCGCACGAGCGCATCCGTCTTTCCGACCTGACCCTGCCGCACGCCATGGTGCGGGTGCTGCTGATCGAGCAGCTCTACCGGGCATGGTCCGTCAACGCCGGTCACCCGTACCATCGGGAGTGAGGGCGCGCGAGCTGCCGCGCGTCGCAGCCGCCGTCCGATCTTTGTGCTCATCTTTTGATAGCTTCCTGCGGAGGCATATCAAGCGCTGAGGGCACTTTTCTTGCCGAATTCCCGATTCAAACCCTATGGCCGACTTCATCTACCTCGCCTCGCAAAGCCCGCGCCGCCGCCAACTGCTGGAGCAGCTGGGCGTGCGCCATGAACTGCTGCTGCCCAACGCGCCCGGCGATGAGCCCGAAGACGCCGAAGCCATCGAGGCCGTGCTGCCCGGCGAATCGCCTGATGCCTACGTGCAGCGCGTGACCGGCCTGAAGCTCGATGCCGCCATCGCCCGGCGCGCGCGCCGTGGCCTGCCCGATGCGCCCATCCTGTGCTCCGACACCACGGTGGCGCTGGGTTCAGACATCCTCGGCAAGCCGGACGACGAGCAGGACGCCGCCCGCATGCTGGCGCGCCTGGCCGGGCGTGAGCACCGCGTGCTGACGGCGGTGGCGCTGCAGGCCGCCATCGGGCCACGGCGGGCGGCGCTCTCGGTCTCGCAGGTGCGCTTCGCGCCGATGACGGCCGCGCAGATCGATGCCTACGTCGCCACCGGCGAGCCCATGGGCAAGGCCGGCGCCTACGGCATCCAGGGCCGGGCCGCAGCGCATGTGGAACATCTTGCGGGCAGCTATTCGGGCATCATGGGCTTGCCCATGTTCGAGACGGCGCAGCTGCTGCGCCAGGCGGGCTTCGCTCTCTGAGCGAGCCTTTCTCCTATCCCTATCGCCCACACCATGCAACAAGACATCCTCATCAACTGGTCGCCCCAGGAAACCCGCGTGGCCGTCGTGGAGCACGGCGCCGTGCAGGAGTTGCACGTGGAGCGCACGCTGGAGCGCGGGCTGGTGGGCAACGTCTATCTGGGCAAGGTCTCGCGGGTGCTGCCGGGCATGCAGTCGGCCTTCATCGACATCGGCCTGGACCGTGCGGCCTTCCTGCACGTGGCCGACGTCTGGCACCGCCAGGAGGGCGGCGAGGCGCCCATGTTCGCGCGCAAGGGCGAGCCGCCCGTGCCCATCGAAAAGCAGGTGTTCGAGGGCCAGTCCATCATGGTGCAGGTCATCAAGGACCCCATCGGCACCAAGGGCGCGCGTCTGTCCACGCAGATCAGCATCGCGGGACGGCTGCTGGTCTTCCTGCCGCAGGACGACCACATCGGCGTCTCGCAGAAGATTCCGGTGGCCGAGCGCGACGCGCTGCGCGCGCGGCTGCAGGCGCTGGTGGGCGACAAGGCCACGGGTGGCGGCGGCGGCTTCATCCTGCGCACCAACGGCGAGGATTCGTCCGATGCCGAACTGGCTGAAGACATCGCCTACCTGCGCAAGACCTGGGCGCGCATCAAGCAGGCCGGGCTGCGCCTGCCGGCCGGCTCGCTGCTGCACCAGGACCTGAGCCTGCTGCAGCGCGTGCTGCGCGATTTGGTGGGCGAGGAGACGACGAGCATCCGCATCGATTCGCGCGAGCAGTTCGCGCAGCTGCATGCCTTCGGCACCGAATTCATGCCGGCGGCCGTGCCCAAGCTGCAGCTCTACAAGGGCGAGCGGCCGATCTTCGACCTCTACGCCATCGACGAAGAGATCGCCCGGGCCCTGGGCCGTCGGGTCGATCTGAAATCGGGCGGCTACCTCATCGTGGACCAGACCGAGGCGCTGACCACGGTGGACGTGAACACCGGCGGCTACGTGGGCGCCCGCAATTTCGACGACACCATCTTCCGCACCAACCTGGAGGCGGCCGGCGCCATCGCCCGCCAGCTGCGGCTGCGCAACCTGGGCGGGATCATCATCGTGGACTTCATCGACATGGTGCGCGAAGACCACCAGACCGCCGTGCTGGCCGAGTTCCGCAAGCAGCTGGGGCGCGACCGGGTGAAGACCACGGCGGGCGGCTTCTCGCAGCTGGGCCTGGTGGAGATGACGCGCAAGCGCACACGCGAATCGCTGGCCCACATGCTCTGCGAACCCTGCGCCCACTGCCAGGGCAAGGGCCAGGTGAAGACGGCGCGCAGCGTCTGCTACGACGTGCTGCGCGAGATATTGCGCGAGGCGCGCCAGTTCAACCCGCGCGAGTTCCGCGTGGTCGCCTCGCCGCGCGTGGTGGAGCTGTTCCTCGACGAGGAAAGCCAGCATCTGGCTGGCCTCTCGGACTTCATCGGCAAGCCGATCTCGCTGCAGTCCGAAAGCGCCATGGCGCAGGAGCAGTACGACATCGTGCTGCTCTGAACCCGAACGCGCGGTTCAGAGCTTCTTGAGCCGCGCGATCGCCTCGCGCAGCGTCGCGTCCTGCTTGGCGAAGCAAAAGCGCACCACGCGCTGGTCGAAGCCGTCGCCGTAGAAGGCCGAGAGCGGGATCGCCGCCACGCCGATCTCGCGGGTGAGCCACTGGCAGAAGTCGGCCTCTCCCAGGTCGCTCACGGCCGAGATGTCCACGCACTGGAAGTAGCTGCCCGTGCTGGGCAGCAGCTTCAGGCGCGAGCCCTCCAGTCCCTGGCGGAACAGGTCGCGCTTGGCCTGGTAGAAGGCCGGCAGCTGCAGGTAGGGCGCGGGGTCATCCAGATAGGCTGCGAGGCCGTGCTGCATGGGCGTGTTGACGGTGAACACGTTGAACTGGTGCACCTTGCGGAACTCCGCTGTGAGCGGCGCGGGTGCGGCCACCGTGCCGACTTTCCAGCCCGTCACATGGAAGGTCTTGCCAAAGCTGGAGACGATGAAGGCGCGCGCCGCCAGGCCCGGAAAGCGTGCCGCGCTCTGGTGCTCGGCACCGTCGAACACCATGTGCTCATAGACCTCGTCGCTGATGAGCAGCACGTCGGTGGGCGCCAGCAACTCCTGCAGCGCCAGCATGTCCTGCTCCGTCCACACGGTGGCGCTGGGGTTGTGCGGCGTGTTGACGATGATCGCGCGCGTGCGCGGCGTGATGGCCGCGCCGATGGCCGCGAAGTCCGGCCGGAAGCTGCCGGGCACCAGCGGTACGCGCACCACGGTGCCGCCGGCCAGTTCGATGTTGGGCACGTAGCTGTCGTAGCAGGGCTCCAGCACGATCACCTCGTCGCCCGGCCGCACCGTGGCGAGGATGGCCGTGAGGATGGCCTGCGTGGCGCCGGCGGTGATGGTGATCTCGGTGTTCGCGTCGTAGGCGCGGCCGTGCAGCGCCTCGATCTTGCGCGCCACGGCCTGCCGCAGCGCCGGCACGCCAGGCATGGGCGGGTACTGGTTGTGGCCGGCCTGCATGGCACGGGTCACGGCATCGACCAGCGCCGGGTCGCAGGCGAAATCTGGAAAGCCCTGGCCCAGGTTCACCGCGCCATGTTCGGCCGCAAGCGCTGACATCACGGTGAAGATGGTGGTGCCTACCTGGGGCAGCTTGCTAGGGACGGCGGGCGTGCGGGTTGAAAGCGGTGCGGCGGAGTTCATGCGGCGAAAGGCGATGGAGCGGGGGGCGATCAATGCTGCGCGAGAGGCGTCAGAGCTCGTAGTCGTTGACGTGCCCGGTCATTGCGCGAGAGATGAGTTCGCGGTTCAGCCGGTCGCTCAGCAGTTCGGCGAACTTGAAGACGAAGTTGCGCAAGTAGGCGCCGCGCTTGAAGGCTACGCGCGCCACGCTTTGGCCGAAGAGGTGGCCCAGTGGGCGCACCACCAGGTCGCTGAGCGGGTCGTCGCGCATGGCCATCTCGGCCACGATGCCTACGCCCAGGCCCAGGCGCACATAGGTCTTGATGACGTCGGAGTCGATGGCCTCCAGCACGATGCGCGGCTGCAGCTTGCGCGCGGCGAAGGCCTGGTCGATCTTG
This sequence comes from Paracidovorax sp., assembly GCF_057642795.1. Classification (NCBI taxonomy): domain Bacteria; kingdom Pseudomonadati; phylum Pseudomonadota; class Betaproteobacteria; order Burkholderiales; family Comamonadaceae; genus Paracidovorax; species Paracidovorax sp. The sequence continues at coordinate 40,555 of NZ_JBXYZY010000009.1, forward strand.
CCGCGGCCGGTGAAGGAAGGGTGGTAGGTCACCAGCGATTCGTGCGCGATGTCGTCCAGGCCGATGCGTTCCTTCTGCGCCAGTGGGTGCGCCGAGGGCATGACCAGCACGTGCTGCCATTCGTAGCAGGGCAGGGTGACCAGGTCCGGATAGTCGGCGAGCGATTCGGTCGCCATGCCGATCTCGGCCACCTCGTCGATCACCATGCGCGCCACCTCGTGCGGCGTGGCCTGGTGCAGGCTGATGTTGACCTTGGGGTAGGCCTCGCGCAGCTTGGCCACCGGCAGCGGCAGCACGTAGCGCGCCTGCGTGTGGGTGGTGGCGATGCTCAGCGTGCCGCTGTCCTGTGCGCTGAACTGCTCGCCAATGCGCTTCAGGTTGCCTACCTCGCGCATGATGAGCTCAATGCTCTTGAGCACGTGCTGGCCAGGCTCGGTGATGCGCTTGAGCCGCTTGCCATGGCGCGCAAAGATGTCCACGCCCAGCTCGTCTTCCAGTTCGATGATGGCCTTGGAAACGCCGGGCTGGGAGGTGTGCAGCGCCTTGGCGGCTTCGGTCAGGTTCAGGTTGCGGCGAGCGGCTTCCTGGACGAAGCGAAACTGGTGCAGGTTCATGTCTGATTGCGGCTAAAAAGTCGCATCATTATGCTGCAATCGTCTAAGGGTTGGACCCCAGGGCGGTGGTTATTCTTCGCTGTCGAAAGGGGCACAGGCGATCTGCGCCATGAGGGCTGTCATGCGCTCGTCCTCGCCGATCGCCTGCTGCACATGCAAATGCAGCGCGGGGTGTTCGGTGCGCAGCTCCTGCACCAGCACCGGCAGATCCTCGCGCGCATGCCGGCCGGTGCCGAGGAACATGGGCACGATGGTGATGCGTCCGACGCCGCTGGCCGCCATCTCGCGTACCACCTGGGGCAGGTTGGGCTCGCTGAGTTCGAGGTACGCGCACTGCACGGCCAGGTCGGGCCGGTCTGCCGCGATGCGCGCGGCAACAGCCTCCATCGGCTTGCTCCAGAGCGGATCACGCGAGCCATGGGCGAACAGCACGACACCGTCGTGTTCGTGGAAGGAAGAGGGCATGGATTCGTTGTGGTGGGTCATCGTCTGAGCACCAGCCACCCGAAGGCGCCGAGCGACAGCACGGTGTAGATCAGCCCGGGCGCAGCGGCGGTGAGCCAGGGCGACCAGTTGCGCAGGTTGCCTGCATAGCCGAACACGTTGTTGAGCAGGAAGAAACTGATGCCGGCCATCACGCCGCCGAACACGTAGGTGGCGATGCCGCCCGAGCGGAAGTGCAGGTAGGCGAAGGGCAGTGACAACACGACCATCACCAGGCAGCTCAGCGGATAGAACACCTTGCGCCAGAACTCGATCTCGTAGCGTTGGGCGGACTGGCCGTTCGATTCGAGGTGGCGGATGTACTGGAAGAGATCGATCGTCGCCATCTTGTCGGGCTTGAGCAGGGAGGCAGCCACCATGTCGGTGCTGATGTGCGTGGGCCAGCGGTATTGAGCTTCCGTGAAGCGCTCCACGTACGCAGCGCGGCTGCCCTGAGTGCCATCGCCCCCCTGATGGAAGATGTTTCGGTGCACGCCTTCGAGGTCCCAGCCGTTGCCGTCGGGCGCGAATTCGCCGCGCTCGGCCCGCAGGGTGGACACGACGCGGCCCCGCCCGTCGAATTCGTACACCCGCACGTTGCGCATGTGGCCGTTTGTGTCGAGCGCGCGCACATTCACAGCGATCGAATGCTCGCCCTGCCGTTCTTTGAGCCAGGCGCCCGTGGCGCCGGAGCTGATCTGCCCGGTGCGCCGCGCCTTGACCAGCTGCGAGGCCTTGTCGCTGAGCGGCGCGAGGTAGTCCCCCACCGCGAAGGTCAGGATGGCGAAGCCGCAGCCCAGCACCAGCAGCGTGCGCAGCGCACGCCAGGGACCCAGCCCGCTGGTGCGCATGATGGTGAATTCGGAGCTCTGCGCCAGCCGCGCCATCACGAAGATGGTGCCGATCAGCACGGTGATCGGGAGCAATTCGTAGAGGTGTGCGGGCAGGCTCAGTGCCACGTAGAGCAGTGCATAGGACAGCGTGTAGCCGGCCTCGCCGGCACGGCCCACCCAGCGCAGCTCGTCCACCATGTCGAAGAAGAAGAACAGTGCCAGGAAGGCCAGCGTGACGAAGGCGACGCCGGTGATGGCCTCGCGGTAGATGAGGCGGCGGATGGTCTTCATGCGGTGCTCCGTGCGCCCAGCAACGTGCGCAGCGACCAGTGGTTATGGCGCCAGGTCAACAGCGCCAGCGCGAAGGCCAGCGCTCCGCCGTGCAGCATCAGCATGAAGGGCCACAGGCCCATGCGCCCGGCAGCCACCCAGCTCTGGCCCACGGTCATGAGGTTGTAGTAGACGATGAAGGAGAAGAGGGCGAACATCATGCTGCCGCTGCGGCCAGCGCGCGGGTTGACCACGGCGATCGCCAGGCCCAGCACGACGAAGTTGAGTGCCGCGAATGCCAGGCCCAGGCGCCAGCCCAGCTCGGCCAGGTCGTTGGGTGTAGGGTCGCGCAGCAGGGTTAGCGTGTCCTGCGTTTTCACGGCCGCTTCATCTGAGCCGCTGGACGACGAGGAGCCGATGCGCATGCCGTACTCGACGAAGTCGCTGACCTTGATGTCGGGCTTGTCCAGCGAGGCCTCCAGCCGCTGGCCGTCACTCAGGATGACCATGCGCTCGCCCTTGCGCATTTCGAGCCGCGCGCTGCGCGCGGAAGTGACCGTTTCTCGGTCCTTCTCGGTCGTGGCGACGAACACGTTGCTGGCTTCGCCGGCGTTGGATGTTGCCTTGTCGATGAAGAAGACGCGCGTGCCGTTGGCCGATTCCTGGAATTCACCCGGGGCGATGCGATCGATGTCGCTGCGCTGCTCGTACTGCGTGCGCAGCTCCACCACCTGGCGGTTGGCCCAGGGCCATATGGCCAGCGCCAGCGCGGCGACCGCCAGCATCACCGGCCAGGCGAAGCGCAGCAGCGGCGCGAGCAGGCTCATGAGCCCGCGCCCGCTGGCGAACCAGATCACCATCTCGCTGTCGCGGTACATGCGCGAAAGTGTGCTCACGGTGGCCACGAAAAGGCTCAGGGTGAGGATGGTGGACAACTGCCCCAGCACGGTGAAACCCATCACCAGCATCACGTCCGATGGGCTCACGCTGCCGCGCGCGGCTTGGCCCAGCGTGCGGATCAGCATCATCGTCATGACCACGGTGATCAGCACCACCAGCGTGGCCCCGAAGCTGCGCGCCAGCTCCTTGCGGATGGATGAATCGAATAACATTGGCTCGAAGGAAAACGCCGATTATGAACTTCGATCTGAAGACCCTGCCGCTATCCACCGCCGCTGCCGAGAAGTGCGACTTGCTGATCGTGCTGGTGCCGGAGGGATTCAAGCCCGCGTCCGACGCGCTGTCCACGCTGGTGGCGCATGCCTTGAAGCAAGGTGACCTGGAGGCCAAGGCGGGCAAGAGTCTGTCCCTCTACAACGCCCCCGCCGTGGCCGCTCGCCGGCTGGTGCTGGCCGGTGCGGGCGAGGGCAGCGCCAAGGCGGTGCGCCAGGCCCTGCTGGCGTGCTCGTCCGCGCTCAAGGGCCCTCAGATCAAGCGGGCCGCGCTGGTGTTCGCCGGTGACTGCGATGCGGATGCCGTCTGCGCCGCCGTGCTGGCCGTGGCTGATGGCAGCTACGTGTACACCGCCACCAAGTCCAAAGCGGAGGCGCCTGCCCTGGGCCGCGTGACCGTGGGCGTGCCTGATGCGGCAGTCGTGCGTGAAGGCTTCGCCCGAGGTACGGGCGTGGCGGCGGGTGTCGATTTCGCCCGCGAGTGGGCCAACCGGCCGGCCAACCATGCCACTCCCACGCTGCTCGCCCATGCGGCCAAGACACTGGCCAAGGCGCCGAATGTCCAATGCAAGGTGCATGGGCCCGCCGAGGTGGCGCGTCTGGGCATGCGTTCGTTCATGGCTGTGGCGCGGGGTTCAGAAGAACCGTTGCGCTTCATTGAGCTGCATTACAACGGCGCCGCCAAGAGCGTGCCGCCCGTGGTGCTGGTGGGCAAGGGCATCACCTTCGACACCGGCGGCATCTCCATCAAGCCGGCGGCGGAGATGGACGAGATGAAGTTCGACATGGGTGGCGCGGCCAGTGTGCTGGGCACCTTCCGCGCCCTGGCCGAGCTCAAGCCCGCCATCAATGTGGTGGGACTGATTCCCGCCTGCGAGAACATGCCCGACGGCCGCGCCGTCAAGCCCGGCGACGTGGTGACCACCATGAACGGCCTCACTGTCGAGGTGCTGAACACCGACGCCGAAGGCCGACTGGTGCTGTGTGACGCGCTAACGTACGCGGCCCGCTTCAAGCCCCAGGCTCTGGTGGACATCGCCACGCTCACGGGCGCTTGCGTGATCGCGCTGGGCAATCTGCGCAGCGGGCTCTTCGCCAGCGACGACGCGCTTGCCGCCAAGCTCCAAGCCGCTGGCGAGGCCGCGCTCGACCCCTGCTGGCGCATGCCGCTGGACGATGAGTACGCCGAGAGCCTGAAGAGTAATTTTGCCGATATGGGCAACGTGGGCGGGCGCGCTGGCGGCTCCATCACCGCTGCGAAGTTCTTGCAGCGCTTCGTGGGCGACACGCCCTGGGCGCATCTGGACATCGCCGGCACGGCCTGGAAGGGTGGCGCGGCCAAGGGCGGAACGGGCCGGCCCGTGGGCCTGCTGGTGCATTACCTGCTGGACGTAGCCCGCGGTGCTGCAGCAGGTACCGCGCGAGCGGGTGCCACGCGTCGCAGAGCGGTCAACACGTCTGCCTCGGCGCCTGCCAAGGCGTTGCGCTCGGCCGCTTGAGGCGCCTGCAAGTCCATGCCCCAACCCATGCGGCGGCGATGACCGAGATCGCGTTCCATTTCAATGCGCCTGACAAGCTGGCCTACGCTTGCCGGTTCGCACGCAAGGTGTCCCGCGCAGACGTCCGGCTGGCCGTCACAGGACCACAGGATCAGCTCGAACAGCTCGATCGCATGCTCTGGGCCATGGCGCCTACCGACTTCGTCGCCCACTGCCGGGGCGATGCAGACGAGGAGATGTGCAAGGTCTCGCCCGTGATCCTGGTCCCCGATGCGGGGAGCGCGCCGCACAGCGACGTATTGCTCAACCTCTGGGCGGACGTGCCGGCGGCCTTCAGTCGCTTCGGCAAGCTGATCGAGGTCGTGAGCAGCCAGGACGAAGCTGACCGTCAGGCCGCGCGGGAGCGCTGGCGGCATTACGCATCGCGGGGCTACGCAATCATTCGCCACGATCTGGTGCTGAAAGGCGGCTGACCGTGGCAGCGCCGCAAACTCCCGCAGGGCAGCCCCCCAAATTTGTGCCCACGCTCACCGAGGTGGTGCAGGTCGACGACATTGCGAACGAGGTGCTGCCAGCGGCCGTGTTTGCCTCACCGCCACCAACGGTCGCCACGCCTTCCGTCTCTGTAGGGCCGCTCGCGCCCGGGGAGGGGGCGAAGCCCCCGGCGCACTCTGCCTTGCCTTTGGCGCCCACTCCGCAACCGCCGCTTTCGGCTTTGCCCGAAGGCATCGAGGAGTACATCGTCCACCGCGTCATGCAGCGAGTGGATGTGGTGCTCGACCAGCGCCTGCGCGAAGCCATCGCCACCGTGGTGCAGGAGCAAACGCGCTCCCTGGTGCCGCGCTTGAGGGAGGAGGTCGAGTCGGTGGTGCGGCATGCGGTTTATGAGGCGGTGGCCGATGAACTGGCACCCGGCCGCGCGACTCCGTTGTGAGTTGACAGGGTTTATCCCTGTGAATTCCGACGATGTTTCGCGTGTTCCCTAGTGTTCTGGCCCGTAAATTGCGATATGTTTCCCCGCGTTGAGACACAACAATATTTCTCAGCGTTTACCTTTATTGGAGATCCCTATGCAATTGAAGTTGAAACTGACCGTCCTCGCAGCGATCGCCGCAGTGGCAGGCATGGCCACCGCCCAAGAAGTGGTGAAGATCGGCCACGTGGGCCCGGTTTCTGGTGCGCAAGCGCATTACGGCAAAGACAATGAAAACGGCGCCCGCATGGCGATCGAAGAGCTGAACGCCCAAGGCGTGAGCATCGGCGGCAAGAAGGTCAAGTTTGAACTGCAGGCCGAAGACGATGCAGCCGATCCGAAGCAAGGTACCGCTGCTGCCCAAAAGCTGTGCGACGCCAAGGTCGCCGGCGTGGTGGGTCACCTGAACTCTGGTACCACCATCCCCGCTTCCAAGGTCTACAACGACTGCGGTATCCCTCACGTCACCGGTGCGGCCACGAACCCCAACCTGACCAAGCCCGGCTACAAGACCACCTTCCGCATCATCGCCAACGACAACGCCCTGGGCGCTGGCCTGGCTGCCTATGCGTCTGACACGCTGAAGCTCAAGTCCGTGGCTATCATCGACGACCGCACAGCCTACGGCCAGGGCGTTGCCACCGTGTTCAAGAAGGTCGCGGCCGAGAAGGGCATCAAGGTGGTGGACGAGCAGTTCACGACTGACAAGGCCACTGACTTCATGGCGATCCTGACGGCCATCAAGGCCAAGAACCCCGACGGCATCTTCTTTGGCGGCATGGATCCCCAGGCCGGCCCCATGCTGCGCCAGATGGAACAGCTGGGCATGACCAACGTCAAGTATTTCGGCGGCGACGGCATCTGCACGTCCGAAATCGCCAAGCTGGCGGCGGGTGCCAAGACGCTGTCCAACGTGGTCTGCGCAGAAGGCGGCGCATCGCTGGCCAAGATGCCTGGCGGCACGGCCTGGAAGGCCAAGTACGATGCCAAGTACCCCGGCCAGTTCCAGGTGTACAGCCCCTACACCTATGACGCCACCATGCTGCTGGTCGATGCCATGAAGCGTGCAGGTTCGTGGGATCCAAAGGTCTATACCCCTGAGCTGGCCAAGTCCAACTACAAGGGCGTGACCGCCAACATCGCCTTTGAGCCCAACGGCGAACTGAAGAACCCCGCCATCACGCTGTACGTGTACAAGGACGGCAAGAAGACGCCTCTGAACTGAGCGCGCATGCTGTCATAGCCTGCAAGGGTGCGGCTCAGGCCGAGGCACCTGGCGGGAGATGAGCGAAAGCCGGGAGGATCGTACAGATCCTCCCGGCTTTTTTCATGGTGTCGGCGCAGCGCCGCGGCGAAGCCCTTGGCGGGGCCCGCACACAGACGAAAAAAAACGGCCAATGGCCGTTTTTTTTCTTCAGCGCCAGCCGCTCTTCTACGAGCCGGGCTGCGCGAACGTCGGAATCACTCGACCTTGGCCTTGGCGCGCAGGTCTTCCTGGAACTTGGCCAGCTTCTGCTGTTGCAGTTGCTGTGCGATCTGGGGCTTCACGTCCTCCAGCTTGGGCAGTTGCGCATCGCGCACGTCGTCCAGGCGGATCACATGCCAGCCGAACTGGCTCTTGACCGGCACTTGCGTCATCTGACCCTTGTTCAGCTTGACCAGGGCTTCGGTGAATTCGGGCACGTAGGTGCTGGCGTTAGCCCAGTCCAGGTCTCCGCCGCGTGCAGCGGAGCCGGGGTCCTTGGATTGCTTCTTGGCGAGGTCAGAGAACTTGGCGCCCTTCTTGATGGCGGCGATGATGGCCTTGGCATCATCTTCCTTGTCCACCAGGATGTGGCTGGCCTTGTATTCCTTGCCGGTGTTGGCGGCGACGTACTTGTCATACTCCGCCTTGATTTCGGCGTCGGTGACGGGGTTGCTCTTCTGGTAGTCGGCGAAGAGCTCACGGATCAAAATGGCCTGGCGAGCCAGTTCCATTTGGGACTTGTAGTCGGCAGAACCTTCCAGGCCGCGCTTTTGCGCTTCCTGCATGAAGATTTCGCGTGCGATCACTTCTTCCTTGATTTGGCTTTCGATATCAGGAGTGATGGGGCGGCCCGAGCGTTCCACTTGCTGTTTCAGCGCTTCGGCGCGTTCCTTGGGAACGGCCTTGCCATTCACGATGGCGATGTTTTGCGCGGAGACCGGCAGAACCACCGTGCCCAGCAGAGCTGCGGCGACGAGGCCGGACAAGAGCTTTTTCTTCATTCGATTTCCAAAAAAAGGAAGTGATTGCAGCACCTGCGGCTGCGTGCCCTGCGAGGGGCTGGTCAGAGAGTTTCTATGGCAATGGCATGGGCGCCGTTGTCAATAAAAACCTGCAGCGCATCATACACAAGGCGATGACGGGCCACCCGTGTACGCCCCGTAAAGAACGGTGACGCAATGCGTACCCTGAAGTGGGTACCAAAACCCGTGCCATTGGACCCTACATGGCCCGCGTGGTCGGCACTTTCGTCCAGCACTTCGAGGTGGGTTGGGGTGAGCATTACCGTCAGGCGGCGCTGCATGGCGTCGGCGGTGACGGGGTATTGAAGAAGCGCGTCGTTGCCGCTCATGGCTGGACATCCTTCGTTCCTGGTGCCACCGCGTCATCGGCAGAGCCTTCCTTGAGGAAGCGGCTGATGTAGAGTGCCTGCAGCACGACGAAGACGACCATCAGGCCCATGCCGCCGAAGAGCTTGAAGTTGACCCAGGTGTCGGTGTCGAAGCGGTAAGCCACCCAGAGGTTGACGACGCCCATCACCGAGAAGAAACCCGCCCAGGTCCACTGCAGCGTGCGCCACACCGGTTCGGGCAGCTGCATCTGACCACCCATCACGGAGCGGATCAGGTTCTTGCGGAAGATGAGTTGGCCCAGCACCAGCGCCGCGGCCATCAGCCAGTAGAGCACCGTGGGCTTCCACTTGATGAAGGTGTCGTTGTGCGCGAGCAGCGTGGCGCCGCCGAAGACGACGATCACCCCAAGGCTCACCCATTGCATGGGCTCGACCTTGCCGTGCTTGACGCGCAGATAGGCGATCTGCGCCACGGTGGCGGCGATGGTCACGCCTGTGGCCACGTAGATTCCCCAGACCTTGAAGGCCACGAAGAACAGGATGATGGGGAAGAAGTCGATCAGCAGTTTCATGAAGCGAGGGGCATGGAGCGTGCGGGCCGGCGGCGTGGCAGCCTCTCCGCCCTGAACGGTTGGAGCGGGGCTATCAGCGTGCCGGCGGCTCGAAGTCGAGCGACGCGGAATTCATGCAGTATCGCAAACCTGTGGGGGCCGGGCCGTCTTCGAAGACGTGGCCCAGGTGCGCCCCGCACTGGGCGCACACGGTTTCGGTACGGACCATGCCATGGCTGCGGTCCACCACTTCCTTGATGGCGCCGGGCACGGCCTGCGAAAAGCTGGGCCAGCCACAGCCCGCGTCGAACTTGGTGTCCGAGTCGAACAGCTTGGCGCCGCAGCAGATGCAGTGGTAGCTGCCGTCGGCCCAGTAGGCCTCGTACTTGCCGGTGAAGGGGCGTTCGGTGGCCGCGTGGCGAGTGACCTGGTAAGCGGCGGGTTCGGCGCCTTTGTCTTTCAGCAGAGCCTGCCATTCGGCTCCGGATTTCTCGATGGGGAAGGTCATGATGAGCAGCTGATCTCGATGGTGGAGGCCCATGCGGGCGGGAAGTCGGCCCAATGGGCGTCCTGTTCTGCGTGTTCGTCGAAGGGTCGCTCCAGCAACGCCTGCAAGGTGTGCAACACGGAAAAGTCGCCCGCCTTGGCGGCGCGGATGGCTTCTTCGCCCAGGTGGTTACGCAACACGAACTTGGGGTTGGCCTGGAGCATTGCAACAGCCGCCCGCGCAGGGTCCGTCTGCGCCGCGTGCTCCTGATAGGTGAGCAGCCAGGCGTCCCAGCCGGCACGGTCGAGAAACAGGTCGCGCACGGGCTCGTACTCGCCCGACGCGCGCGCATGCGAAAGGCGGCGCCAGAAGATCGGATAGTCCACCTTGCCTGCTGCCAGCAGTTGCAGCAGCGCTTCGATCAGCGCGACGTCCGAAGCCTGCGACTCGTCGGCGCCGCGCTGCGCCAAGCCGAGCTTGGATCGCATGCGGGCGATGAATTCAGACGGGAAAACGTCCTTGTACGATTCCAGCGCGGCCTGGGCGTGTTCCGTCTCGCCGATCAGCGGCATAAGGGCCTGCGCCAGGCAATAGAGGTTCCAGTAGGCCACGTTGGGCTGCCGGCCGAAGGCGTAGCGTCCCTGGCTGTCGCTGTGGTTGCAGATGTGGCCGGGGTCGAAGGCATCGAGGAACTGGAACGGGCCGTAGTCGATGGTGAGCCCCAGGATGCTCATGTTGTCGGTGTTCATCACGCCGTGGCAGAAGCCCACGGCCTGCCAGTGCGCGAGCAGCGCCGCCGTGCGTTCGCTTACCGCTTGCAGCAGCGCCGCATAGGCGTTGCCGCCGAAGGCAGTGGTGCTTCGGCAGTCGGGGTAATAGCGGTCGATGACGTAGTCGGCCAGCTGGCGCAGCTCTTCGGTTTGCCCGCGGGCAGAGAAGTGCTCGAAATGCCCGAAGCGGATGAAGCTGGGTGCGAGGCGCGTCACGACGGCCGCGGTTTCGACCTCTTCGCGATAGACGGGTGCGGGCGAGCCGGTAAGGCAGAGCGCGCGCGTGGTGGGCACGCCCAGCGCGTGCATGGCCTCGCTGCACAAAAACTCGCGGATGGACGAGCGCAGCACGGCCCGGCCGTCGCCCATGCGCGAGTAGGGCGTGCGGCCGGCGCCCTTGAGCTGCACTTCGATGCCGCCATGGGTTTCGCCCAAAAGGATGGCGCGGCCGTCGCCCAGCTGTCCGGCCCAGACGCCGAACTGATGGCCGCTGTAGACCGATGCCATCGGCTGCATGCCGGGCAGCACCGCGTTGCCGCTGAAGGCCTGCACCGCCTCGCCTGAAGTCAGCCATGTGGGCGCAACGCCCATCCAGGCCGCGGCGCTTGCGCTGACCGCGATGGCGTGTGCGGCAGGCAGCGGCGTGGGCTGCAGGTCGGTGAAGAAGGCGGGGCCGAGGGCGGCGAAACCATTGCGCCAGGCGAGGGCAGCGCTTGCGGATGTGTCGCCCGAAGGCAGTGGGGAGGGCATGCGCCGATTGTCTCGCAGGGCCTATCTCCCGGTGGCGCAAGGGCCTTGGTGTGCGGCTCTGGCGCTCCGCCGTCTGTCCGCTGCGTGACAGCCCCAGGCCCCGTGGCACGACGCGCGGGATATTCCTGCCCCGGCGGCCGGGCCCCAGGCGATAGGATGGCTTTTCATCGGAAATTCATACCTATAAAGGAGCACATACATGCTGGGCCTGATGCAGAACCAACCGCTGTTGGTGTCGTCACTGATCGAGTTCGCCGAGCGTCATCATGGCGACGCCGAGATCGTCTCGCGCCGCGTCGAGGGCGACATCCATCGCTACACCTACCGCGACCTGTCGGCCCGCGCCAAGCGTCTGGCCAACGCGCTGGACGGCCTGGCGCTGCAGGCCGGCGACCGTGTGGCCAGCCTGGCCTGGAACGGCTACCGCCATCTGGAGATGTATTACGGCGTAAGCGGCTCCGAACGCGTATTGCACACCATCAACCCGCGGCTGCATCCCGACCAGATCGCCTGGATCGTCAACCATGCCGAAGACCAGGTGCTGTGCTTTGACCTCAGCTTCCTGCCGCTGGTGCAGGCCGTGCATGCGCGCTGCCCCACCGTGCGCCACTGGGTGGCGCTGTGCGATGCCGACCGGCTGCCCGAAGGCAGCGGCATTCCTGGCCTGATGAGCTACGAGGCGCTGATCGCTGGCGCATCGCCCGACTATGCCTGGCCGCGCTTCGACGAGAACGCCGCCTGCGGCATGTGCTACACGAGCGGCACCACGGGTAACCCCAAGGCCGCGCTCTACAGCCACCGCTCCAGCACGCTGCACGCCTATGCGGCGGCCTTGCCCGACGTGATGTGCCTGTCGGCACGCGATGCGGTGCTGCCGGTCGTGCCCATGTTCCACGTCAATGCCTGGGGCATCCCGTATTCCGCGCCGCTCACCGGCTGCAAGCTGGTTTTTCCGGGTCCGGCCCTCGACGGCAAGTCGGTCTACGAGTTGATGGAGGCCGAGGGCGTCACCTTTGCCGCGGGCGTGCCCACTGTGTGGCAGATGCTGCTGGGTCACGTCAAGGCGGCCGGTCTGCGCTTTTCCACGCTCCAGCGCACGGTGATCGGCGGAGCGGCCTGCCCACCGGCCATGATCCAGACCTTCCAGGAGGACTACGGCGTTCGCGTGCTGCATGCCTGGGGCATGACCGAGATGAGCCCGCTGGGCACGCTGACCACGCTCAAGCGCAAGCAGCTCGACTGGCCCAAGGACGCGCAGATGAAGGTGCTAGGCAAGCAGGGCCGCGCCATCTATGGCGTGGACATGAAGATCGTCGATGGCGCGGGCCGTGAACTGCCATGGGACGGCAGGACCTACGGCGATCTGCTGGTCAAGGGCCCATGGATCGTCGCGAGCTACTTCAAGGGCGAGGGCGGCGACCCGCTGGTGCCCGACGAGCATGGCATCGGCTGGTTCCCGACCGGCGACGTGGCCACCATTGATGCGGACGGCTTCATGCAGATCACCGACCGCAGCAAGGACGTGATCAAGTCCGGGGGCGAGTGGATCAGCTCCATCGACATCGAGAACATCGCGATGGCCCACCCCGGCGTGGCCATGGCGGCCTGCGTGGGCATGCCCCACCCGAAGTGGGACGAGCGCCCCATCGTGGCCGTGGTGCGCAAGCCTGGGGCCGATGTGACGCGCGAGGAGCTGCTGAAGTTCTACGAAGGCAAGACTGCCAAATGGCAGATCCCCGATGACGTGGTGTTCGTAGAGGCGATCCCGATCGGCGCCACCGGCAAGATGCTCAAGACCCGGCTGCGCGAGCAGCTGGCGGGCTATCGCCTGCCGGGGCTCTGAGGCGCGTCGAACCCCGCCGGCAGTCGCTTGCGCGATAGCGGCTACGGGCATTCCCTCAAACGTCTCCTGAGGCAAGCCGATACGCTGGGCCGCATCGACAACACCTCAGGAGACAGACATGGGTTTCGCTATCAAGGCAGTAGCAGCATCGGTCCTGTTGGCCAGCGCCGGCGGCGCATTCGCCCAAAAAGGCGACACCGTCAAGATCGCCTGGCTGGACCCCCTGTCGGGCCTGATGGCGGCCGTCGGTACCAACCAGCTCAAGAGCTTCCAGTTCCTGGCCGAGGAGTTCAACAAGAAGAACGCGTCGGGCGTGAAATTCGAGATCATCGGCATCGACAACAAGCTCAGCCCCCAGGAGACCACCAGCGCGCTGCGCTCGGCCATGGACCAGGGCGCGCGCTACGTGGTGCAGGGCAATGGCTCCGGCCCGGCGTTGGCCATCATCGACGCGCTGGAAAAATACAACGCGCGCAACCCGGGCAAGGAGGTGGTGTTCCTCAACTATGCGGCGGTGGATCCGGACCTCACCAACAGCAAGTGCAGCTACTGGCACTTCCGGCTCGATGCCGACACGTCGATGAAGATGGAAGCCATGACCACCTTCATCAAGGACAAGCCCGAGGTCAAGAAGGTCTATCTCATCAACCAGAACTATTCGCACGGCCAGCAGGTTTCCAAGTACGCCAAGGAGAATCTGGCGAACAAGCGCCCCGACATCCAGATCGTGGGCGACGACCTGCACCCTCTGGCGCAGGTGCGCGATTTCTCGCCCTATATCGCCAAGATCAAGCAGTCCGGCGCCGACACGGTCATCACCGGCAACTGGGGCTCGGACCTGGCCCTGCTGATCAAAGCCGCGAACGATTCGGGCCTGAACAACGTCAACTTCTACACCTACTATGGCGGCGTGACCGGCAGCCCCACTGCGATGGGCGCGGCAGCGGCGGGGCGGGTGTACATGACCTCGTACAACCACCTGAACCTGCCGGGCGACATCGGCCGCATCGTCAAGGACTTCAAGGCCAAGTTCAACGACGACATGTACACCGGCGCCGTCTATCACGCCTTCGCCATCCTCGATGCCGGCTTCGTCAAGGCCAAGTCCACCGACCCGGTGAAGGTGGCTGCGGCGATGGAGGGAATGAAGTTCAACAGCTTCAATGGCGAGGTCGAGATGCGCAAGACCGACCACCAGTTGCAGCAGGGGCTCTTCGTCTCGCGTTGGGAGAAAGCCGGCGGCAAGTACCCGTACGATGCCGAAAACACCGGCTACACCTTCGTTCCGGTGAAATACTACGAGCCCTATGTGGCGAGCACGCCCACGTCGTGCCAGATGAAGCGGCCGTCCTGAGCCGCCGGCCGCCAGCGCCCTCGCGGGCCCGGGCTGGGCCCGGGTTTTTTCCATCCCCAGGCATCGCGTGATTCGCCCGGCGCCGGCTTCATTGGCCGCGCCGCCAGGTCCCCGCTGCCCGCCGAAGCGAAGCACTCCGATGAGTCTTGAATTTTTCGTGATCTCCCTGCTGAACGGCGTCAGCTACGGGCTGCTGCTGTTCATGCTGAGCTCGGGCCTGACCCTGATCTTCAGCATGATGGGCGTGCTCAATTTCGCCCACACCAGCTTTTACATGCTGGGCGCCTACTTCGCCTACACGATCTCGGGCGTGATCGGCTTCTGGCCCGCGCTCTTCGTCACGCCACTGCTGATCGGTGCGATGGGTGCGGCGTTCGAGCGCTTCGCACTGCGCCGGGTCCACCAGTTCGGCCACGTGCCCGAACTGCTGGTGACGTTCGGCCTGTCCTATCTCATTCTGGAGCTGGTGCAGCTGGTCTGGGGCCGTTCCACCGTGCCCTATGCGCTGCCCAGCCAGCTGCAGGGGCCGCTCTTCACGCTCTACGGCACGCAGTTTCCGAAGTCGCGCTCCTTCGTCATGCTGGTGGCGGTGCTGATGCTGTTGTCTGTCTGGCTGCTGCTCACGCGCACGCGCATCGGCTTGGTGATCCAGGCTGCGCTCAAGCACCCCGAGATGGTCGAGGCGCTGGGCCACAACGTGCCGCGTGTGTTCATGCTGGTGTTCGGCGGTGGCTGCGCGCTGGCGGGGCTGGCGGGCGTGATCGGGGGCAACACCTACATCACCGAGCCGGCCATGGCCGCGTCAGTGGGCTCCATCATCTTCGTGGTGGTCGTGGTGGGCGGCATGGGCTCGCTCGCAGGGGCCTTCCTTGCGTCGCTACTGATCGGGCTGGTGCAGACCTTCGCGGTGGCACTGGACTATTCGCTGGTGCATGCCTTTGCGCGCTTCGGCGTGCAGATCACCGAGCAGACCTTCGGCTGGCCGGTGCTCAAGCTCACCATCTCGCAGATCGCGCCGATCCTTCCGTATCTGCTGCTGGTGCTGATGCTGATCTTCCGGCCCAAGGGTCTGCTCGGCACCCGGGAGGACTGAAAACCATGAACCAAGCACCGCTATCTCCTTCCGCCGCCGGGCGCGATCGCGCAGGACGGCTCAGCCCGGGTCGCATGATCGTCTGGGGCGCCTTCGCGCTGGCGCTCATCGCCGCGCCCTGGGTGTTCACGAGCAGCCTGGCGCTCACCATGCTCTCGCAGATCGGCTATCTGATCATCATCTGCCTTTCCTACAACATCCTGCTGGGGCAGGGCGGGATGCTGAGCTTCGGCCATGCGGTCTATACCGGTCTGGGCTCGTTCATCGCCATCCATGCCATGAACCTGGCGGGGCAGGGCACGCTGCACATTCCGCTGGTGCTGATCCCGGTGGTGGGCGGGCTGGCAGGCCTGTTCTTCGCCGCGCTGCTGGGCTTCGTCACCACGCGCAAGTCGGGCACCACCTTCGCCATGATCACGCTGGGCATCGGCGAGCTGGTGGCGTCGATGGCGCTGATGTTCCCGGGCTTCTTCGGCGGCGAGGGCGGCATCACCACCGACCGGGTCTACGGCAAGCCCTTCTTCGGCATCAGCTTCGGGCCCGCGCTGCAGGTCTATTACCTGATCGCCGCGTACTGCTTCATCTGCACCGCGCTGATGTTCGCCTTCACCGGCACGCCACTGGGGCGCATGCTGAACGCGGTGCGCGACAACCCCGAGCGCGTGGAGTTCATTGGCTACAACACGCAGCGCGTGCGCTACTTCGCCTTCATCATCGCTGGCTTCTTCGCGGGCGTGGGCGGGGGGCTGGCGGCGATCAACTTCGAGATCGTCACGGCAGCCGACAGCGTGAGCGTGATGCGCTCGGGCGGCTACCTGCTCTTCACTTTCCTGGGCGGCGCCACCTTCTTCTTCGGGCCCATCATCGGGGCGGTGCTGCTGGTGTTCGCCTCGGTGCTGCTGTCGGAGCTCTCGAAGGCCTGGCTGCTCTACCTGGGCCTGGTCTTCCTCTTCATGGTGATGTATGCGCCCGGCGGCATCGCCAGTCTGATCATGATGAACGTGCGCCTGGCGCGTTTCGGCAAGCTGCGCGGGCTGCTGCCTTCGTATCTGGCGCTGGCAGTCACGGCGCTGCTCGCGGTGCTGGGCTTCGCGGCGATGGTCGAGATGACCTATCACCTGCAGCTCAATGCGGCGCTGGGCCCGCAGTTGCCCTTCATGGGCGCGACGCTGGATGCGCGCGCGCCGGCCAGCTGGATCGGCGCGGCCGTGCTCTTCGCCATCGGCGTGGGCCTTTTCGAGTGGCGGCGCCGGGACTTCAGGCGCCGCTGGGAAGCCATCCAGGAAGCCATCGAGCATCGCATGCAGCGCGGGGAGGGCGCCTGAATGAACCTGAACCTCAGCAGCAGCAATGCGCACCCACAGAAGAGCCCGGCCGGTGCTGCCGGCGCTTGCGGCAGCACCCAGACGCCGGCGTTGGAACTGCGCGACGTGCGCAAGCGCTTCGGCAAGACCGAGATCATCCGCGGCGCCAACCTGGCCGTTGCGCCGGGCGAGCGCGTGGCCATCATCGGGCCCAACGGCGCGGGCAAGTCCACGCTGTTCAATCTCATCAGCGGGCGCTTCGGGCCCAGCAGCGGCGAGGTGCTGCTGCACGGCCAGCGCATCGACGGCAAGGCGCCCTATGAGATCAACCGGCTGGGCCTGTCGCGCAGCTTCCAGATCACCAACATCTTCCCCAAGCTCAGCGTGTTCGAGAACCTGCGCTGCGGCGTGCTGTGGAGCCTGGGCTACCGCTACACCTTCCTGCGCTTCCTCTCGGGCCTGCACGACGCCAACGAGCGGGCCGAACAGCTCATGCAGATGATCCAGCTGGGCGGCAAGCGCGACACGCTGGCCATGAACCTGACCTACGCCGAGCAGCGCGCACTGGAGATCGGCATCACCATCGCCGGTGGCGCCAGCGTGATCCTGCTGGACGAGCCCACGGCCGGCATGAGCAAGAGCGAGACCACGCGCTTCATCCACCTCATCAAGGAGGTGACCGTGGGCCGCACCCTGCTGACCGTGGAGCACGACATGGGCGTAGTCTTCGGCCTGGCCGACAAGATCGCCGTGGTGGTCTATGGCGAGGTGATCGCCTTCGACGAGCCCGAGGCCGTGCGCGCCAATGCGCGCGTGCAGGAGGCTTATCTGGGCTCGGTCATCGCGGCGCAGCAGGAAGGAGGGCACTAGACATGCTTCACATCGACAACCTGCACGCCTACTACGGCAAGAGCCATGTGCTGCACGGCGTTTCCTTCGACGTGCGGCCCGGCGAGATCGTGGCCCTGCTGGGGCGCAACGGCTCGGGGCGCTCCACCACCGCCAAGGCCATCATGGGCCTGGTGGACTGGCAGGGCACGCTCGAATGGAAGGGTCAGCCGCTCACCGGCAAGAAGGCCTACGAGATTGCCCACCTGGGCCTGGGCTACGTGCCCGAGAGCCGCGATGTGTTTCCCCATCTCACCGTGCACCAGAACCTGCTGCTGGGCCAGAAGGGCAAGGGCCGGGGCAGCCGCTGGAGCTTCGACGACATGTACGAGATGTTCCCGCGGCTGAAGGAGCGCCAGCACACCGAGGCGGGCGTGATGTCGGGCGGCGAGCAGCAGATGCTCACGCTCTGCCGAACGCTCATGGGCGACCCCGAACTCATCATCATCGACGAGCCCACCGAGGGCCTGGCGCCCAAGATCGTCGAGCTGGTGGCCCAGTACCTCACGGCCATCAAGGCGCGCGGTGTATCGGTGCTGCTCATCGAGCAGAAGCTCACCATCGCCATGACGATTTCCGACCGTGCACTGGTCATGGGCCACGGCAGCGTGGTGTTCGACGGCACGCCCGATGCGCTGCGCGCGGATGCCGGCGTGCGCAAGGAGTGGCTGGAGGTCTAACCTCCACCGACGGGTGCTCCGGCGGGGCATCCGCGCCGGCTGTCCGGTCTGGGACAGAACCGTCTTGGAACCTGCATCCGCCGCCCCTAGAATGAAAAAGCACGATCGTTCGATTTGGCGGCCCCGTGCCGCTGCTGCCATCTTCTATTCACTTCCGAGGAACCACAGAGCATGACTGCTGCCTACGAAGTTCACGGCGACATCGCCGTGATCACGCTGAACAACCCGCCGGTCAACGGCCTGGGCCATGCCACCCGCAAGGGCATCACTGACGGGATCGAACGTGCCAATGCCGATGCGGCCGTGAAGGCCGTCGTCATTACCGGCGCGGGCGGGGCCTTCTCGGGCGGCGCCGACATCAAGGAGTTCGGCACCGACAAGGCGCTGCAGGAGCCCAACCTGCTGTCCGTCATCAGCACGGTCGAAAATTCCGCCAAGCCCGTGGTTGCGGCCGTCCACACCGTCTGCATGGGCGGCGGGCTGGAACTGGCGCTGGGCTGCCACTACCGCATCGCTGCGCCCGGCTGCAACGTGGCGTTGCCCGAGGTGAAGTTGGGCCTCGTGCCCGGCGCGGGCGGCACGCAGCGCCTGCCGCGCGTGCTGGGCGTGGAAGCGGCGCTCAACATCATCGTGAGTGGCGAGCCGGTCAAGAGCGAGCTGATTGGTTCCTTCCCCGGTCAGAAGCTGTTCGACAAGATGGCCGCCTCGACTGAATCTCTGGCTGAAGAGGCGCTGGCCTTCGCCCGCAGCGTGGCCGATGCGCGCCCGCTGCCGCTGGTGCGCAATCTGCCCTGCAAGCACCCCGAAGGCGATGCCTACTTCCAGTTCGCACGCAACATGGTCAAGGGCATGGCCAAGAACCTGCCCGCGCCCGCCAAGTGCGTGGATGCGGTCGAAGCCGCCACCAAGCGCAAGTTCGCCGACGGCATGGCCTATGAGCGTGAGATCTTCATCAACCTGATGTGGACGCCCGAATCGCGGGCGCTGCGCCACATCTTCTTCTCCGAGCGCGCGGCCAGCAAGATTCCGGACGTGCCCTCCGACACGCCCCAGCGCGCCGTGAAGACGGTGGGCGTGATCGGCGCCGGCACCATGGGCGGCGGCATCGCCATGAACTTCCTCAACGCCGGCATCCCGGTCACGATTCTGGAGACCAAGCAGGAGGCGCTGGACCGCGGCATCGCCACCATCAAGAAGAACTACGAAGCCCAGGTCAAGAAGGGCAAGCTCAAGGAAGACAAGTACCAGCAGCGCATGGACCTGCTCCAAACCACGCTGAGCTACGACGACCTGAAGGACGCGGACCTCATCATCGAGGCCGTGTTCGAGGAAATGGGCGTCAAGGAAGCCGTGTTCAAGCAGCTCGACGCCGTGGCCAAGCCCGGCGCCATCCTGGCCTCCAACACCTCCACGCTCGACGTGGACCTGATCGCCGCCTTCACCCAGCGCCCGCAGGACGTGGTGGGCATGCACTTCTTCAGCCCCGCCAACGTGATGCGCCTGCTCGAAGTGGTGCGCGGCAAGGCCACGGCCAAGGACGTGCTGGCCACCGTGATGGCCATCGCCAAGAAGATCAAGAAGACGGCCGTGGTCTCGGGCGTGTGCGACGGCTTCATCGGCAACCGCATGATCGAGCGCTACAGCCAGCAGGCCGGCTTCCTGCTCGACGAAGGCGCCACGCCCCAGCAGGTGGACCGCGCCATCGAGAAGTTCGGCTTCGCCATGGGCCCGTTCCGCATGGGTGACCTGGCCGGCAACGACATCGGCTGGGCGATCCGCAAGCGCCGCGCCGTCGAGCGCCCGGACATGAAGTACAGCCGCACGGCCGACAAGCTCTGCGAGCTGGGCCGCTTCGGCCAGAAGACGGGCGCGGGCTGGTATGACTACCAGGCCGGCAAGCGCGACGCCATCCCGAGCGAGCTGGTCAACAAGATGGTCGAAGACCACCGCAAGGAACTGGGCATCACGCCGCGCAAGATCAGCGACGAGGAGATCGTTCAGCGCCTGGTGTTCTCGCTGGTGAACGAGGGCGCGAAGATCCTGGACGAGGGCATCGCCAGCAAGGCCGGCGACATCGACATGGTGTACCTGACCGGCTACGGCTTCCCCATCCACCGCGGCGGCCCCATGCACTACGCGAGCGAACTGGGCCTCTTCAACGTCGAGCAGGCCATGAAGCGCTTCGCGAAGAACCCGCTGGACGACGCTTCCGCGTGGGAGCCAGCGCCGCTGCTCTCACGCCTGGCCGCCGAAGGCAAGGCCTTCGCCTGAGCACCGCTCAGCGCAGCGCTTTTGCAGCACCCAGCCGACAGAACAAGGAATTCCGCACATGACCTCCGCAGTGATCGTCTCCACCGCCCGCACCCCGCTCGCCAAGAGCTGGAAGGGCTCGTTCAACATGACCCACGGCGCCACGCTGGGCGGCCACGCCGTGCAGCATGCCGTGCAGCGCGCCGGCATCGACGGCGCAGACGTCGATGACGTCCTCATGGGCTGCGCCACGCCCGAAGGCGCCACCGGCAGCAACATCGCCCGGCAGATCGCGATCAAGGCCGGCCTGCCCGTCACGACCTCGGGCATGACCATCAATCGCTTCTGCTCCTCGGGCCTGCAGACCATCGCCACCGCCGCCCAGCGCATCATCGCGGGCGAGGGCGATGTCTATGTCGCCGGCGGTGTCGAGAGCATCTCCTGCGTGCAGCAGGAAATGAACCTGCACATGATCCGTGACCTGGCGCTGGAAAAGCAGAAGCCCGAGATCTACTGGAACATGCTGCAGACGGCCGAGCAGGTCGCCAAGCGCTACGGCATCGGCCGCGAGGCCATGGACGAATACGGCGCCGCCAGCCAGCAGAAGGCCTGCGCCGCGCAGGCCGCCGGCCTGTTCGACGCCGAGATCGCGCCCATCACCGTCACCGCCGGCATCGCCGACAAGACGCTGGGCCTCATCACCAAGCAGGTCACCGTCTCCAAGGACGAAGGCACGCGCGAAGGCACGACGGTGGAGGCCATCCGCGGCCTGCGTTCCGCCCTGCCGGGCGGCCTGGTCTCGGCCGGCAACGCCAGCCAGTTCAGCGACGGCGCGGGCGCCTGCGTGGTGGTGAGCGAAGCCTACGCCGGCAAGCATGGCCTCAAGCCCCTGGGCCGCTTCCTGGGCTTTGCCGTGGCCGGCTGCGAGCCCGACGAGATGGGCATCGGCCCCGTCTTCGCCGTGCCCAAGGTGCTCAAGAAACTGGGCCTCTCGGTGCAGGACATCGATCTCTGGGAACTGAACGAGGCCTTCGCCGTGCAGGTCATCTACTGCCGCGACAAGCTCGGCATTCCGGCCGACCGCCTGAACGTCAACGGCGGCGCCATCGCCCTGGGCCACCCCTATGGCGTGAGCGGCCAGCGCTTGACGGGCCACGCCCTGATCGAAGGCAAGCGGCGCGGCGCCAAGCGCGTGTGCGTCACGATGTGCATCGGCGGCGGCATGGGCGCTGCGGGCATCTTCGAGGTGCTTTAAGCCGCCAGAGCGTCTGACCTTACGCCTTCCTATTGGCGCCCCGCCAGGCCTGCAGGCCCGCGCGGGGCGTTTTCGTTGGCGCGCGGGTCATTCACCAGGACTGCGCGGCGGGCGTGCCCTGGTGGTAGCGCAATTGCCAGCCGAGCGCCGTCCGCTGCCAGACCGACGAGCGCAGCGTGTGCAGCTCCAGGCCGCCGTCGGTCCGGCGGCGGGCGGATCGGTAGCTGAGCAGCGCCACCGTGGGCTCCAGCAGCGTGACGGCGAAGCCGTCGGATAGCACGGCAGGGGGCGACACCAGCCCGGCCAAGTACTGGATCACCGTATCCCGCGTATAGGGGCAGCCTGATCGGCCGACCTCATGGAAACCGGGGTGCAGCAACTGCTCCAGCCGTTCGCGGCTGCAGGGCTGGCCGGGGTGGTGCAGTTCGACTTCGAGCGCTTGCAGTTCGGCGAGCAGGGCGGTCATGGCGTGGGGTGTTTCCGGCGGATGGTCGGGCTTGCGGCGGCGCTGCCGGACTATAGGCCGGCTCAGGCAAGGGACGATGCCTTGCGTCACCCAGCGGACATGCCGCACCGCACCCCCTCTCCATAATTTCCCGCATGACCACCTCACTGCGTTCCACCCTCGAGTTCCTGCTCCACCACTGGCTTGAGGCCGATGCGCTGACCGCCCGGGAGCGCTTTTCCGACCATTCGCGCGAGACCTTCGATGCCGTGCTGGATACCAGCGAACGCATCGCGCGCGAGAAGTTCGCGCCCTTCAACCGGCTGGTCGATACCGAAGAGCCGCGCACCGCCACCCAGCCCGACGGCACGCTGCGCGTGGTGCTGCCGGAGGCCACGCACGCCGCGCGCCGCGCCTACGCCGAATCGGGCCTGCTGAGCGCCGCGCAGGACTACGCCATCGGCGGCATGCAGCTGCCCTATACGGTGGAGGCGGCAGCCAACAGCTTCTTCGCGGCGGCCTCGGTCAGCATCGGCTCCAACCTGCTTACGTCGGGCAATGCCAACCTGCTGATGGCGCACGGCACGCCGCTACAAAAGCAGGTGTTCGCGCAGAACGAATTCGACGGCCGCTGGGCCGGCACCATGTGCCTGTCGGAGCCCCAGGCGGGCTCGTCCCTCTCCGACGTGGCGACCCGCGCCGTGCCCGATGGCGAGGGCTTCGAGGGCGATGCGCTCGGGCCGCGCTACCGGCTCACCGGCAACAAGATGTGGATCAGCTCGGGCGACCACGAGATGACCGAGAACATCGTGCATCTGGTGCTGGCCAAGATTCCCGGGCCCGACGGCAAGCTGGTGCCGGGCGTCAAGGGCATCTCGCTCTTCATCGTGCCCAAGCAGCTGGTGGACGAAGCAGGGCGCCTGACCGGCGAGCGCAACGACGTGGCGCTCGCCGGCCTCAACCACAAGCTGGGCTGGCGCGGCACGACCAACACGCTGCTCAACTTCGGCGAGGGCACCTACCCGGTGCGCGGCGGCGCGGGCGCCATCGGCTATTTGGTGGGCCAGCCTGGCGAGGGCCTCAAGTGCATGTTCCACATGATGAACGAGGCGCGCATCGGCATCGGCATGGCGGCCACCATGCTGGGGCTGGCGGGCTACTACGCCAGCCTGGACTATGCGAAGAACCGCCCTCAGGGCCGGCCCTTGGGTAAGGGCGGCAAGGATGCCGCCGCGCCCCAGGTGCGCCTGATCGAGCACGCCGACATCAAGCGCATGCTGCTGGCGCAGAAGAGCTACGGCGAAGGCGCGCTGGCGCTCAATCTCTATTGCGCGCGGCTGGTGGACGAGCAGCACACCGGCAGCGCCCAGGCGGCCGACGAAGCGCGGCTGCTGCTGGAAGTGCTCACGCCCATCGCCAAGAGCTGGCCCAGCGAATGGTGCCTGGAGGCCAATTCGCTCGCCATCCAGATCCACGGCGGCTACGGCTACACGCGCGACTTTGCGGTGGAGCAGTACTGGCGCGACAACCGCCTGAACATGATCCACGAGGGCACGCACGGCATCCAGGCCATGGATCTCCTGGGTCGCAAGGTGCTGATGGAGGGCGGCCGGGGCCTGATGCTGCTGGCCGGCTGCATCGACGCCACGGTGCAGCAGGCCATCCAGCAACCCGCGCTGGCCGCCCATGCCAATGCCCTGGCCGGCGCGCTGGCCGAAGTGGGCGCAGCCACCAAGGCCGCCTGGGCCACGGGCGAGCCCGCCGATGCGCTGGCCAACGCCGTGCCCTACATGCAGGCCTTCGGCCACACGGTGCTGGCCTGGATGTGGCTCGACCTGGCCCTCGCCACGCTGCGCGCGGATGCTACGCTTTCGATAGCTTCCAGCGAAGGAAGGATGGGCGCCATGCGCTATTTCTTCCATTACGAGCTCCCCAAGATCGGCGCCTGGCTGAATGTCGTTCGCCAGCGCGATACGACCTGTGCGGCGCTGCCCGAAGACGCGTTCTGAACCCGTTCTGAGCGCCCGCGCACCGGGCCAACGACGCGACGCGGCTCACGCCCATGCCGGGTCAACGGCGCGACACATTTCCTGGGGCAGTGCGCCGCACAATGCCCCCGATCTGACGACACCACCTCAGCCACGTTCCAAGGAGACCCGCCACCATGAGCCGCACCGTTCAGCAACTCTTCGACCTTTCCGGCAAGACCGCCCTCGTCACCGGCGGATCGCGCGGCCTGGGCCTGCAGATCGCCCATGCGCTGGGTGAGGCCGGTGCCCGCGTGCTGATCACGTCCCGCAAGGCGGCCGACCTGGAAGAGGCCACGGCCTCGCTGCAGGCCGCCGGCATCGACGCGCGCTGGATCGCCGCCGATTGCGGCCAGGAGGCCGATATCCAGCGGCTGGCCGCCGAGACCCTGCAGCGCATGGGCGACGTGGACATCCTGGTCAACAACGCGGGCGCCAGCTGGGGTGCGCCGGCCGAAGACCATCCCACCGCTGCCTGGGACAAGGTGATGAACCTCAACGTGCGCGGCTACTTCCTGCTATCGCAGGCCATCGCCAAGCACAGCATGATTCCGCGCAATCGGGGGCGCATCCTCAACGTGGCCTCCATTGCCGGTCTGGCAGGCAACCCCACGGCGATGAAGACCATCGCCTACAACACCTCCAAGGGCGCGGTCATCAACTTCACGCGGGCGCTGGCGGCGGAATGGGGGGCCTACGGCATCAACGTCAACGCCATCTGCCCGGGCTTTTTCAAGACCAAGATGGCCTCGGTGCTGATCGAGACGCTGGGCGAGGAGAAGATGGCCGAGCACGCCCCGCTGCGGCGCCTGGGCGACGACGAAGACCTGAAGGGCATCGCGCTGCTCTACGCCAGCGATGCGGGCAAGCACATCACCGGGCAGTGGATGGCGGTGGACGGCGGGGTGAGCGTGGTGACCGGTGGCTGATCTGGGGTACAACCAGCCCTCCGCCGCACGCATCCACTCTTGTCCCACTGCACATGTCCATGGAAAACGCCTTTGCGGGTTTCGGTGTCGAGATCCCGTTCGTGACCCATCTGGGTTTCACCCTGCACCGCATGGAAGGCGGCGAGTCCGAGCTGCGCTACGAGGCCGCGCCCGAGCACCTCAACTCCTTTTCCGTCACGCACGGCGGCGCCACGATGACGCTGCTGGACGTGACGCTCGCCACGGCCGCGCGCAGCGTATCGCCGGAATTCGGCGTGGTCACCATCGAGATGAAGACCAGCTTCATGCAGCCGGCCGTCGGGCCGCTGGTGGCCAGGGGAAGGCTGCTGCACCGCACGCGCTCCATCGCCTTCGTCGAGGGCACGGTCTACGACGCCCAGGGCCGGGCCTGCAGCCATGCCACCGGCACCTTCAAGTACGTGCGCAGGCAGCCGGCCGAAGGCGCTGGCGTGCCGACCGACTGAGCCGAACCGCTTCGCCCGCCGGCCCGTGCAGGAGGGCCACTGCACCGGCTTGCAACTTGTGCATCCAATCGTGCTGCAGCGCTTGATTCATGAGCGCGAGCAGCTATCGTAAAAGTAGCAAAGGAGATACCGTAATGCCACGCAATCAACAGATCCTGCTGGACAACCGCCCCCAGGGCGAAGCCACCACCGGCAACTTCAAGCTCGTCACCACCGACACGCCGGCTCTGGCCGACGGCCAGGTGCTGGTGCGCCACCACTACCTGAGCCTGGACCCCTACATGCGCGGGCGCATGAACGAGAGCAAGAGCTACGCGGCCAGCCAGCCGCTGGGCGAGGTGATGATCGGCGGCACGGTGGGCGAGGTGGTGGAAAGCCGCCACCCCAAGTACGCAGTGGGCGACAAGGTCGTCGGCATGGGGGGCTGGCAGGAATACGGCGTGGTGGACGGCAACGAGCCCGGCATGCTGCGCAAGGTGGACACGACCCATGTGCCGCTCTCGCACTATCTGGGCGCCGTGGGCATGCCGGGCGTGACGGCCTGGTATGGCCTGGTGAAGATCATTGCGCCCAAGGCCGGCGAGACCGTGGTGGTCAGCGCCGCCACAGGCGCCGTGGGCAGCGCGTTCGCCGCCCTGGCCAAGGCGCGCGGCTGCCGCGTCGTGGGCATTGCCGGCGGGGCTGAAAAGTGCCGCTACGCCACTGAAGAGCTCGGCTTCGACGTGTGCATCGACCACCGCGAGCATGGCGACCTGAAAGCCATGTCCAAGGCATTGAAGGACGCCTGCCCCGACGGCATCGACGGCTACTTCGAGAACGTGGGCGGCTACATCCTCGACGCCGTGCTGCTGCGCTCCAACGCCTTCGCCCGCGTGGCGGTGTGCGGCATGATCGCCGGCTACGATGGCAAGCCGCTGCCCCTGCAGAACCCCGCGCTGATCCTCATCAACCGCATGAAGGTCGAGGGCTTCATCGTGAGCGAGCACATGGAGATCTGGCCCGAGGCGCTCAAGGAGCTGGGCGGCCTGGTCGCCGCCGGCAAGCTGCGCCCGCGCGAGACCATCGCCGAGGGCCTGGCCGCCGCGCCCGAGGCCTTCCTGGGCCTGCTCAAGGGCAAGAACTTCGGCAAGCAGCTGGTCAAGCTGGTCTGAAGAGCCATGGCAGCGCCGCCCCCCCCGCTGCTGCACTGGACCTGGGCCCGATTCGACGACCTGGGCGTGCATGCGCTGCACGACGCGCTGGCGCTGCGCTGCCGGGTATTCATCCTGGAGCAGGGGCCGTATCAAGACCCTGACGACGCGGACAAGCGGTCCTGGCACCTGCTGGGCCGCGCCGCGCCCGGCGGTCCGCTGCTGGCCACGCTGCGCGTGGTGGACCCGGGCGTGAACTATCCCGAGCCCTCCATCGGCCGCGTGGTCACGGCGCCCGAGGCGCGCGGCACCGGCACCGGCCGGGCGCTGGTGGCCGAGGGCCTGGCGCGCTGCCGCGTGGCGTGGCCGGGGCAGTCGGTACGCATCAGCGCGCAGGCCCACCTGCAGCGCTTCTACGGCGAGCAGGGCTTCGTCGCCGTCTCGCCCGAATACCTGGAAGACGGCATCCCCCATGTCGAGATGCTCTGCGGCCCGGCTTGAGGGCCCGGCAGAAGAAAAGGAAAAGGAGCGCTCCCCGATGACTACCGAACTCATCCTGCATCACTACCCCTCGTCGCCGTTCTCGGAAAAGATCCGCCTCGTGCTGGGCATGAAGCAGCTGGCCTGGAAATCCGTCATCGTGCCCAGCGTCGCGCCCAAGCCCGACGTGGTCGCGCTCACGGGGGGCTACCGCCGCACGCCTTTTCTGCAGGTGGGCGCGGACGTTTATTGCGACACGGCCCTGATCTGCGACGTGCTGGAGCACGCCCAGCCCGAGCCGGCGCTCTATCCGCCGCACCTGAAGGGCGTGGCCCGCGTCTTCGCGCAGTGGGCCGACACCACGCTCTTTTGGGCCGCCATGGCCTACAACCTGCAGCCCAAGGGCGCCGGCGTGCTCTTCGCCAACCTGCCGCAGGCTGCACAGCAGGCCTTCGTGGCCGATCGGCGCGCGATGAGCGGCGGGATGCACCGGCTGGATGCGGGCGACGCCACGGGTGCCTATCGCTCCTACCTGCGCCGCATCGCCCACATGGCCGAGGAGCACGACTTCCTCTTCGGCGCCGAGCCCTGCGTGGCCGACTTCGCCGCCTACCACCCGCTCTGGTTCACGCGCCAGTGCGTGCCGGTGATGGCCGACATCTTCACCGCCACTCCAGCCGTCATCGAATGGATGGACCGCCTCGCCGCGCTGGGCCATGGCCGCATGGAGAAGTTCGACGCCGAAAGCGCCATCGCCGTGGCGGCCCGCTCAGAGCCGCTGCCGCTGGTGCGCGAGGCCTTCCAGGACGACCACGGCATCGCGCTGGGCACCGCGGTGACGATCACCGCCGAGACCTTCGGCCCGGAGCCCACCCACGGCACGCTGGTGGCCGCCACCCGCACGCGCTACACGCTGCGCCGCACCGATCCGCGTGCGGGCACGGTGCACGTTCACTTCCCGCGCATCGGCTATGCGCTGAAGCCGGCCGCCTGAAGAAGCGCGGCGCGCGCGGCACCTGCCCCGTCCGACGATTCACATAAAACCATACGCAGGAGACAAAGATGATCGAAGACTTCCACGGCAAGACCGCCGTCATCACGGGCGCGGGTTCCGGCTTCGGGCTGGAGTGCGCGCGCATCGGCGCGCAGCGCGGCATGAACCTGGTGCTCGCCGACGTGCAGCAGGACGCGCTCGACGCCGCCGCGGCCGAGATGCAGGCGGCCGGCGCCCAGGTGCTGGCCCAGCGTGTGGACGTGTCGGACGCGCAGCAGATGGAGCAGCTGGCCACCGCCGTGCAGCAGCGCTTCGGCGCGCCGCATCTGGTCTTCAACAACGCCGGCGTAGGCGCGGGCGGGCTGGTGTGGGAGAACACCGTGGCCGACTGGGAATGGGTGCTGGGCGTGAACCTCTGGGGCGTGGTGCATGGCGTGCGCCTCTTCACGCCCATGATGCTGGCCGCCGCCGCGAAGGACCCGGCTTGGCGCGGCCACATCGTCAACACCGCCAGTATGGCGGGGCTGCTGAACCCGCCCAACATGGGCATCTACAACGTCAGCAAGCATGCGGTGGTGAGCCTGACCGAGACGCTCTACCAGGATCTGTCGCTCGTCACCGAGCAGGTCGGCGCCAGCGTGCTGTGCCCGTATTTCGTCGCCACTGGCATCAACGCCAGCGAACGCAACCGCCCCGGCGCGCTGGCGGCCAGCCAGCCCACCAAGAGCCAGCTGATCGGCCAGGCCATGGTCGGCCGCGCCGTCAGCAGCGGCAAGGTCTCGGCCGCCGATGTGGCCGCGAAGGTCTTCGCGGCCGTAGCGGCCA
Source organism: Paracidovorax sp. (assembly GCF_057642795.1). Lineage (NCBI taxonomy): Bacteria > Pseudomonadati > Pseudomonadota > Betaproteobacteria > Burkholderiales > Comamonadaceae > Paracidovorax > Paracidovorax sp. Next base: position 69,536 of record NZ_JBXYZY010000009.1, read on the forward strand.
ACCAGTTCTACATCTACAGCCATCCGCAGGCCCTGGGCCCCGTTCAGACCCGGCTGGAAGATGTGCTGCAGGCCCGCAACCCCACGGACGCCTTTGCCGACAAGCCCGAACTGGGCGCGCAGCTCAGGGCTCAGCTGCGGGCCGTCTGAAGTCGATCGGCCGGGGCTGGGCGCCCGCTACGGCTTGGGCCTCACCAGCCGCACCGGCAGCCGCACGCCCTTGCCGACACTGCCCTGGGCTTCGCCGCTGTCCATGTCCACCGCCCAGCCTTGCTGGGCGCGAATGCCGCTTTCACCGGCGCCGCCGCGCTGTACGTTGCTGTACGCATAGGGATTGACCGGCGCGGTATTGACGCTGGCGGTGCCCGTCCAGTGGAACTCGCGCGGCGTGGCGGGGAAGAGCACCGGGTCCACCGTCGGCGGCTGGTGGCTGCGGTTGACCAGCCGGCGCAGCTCCGGCACACGCGGCAGGCGCCATCGCACTCCTTCGGCCTTGCCGCGCTCTGCGACCAGGGCCTGGGCCTGCGCATAGGTCATGCGGCGCGGCTGGCCGGTGCAGGTCTGGCCGTTCCACTGCATGCCTTCCACGCAGCGCGGCCAGGCCAGGCGGGTTCGATCGTCGATCACGTAAAGACCATCGTCCGAGGGGTGCATGGTCGGCAGCGGGCGGGGAGGAGACTCAGGCGCTTCGTCGTCATCGGCATCGTCGGCGGCCTCCTGCGCTGATGCCGCCGGCTCGGCCGGGTGGGGCGGCGCTGCCTGCGCCGGCAGGGCCGCCAGCAGCAGGAACAACGCGGCCAGGCCGCTGAACACGGGGGAGGGCAGGGCCGCGCGATGCGGCGAAGGGGGCGCGAATGCGGTCATGTGCTAACGATACTCCGGCCGCCGCGCGAAGGCCTGCCGGATTCGTCAAGGCGATCTCCGAAAAGGGGTTGATTCACATCCCCGTCCCCGGCGGCCAGCCGCGGGCCGACGTGACCGGGAGCCTACCGCTGCGCCCATGCTCTTCTATCGTTTGATGGCTGCGAGCACAGTTGATGCTGGTGCTGCAGTTCGCTGGAGTTCTCCTATGAGACCTTGCGCGGGCGGTCCGTCCCGGCCTTGGTGACAATCGGCCGGATGAGTTCTTCTTCCGTGTCTTCCTCTTCGCCTGCCGCCCGGCCGGCCGCCGGCCCCCGCTTCCTCGGCCTGGCCCTGGTGCTGGGCCTGCTCTCGGCCATCGGCCCGTTCGCCATCGACATGTACCTGCCCGCGTTGCCGGACATCGGCGCCAGCCTGCGGGCCGAGGTGGGCGCGGTGCAGTGGAGCCTGACGGCGTTCTTTCTGGCGCTGGCGGTGGGGCAGCTGGTTTATGGCCCGGTGTCGGACCGGGTGGGGCGCAAGCCGCCGCTCTATTTCGGCCTGACGCTCTTCGCTGTGGCCAGCGTGGGCTGTGCGCTGGCCACGCAGATCGACGTGCTGGTGGCGCTGCGCTTCCTGCAGGGCCTGGGCGCTGCGGCCGGCATGGCGATTCCCCGCGCCGTGGTGCGCGACCTGCATACCGGCACCGAGGCCGCCCGCCTCATGTCGCTGCTGATGCTGGTCTTCAGCGTCTCGCCCCTGCTGGCGCCGCTGGCCGGCAGCGGGCTGATCGCGCTGGCCGGCTGGCGCGGCGTGTTCTGGGCGGTGGCGCTGGCGGCCCTCGCCGGGCTGGTGCTGGTGCGCCTGGCGCTGAAGGAAACGCGCACGCCGGCCCAGCGCGCCGCCCACGGCGAAGGGCCGGGCGCGCTGCGCACCTATGGCCTGCTGCTGCGCGACATGCACTACCTGGGCCTGGTGCTGATCGGCGGCTGCTCCATGGCGGGCTTCTTCGTCTATCTGGCGGGCTCGCCCTTCGTGCTGATCGACCACTACGGCCTCAGCTCGGTGCAATACAGCCTGGCCTTCTCGATCAATGCGGCGGCGTTCTTCGCGTCGGCCCAGTTCACGGCGCGGCTGGGGCGGCGCTTCGGGCTGGTGCGGGTGGTGAAGGCGGCCGTGACCGTGGCAGCGGCCGTCATGGTGGCGCTGCTGGCCTATTACGGCCTGGGCGGCGACCGGCTGGCGGTGCTCCTGGTGCTGTATTTCATGGCCAGCGCGGCCATGGGGCTGGTGATCCCGACCACCTCGGTGCTGGCGCTCGAGGAGCACGGCGCCATCGCCGGCACCGCTTCGGCCCTGCTGGGCACGCTGCAGATGCTGGCAGGGGCCATCGCCATGGGCGTGGCGGGCGCGTTTGCCAACGGCAAGCCGCTGCCCATGGTGGCGGGCATGGCCTCGGGCGCGCTGCTGGGCTTCGCGTTGACCTGGCTCACGCTGGGCGGGCGGCGCGCGCACCGCGTGGCCGGGGGCGGGCGGTGAGCGGCGCCCACGCAGCGGACAGCGCCGCGCCCGACGGGGTGCCGCAGCCGGCGCGGTTGCGCGCCATGCTGGTCATCATCCTCGGCCTCACGCTGTCGGTGCTGGACATCAGCATCGTCAACCTCGCGCTGCCGGGCATCGCGCGCGAACTGCAGGCGGATGCCTCCAGCGCCATCTGGATCGTCAACGCCTATCAGCTCGCCGCGCTGGTGCTGCTGCTGCCGCTGGCCGCGCTGGGGGACCGCCTGGGCTACCGGCGCGTCTATCTGGTGGGCATGGCGGTGTTCACCGTGGCCTCGGTGGGGGCCATGCTGGCCACTTCGCTGGAGGCGCTGATCGTGGCGCGGGTGCTGCAGGGCGCGGGCTCGGCCGGCATCATGAGCGTTAACGGGGCCATGGTCCGGCTGATCTATCCGCGCGCACTGCTGGGGCGTGGCGTGGCGCTCAACTCGCTGGTGGTGGCAGGGGCCACCATGGCGGGGCCGTCGGTGGCTGCTGCCATCCTCTCGGTCGGCAACTGGCCGTGGCTCTTCGCGCTCAACCTGCCGCTGGGCATCTTCACACTGTGGCTGGGACGGAGGGCGCTGCCCTTCAATCCCGCCAAGCCGGGCGGCAGCGGGCAGCCCATCGCGCTGCTCGACGTGGCCCTCAACATCGCTATGTTCACGCTCATCTTCCTCGGAGTGGAGCGGCTGGGCGTGCGCATGGAAGGTTCTGCTGCCGCCGCTTCGCAGGCGGGCGGCGCGGCCACCGGCTGGCTGCTGCTGGCGGCGGGGCTGGCGGTGGGAGCGGTGTACCTGCGGCGGCAGTGGCCGCTGGCGGCACCGCTCTTTCCGGTCGATCTGCTGCGCATTCCGGTGTTCGCGCTTTCCATGGGCGCCTCGGTCGCGGCCTTCTGCGCGCAGATGCTGGCCTTTCTCGCGCTGCCGTTTCTCTTCCTCGAAGTGCAGGGGCGCTCGCATGTGGAGGCTGGGCTGCTGATGACCGTGTGGCCGCTGGCCATCGTGCTGGTGGCGCCCATCGCGGGACGACTCATCGGCCGCATCGCCGACGGCCTGCTGGGCGGCGTGGGCATGGCGGTGTTCGCGGCCGGCCTGCTGCTGCTGGCCTGGCAGCCTGCGCAGGCGGCGGCCTGGGACATCGCCTGGCGCATGGCGCTCTGCGGCGCGGGCTTCGCACTCTTCCAGTCGCCCAACAACCACACCATCGTGACCACCGCGCCCCTGCACCGCAGCGGCGCGGCCAGCGGCATGCTGGGCACGGCGCGGCTCACCGGCCAGACGCTGGGCGCGGTGCTGTTGGCCGGCATCTTCGCCGTCTGGACGGGGCACGACGGCCGAGGCGAATCGGCGGCCCTGATGGTGGCCGCCGTGAGCGCCGTGCTCTCGGGCATCAGCAGCTCGCTGCGCGTGGTGCGGCGCTGAAGCCGGGCGATTGCAGGTCTTTGGGGCCTGCAGCGCTCACTGTGCCTAGGCCTTGCGCTATGAAAAAAATAGCTAGCCGATGCGGGCCACGACCTGTTCGGCCAGCGAGCGCGCCGTGAGCGGCGCGCAGCCCTCGGCGTGGTTGCTGAGGGTCACATAGGCGTTCTGCCCGCGCTGCGTGACGCCCGCGATGGCGCGCGCCAGTTCGGCATGCAGTTCCGGTTCGGGGTGGTGGATGCGGTCGTAGGGCGCATAGAGCTTTTCGGCGTCTTCGTAGCCGTACATGCCGTGGATGGGGTGCAGGTTCCAGCGGCAGACCAGCGGGCCGGGCCAGAGCAGGCGCAAGAGCGGCAGCTGGTCCGCCAGCGCCGGCATGCGCGCATGCAGGCCCAGGCAGTAGGTGGCGCCGCCGGCGCGCAGCGCATCGGCCAGCAGCGGCAGCACTTCCGGCGCCAGCCATTCGGGGTCGCGCACCTCCACGGCCAGCACGGCGTCGGGCGCCCGGGCGGCCAGCGGCGGTTGTGCGCGCAGCATGGCGGCCAGCCGCCCGATCACCTCGGGCAGCCGCTGCAGCATGGCGGGCGGCAGCGGGCTCAATTGAAAGATGAGCGCCCCGGCGCGGCCGCCCAGGCCTTCGAGCGCGGGCTCGACGAACTCCTGCGCCGCCAGCTCGGGGTTGAGGAAGGCGCTGTTGGGCTGCTTGCCGCGCCCGTCTTCGCTGCGCACCAGCGCATCGGTGACCAGGCTGGGCGCCTTCACGACGAAGCGGAAATCGCCCGGCACCTGCGCCGCGTAGCGGGCACATTGCTCGGCCGTGAGCGGCCGGTAGAAGCTGCGGTCGATGCTGACGGTGCGCAGCAGCGGGTGCTGGGCATAGACGGGCAGGCCGTTCTTCGAGAGCGTGGCTTCGGAATGCTCGCCTTCCCACACCAGGCCCTTCCAGCCCGGGTAGCTCCACGAGGAGGTGCCCAGCCGCAGCCGGGGCGGCAGCGACCGGCCCAGGGCCTGCAGGGCCTCGTCCCAGGCGGCGGGGTGGACGCCCGTGCGGCGGCGGGCCGGGGTGGCTTCTTCGCCGGCGGGCGCGGGGGAGGGCGGTGGTGACGGTGGCGCTGCGGGCGGCCCGCCGAAAAGATCTTCTTGCATGCCGGTGCGTGGGGCGCCCTCAGGCGCCGCCGAAGAGGCCGCCTTCGTCGAGCAGATCGAAGGCGATGGCCGGGCGTTGGTCCATGCTCTTCTTGATGGCGGCCGGAATGGCCTGCCGCGTCTTGCGGCACAGCCCGGGTTGTTCGTGGACGAGGATAGTGATGCCGCGCAGCGTGCGCACTTCGTTGGGGCTGACGGCGATCGTCAGGCGCACGCCCAGCTGCTGGAAGAGGCGCTCTTCCATGCGGCGCAGGTCAGCCAGGTCGGCCAGATTCTCCAGCCGCGCGATCAGGCGCTTTTCCTCCTCGCGCGTAAGCCGCAGGATGCGCACGTCGCCGTCGGGCTGGCGCATCAGCGCTTCCCGCTCGCACGTGCAGGCGCCGGGCGGGCATTCGGTGCGGACGGGGAAGGGAAAGGGCGTCGTCATCGAGGGCGGAACAAACAATGCACACCGGCTGCCGTGGCGGGGATTCACCCATTCTAGGGAGCGGGCGCAGGCCTCGCGGCGCCGGGGGATTGGGTTGCCGGTACTAGGCACCCAGCAGCGTGCCGCCAGCGCTGCGAAGGCGGCAGCCTGGCAGTGAAGAGCGTAACGGGGCTGACGGTCACGCTACGGACCCCGCAAATGCGTCGTTGGCGCGGGCGTCGTTCGTCGCCCGCTGGTCAGCGCCTTCCACTTGGCGTGAAGGCCTGTATCACCCAAAAAAATTCACCCGCCAGGGTCTCCGAGTGATGGAGACCCTGGCGGGTGAATTTTTGTCGCTGCCCGGTCGCCGGTCGTTACCGCGGGCCCTGGCGGGCCGGGTGCGAGCTTCGGCCTCGTTCAGTCAGTCAGCCAGCGTTCTTCAGCGACTGCTTGGCCTTGTCGGCGGAGTTCTTCGAGCGGCTCTTGTGGTACTTCGCCTTCGTCTTGTTCACCGCCTTGCCCACCGGGCCGCTTTTCTTCGCGTCGCTCTCCGCCTGCTTTTGTTCCATCTTGTGTTCGACGGAGTCGGAAGCTTCCGAGGCTGCCTTGCCGACCTGGGCGGTGGCGATGGAGGCTGTGCCCATCAGGGCGAGGGCGGCGGCGAGGGCGGACAGTGTCTTGCGGTTCATGAGCGGTTCCCTGTAGGAGTTGAATGTGGGCCGATCGTGACACGCGGGCATCGGTAGCCGTGTCAGCCACAGGCCGTGCTGGGTGTAGGCGGCACCGGCTGAGAGGCGGCGCAAGACGCTATGGCAAACTCGCGCGCTTCGCTTTTTCGTCTCAGACATCGGCAGCACATGCAGCAGATCATTCGGCAGTTGGCCGCAGAAATCAGGGTCAGTGAACAACAGGTACGCGCGGCGGTGGAGCTGCTGGACGGCGGCGCCACCGTGCCCTTCATCGCGCGCTACCGCAAGGAAGTGACGGGCGGGCTGGACGACATCCAGCTGCGCGAGCTGGAGGCGCGCCTTTCCTACCTGCGCGAGCTGGAAGACCGCCGCGCCGCCGTGCTCAAGGCCATCGACGAGCAGGGCAAGCTGACGGACGCCCTGCGCGCGGCCATCGCGTCAGCCCCCACCAAGCAGGAGCTGGAAGACCTCTACCTGCCCTTCAAGCAGAAGCGCCGCACCAAGGGCCAGGTCGCCCGCGAATTCGGCATCGAGCCGCTGGCCGACAAGCTCTTCGCCGACCCGACGCTGGACCCGGCCGCCGAGGCCGCCGCCTTCACCCGCCCGCCCGAGGTGCTGGATGACGGCAAGCCCGGCGCCGATTTCTCCACCGTGCCGGCCGTGCTCGACGGCGTGCGCGACATCCTCTCCGAGCGCTGGGCCGAAGACGCCGCGCTGGTGCAGTCGCTTCGCGAATGGCTCTGGGCCGAGGGCCTCCTGCGCAGCAAAAAGGTGGATGGCAAGAACGAGAACGACCCCGAGGTCTCCAAGTTCCGCGACTACTTCGAGTACGACGAGCCCATCGGCCGCGTGCCCTCGCATCGCGCGCTGGCCGTGTTCCGCGGCCGGGCGCTGGAGATCCTCGAAGCCAAGCTGGTGCTGCCCGTGGAACCGGAGCCCGGCAAACCCAGCATCGCCGAAGGCAAGATCGCCCTGCACCTGGGCTGGAGCCACGCGGGCCGCGCGGCCGACGACCTGATCCGCAAGTGCGTGGCCTGGACCTGGCGCGTGAAGCTGAGCCTCTCCACCGAGCGCGACCTCTTCGCCCGCCTGCGCGAAGAGGCCGAGAAAGTCGCCATCAAGGTCTTCGCCGACAACCTGCGCGACCTGCTGCTGGCCGCGCCTGCCGGCCCGCGCGTGGTGATGGGGCTGGACCCGGGCATCCGCACCGGCGTGAAGGTGGCGGTGGTCGATGCTACCGGCAAGCTGGTGGACACCGCCACCGTCTATCCGCACGAGCCGCGCCGCGACTGGGACGGCAGCCTGCACACGCTGGCCAAGCTGGCCGAGAAGCACGGCGTCAACCTGATCGCCATCGGCAACGGCACCGCCAGCCGCGAGACCGACAAGCTGGCCGGTGAACTCATCAAGATGGCCGCCAAGGTGGAGCGCAGCATCGAAAAGGTGGTGGTGAGCGAGGCCGGCGCCTCCGTCTATTCCGCCAGCGAATACGCCAGCCAGGAGATGCCCGACGTGGACGTGAGCCTGCGCGGCGCGGCCTCCATCGCCCGGCGCCTGCAGGACCCGCTGGCCGAGCTGGTCAAGATCGACCCCAAGAGCATCGGCGTGGGCCAGTACCAGCATGACGTGAACCAGAGCGAGCTGGCGCGCACCCTGAGTGCGGTGGTGGAAGACTGCGTGAACTCGGTGGGTGTGGACCTGAACACGGCCAGCGTGCCGCTGCTCTCGCGCGTGTCGGGCCTGTCGGGCAGCGTGGCCAAGGCCGTGGTGCGCTGGCGCGAGGCCAACGGCGCGTTCAAGAGCCGCAGACAGCTGATGGAGGTGAGCGGCCTGGGGGCCAAGACCTTCGAGCAGAGCGCGGGCTTTCTGCGCATCCGCGGCGGCGACAACCCGCTGGACATGACGGGCGTGCACCCCGAGACCTATCCGGTGGTCGAGCAGATCATGGAAAAGACCGGCAAGCCGGTGGCCGAGCTGATGGGCCGCGCCGACATGCTCAAGACCCTCAAGCCCGAACTCTTCGCCAACGAGAAGTTCGGCGTCATCACCGTCAAGGACATCCTGGGCGAGCTGGAGAAGCCCGGCCGCGACCCGCGCCCGGACTTCAAGGTGGCCCGCTTCAACGACGGCGTGGACGACATCAAGGACCTGAAGGAGGGCATGGTGCTGGAGGGCACGGTGAGCAACGTGGCCCAGTTCGGCGCGTTCATCGACCTGGGCGTGCACCAGGACGGCCTGGTTCACGTCAGCCAGCTGAGCCACAAGTTCGTGAACGATGCGCGCGAGGTGGTCAAGACCGGCGACATCGTCAAGGTCAAGGTGATGGAGGTCGATGTGGAGCGCAAGCGCATCGGCCTCACCATGAAGCTGGATGCCGCGCCCGCCCGCCGCGACGGCCCGCGCGACAACCGTTTCGAAGGCGCCGGCCGGGGCTACGCCCAGCCGCCGCGCCGCCAGAATGAGCCGGCTGCCTCCTCGGCCATGGCATCGGCCTTCGCCAAGCTGCAGCAGGGGCGGCGCTGAGTGGCTGGGCGCGGCTCAGCGTTCGCCCATAAATGCGTGCGCGCCTGGATAATGAAGCCACTTTGACCGAACCCGAAGCCCGCCCTGCCGTCCCATGGAGCTGAACGCCCTCCTGGCCCAATCCGTCGCACTGCCCAGCCTGCCCAAGGCCGTGGCGCTGCTCATGAGCGAGCTGGCTGCGCCTGAGCCTGATCTGCGCCGCTTGAATCTGCTGTTCGGCAGCGACCCCGCCCTGGCCGCCCGGCTGCTGCAGCAGGCCAACGCGCCCGCCGCCGGCGCCCAGGGGCTGGTCAGGGGCATTCCGGAGGCGCTTGCCCTGCTGGGGCTGCGCCAGGTGCGCGAACTGGTCCTCTCGGCGACGCTGGGCACCTCCGCAGGCTCGGTGCCGGGCATGAACCTGCCGCAGTTCTGGCGCTACAGCCTGCGTACCGCCAAGCTGGCGCGGTCGTTGGCGGGCGTTGTTCATCAGAATCCTTTGGCCGCTTACACGGCCGGCCTGCTGCACGGCCTGGGCGAGCTGGTCCTGCATCTGGGCAATCCCGGGCACGCGCATGCCCTCGACCCGCTGGCTCCCCCCCTGGATTTGCGCCGCGCGCGGCTGGAGATGCGGCTGATGGGCTACTGCTACGCCCACGTCAGCGCCGGCATGGCGCTGCAATGGCACCTGCCGCTCATGGTGACAGACGCCATGGAATACCACTGCGCGCCGTTCGAGAACGGTGTTTACGAACCCCTGGCCGGCGTGCTGCATCTGGCCGCCTGGCGCGCGCGCGCGGCCGAAGCCGGGCTGGACGAGCGCGAACTGGCGGTGAGCTTTCCCGGCGAAGTCGGCGTGGCGCTGGGCCTGGACATCGACATGGTGCTGCAGCAGGACCCTATCGACTGGTCCCCTCGCTCCGCGGTGGATGGCGAGGGCCCCACAGCATGAGCCAGCCGTGGCGGGCAGGTGCATCGCGGTGAAGGCCCTCTGCATCCATGCCGGCCCTGGCGCATTGCGCCATCTGCGGGCGCAAGGCGGCCTGCGGCCCGAAGACGTGGGCGTGGTGCCCGCGGCAGCCGGCGGGCCCAAGGGCCTGATCCTGGGGCCGCTGGACCGCTTTCTCTTCGGCGAATGGCTGGCCGGGGCGAACCACCCGGTGCACCTGGTGGGTGCCTCCATCGGCGCCTGGCGCATGGCCACGGCCTGCTTGGGCACGGGCGCGGTGGCCGCCTTCGAGCGGCTGGAGCACGACTACATCCACCAGACCTACGACGTGCCGCCGGGCGCGCGCCGGCCCACGCCGGCGCACGTCAGCGAACGCTTCGGCTCCAGTCTGCGTGCCTTCTTCGGCGGGCAGGCCGAGGCCTTGCTGGCGCATCCACGCTATCGGCTGCACATCGTCACCGCGCGCGGGCGTCATCTGCTGCGGCGCGAGCACCGCTGGGCCACGCCCCTGGGCTATCTGGGCGCCTTCGCCACCAACGCGTTGCATCGGCCCGGGCTGGGCGGCTGGCTGCAGCGCGTGGTGTTCTCGTCGGGGCAGGGCGGGGCGGATGCCGGCGCGGGCCCGGCGCCGCTGCCTTTCGATGCGAATGACTTCTCCACCCGGCAGGTGGCATTGACGGAGCAGAACTTCATGCCCGCGCTGCAGGCCAGTTGCTCCATCCCCTTCGTACTGCAGGCCGTGCATGACATTCCCGGCGCGCCGCGCGGCGCGTATTGGGATGGCGGCATCACCGACTACCACCTGCACCTGCGCTACCGCCGTCCCGCCGAGCGGCTCTCGGAATCGGGTGCTATTGGATTCATAGCTGATAGCCCTCTTGAATCAAGGGCTGGCGGCCAAAACGGTACTGAATTCGGCAGCGCCTACGGGGACGACGGCGCGCTGGTGCTCTACCCTCACTTCCAGCCCCGCGTGGTGCCCGGCTGGCTGGACAAGGGCTTGCGCTGGCGGCACCGCAGCACGCCTGCGCTCAATAACATGATCGTGCTCTCGCCCCACCCGGACTGGGTGGCCGCGCTGCCCCGCGCCAAGCTGCCCGACCGCAACGACTTCACCCACTACGGCACCGACACCGCAGCCCGCGTGCGCGCCTGGAGCGCCGCCACGTCGGCCAGCCGGCAGCTGGCCGATGAATGGGCCGAATGGCTGCGCCGACCGGACCTGGGCCGGGTGCAGCCGCTCTGAGCGCCGCGGCTCGACGCCGCGCACATCCACCGCAGCGCACCGGCTCACATCGAGGCGCGCAGCATCTCCCGGTAATCCTGTGCCGTCGCCTCGCGCGGATTGGTCTTGTGGCAGTGGTCGGCCAGTGCGCCGCGGATCACATCGTCGAACAGATCCTCGGTCACGCCCATGGCCGCCAGGCCCGTGGGCAGGCCCAGGCGGGCGCTCATGTCACGCACGGCCTCGGGCACGTCGCCCGCGCCGGCCAGTCCCATGGCATGGGCCATGCGCTCCAGCCGCCGGCTCTGCCGCACCGCATCGGCCTGGGCATTGAATCGGATCACCGCAGGCAGGAACACGGCATTGAGCGTGCCGTGGTGCAGGCGCGGGTTCACGCCGCCCAGGCTGTGGCTGAGCGAATGCACGCAGCCCAGGCCCTTCTGGAAGGCCATGGCGCCCTGCATGCTGGCGCTCATCATGTTCAGCCGCGCCTCCCGGTCGCTGCCGTCGCGGGTGGCGCGCTCGATGTGCGCCCAGCCGCGCTCCAGCCCGTCCAGCGCGATGCCGTCGGCCGGCGGGTTGAAGGCGGACGACATGAAGGTCTCCATGCAGTGCGCGATCGCGTCCATGCCCGTGGCGGCCGTCAGCTGCGGCGGCAGGCCCAGCGTCAGGCCCGGATCGCAGAGGGCGGTGCGCGGCACGATGTGCCACGAATGGAAGCCCAGCTTGCGGTGGTCGTCCACGATGATGATGGCGCCGCGCGCCACCTCGCTGCCCGTGCCGCTGGTGGTGGGCACGGCGATGATCGGCGCGACGCGCTCGGTGATCTTCGGCGAGCCGCCCTCGATGGTCGCGTAGGTCTTGAGCGGCCCTTCATGCGTCGCTGCGATGGCGATGCCCTTGGCGCAGTCGATCGCCGAGCCCCCGCCCACGGCGATCAGCCCGTCGCATTGCCGGGCGCGGTAGATGTCCACCGCAGCCCGCACGGCGGCCTCGGTGGGGTTCGAGGGCGTCTGGTCGAACACCGCCACATCGTCCATGCCGGCGAGCGCATCCAGGGCCTGCTGCAGCACGCCAGCGGCCTTCACCCCCGGGTCGGTCACCACCAGCGGACGGGTGATGCCCACGCGCTGGCATTCCTGCGGCAGCAGCTGGATGGCGCCGAACTCGAACTGGATCTGGGTGACGTAATTGATGAAAGCCATGGTGCGCGCGATCCCGGGTTGTGATGAGATGGGCCCTCCACCCTACAAGCAGGATCGCGCAATGACCATGAAGCAAACCCTCACGGCGTGGGCCGCCGTCGCCATCGCGACAGCCGCGGTGGGCATCGCGCCAGCCCGGGCGGAATGCCTGAGCCCCGCCCAGGTGGCCGACCTGGCCCAGCACTACATGGACCGCACGCCCGCGCCCAACTTCCCGACACCGTCGGCGTCCGATGGCGCCTGCACCCGGGCCCGCTTCAACCAGCTGCTGGCCCAGAAGCTGGGCAAGGTCGTGGGCTACAAGGCGGGCCTCACCAATCCGGCCGTGCAAAAGCGCTTCAGTACCGACCAGCCCGTGTGGGGCAAGCTTTACGAGGGCATGGTGCGGCCCAACGGGCTGGTGGTGGAGGCTGCCTTCGGCGCCCGCCCGCTCTACGAGGCCGACATGCTGGTGCGCGTGAAGAGCGCGGCCATCAACCATGCGCGCACGCCCATGGAGGTGCTCGACCACATCGACCAGATCATTCCCTTCATCGAACTGCCCGACCTGCTGGTGCAGTCGCCCCCGCAGCTCAACGGCCCGGGCGTCGCGGCCATCAACGTCGGCGCCCGCCTGGGCGTGGCCGGCGAGCCGATCGGCATCCCTGCGACGCGTGGCGAGCGCTATGCCCTGCTGGAGGCACTGGGGCGCATGAGCGTGCAGCTGACCAACGAGCGGGGCGAGCTGCTGGCCCCCGCAGGCAAGGGCAGCGACATCCTGGGCCACCCGCTGCAGGCGGTGGTCTGGCTGGCGCAGGCGCTGCAAAAGGAAGAGATCACGCTGCAGCCGGGCGATCTGGTCAGCCTGGGCTCGTTCTCGCCGCTGCTGCCGCCGCGCGCAGGCCTCACTGTGACTGCGACCTATCTGGGTCTGCCTGGCGCCAAGCCTGTGACGGTGGCGTTCAAATAGGCCGGCTTCGCCGGGCCAAAGCAGCGGTACGGCAGAGGGGAAACGCACAAGAACAAAAGAAAGGGCACCCGGTATATGGGGTGCCCTTGATCTTTTGGCTTCCGGCATCGCTGCCGTGCCGCTGTCGAGGTTTGTCCGAACGGGGCCAAGTCGACCGCCGTTCGTCGTCTTCAACCTACCCGGCCGTAACGGTCGGAAAAGCGCACGATGTCATCCTCGCCCAGATACGAGCCCGACTGCACCTCGATCAGTTCCAGCGGAATCTTGCCCGGGTTCTCCAGCGCATGGATCACGCCCAGCGGGATGTAGGTGGACTGGTTCTCGCCCAGCAGAATCTCCTTGTCGCCGATCTGCACCTTGGCCGTGCCCGACACCACGATCCAGTGTTCGGCGCGGTGATGGTGCATCTGCACCGACAGCTTCTCGCCCGGATTCACCGTGATGCACTTGACTTGGTAGCGGTCGCCCTTGTCGATGGAGTCGTAGGCCCCCCAGGGGCGATACACCTTGCGGTGCGCCGACGCTTCGGAACGGCCCTGGGCCTTGAGCTGCTCCACGATCTTCTTGACGTCCTGCACCTTGGACTTGTCGGCCACCAGCACCGCGTCGGCGGTTTCCACCACCACCACGTCGTCCAGGCCCAGCACGGACACCAGGCGGTGCTCCGCATGCACATGGCTGTTGTGCACATCGTGGGCAAGCACGTCGCCGCGCAGCGAGTTGCCTTGCTCGTCCTTGGCGCTCACCTGCCACACTGCATTCCAGGCGCCTACGTCGCTCCAGCCGGCACGCAGCGGCACTACCACCGCCTTGTCGGTCTTCTCCATCACGGCGTAGTCGATGGAATCCTCAGGCGACTTGGAGAAGGCGGCGGCATCCAGGCGCACGAAATCCAGATCCTTCTTGCCCTGCTCGACGGCAGCTCGGGCCGCCTGGGCAATGGAAGGCGCGAAGCGTTCCAGCTCCTGCAGATAGGCCGAGGCCTTGAAGAGGAACATGCCACTGTTCCAGAGATGGCGGCCACCGTCCACATACGTCTTGGCCGTGGCCAGATCGGGCTTCTCGACGAAGGCCTGCACGGCGACCGGCGCCACCGGCTGCGCTGCATCTAGTCGCTCGGCCACGCTGATGTAGCCATAGCCGGTCTCGGGGGCAGTGGGCACGATGCCGAAAGTCACCAGCTTGCCGGCTTCCGCAGCCGGTATGCCTGCGCTTACGCTCTCGTGGAACGCCGCCGTGTCGGGAATGACGTGGTCTGCCGCCAGCACCAGCAGCAGGGGGTCATGGCCATCGGCCATGGCTGCGACGGCCGCTGCCGCGATCGCTGGCGCAGTGTTACGTGCCACAGGCTCCAGCACAATGGAATGAGCCGAGAGGCTCATCTCTCGGAGCTGCTCAGCCACGATGAAGCGGTGGCCTTCGTTGCACACCACCAGCGGCCTGACTGGCTGCCTGCCATCAAAGCCCGCGAGGCGCGAGATGGTGAGCTGGAAGAGAGTCTGCTCTTCGGTCAGCCCGAGGAACTGCTTGGGATAGCCCGCGCGGGATAGGGGCCAGAGACGCGTGCCGGAGCCGCCAGAGAGGATGACAGGGATCATGATGGTTGAATGGTAAGGATCGCTTATGGATTTTAAGTCTTTTGAGTGCAGCTGAATAATCCGCGAGAGGTGAATTCAGTTGTCGAGAGGTCGTTGATTTATCTCGGATTCCAGCTTGCTCCATCTAGTGGTAACCAGCTGTTCGAAATTCTTGCAAAAACGCTCTTCTGAAAAACGCTCGGCGTTCCGGCGGCAGACGACCGGTTGCACCTTAAAAGGCAGGCTTTCGAACCGCTCAACAGCGCTGATTAAACTGCTTTCTGTTTGTTCCTCAAAGAAAACCCCAGTGGCCTCCAGTTCGTTGTCTGCGTCAACAACGGTCTCCAGTGCACCACCCTTACCAAAAGCAATGACGGGCGTTCCGCAAGCCTGGGCCTCCACCGGGGTTATTCCGAAATCTTCTTCTGCTGCAAAGACAAATGCCTTAGCCCGTTGCATCTTGGACTTTAGTTGCTCGAAGGGCTGATATCCGCAAAGCTCTATATTCGATGTTGCGATTCCTCGAAGCTTTTGCATGTCAGGCCCATCACCAATCACGACTAGCTGTCGGCGGGGCATCTTCGCGAATGCCCTGACGATCAGATCCATGCGTTTATACGGGACCAGTCTGGATGCTGCGAGATAATATTCATCCTTCTCCTCACACAGCTCAAATGAGGTGACATCGACAGGCGGATAAATGACTTCCGCTTCTCGCCGATAAACTTTACGGATACGCCGGGCTATGAATCGGGAATTGGCGATAAAATGATCCACGCCGGCTGACGTTCTATAGTCCCAGATACGAATCTTATGGAGCATCCATCGAACTAACCACGATTTTGCGCCAGAGGTTAGTCCTGATTCACGAAGATACTGATGCTGTAAATCCCAGGCGTATCGGATCGGTGAGTGCACGTAACTCAGATGCAATTGGTCAGGCCCTGTCAACACTCCCTTGCTGACGGCATGTGCGCTGGATATTACAACATCGTAGCTTGAAAGATCGAACTGCTCAACCGCTAGAGGCATCAGCAGAAGATAGTTTCTGAAGTGATTTTGTGCCCCAGGAAGTTTTTGAATGAAACTGGTTGTCAGTTTCTTGCCGGCGAGAAAACCTGAATTCTGCACCACTTGTGGATCTGCAATCACAGCAAAAATATCAGCTGAGGGGAAGACCTTCAGTAGCTGCTCGATCACCTTTTCGGAGCCGGCAATTGTGGTAAACCACTCATGCACTATGGCAATCCGCAGGTCGTGGGGCAAAGCATTATTTTTCAAATCGAAAACCCTTTTTCTCTGACTTCAAATTTCACTTTGTCTGCCACCTTTTCCCAAGTGAACTCCTGAGCTCTTCGCAGGCCATCTGCGATGAGTCGATTGCGCAAATCATGATCGTAATATGCCTTGGATAAGCCATTGCGTATATCGTCAATGCTGTAGGGATCTACAAGCACTGCGGCGCCTCCCGCAACTTCAGGCATGGACGTGACATTAGATGTGACAACGGGAACGCCGGAGGCGAATCCTTCAACGATGGGAAGACCAAAGCCTTCATAGTATGAGGGGAAGAGCACCACAGATGCCCCCCTGTACAGCGCAGCAAGCTTTGCCTCGGATAACCGGCCGGCAAAGGATATAGCTTTCTCTATTCCGAGCTGTGCAGCATAATCCATCAACTCTTTTGATGGCTCTCCTGTAAAAACCAAAGAAACATCGCTCCCCAGCTCCGCAGACGAAAACGCAGCCAGCGCTGATTTCTCGTTCTTGTGGCCTTTCCGATTGCCCGTGCAAAGAACGTATTTTTTGTCTCCATACAATTTCTCGCCACTCACCGAGAAATCTCCGGAAATTCCATTGCCGACATTGATGACCTTATTGGCTGGAATATTCAGCCAATCAATTATTCTGGATTTTGAGTATTCTGATACCGTGAAGATGGACTGCGCTCTACTACAAAGGCGGCGAAGTACAATTCGGTAATAAATTCTCTTTAGGGCGCTGGAGTTCTCAGGCCGGTCTATGTGATTTAGATCATGCAGGGTAATAAAGTAGGGTGTATTTCCGAATAGAGGGGAATTATAAGCCGGGGATAGGTAGAAATAACCATCGGATGGTAGTTTGAGAAATATAATGGATAGTTTGATCGGATCTAAAGGAGACATGGGCCGCCCATCCAGGGGGAAATCTATTGTGCGGATCCTACCCTGCAGTTCATTTGCGAATCGTCCAATGCCATGAGATCCATTCCAGCGAGAGTCAAATATGCATTTCATTTCTCTTGCTTTTCTTGGGGGTTAGTGATTCGGATGCTATATAAGCGAATGCAAAAATAAAAGGAAATAGGTAGAATGAAATCAGTGACAGCCCGCCTGCTAGATACATTGCTATCGCAGGAATTAACATTTTTTTGTTTTCTGAAATAATTGCTGCGGCAGTTAATTTAATCAAAGCCAAAAAAAACAGAATCACAGCGAAAACCCCACCAAGCCCATAAAGGGCAATGTAATTGTTTTCTACGATAAATGCAGCTTCTCCTCCCATTCCAAATAGGGTCTGGATAGGGTCGGATGCGGCTAAAGCGACCAGTCTTGCAATCTGATCTTGTCTTACTGTGCTCGATGCGGTTTGCGATCCTAGGAATATGCCATTTATCTTGTCGATTAATAGGGCTCCAAAAACTCCCATTGAATCAAGTACATATAAGTAGAGGTATGCGCCAATGATTAAAAGCGCAGCTATCAATGCAACTGGAGTGATCTTCTTTTTACCCGGGAGGTAAATTACAAGAAAGGCTAGGCCGATAAATATTAGTAGGTAGCCAGTTATTGTGTTTTGCATCAATAGGAATGCAAATATAATAATTCCCAATGTCTTTTGCGCAGTCCTTGCATTCATGTAGTATGCTACAAATAGACCTGCCGTGGCAAGCATGTATGAGTCCATTGTTGGGTAGCCGATTGAGTATCTTCCGCCCCAGTCTCTAGGTGTTAGGCGCTCTGATAATCCAGTTGTGAGAGCTATGATCGATAAGGCGCAGTATATTAACGCGCCGGTTATGTATGTCGTGGGGATTGATTTGTACACGCTTGGGCTATCTTCTCTTAGCCATATAAGCGCTTGAATCAATAGGTATTGAATAAGAAGTTTAAGCCAGACACTAGCCCCACCAAAAGATAACTCATCTGCCCTCCCTATTTTCTCGCCATGGAAGTATATGGTCGTTGAAAGAGTTATGATTAGAAAAAACATCCAGCCTGCATGCCATATTATGCCAGGGCGGATGATGTTTTCTGATTTTTTTATTCTGGCGCAAAGTAGGTTGATGAATAAAAGGAAAACCGCAATCTCCTTGATGTATGAAATCGGATTGCCGGGTATGAATGTGTCTCTTAAGCCATCAAGGGTTGCAAATAATATAACAGTAATCAGTAGCCATCTATTAATTGCTGTGCCCATAATTATTTTAAACTTGTTTTGGATTTTCGAATAGTTTCGATAAAAAAAATCCAATTATTGAGGCGACCAGTGTTGCAGTGCTTGTTTTTATGGGGTTGCCATTTATTTTTGAATGATCCAGGGCGCTTATGTACTCTTGGATTATTTTTTCTCCCGAGTAGGATTTTGATTTCTCCCTGCATTCGATTTGTAGTTCGCTGTAATCCTTCGCCGACATTTTTTTTGTCTTGCGAATATAATTTTCTATGTCTTGAGCCGGTCGGTTGGCATTGGGTTCTATGAGATTGTCGCCGTCTATTTCTGATATGAAGCCATAACTTATTGCCGCTTTAGAGTACTCTACTGTTGTCAGCGAGGGAACCCCGCAGGCAGATGCTTCAATTAGACTGGTTCCTGAGCCAATGAATAGGAAGGCATCCTTTAGAGCGTTTTCGAATTCAGAGTAGCTCATTTTCCCATGAATAAATATATTGCCTGAAAGGCTATTTTCTTTCACGGCGTCCCTAAGTTCGTCTAGCTGCTCACCATCGCCGTGGATATGCCACTCCAAATCGCTGTAATCATCTAAAAGATTTTTTATGACGGGTATTAGCGTAAAGTTGTAGGTTTTGAAGCTGGTTATGCGGCCGATAGATACAATTTTTTTTCTTTTTATACTGCTGCGATCGATGAATGTGTATTTTTCAGTATCAACGAAAAGCCTGATTACATGTGAGTCATGGAGGTCAATGCCAAGTTCTTGGGAGTGAAAATCTCTTCCTGCTGAGTTGCCAAAAATAATTGAGCTGGCTGGAACTTGCGTTTTTATTATTTCTCTCAATTTTTTGTGATGAAAACCAAAGAGGCTGGTTTTTGGGCAAAAAATTTCAGTCTGATAGGCGCCAAGGCAAGCCTTCGTTTCTCTGTAGCCTCCTTGACACAAAAGCCAGGACCCAATCAATAGTGCTCGTGAGATGGTATAGAAGGCGACATCAAAATCTTGGCCCAAGAGTTTTCTGATTTTTCCTTTAGAAAAGGGGAATGCCTCTTGTAAAAAAATCACCCTGCAATAAGGAGTGACTGCACTAAGGAGTTCGTGGTTTGTTTTTTTTTGTAAAAGGAGGAGGGTGATATCTATCCCTGATTTGTTAAGCAGTGGAATGATTCTGGCTAGAAGCGTTTCAACGCCACCTATTTCGAAATGTAGGTTGACAATTAGTAGTCTCATTGGATTATTGGCGCTGATTAAATTCCATATGCTGTTTGTTTAAATTATTTCTAAATTTTTGCGCGCAGCAGCAGTAGAGTAAGTATGAGGTAGATGCAATATGTCAGTATGTATGCATAAAAGGGCGCCAAAGATCCTAGTGTTGGAATAAAGAGATGACTTATGCTGATTAGCATTAATCCTTGAACTACCTCGCCAAGAACGCATAAGCGCACGTGCCCTCTCGCTGCCAGAATCGTTGTGCCTACATAAGAAAGCACTCTGGCAAAGTCCCCCGCGATTTGCCATGGTAAAAAATTAGACATCCCTTGAAAGGCCGGGGTGAAGATGATGCTTATCCAGTAGCTTTTTAGCGTTAATACGGAAATGGAAATGACCGCCATGAGGCCAATCATGAACGTATACGTTTGTAAGAGTGTCTTTTTCGATAATGGCCGAGATGCGTTGCTGGCAAAACGCGCAAAAAGCATTACGGAAAGAATAAGGAGTGGCAGTTGGGTGTAGGCTTCTGAAATGCGTGTAGTAGCCTGCCAAAGCCCAAGTGTGGAACTGTCTCCATTCTTTTCGATCATCAGTCGGACTGCAATCAGCGCGGCAGGGATAATTGCTCCCGCAGATATGGAAAGTACTCCAAAACTCAGAAGATATTTGCTCTTCTTCTTGATTTGAGATTTTCTTAAAATCACTGCTGAGAATTTCTGGATTTCTCTTGAATAAAAGCGGGAAATAAGAAAGAACGGCAGCGCTTGTGCTGTGGGCAGCCAGATCATTCCTAGCAAGGCACCAGTTGCGTGATAGAAATGGCTGAGCATCCACATGCCAGCGAGTCCCAGCATGCTCCCTCCAATCATCGATCCTGCATAGAGATCTGCTCGTTGATTGCCGTTATTCTGTCCTTGACCAATTCCAGACAAGGCAATTGGCAACGCTGCAGCGATGAGCGCCGTGATGATGAGCCCTGCATCGTTACGCCCTTGCAGAACTGTTTTTTGCAGCCATGAGTTGGCGACAATTAATAAGAGCATTAAAACTGCAGCAAAGCCAAGTGCAACATATCTTGCTGTTTTTACGTAGGCAGCTTTGTCAGCGGGCGTCGATTGATCATCTGCATAAACCCTGGCCAATCCGATGGCTATCCCTCCCCCCGCCAAAAGGACGACAATATTTATCAGGCTACCGATCTGCCCGGTAATTCCGAAGCTTTCAGGGCCAATGTGTTGTGCACATATCTTCACGGCTACCAAGCCCGCAATGAGCTTGATGCCGAGTGCCAGACCAAGTCCAGCAGTTCTTCTAAAATCTTTCACTCAAAATCTTAATTCAAGCTGTCAAGTAATGAGTCGATGACGTGGTCACACTGCTGATCTGTCAATTCATAAAAAAGAGGCAGGCGTAATAGGCAATTTGAGAAATGGTCACTATTTGGTAGTGCCCGGCCGTCGTGCTTTTCTTTGAAGTAAGGGCTGTCGTGCAAGGAGAGATAGTGAAATACGGCATGTACGCCAGATTTTTTCAGATCGGCAATTATTTTGGTCCGCTGGCCGATGTCGCTGCAGACTAGATAAAACATATGGGCATTGTTTGTTGCCCATTTTGGTATTGCGGGGAGCTTGATTCCATGGCGTGGAAGTTCGCCAGAGAGTGCGTTCCAATATTTTTGCCAAATATCTTTGCGCCTTGCCTGGATGAGGTCAATATTTTCTAATTGTGCATAAAGATATGCGGAGATAATGTCGGATGGTAGAAAGGATGAGCCAACCTCCACCCAGCCATACTTGTCTACTTCTCCTCGGAAAAAAGAACTGCGGTTGGTGCCTTTTTCTCTAATAATTTCTGCTCTCGAAATATCGGATTTTTGATTGAGTACAATCAAGCCACCTTCCCCAGAAATAACGTTTTTTGTTTCATGAAAGGAAAATGCACTCATTCGTCCGATGCTGCCCAGGGGGCGTCCCTTGTAAAAGGAGTCGACGGCCTGAGCTGCGTCCTCAATCACGGAAATACCTCTGGAAGACGCAAGGGTGATGATGGGGTCCATGTCGCACGCCACGCCAGCATAGTGGACCACCACAATGGCTTTTGTTCTCGCTGTAATGAGGCTTTCAATCTGGCCAGCATCGATATTGGGGTTGTCTGTCGCGCTGTCTGCGAAAACTAGCTTCGCCCCTCGTAAGGCGAACGCGTTCGCGCTGGATACGAAAGTGAATGAAGGAACGATAACCTCATCTCCCTCCGTTATATCGAGCAACAAGGCGCACATTTCGAGTGCATCCGTGCATGAAGTCGTCATTAATGACTTCTGGAAGCCATATTTTTGTTCAAAGAATTGATGGCAGCGTTTTGTGAACGACCCATCTCCTGAAATCTTTCCCGATGCCACAGCCTCGGCAATATAAACTAGCTCTCGTCCGTGTAAAAAAGGCTTGTTAAATGGAATCATTTTGCTCTGCCTCGAATTGATTTGCTATGTTGAGTAATTTTTTGCTGCGATCTTTTATTATTTTAGCGGGGCAGCCTGCATATATTTTCCATGCAGTGGTGGGTTTTGTTACTAAGGACATGGCGCCCACCGAAACGCCCTCTGAAATATTCGCTCCAGGGAGAATTATTGCTCCGGCGCCGATGATGCTGTACTTCCCCAGGTGAACTGATTTGAATATCTCGTTCTTGTATTTTTTGGGTATTAGTGAGTTTGTCATGGA
This sequence comes from Paracidovorax sp., assembly GCF_057642795.1. NCBI lineage: Bacteria > Pseudomonadati > Pseudomonadota > Betaproteobacteria > Burkholderiales > Comamonadaceae > Paracidovorax > Paracidovorax sp. The sequence continues at coordinate 91,348 of NZ_JBXYZY010000009.1, forward strand.
CTCGCCACTGTAGTCGTCGCTTTGGGAGAATATTTTGACCCCGTAAGCTAGTGTTGCATAGTCTTCGATTGTTATTCCTGGCGTCCCTCCTGCAACTAAACACTGAGGGGTGATGTGGCACCGCTTCCCTATGGTGACTTTCCCCGAGATTACGCAAAAATCATCGATGCGAGAAAAATCGCCAATAGAGATATCCTGGCAATTGTATATGGCTGCAAAAGAGCTTATCTTTACTTCTCTTCCCAAGCTTTTGAATCCCAAACTCTTTAGTTCTTCGTTGGATAGGTAGGGCATTGCATTTTGTTTGATGGGGGTTTAGTATGAGCCTGATCCACGTAATACTACGGCAACAGTGCGGAATAAGATTTTCAAATCTTTTGCGAGTGTCCAGTTGTTTACGTATTGAGTGTCAAGAGATATACGCTCTGCGTAGCTCAGGTTCGATCTTCCGCTTACTTGCCATAGTCCGGTGATGCCGGGACGAACACTCTCATAAACAGGGCTGTGTACTCCATATCGCTCATCTAATTCCTTCCGGACGACAGGGCGTGGGCCCACTAGACTCATATCCCCTCTCAAGACATTCCAGAATTGAGGTAGTTCGTCCAAGCTGGTTTTGCGTATGAAGTGGCCGAATCGAGTTATGCGTGGGTCATTTCGAAGTTTGTGGGATTCTTCCCATTCCTGGCGAGCTAGGGGGTCATTTGCCAGAAGATTGGCCAGCACTTTTTCACTGTCTACAACCATAGAGCGGAATTTCAGACAAGGAAAATTTCGCCCGTGTCGCCCAATCCGTGTATGTTTGTAAATTGCTGGAGAGCCTGTGGTCAAAATGACAGCAATCCACACCAAGATATACAGCCAACCAAAGAAGATGAAGAAGAAAATTGCACCTGCGATATCTGTCAACCGTTTTGTCGCCCTTTGAATGCGGCTGTGCGCTTTCGTTTCGATTGGATTGCCATTTAGCGAACCGCTTGGCAAATTATTTGGGCTAATTTTTTCATGCACGGCGAAATTTTCCTTTTGCGGTTGCTTTTATTTCTTTTATTATTTCTTTCTTTGTTTCATCTTTGCTGCTTTTTTCCATCGAATTTCTGAGTAAGAGGAAGATGAATATTGTGAAAATTGTGGCAATGAATGTAATTAGTGTGATTAGCAGTCTTTTGGGCTTTGATTTTTTTTCTGGAGGCTTTGCGGTGTCCACGACTTGAATAATCGCTCCCTCCTTGCTTTCGTCTATTTTTGCTATTTCGAACTGTTTGGCAAAGAGTTCAAATAGAGACTCTTGGTATTTGAAGTCTCGCAGCTTTTCTATGTAGTCATTACCTTTGGGTGTCGGTTGCTCGCGTTCCGCTTTGGATAGCTGCTGTTGTAGTGCTGAAAGCTCTGCTTGTGCTTGTTTTACTTCGGGGGCGTAGGTGGTGAGATGGCTTTTTAGTGCGGAGATTCTGATCTCCTGAGCTGTGATCTGAGCTCGCAGCCTGGCTGTGCCTTCTAGTGCGGTGTTGGGGTTGGTATTAAGTGCGGCTATTCCCACTCCACTTTCGGCCAAGGATTGTTGGGCTTTTGCTAAGGCGGTTTTGGATTCTTTTAATTGCTTTTCAAAGAAGACACGACGTTGTTGGGCTTCTGTTACTGCTAATCGGTTGAGTAGTGTGCTTAATTCTTCAACATATGAATTTGCTACGTCGGCTGAAAAATCCGGGCTTTTGTCATCAAAATTAATTGTGATTAGTCCATCTTTGCCGCTTGTTATGCTTGTTCTTTTTTCTAGTATTTTTCGTGCGTCTTGCCTGTATTTTTCGTCATATCGATTGAGCAGGTCGAATTTCTCAATGAGTGCATCTGCAATTGTGGTGGATTTGAGCAGTGCGACATATTGATCTGTAGGGTTCTTTAATCCCGAGGCAGCCCCTGCTAGTCCTCCAATTGCCCCCAAGGACTGGAGCATGGTAGCTGCCATGCTGGTTTGTTGTTGGGGTGGGAGGAAAGTTGTTTCTGCGGTGAAAGTCGGTGTGACAATGAAGCTAATTCCAAGAGCCATAGCGCCCGCCACAATTGGCCCCACTATCAGCAGGCGCAGGTTTTGGGAAACTACAAGCAGTATGTCTAGCAGGCTGACTTCATCGTCTTCCTGAACGTTTTCTTCTGTTTGACGGAGGGCTTTGTCTAAAGTGCTCATTCGGTTTTTCGTTGCGGTTTGTGAGCTTTTAATGGTTGCATTTAAAGTGTTTTAATAACCTTGATTGCTGCAACCCCCAGGCCGAATTGCGAAAGAATTTGAGTCCAGTCCTTCAATTGCCGAGCCACGAAATTCCGGGTGGTTTCGCGATCCAGTTTTTCAGGTACTACGAGGGCGTCACCCGGCATCAGCTTTAGGTTGTCGAAGCCACCCCAACCGAACAGGCTGCCTACGTTATTGCGGCTTACGATGCTGCCGTCCGCACGAAGCACGAACATTTGGTCCGGGTCGGCCTCTTCACGCAAGCCTGCGACCTTTACGATGTCACCGACCGTACGGCCTGGGCGGTAGATGAATACGTTTTCGTTGTTAACTGCTCCAGTAGCAGTTACAAAGCCTGGGGTGGCCGGCACGACAATGTGGTCACCGTCTTCGAGTGGGAGTTCGGGTAAGCTGGTGAGTGTGGCGTTTTCCGGATTCAGTTCAAGGGAAATACGGCCATTGCTTTGCAGTTTGCGCAGTGCGTCTAGCTGATTCCGGGCGAGCTGCTGCTGCTGCTGCATCAGCGCCGCTTGCGATGCGGTATCACCGGAGTTGCGGTTGGCCAGCAGAAAGAGAATCTGACTCTGTTGCTGGCTTTCCAGTCGGCGGATCAGCATGTCCAGGTTTTCTTGCTGTTTTTTGCGGACGGAGTCGCGGTCAATGGACAGGCCGTAGATATAGGCTTGGGGCGTCAGGCCACCTACGCGGCGCAGCAGATCGCTCAGGGTCTCACCGGGCTGGGCTTCATACAGGCCGGGGGCTGCTACCTCGCCTTCAATGCGCACTAGGCGGGTCTGTCGCTCCACAGGCAGTTTCAAGTCTTTCTGGCTGAGGATGGAGACTACGTCACCGGGTTGCAGTAACAAGTTTTGAGATTCGTCCTTCTGAATCACTGCGCGCCCCAGGTTGAACGGGATCAGAGTTGGCCGCAGTTGCGCTTTGTCTAGTCGCTCGATAACTGCGTAATCCCAGTTGATCTGGTCGACCATGTTCTTGAATCGATTATCAAGATTTTTGCCTGCAGAGTCCTTCTTTGACGCCGGCGAATCCGCGGCGATGTTCTGCACCAGCAGGTTCTTGCGCAAGTAATAGTCGGACGTAATCAACGCGTCCTGCTCAGGGATCAGATCGCGGATGCGCATGCCGTCGAACCAGCGGTAGCGCAGCGGAGCCGCCACATTGCCTTGCAGCGTGACGGCGTTGGCGAAGGCGGGGCTGATGCTCAGCAGGGTCACGATGTCGCCGTCGCGCAGCGGCTGCTTCAGGCCTTGGGCATCCAAGGTCAGATCCTGAACCTGGCGGGGCGGAGACATCGTCGGAATGACGCGCTCGATCAGGGCCTTGCGCGAGGTGGCCAGGACGGGAACGCCGCCCTTGAGCGAGAGGATGTCCCCTACGGTGCTGGGGCTGCCGTCGGCCTGGGGTTTCAACTCATAAATGGCCGGCGTATCGAGCGCGCCGCTGAAGGCCACGCGCGGGCCGGCGGGGGGGATGACAATGACGTCGCCGGGCTGCAGGGCCACATCGTTGCTCTTGTCACCCCGGCCGATGAAGTCGTACAGGTCCAGCGTGGTGACGAGCTTGCCGTTGCGCTTCAACTGGATATTGCGCATGCTGCCCTGGCTGCTGGGGCCGCCGCTTGCGAAGAGGGCGTTGACCAGGGTGTCCAGGCTGGAGAGTGTGTAGGTGCCGGGTTGGCGCGCCTGGCCCACCACATAGACCTGGATGCTGCGGAGCTGGCCCACCGTGGCGCTCACTTCGAAGTCGCGGAAGGTCCGCCCGATGCTGTTGCGCAGCGTGTTGCCGATCTCGGACACGCGCACGCCGGCCACGTTGACCGGGCCAATGCGCGGGATGCTGATCTGGCCGTTGCGGTCCACGCGCAGGTTGCCTTGGTAGTTGACGCTGCCCCAGACTTGCACGGCGAGCTCGTCGCCGGGACCGATCAGGTGGTCCACGGGTGCGGGAGAGGTCGCGTCCGCACGGTAGGCGTCGGGCTGGGAAAACAGGTCTTGCCCATAGATGGGCAGCATCAGGCCGGTCGCCTGCTGCACGAAGGTCTGGAACTGCAAAGGCGCTTCGGCTGAGCGCGCAGACGGGCGATTGCGTGACGCGCTGCCAGGGTCGGATTGCGGGCCGTTGCTGCGTCCTTCATCGCCTGCGGTGCCTAGTCGTGAAGTGCCCGGGGCGTCGTTGTTCAGATTCAAGGGGCCCGCAGGCATGCCGTTGGGCATCTGCATGGCCGAGCCGTTGCCGCCCGTGCCCATGCCCTGGCCGCCGTTGCTCGTCCCTTGACCGGTGCCAGAGCCCATTCCAGTGCCGCCGGCTGCTCCGCCCGAAGTGGTGCCGTAGCCGAGTCCACCCATGCTGGAACTGCTGCCGCCCGGGGTTGCGAGGGCACCGGGGCCCGTGGAGCCCAGGCCCTGGGCCTCGGCGCCGAGCTGCACCGAGCTCAAAAGTAGCGCAGCTGCTGCAAGATGGATGTGGAGCGCTTTCGGGCGCACAGAAAAAATGTTCATGGAGATACGAAAGCAGAGAGAAATCAAAGGCGTGACGCTAGGAGCAGGCTGAAGATGCCTGCCCATGCGTCATGGAGAAGAAACGAGCAAGGAGTGCGCAAACCCATGGGATTCAGAAAGGTGCTATCTGCAGTCCTGAGCGCGGTCTCCGCTAAGCCCGGCCCATCGTTTTCTAGGGGAGAAGCGAAGCGGGCGCTTCTCCGGATGGGGGATCATATGCGAGCGCCTAACAGCTTCCTGAGTGTGATTGCACTATTGATACACCTAATTCTGTTTCAAGAAGATACTTAATTGCGACAAATACATGACATTGGAACCACACGTCTTGCTCACTTCTTCGATGTGCGATGTTCTTCGCCGCATGGTTCGTGCGGGTCGCCCGCCGTTGCATACCCTGGGGCCTGCGCGGGCGCGGGCCGCTTACGAGGTGGGCGCCGGGGTGCTGGAGGTGCCCAAAGCTGAGCTGGCACGAGTGGAAGAGCTGTGCATCCCCGCCCGCGACGGCGCATTGCTGTCGGCCCGGCTCTATGCCGGCCGCCCGAGGGATGCCGCTGCTGATCCCGGCTTGCCGCTGCTGCTGTATCTGCATGGCGGCGGTTTCACCGTCGGCAGCGTGCAGACGCACGACGTGCTGTGCCGCGAGCTGGCCCGGCTCTCGGGCTGCATGGTCGTGTCGCTCGACTACCGGCTGGCGCCCGAGCACCGCTTTCCCACCGCGTCCAACGATGCCTGGGATGCCCTGGTCTGGCTCTCGCAGCACGCGGGCGAACTGGGAGCGGACGCCGCTCGTCTGGCGGTCGGGGGCGACAGTGCTGGCGGCACCTTGGCGGCCGTGAATGCCATCCTTGCGCGCGATGCGGGCCTGCCGCTGGCGCTGCAGCTGCTGATCTATCCCGGCTGCACGGCGCACCAGGACACCGATTCGCATCGCCGCTTCAGCCATGGGCTGGTGCTGGAGAGTGAGGCCATCGACTGGTTCTTCGGCAACTACGTGTCCAGCCCCGCCGAACGCGAGGACTGGCGCTTCGCCCCGCTGCTGGCGCCTGATGTGGATGGCGTGGCTCCGGCGTGGGTGGGCCTGGCCGAATGCGATCCGCTGGTGGATGAGGGCGTGCAGTACGCCGACAAGCTACGGGCGGCCGGCGTGCCGGTGGATCTGGAGATCTACCGTGGGGTGACGCATGAGTTCATCAAGATGGGCCGCGCCATTCCGGAGGCACGTCGCGCGCATGCCGATGCCGCCCGTGCATTGCGCGAGGCTTTCGGTATGTCCGAGCTGGCAGGGCAGGGGGCCGCATGAGCGCACCCATTGACTCCGCCGCGTCTGCCGCCGGCATCGAAGCTCCGGCCAATGCCGCGCGGCCGCAACCGCTGCAGAAGGCCGGCTTCCGCTGCCTCCACCGCCTGCGGGTGCGCTGGGCCGAGGTGGACATGCAGAAGATCGTCTTCAATGCCCACTATCTGATGTATATCGACACGGCCATGTCGGATTACTGGCGTGCCCTGGCATTGCCCTATGAAACGGCCATGCCCACTCTGGGCGGCGAGCTCTATGTGAAGAAGGCCACGCTGCAATACCACGCATCGGCCCGGCTGGACGACGTGCTGGACATCGGCCTGCGCTGCGCAAGCGTGGGCCGGTCGTCGGTGCGGTTCGAGGCAGGCATCTTTTCCAGTTCGGGGCAGTTGCTGGTCGATGGCGAAATGATCTACGTCTTCGCCGATCCGGCCACGCAGCGGCCTGCGCCGGTGCCCACGGTGCTGCGGGATCTGTTCAGCGCCTTCGAGGCCGGCGATCTGGTCGTCGATGTGGAACTGGGCCCCTGGTCCACGCTGGGCGAGGCCGCCGGGCCGCTGAGGCAGGCGGTGTTCGTGCAGGAGCAGGGCGTGCCCGCAGCGCTGGAGGCCGACGCGCTGGACGCCACGGCCCTTCACGCCGTGCTGCGCAACCGGCTGGGCGCCGTCGTGGCCACGGGGAGGCTGCTGCAGCCTGCGACTGGCCTCGGCCGCATCGGGCGCATGGCGGTGGACCGGGCTCTGCGCGGCCAGGGCTGGGGCGCTGCGGTGCTGGATGGGCTGGTCGAGGCGGCGCGTGCGCGTGGCGACCAACTGGTCGAGTTGCATGCGCAATGCAGTGCCGAGGCCTTCTACCGGCGGGCAGGGTTCTCGCCGGTCGGTGCGCCTTTCGAAGAAGCCGGCTTGCTCCACGTCACCATGGAGCGGTGGCTGGCTGCCGAGGGCGAATAGGGGTTGCCGGCGCTGCTGTCAAGCCGTTGCCTTGCTATGTTTTCAATAGCTCATGGCGCTTTATTTCCGAGGGCTCCCGCCGATAAAGGCCGGGTAGGCTCAGCCCCTCGGGCCGGCCCACGGGTCGGCCAACCCGCTGCGGCTCAGAGGTCTTCCAGCAGCGCGTAAGGCAGCGGCAGCAGCGTGACGGCAGGGCCCTCTGCCGCGTTGCCCACCCGCAGGCCGGCGTCTGGCGTGGCCGAGGCGATCTGCAGCGACAACAGCGCATCCACGCCGCCATTCGGCGCCGCGGCGGACTGCACCACGGTGCCCACAGGCTGCTCGGCGTCGGCCTGGGCGAAGACTTCGGTGCCGGCTGCGGCGGCGTCGGCCGTGGCACCTGGCAGATGGGCCACATAGGTACGGCGCTTGAGCGTGCCGCGGAACTGGCTGCGTGCCACCACCTCCTGGCCCGGGTAGCAGCCCTTCTTGAAGTTCACGCCGCCCACCGATTCGTAATTGAGCATCTGCGGCACGAAGGCGTCCACCACCGGCGTGGTGAGCGTCGCGACGCCGCTCTGCACCTCGCTCCAGAGCCAGAGCGTGGGCTCCAGCGCCGCGCCGGCCGGGGCGGGCGTGCCGGCGGGCGCCACCCAGAGCGCGCGGGCCTGGCCGGCAGCGGGGTAGAGGCGCACCACGGCGGCACCGCCTTCCAGATCGCGCTTGGCCCAGGGCTCGGCGGCATCGGCCAGCACGGCCTCGGCGGCGCTGCCGGCCAGGCCGTAGAGCGCGAAGTCGGCCGTGGCGTCGGTCAGCCGGGCTTTGGCCCGCAGCACGAACATGGACAGGCGCTTGAGCGTGGCGGGCAGCAGGTCGCGCGAGCAGATCAGCAGCACCTCGGTACCGCCCGAGGCGCCGGCACGCTTGAAGCCGATGAAGCTCGCCTGCATGCGCCCCTTGGCCGAAAGGAACCCGGCCAGCCGGGCGTGCTGCAGGCCCAGCAGGGCGAAGTCCTGGGTCAGCTGACCATGCAGGAAATGGGCGGCGTCCTCGCCTTCGACGCGGATCACGCCCAGGTGGGAGAGGGGAGTGGCGCCTTCCAGCGGCGCGGGCAGGGAAAAGGTCATGCTGAATTATGATGCCCGGCTACTTTTCTATGGAGTGCAGGGTCGTCGTGCGTCGTTTCATCGCGTGGATATTGGTATTGGTTCTGGCGGTGGGCGCCGTGGCCGCGTGGTGGCTGCAGGCGCCCATGCTCATGCGCCCACGCGCAGGCGTGGCGGCCGACCAGCCGCTGGAATTGGCCATCGACCCCGGCACCACGCCGCGCGGCGTGGCCCAGGCCGTGGCAGCGGCGGGCGTGGCCATCGACCCGCGCGTGCTCTACGCCTGGTTCCGCGTGTCGGGCAAAGACCGGCTCATCAAGGCCGGCAACTATGAAATCCCCGTGGGCACCACGCCCTACGGCCTGCTGCAGAAGCTGGTGCGCGGCGAAGAGGCCCTGCGCGCCGTGACGCTGGTGGAAGGCTGGAACTTCCGCCAGGTGCGCCAGGCGCTGGGCCGTGAAGACCAGCTCAAGCACGACACGGCCGGGCTGACCGATGCCGAGATCATGCAGCGCCTGGGCCGCCCGGGCGTGCCGCCCGAAGGGCGCTTCTTCCCCGATACCTACAACTATTCCAAGGGCACGAGCGATCTGGCCCTGCTGCGCCGCGCCCTGCACGCCATGGATCACCGGCTGGAAGCCGCCTGGGCGCAGCGCGCGCCCGATACGCCGCTCAAGTCGGCCGACCAGGCGCTGATCCTCGCGAGCATCGTCGAGAAGGAAACCGGCCGCGCCTCCGACCGGGCCCAGATCGCCGGCGTGTTCGTCAACCGCCTGCGCGCCGGCATGCTGCTGCAGACCGACCCCACCGTCATCTACGGCATGGGCGAGAAGTTCGACGGCAACCTGCGCCGGCGCGATCTGCTCACCGACACGCCCTGGAACACCTACACCCGCCCCGGCCTTCCGCCCACGCCCATTTCCATGCCGGGCAAGGCCTCGCTGCTGGCCGCCGTGCAGCCGGAGCGCACCAATGCGCTGTACTTCGTCTCCCGGGGCGATGGCAGCAGCCAGTTCAGCCCCACCCTGGACGAACACAACCGCGCCGTGAACCGCTACCAGCGCGGCCAGACGCAGCAATGAATCCAGCCATGGGCCTATCTCCGCATTCCTCCTCCGCATCTTCCACCGCCGCTGCGCCCGCTGCCGGCGGGGCAGGGCCGCAGGGCGTCTTCATCACCTTCGAGGGGATCGACGGCGCCGGCAAGTCCTCGCACATCGAGTCGCTCGCCGCCGCGCTGCGCGCCCAGGGCCGCAATGTGGTCGTCACCCGCGAGCCCGGCGGCACGCCGCTGGCCGAAAAGCTGCGCACGCTGCTGCTGGGCGACGCCATGGACCCGCTGACCGAGGCGCTGCTGGCCTTCGCCGGCCGCCGCGACCACCTGCGCTGCGTGATCGAACCGGCCCTGGCCCGAGGCGACGTGGTGCTGTGCGACCGTTTCACCGATGCCACCTTCGCCTACCAGGGCGCGGGGCGCGGCTTCGACACCCAGGTGCTATCGATATTGGAGCGCATGGTGCAGGCCACACCTGGGCTGGAGGGCGATTCCATCCGAAACCCCGACCTCACGCTGTGGTTCGACCTGCCGCCCGCCGAGGCCGCCGTCCGGCTGGCCGGCGCGCGCGCGCCCGACCGCTTCGAATCGCAGCCCGAGGCCTTCTTCGCCCGCGTGGCCGACGGCTACGCCGCCCGCGCCGCCAGTGCGCCGGGGCGCTTCGTGCGGCTCGATGCCCGCCAGGAGCGTGCGGCCGTCTGGGCACAGCTCGAACAGGCCCTGGTCGCGCGCGGCTATCTGACACGGGCCGCGGCATGACCGAAGCCGCCACGCCCATCGCCCCCTGGCTCGACCGGCAGCGGCAGGCGCTGCTGGCCCAGCGCGGCCATGCCTGGCTGCTGCAGGGGCCTTCCGGCCTGGGCCAGTACACGCTGGCGATGGAGCTGGTGCGTGCCTGGCTCTGCGATGCGCCCACGCCAGAAGGCGCCTGCGGCCACTGCACCAGCTGCCATGCCATCGACGTGCGCGCGCATGCCGACCTGTGCGTGCTCATGCCCGAAACGCAGATGGTCGAGCTGGGCTGGCCGCTGCCCGAAAAGGCCCAGGCCGAGATCGACGACAAGAAGCGCAAGCCCAGCCGCGAGATCCGCGTGGACGCGATGCGCGATGCAGTGGAGTTCGCGCAGCGCACCTCGGCGCGCGGGCGCGGCAAGGCGGTGCTGGTCTATCCGGCCGAGCAGATGAACCACGTCACCGCCAATGCGCTGCTCAAGACGCTGGAGGAGCCGCCCGGCGACGTGCGCTTCGTGCTCGCCACCGAGGCCGCGCACCAGCTGCTGCCCACCATCCGTAGCCGCTGCCTGGGTCACACCATGGTCTGGCCACACGAGGCCGAGATGCTGCCGTGGCTGGCCGCGCAGGGCGTAGCGGCCGATGCCGCCAAGGCCTTCCTGCGCGCCGCGGGCGGGCGGCCTGCCGATGCGCTCGCTCTGGCGCAGGCCGGCCGCGGCCCCGAGTCCTGGTCACGCCTGCCGCGTGCCATGGCGCGCGGCGATGCCACGGCTCTCGCCGACTGGTCGCCCGCAGAGGCCGTGGACGCGCTGCAGAAGCTCTGCCACGACCTGCTGGCCCAGCGCGTGGGCGCCGCCCCGCGCTACTTCGAGGCCGCCGACCTGCCCACGCCCCCGGGTGTGGGGCCACTCACCCGCTGGGGCCGGGCGCTGGCCAAGGAGTCGCGCACGGCCGACCACCCCTTCAACGCCGGCCTGATGCTGGAAGCGCTCGCGGCGCAGGCGCGAAACACCCTACACTCGCGTTATTGACCGGCCGCAGCCCCGCTGCCGTGCCCACCGCCTTTCGCACCGCCCGCCACCCCTTTCTTCCATGAGCAGCCCTTCCTCCACGCCGCGCCCCAGCGTCATGCAGCTGGCCATCAAGGAAAAGGCGGCCCTGTACGCAGCCTACATTCCGTTCTTCGCCGAAGGCGGCATCTTCGTGCCCACGCCGCGCGACTACCGCCTGGGCGACGATGTCTATGTGCTGCTGACCCTGCCCGAAGACACGCAGCGCTACCCGGTGGCCGGCCGCGTGGCCTGGGTCACGCCCGCGCGGGCCGCAGGCAACCGCATCCAGGGCGTGGGCATCCAGTTCCCCAAGGACGAGAAATCCCTGCAGCTCAAGGCCAAGATCGAAGCCATCCTGGGCTCCAGCCTGGGGGCCGACCGGCCCACGCAGACGATCTGATCCGACAGGGCGCGGCGCCGTTACTGCTCACAATGCCATGCCGATCGTGATCCACGGTCGGCATTTGCTTTTGCGGCATGGGTGGCATCGGCGGCGGTCCCACACGGGTCTCCGCCTTTTTTCGGGCCCGGCGCTGAACCTTCTGACACGGCGCGCCTCCATTTCTCCAATCACTGCACTGCCCGCATGTTCACTGACTCCCATTGCCATCTCAACTTTCCCGAGCTGCAGGCGCAGCTGCCGCAGATCCGCCAGGCCATGGCCGAGGCGCGTGTCGATCGTGCGCTCTGCATCTGCACCACCATGGAAGAGTTCTCCAGCGTGCACGCGCTGGCCACGGCGCATGACAATTTCTGGGCCACGGTCGGCGTGCACCCCGACAACGAGGGCGTGACCGAGCCGTCCGTGCAGGACCTGCTGGACGGCGCCGCCCTGCCGCGCGTGGTGGCCATCGGCGAAACCGGGCTGGACTACTACGGCATGGACGACCGCAAGGGCGGGCGCACCGTGGCCGACCTGGAATGGCAGCGCGAGCGCTTCCGCACCCACATCCGCGCCGCGCGCGCCACGCGCAAGCCGCTGGTCATCCACACCCGCAACGCCTCGGACGACACCCTGGCCATCCTGCGGGAAGAGGGCGAGGACGGCCCGGGCAACCGGGCCGGCGGCGTGTTCCACTGCTTCACCGAGACCGCCGAGGTCGCCCGGGCCGCGCTGGACCTGGGCTACTACATCTCGTTTTCCGGCATCGTCACCTTCAAGAACGCCCAGCACCTGCGCGACGTGGCGGCCTTCGTGCCCATGGACCGCATGCTGATCGAGACCGACAGCCCTTATCTCGCGCCGGTGCCTTACCGGGGCAAGACCAACACGCCCGCCTACGTTCCCTTCGTTGCCCAGCAGATCGCTGCGGTCCGGGGCGTGCCGGTGGAGGATGTGGCGGAAGCCACCAGCCGCAATTTCGACAACCTGTTTTTCAAAGGAGTGACGCCATGACGATCCAGCGGCGGCATTGCATGGCCTGGGTGGCCATGCTGGCGATGGGGGGCTGCGCCCACGCGGGAGCCCACGACGAGTTCTTCACCGCGATCATCCGCGACAACGGCGATGCCATCACGTCGCTGGTCAAGCGCGGATTCGATCCCAACACCCGCGATGCGAAAGGGCAGGTGGGCCTGACGCTGGCGCTGCGCGAAGGCTCCATGAAAGCCTTCGATGCCTTGATGAAAGCGCCGACCATCAACGTGGAGGCGCGCAACGCTCAGGACGAAAGCCCGCTGATGATGGCCGCCATCAAGGGCAACCTGCCAGCCGCGCGCGCCCTGATCGCCAAGGACGCTGACGTCAACAAGACCGGCTGGGCGCCACTGCACTACGCGGCTTCCTGTACGACGCCGGACGCCGCGCCCATGACGGCGCTGCTGCTTGAAAACCATGCCTACATCGACGCGGGTTCGCCCAACGGCACCACGCCGCTGATGATGGCGGTGCGGTATGGTGCCGGTGACGTGGCGCGCCTGTTGCTGGAGCAGGGGGCCGACCCGACCATCAAGAACCAGCTGGGCATGACGGCCTACGATTTCGCCAAGGGCGCAGACCGTAACGACATGGCGGATCTGGTCAACGCAGCCGCGCGCAAGCGCCAGCCGCAGCCCAGCCAGGGCAAGTGGTGATGGCCTGCTGGGAGCCTGGCTGAAGGGGGGGCGTGCGGGGCCTTTCACCGTCGCCCCCCGCGTGGACCCTGGTTTCAGTGCAGGCCGCTGCGAGCCTGTAGCCGGGCGTAGAGGCCGCCGCGGGCGATGAGTTCGGCGTGCGAGCCCTGTTCCGCGATACGGCCGCGTTCCATCACCACCACGCGGTCAGCGTGCTCGATGGTCGACAGGCGGTGGGCGATGACCAGCGTGGTCCGGCCACGCATCAAGCGCTGCAGGGCATCCTGCACCAGCCTTTCCGATTCGGTGTCCAGCGCGGAGGTGGCTTCGTCCAGGATGAGGATGGGCGCATCCTTGTAGAGCGCCCGGGCAATCGCCAGCCGCTGGCGCTGACCACCTGACAGCTGCGTGGCGTTGTGCCCGACCAGCGTGTGCATGCCTTGCGGCATCGCCGCCACGTGGCCGGCCAGGTTGGCGGCATCCAGGCAGGCCTGCACACGGGCTTCGTCGATGGCGGCGCCCAGCGCCACATTGGCGGCCACCGTGTCGTTGAACATCACCACGTCCTGGCTGACCATGGCGAACTGGCTGCGCAGCGCGGCCAGGTCCCACTGCTGCACCGGCAGGCCGTCCAGCAGCACCTCGCCTGAGGTCGGCGCCAGAAAGCGCGGCAGCAGATTCACCAGCGTGGTCTTGCCCGCACCCGAAGGGCCGACCAGCGCCACCACCTCGCCGGGGCGGATTTCCAGGTTGACCTGGTCCAGCGCCGGTGCATGCTCGGCGCCGAACGACACGCCCACGTCACGCAGCGCGATGGCGCCGCTCGCGCGCTGCGCGCGGTGTTCGCCGCCTTGCTCGGCTGGCGAGCTTTCCAGCAGGGCCAGGCCGCGTTCCAGCGCTGCCACCCCGCGGGTGATGGGGTTGGCCACGTCCGCCATGCGGCGCATCGGGGCGATCAGCATCAGCATGGCGGCGATGAACGAGGCGAAGCCGCCCACGGTGATGCCGCGCGTGCCGGCGGCCTGGCTCTGCCAGAGCGCGATGCAGATCACGGTCGAAAGCGCCGCGGCGGCCAGCAACTGGGTCAGCGGCGTCATCGCGGCCGAGGCAATGGTGGACTTGATGGCCAGGCGGCGCAGGCTCTGGCTCAGGTGGTCGAAGCGCCTGGCCTGGCCGGGCTGGGCGCCGTGCAGGCGCACCATGCGGTGGGCCAGCACGTTTTCCTCCACCACGTAGGCCAGGTCATCGGTGGCTTGCTGGCTGCTCTTGGTGAGGCTGTAGATGCGCCGCGACAGGCTCTTCATGATCCATGCCACTCCGGGCACCAGCACGGTCACGATCAGCGTCAGCTGCCAATTCAGGTAGATCAGGTAGCCCAGCAGCGCCACCAGTGTGAAACCGTCGCGCGATACGCCGATCAGCGCCTGCACCAGCGACTGAAAGCCGGTCTGCACCTCATAGACCACGGTGTTCGAGAGCGCGCTGGCCGACTGCCGGCTGAAAAGACCCATGTCGGCCGCCAGCAGGCGATCGAACAGAGCGGTGCGCAGTTTCAGCATGCCTTCGTTGGCGATGCGCGCCAGCGCGTACTGCGCGCAGAACTGCGCGATGCCGCGCATGAGGAAGACGCCCATGATGGCCAGCGGCACCATCCAGAGCTTGAGCGTGCCCTCTGTAAAGCCCTGGTCCAGCAGGGGCTTGAGCAGGGCGGGGATGAGCGGCTCGGTGATCGCGCCCATGAGGGTCGCGGCAATGGCGATGGCCCACAGCGCATGCTGATACCCGAAGTACGGATACAGGCGCTTGATGCGGGCGAGGAGGGTGGGGGTCCTGGTTTCCCCCACTGGCGGCACCTGCGTGGCGCTATGATTCGGAACTTGCATGAGGGATCGGATTCTACGTTTTGGCTTTGCACAGATTGTCACAGGCATCGTTAGGTGATGTGTAACATGCACGGCTCCGTTGCCAGCACTCACGGTTACCCGATCGTTGGACCAATGACTACTGACCGAACTCCTCATCTTCTCGCTCCCCTTGCGGCCGCGCCGCGACTCTCCCGCCGCCATATGGTCGCCGCTCTCGCAGCTTCCTCGGCGCTTCCCGCCGTTCCGGCCCTGGCGCAGTTCCGTGTCGAGATCAAGGGCGTGGGGCTGACCCAGCTGCCCATCGCCATTGCGCCTTTTCGGGGCGAAGCGCAGTCTCCGCAGAAGATTTCTGCCATCGTGCAGGCCGACCTCGAGCGCAGCGGCCAGTTCGTGGGCGTCGATGCTTCGGACGCTTCGCTCGACGAATCCTCCCGTCCTGACCTGGCCCAATGGCGCCAGAAGAAGGCGGACTCCCTTGTGTCTGGCAGCGTCACTCGCCAGCCCGATGGCCGCTACGACGTACGCTTCCGGCTGTGGGACGTGGTGAAGGGCCAGGATCTGGGCGGCCAGAGCTTCGTCATCACCGAGGGCGATCTGCGCCTGGCAGCCCACCGCATCGCGGACTTCGTCTACGAAAAGCTGACCGGCGAACGTGGAGTGTTCTCCACCCGCATTGCCTATGTCACCAAGGCGGGCGGACGCTACAGCCTCTGGGTGGCCGACGCCGATGGCGAGAACGCGCAGTCGGCGCTCTCCAGTCCCGAGCCCATCATCTCGCCGGCCTGGTCGCCCACCGGCGGCCAGCTGGCCTATGTGTCTTTCGAATCGCGCAAGCCCGTCGTTTATGTGCACGACGTGGCCACTGGCCGCCGCCGCCTGATCGCCAATTTCCGCGGCTCCAACAGTGCTCCGGCCTGGGCGCCGGACGGCCGCTCGCTGGCCGTTACGCTGAGCCGTGACGGCGGCTCGCAGCTCTACCTGATCGACGCCAACGGCGGCGAACCCCGGCGCCTGATGCAAAGCAGCGGCATCGACACTGAACCGGTGTTCTCCAGCGACGGACGCAGCATCTATTTCGTGAGCGACCGCGGCGGCTCGCCGCAGATCTACCGCGTCGCCTCCAGCGGTGGCAACGCCGAACGCGTGACCTTCTCTGGTTCCTACAACATTTCTCCGTCCGTCAGCGCGGATGGCCAGTGGTTGGCCTATATCTCTCGGGTCGGCGGGGCGTTCAAACTGCATGTCATGGACCTGAAAGCGGGCACCGTGAATGCCATCACCGACACCTCTGCTGACGAGAGTCCGAGCTTCGCCCCCAACAGCAAGCTCATCGTCTACGCGACCCAGCAGCAAGGCCGCGAGGCGCTCATGACCACCACTCTGGACGGCCGCATCAAGGCCCGCCTGGCAGGCAAGAGTGGCGACATTCGCGAGCCCGACTGGGGCCCGTTCCAGAAGCAGTGATTCACCCTTTACCTTTATCGAAGATCAGTCTGACAGGAGAAATTGAATGATGAATGCCAAGCTCAAGCGCGTATCCCTCGCCCTCGCCATCACGGCCCTGATGGCCGGATGCAGTTCCGGCGTCAAGCTGGAAGACGCTCCGGTGGAAAACCGCGGCGCGACGTCCACTAACGGCGGCGCGAACGCCGGCGGCGCAGGCCAGAGCGGTGTGGCTCCGGTGAACCTGGATGCCTCCGCCCGCGATGCCGCAGGTCCCGTGGGCGTGGCCCGCATCATTTATTTCGACTACGACAGCTACGTCATCAAGAACGAATTCCAGTCCGTGCTGGAGGCGCATGCCAAGTTCCTGAAGGCTGCGCCCACCCGCAAGGTCATGATCGAAGGCCATACCGACGAGCGCGGCGGCCGTGAATACAACTTGGCCCTGGGTCAGAAGCGTGCCGAGGCCGTGCGCCGCGCGCTGGCGCTGCTGGGTGTGCCTGACAGCCAGATGGAAGCTGTGAGCTTCGGCAAGGAAAAGCCTGCCGCTCAAGGCAACACCGAAGACGTGTACGCGCAAAACCGCCGCGCTGAGCTGTCGTACCGCTAATGGCCGCAGCAGCACAACATCGCGTCAGGCGTGCACCTTTCGCGGCTGCTGCGCTGGTGGCTGCCGTGCTGGGCGCTGCGGCGCCGGCAGGGCATGCTGCGCTGTTCGAGGACGACGAGGCTCGTCGCGCCATCCTCGAACTGCGCCAGCGTGTTGACAGCCTGCAGCAAAGTGCTGCGCGCTCGGCGGATGACGCAGCGCAGATGCGCCGCAGCCTCCTCGATCTGCAGACGCAGATCGAGACGCTGCGCTCCGACCAGGCTTCGCTGCGCGGCCAGAGCGAACAGCTGACGCGCGACGCGGCCGATATGCAGCGTCGCCAGAAGGAAATGGCCCAGGGCGTGGACGAGCGGCTGCGGCAGTTCGAGCCCGCCAAGGTCAACGTGGATGGCCGTGAGTTCCAGGCGGACCCTGCGGAAAAGCGCGACTTTGAAGCGGCTCTGGCGATCTTCCGCTCTGGCAAGTTCGCCGATGCGGCACCGCTTTTCAGCAGCTTTTTGCGGCAGTACCCGTCGAGCGGCTACGCGCCTTCAGCGCGCTTCTGGCTGGGCAACGCACTGTATGCCACGCGCGACTACAAGGGCGCCATCGACAACTTCAAGGGCTTGCTGGCCGCTGCGCCCGACCACGCCCGCGCACCCGAGGCGGCTCTTTCCATTGCCAACTGCCAGGTTGAGCTGAAAGACACGCGTGCGGCACGCAAGACGCTGGAAGACCTGATCCGGGTGTATCCCCAGTCCGAGGCGGCCACGGCTGCCAAGGAACGCCTCGCTCGGTTGAAGTGATCGAGGAAAGTCCATACGGCAGTGCCGACGCGCAGGCGCTGGCGCTGGCTGACCACGAAGCGCAGGCCGACGCCGAACGCCGCTTCGGCGGCCTGGCCCGCCTCTACGGTGTGGAGGGCGCCGCCCGCATCCGTGCCGCGCATGTCGCGGTGATCGGTATCGGCGGCGTGGGCTCGTGGGCTGCCGAAGCGCTGGCCCGCAGCGGCGTCGCCCGTTTGACGTTGGTGGATATGGACCACATCGCCGAATCCAACGTCAATCGCCAGATCCACGCGACCACGCCGACGCTGGGGCAAGCCAAGGTCGAGGCCATGAAGGAGCGCATCGCACTCATCCATCCCGGTTGTGTCGTCGATGGCATCGACGACTTCGTCACGGCGACCAATTGGCCCGATCTCCTGCCCGCCGGGTGCGATGCGGTGATCGACGCCTGTGATGACGTGAAAGCGAAAGTCGTTCTGGCGGCTTGGGCGATGCGGGCCAAGCGTTCCACGGCCTTTATCACTGTGGGGGCAGCCGGGGGCAAGCGGCTCGCGCACCGGGTGGATATCGACGATCTTTCCAAGACCACCCATGACCCGCTGCTGGCTCAGTTGCGCTACCGCTTGCGCAAGGAACACGGCGCCCGCCGCGAAGGCAAGACCATCGGCGTGGCCTGCGTGTTCAGCCGGGAGCCGGTGGCGCCGCCGCACGCGTCTTGTCAGCTGGAGGCCGCGGGCGATGGCAGCCTGAACTGCCATGGCTATGGTTCCGTGGTGTCCGTGACCGCGACGTTCGGGCAATGTGCGGCTGGTTGGGTGCTCGATACGATGGCTCTCGCCAAGCCGCAAAAAATCGGGCTATAATTCAAGGCTTTGCTGCAGTAGAAAAGCTGATTGCTGCAGTAATGGGACGTTAGCTCAGTTGGTAGAGCAGCGGACTTTTAATCCGTTTGTCGTGGGTTCGACCCCCGCACGTCCCACCAGAATTGCCTTCATTGGCGCTCAGAAAAGCCCGCAGTCCCCAAGACTGCGGGCTTTTTTCTTGTCCGCACGTTTGTGTGCCTGCTGCAGCAGCGCGCTGAAGTCAGGGCGCTTTGCGGAAGGGTGTGCCTGAGAGTTTGAACCCGGATTTGATGCCTTTGTGGGCAAACCATCCCTGGTTCATTTCCAGAACGTAGCGCACGGGCTTGGAGGAGCAGTGCGAATCGAGTGTCTGCGGTTTCATGTCCGCGAGGTTGACGATGGTGCCGTCATCGGCGACGAATGCAGCCGTCAGCGGTAGCAGAGTGTTCTTCATCCAGAAGCACTGCGTTGCGGGCCGCTCGAAAACGAAAAGCATGCCTTCCTGGGCGGGCATGTCCTTGCGGAACATCAGGCCGATCTCCCGTTGCTCGGGCGTCACGGCGACCTGTGCGTCGATCCGGTGGATGCCGGCGGTGATGTCCACGCGCTGCAGTTGCAGCTGAGGCTCCTGCGGTTGCGCCTGCGCCGGTCCATACGCCGTCAGCAGCGTTGCTGCGATCACCATGGCCTGGACCATGCGGCGGACGGGAAGGCGGGAGAGAAATCTGTGTGTCATGGCGGGGAGTGGTGTGTCGCTACCTGGAGTCGCTTTGGGCGCTTGCCGGACGAGCCGGGACAACGGCGGACAAAAGAAAAAGCCCGCACGGGGCGGGCTGCTCGGCCAAGCCCCGGGGGGCTGGGCATGCTTGCATCAGGCCGCAGCCTTGTGCTTCTTGTGCTTCTTGGAAGCCACCTTCTTGGAAGCCTTGTGGCTGTGAGCCTTGGCTGCCTTGGGCGCGGGAGTGTCAGCCATTTGAGCTGCAGGTGCAGCCTGCACGGGAGCGGCTGGAGCCGGGGTTTGGGCGAATGCACCGGCGGTGTACAGGCCAGCGGAGATCAGGACAGCGAGGAGTTTTTTCATATATGCCAATTCCTAGAGGACGAGGCTCGCGGGGAAGTCCGCGAGGCCATGTTTTAACGGATTTCTGGCCTCCCTCGTTGACAAAGTACGCAATGTCTTTATCGCTAGAATCGAAAGGTTGCAGACAGCTCGTCGGTGCGCAGAGAACGCCTTGAACGAATTCACCGGAGATACCCCCTACATGACCAGCTACCAGCACATTCAGGTGCCTGCCGAGGGCCAGAAGATCACCGCCAACGCCGACATGTCGTTGAATGTGCCGGCCCAGCCCATCATCCCCTTCATCGAGGGGGATGGCACAGGGGTCGATATCACCCCGGTCATGTTGAAGGTGGTGGACGCTGCGGTGGAAAAGGCCTATGGGGGCCAGCGCCGCATCCGCTGGATGGAGGTGTTCGCCGGCGAGAAGGCCACCCGGGTCTATGGTCCAGATGTCTGGCTGCCGGAAGAGACCGTCGAGGCTGTGCGCGAGTATCTGGTGTCGATCAAGGGTCCGCTCACCACGCCCGTCGGCGGCGGCATCCGGTCGCTGAACGTGGCGCTGCGCCAGCAGCTCGACCTCTATGTATGTCTGCGGCCCATCCAGTATTTCGAGGGCGTGCCTTCGCCGTTGAAGGACCCGCACAAGACCGACATGGTGATCTTCCGCGAGAACTCCGAAGACATCTATGCGGGTATCGAATTCGAAGCCGGCTCGGACAAGGCGAGGCGCCTCATCGACTTCCTGCGCAACGAGATCGGCATCCAGAAGATCCGGTTTCCGGAAACCTCCGGCATCGGGGTCAAGCCGGTGTCGCGCGAGGGCACTGAGCGGCTGGTCCGCAAGGCCATCCAGTACGCCATCGACCACGACAAGCCCAGCGTCACGCTCGTGCACAAGGGCAACATCATGAAGTTCACGGAAGGCAGCTTCCGTGACTGGGGGTACGCCCTGGCGCACAAGGAATTCGGCGCGGAGCTCATCGACGGCGGCCCGTGGATGAAGCTGAAGAATCCCAAGACTGGCAAGGAAATTACGGTCAAGGACAGCATCGCCGATGCCTTCCTGCAGCAGATCCTGCTGCGCCCGGCCGAGTACAGCGTGATCGCCACGCTTAACCTCAACGGCGACTACATCAGCGACGCGCTGGCCGCGCAGGTGGGCGGCATGGGCATCGCACCGGGCGCCAACCTCTCCGATTCGGTGGCGATGTTCGAGGCCACCCATGGCACGGGCCCGAAGTACGCTGGCAAGGACTACGTCAACCCGGGCTCCGAGATCCTCTCGGCCGAGATGATGCTGCGTCACCTGGGCTGGTCCGAGGCGGCCGACCTCATCATCAGCGCGATGAAGAAGGCCATCCAGAGCAAGCGCGTGACCTACGACTTCGCCCGCATGATGGAGGGCGCGACCCAGGTCAGCTGCTCCGGCTTCGGCCGCGTGATGATCGAGAACATGTGAGAACACTGCCGGCGCATTCCGATCGCCGGCTCCTTGCCGCCGGCCTGCAGCGACCGCCAGTGCCTGCTGCAGCGCTTTCTTTTTTCCAGTGCATCGGGGCCTTGGCGCCCCATTGAGGAGATTTCATGAGTAGCGAGAAACCCACCATCATCTATACCCTGACGGACGAAGCGCCGCGCCTGGCGACGGCGTCGTTCCTGCCGATCGTGCGCACGTTCACCGCGCCTGCCGGCATCGATGTGGTGGAAAGCGACATCTCGGTGGCCGCCCGCGTGCTGGGCGAGTTCCCTGACTACCTGAAGGATGACCAGAAGGTGCCCAACACCCTGGCCGAACTGGGCAAGAAGACGCTGGAGCCCGATGCCAACATCATCAAGCTGCCCAACATCAGCGCATCCGTGTCCCAGCTGATGGCCTGCATCAAGGAACTGCAGGGCAAGGGCTATGCGATCCCCGACTTCCCGGAAGATCCCAAGACCGACGAGGAAAAGGCCATCCGCGCGCGCTATGCCAAGTGCATCGGCAGTTCCGTGAACCCGGTGCTGCGCGAAGGCAACTCCGACCGCCGCGCCCCCAAGGCCGTCAAGGAATACGCCCGCAAGAACCCGCACTCCATGGCCGAGTGGAGCCAGGCGTCGCGCTCGCACGTCTCGCACATGCACCACGGCGACTTCTATCACGGCGAAAAGTCCATCACCCTGGACAAGGCACGTGACGTGAAGATGGAGTTGGTGACCGACAGCGGCAAGACCATCGTGCTCAAGCCCAAGGTCGCGCTCAAGGATGGCGAGATCATCGACAGCATGTTCATGAGCAAGAAGGCCCTGCTGGCCTTCTACGAAAAAGAGATCGAGGACGCGCACAAGACGGGCGTGATGTTCTCGCTGCACGTCAAGGCCACGATGATGAAGGTCTCGCACCCCATCGTGTTTGGCCACTGCGTGCGCATCTTCTACAAGGACGCGTTCGAGAAACACGCCAAGCTGTTCGAAGAGCTGGGCGTGAACGTCAACAACGGCATGGTCAATCTCTACGACAAGATCGCCACGCTGCCGCAAAGCAAGCAGGACGAGATCAAGCGTGACCTGCACGCCTGCCATGAGCACCGCCCCGAGCTGGCCATGGTCGATTCCGCCAAGGGCATCACCAACTTCCACTCGCCCAACGACGTGATCGTGGATGCCTCCATGCCCGCCATGATCCGCAACGGCGGCAAGATGTGGGGCGCCGATGGCCGCCTGAAGGACGTGAAGGCCGTGATGCCCGAGTCCACCTTCGCCCGCATCTACCAGGAGATGATCAACTTCTGCAAGTGGCATGGCGCATTCGATCCCAAGACCATGGGGACGGTGCCCAACGTGGGCCTGATGGCCCAGCAGGCCGAGGAATACGGCTCGCACGACAAGACCTTCGAAGTGCCCGAAGGCGGCACGGCCAACATCGTGGACCTGGCGACCGGCGAAGTGCTGCTGAGCCAGGCCGTGGAAGCCGGCGACATCTGGCGCATGTGCCAGGTCAAGGACGCCGCCATCCAGGACTGGGTCAAGCTCGCCGTCACCCGCGCGCGCAATTCCGGCATGCCGGCCGTGTTCTGGCTGGACCCGTACCGCCCGCACGAGAACGAAGTCATCAAGAAGGTCAAGAAGTACCTCAAGGACCACGACACGACGGGTCTGGACATCCAGATCATGAGCCAGGTGCGCGCCATGCGCTACACGCTGGAGCGCGTGATCCGCGGCCTCGACACCATCTCGGTGACCGGCAACATCCTGCGCGACTACCTGACCGACCTGTTCCCCATCATGGAACTGGGCACCAGCGCCAAGATGCTGTCCATCGTCCCGCTGATGGCCGGCGGCGGCATGTACGAAACCGGTGCCGGCGGCTCGGCTCCGAAGCACGTGCAGCAGTTGGTGGAAGAAAACCATCTGCGCTGGGACTCGCTGGGCGAATTCCTGGCGCTGGCCGTGAGCCTGGAAGATCTGGGCCTCAAGGAAAACAACGCGCAGGCCAAGATCCTGGCCAAGACGCTGGACGCCGCCACCGGCAAACTGCTGGACAACAACAAGAACCCGAGCCCCAAGACGGGCCAGCTGGATAACCGCGGCAGCCAGTTCTATCTGGCCCTCTATTGGGCGCAGGAGCTGGCTGCCCAGACGGACGACAAGGCGCTGCAGGCGCGCTTCGCTCCCGTCGCCAAGGCTCTGGCGGACAACGAGCAGGCCATCGTGAGCGAACTGGCGGCGGTGCAGGGCAAGCCGGTGGACATCGGCGGCTACTACCAGGCCGACCCCGCCAAGCTGGAAGCCGTCATGCGTCCTAGCAAGACGCTGAACGACATCCTCGCTGCCGCTTGAGCCGTCGGCTGACGGCCGGGGCGCAGGCGTGCCGGGCTCGCCCGGCACCAGTGCCGCACCCCCTGTTCTCAGTGTAGAAAACCCGCTTCGGCGGGTTTTTTCTTGGGCGCGATGCATGCGATGGCCCCGGGCAGGCTCTGCACGCGCCGGCAGCGTTGCCGCTTTCAGCCTACACCGGGCCTGTGGGCGCACCCTGGAGAATCGCCGCCATGCTGAAAATTGGCCGCACTCTGGGGACCGTGATCCTCACCTTCGTCGTGACTGCGGCCCTGGGCCTGCTGGCGCTGAACTTCACCGCCGGCGAGAAGAAGGTGCAGCAGCAGCTGCCGCGCCTCTACGGCACTTCCAGCCCGCAGTTCGACCGGGCCATGGGCAACCTGCTCGGGCCGGGCGTCCTGGGCGGCAACGAGGTGACCGACCTGCAGAACGGCGACCAGATCTTCCCTGCGATGCTGGCCGCCATCCGTGCGGCGCAGCGCACCATCACCTTCGAAACCTACATCTACTGGTCAGGCGCCGTCGGCCAGCAGTTCGCCGATGCGCTGAGCGAGCGCGCCCGCGCCGGCGTGAAGGTGCATGTGCTCCTCGACTGGGTGGGCAGCGCAAAGATGGACGAAAGCTACCTGGACGAGATGCAGCGTGCGGGCGTGCAGATCGAGAAGTTCCACAAGCCGCACTGGTATAACCTCGCCCGCCTGAACAACCGCACGCACCGCAAGCTGCTGGTCGTGGATGGCAAAGTGGGGTTCACGGGCGGCGTCGGCATCGCGCCGCAATGGACCGGCCATGCCCAGGATCCGGAGCACTGGCGCGACACGCACTACCAGGTGCGCGGGCCCGCCGTGGCGCACATGCAGGCCACCTTCCTCGACAACTGGCTCAAGGTGACGGGCCGCGTGCTGCACGGCGACGACTACTTTCCCGCCCTGGCGCCGGTGGGGTCCCACCGGGCGCAGATGTTCTCCAGCTCCCCTTCGAGCGGCAGCGAGAGCATGCAGCTCATGTACCACATGGCGATCGCGGCGGCGGACCGCAGCATCGACCTGTCGGCCGCCTATTTCGTGCCGGACGAACTGACCCGCCGGCTGCTGGCCGATGCACTGGAGCGGGGGGTTCGCCTGCGCATCGTCACGCCGGGCGAACATACCGACACCGATACGGTGAAGGCTGCCTCGCGCGGCACCTGGGGGCCGCTGCTCGCCGCAGGCGCGGAGATCTACGCCTACGGGCCCACCATGTACCACTGCAAGGTGATGATCGTGGACCAGCGCATGGTGTCGGTGGGATCGACGAATTTCGACAACCGCTCGTTCCGGCTGAATGACGAGGCGAACCTGAACGTCTATGACGAGGCCTTCGCGCAGCGCCAGACCGTGGTGTTCGAGCAGGACATCGCCCGGTCGCACCGGGTGACGCACCAGGAGTGGCTCGACCGGCCCTGGACGGAAAAGCTGGGCGAGCAGGTTGCGGGGCTACTGGAGTCGCAGCTTTGAGATGCGGCTCTGCCCGAAGCTCGCTCGCCGCAAGGTTGAGGATGAATTAGCCTCGCAGCCCGCTATCCATCTTCGCTTATTGCTATTTATTTCGTAGCGCCAGGTCGTGAGGCTGGCGTTGCCTGAGATACCTGCGGTGCGGTATGGATGAACGCCACCACATCCTCCAGCACCGGGGCGATCCAGTGCAGCGGCCAGGCGAAGGCGCCGACCAGAGTGGTGTGGCTGGCGCGGGAATACAGCTTCAGCGTGACCGGAACGCCGGCCGCTTCCAGCTTGCCTGCCATCTGGCGGGTGCTGCGTTCGGGGCTGACCAGCTTGTCCTCGGTGGCTGCGCCCAGGAAGGTGCGGGGAGCCCGGGCATTCGCGAAGTCGATGGGCTGGGTGTGAGGCGGGTAGTTCGGGTGGTAGAAGACGGCCTGCGCGTCGGGGTTGTCGGTGGGCAGGAAGTCGTAAGGCCCGGCCAGGCCGATCCAGCCGGCCAGCTCGCGGGGCTGATGGCCGGTGGGCTTCAGCCAGCGCCCGTCCAGCGCCACCATGGCCGCGTTGTAGCCGCCCGCGCTGTGGCCCATCACGAAGACGCGCCGTGGGTCGCCCCCGAGCCGGCCGGCGTTTTCAAGGCCCCAGGCTGCCGCCTGGGCGCTATCGACCAGGAAGTCGGGGTAGCGCACCTCGGGGTAGAGCCGGTAGTCGGCCACCAGCGTGAGAACGCCGCGCGACGCCAGGGCCTGGCCCACAAAGCGGTAGTCGCCGCGATCGCCGCTCGTCCAGGAACCTCCGTAGAAAAACACCACTACCGGCCAGCCCTGCGCGGGCGCGGTCGATGCGGGGCGGTACACGTCCAGCTGCTGTCTGGGCAAGCTGCCATAGGCCACTCCGGATTGCAGCGTGCTCCCGTCCGAGGGGCTGAGTGCGTTCAGCGCGCCGACGGCACTGCAACCGCCAAGGAAGGCCGCGAGGGCGAGCGTGCCGGCAAGATAGAGCGCAGAGCGCTTCCAGGAAGTTCGTCGGGGTGAGGTCAACAAGAAGGTCTCCGGTCAGTGCCTTGCCTCAAGGGTGGCTGCGGGGGCGGGAGTGGATATCTGCGACCGGCAGTGTCGCCGCGATGCACGGGCCCGCGCGTCGGAGCGGATGCCGCGATTCGGCGGGGCACGCGCTCGTTCCGTACGGTCTGAACTTGCGGCGGCCGCAGGAATCGGAGGGGCTCCGTGCAGGCGCGGCGCCGTGGCATAGCGAAGACGCACCGCGATTGGAGTGGGCGCCGCACCGCACCCCCCGGCGTCATTGGCGGGCGGCCCGCTGCGGGTGCCGCCAGTGGATTCAGCGGGGGCGGGGGCGCTGACCAAGCGGCAAGAGCCGCATGTGGCGCCGGATCAGAGCCAGGGCGACCCGGTCGCCGGCACGGGCTGGACGGTGAATTGCGGCGAGCCGCCCAGCACGAAGCTGCCCAGCACCAGGCTCAGCAGCGCCATGAAGATGCTGGCCCAGAAGGCCGTCCAGAAGCCGTCGATGTGAAAGCCGCTGACCAGCTTGCCCACCAGCATCAGCACCAGCGCGTTGATGACCAGCAGGAACAGCCCGAAGGTCAGCAGCGTGAGCGGCAGCGTCAGCACCACCAGCAGCGGGCGCACCACGGCATTGGCCAGGCCCAGCAGGAGTGCCGCGACCACCAGTGCGCCGGTGCTGTCGAAGCGCAGCCCCTTGAAGACGTGGCTGGCCACCCACAGCGCGAACGCGGTGATGGCCCAGTGGAGCAGGAAGGGGGTGAGATCGGCGAGCATGGCGAGAGGGTGGGCTGGGGTGGTTGATGCCGCTTGGGCTTACTTGCCCCAGCTATCCTTCAGACCGGTCACCCGGTTGAAGACCGGCTTGGCGGGCGTGTGGTCATTCCGGTCGGCAACGAAGTAGCCGAAGCGCTCGAACTGGAACTTGCCATCGGGTTGCGCCTGGGCCAGCGATGGCTCCACGTAGCCGGCGACGACCTTGAGGCTGTTCGGGTTGAGCAGGGTCAGGAAGTCCTTGCCGCCGGCGTCGGGCTGCGCATCGGTGAACAGCCGGTCGTAGAGGCGCACCTCGGCCGGCACGCCGTCGGCCACGCCCACCCAGGTGATGGCGGCCTTGACCTTGACGCTGTCGGCGCCGGGCGTGCCGCTCTTGGTGTCGGGCACGACGGTGGCCAGCACCTGCGTGATGCGACCTTCGGCGTCTTTCTCGCAGCCGGTGCATTCGATGACATAGCCGCCCTTCAGGCGCACCTTGTTGCCGGGGAAGAGACGCTTGTAGCCCTTGGGCGGGGTTTCCTCGAAGTCCTCGCGCTCGATCCAGACTTCCTTGCCCAGGCTGAAGCGGCGGACCGGCGCCTCGGTGCCTTCGGGCGGGTGGGGCAGGGCGGGCAGGCTGCAGGCTTCGAGGTGGCCGGGGGCGAAGACCTCGTCCCAGTTGGTCAGCACGAGTTTGACCGGGTCCAGCACGGCCATGCCGCGGTGGGCCTTGTTCTCCAGGTCTTCGCGCAGCGCGCCTTCGAGCGTGCTGTAGTCGATCCAGGAATAGTCCTTGGTCACGCCGATGCGCTCGCAGAACAGGCGGATCGCCTCGGGCGTATAGCCGCGCCGGCGCAGGCCCACGATGGTGGGCATGCGGGGGTCGTCCCAGCCGGTGACGATGCCGCTGTCCACCAGGTGCTTGAGCTTGCGCTTGCTGGTGACCACGTAGGTGAGGTTCAGGCGGGCGAATTCGTACTGGCGCGGCTGGGGCGCGGCGATCAGGCCGCCCTCGCGCAGGCGGTCCAGCAGCCAGTCGTAGAACGGACGCTGGTCTTCGAATTCGAGCGTGCAGATGCTGTGGGTGATGTGCTCCAGCGCATCCTCGATGGGGTGCGCGAAGGTGTACATCGGGTAGATGCACCACTGGTTGCCGGTGTTGTGGTGCTCGGCATGCTTGATGCGGTAGATGGCCGGATCGCGCAGGTTGATGTTGGGCGAGGCCATGTCGATCTTCGCGCGCAGAACGGCGGCGCCGTCAGGCAGCTGGCCGGCCTTCATCTCGCGGAAGCGCGCCAGGTTCTCGGCCGGCGTGCGGCTGCGGAAGGGGCTGTCCACGCCGGGCTTGCTGAAATCGCCCCGGTTGGCGCGCATCTCGTCGGGCGTCTGCTCATCGACGTAGGCGTGGCCGTTCTCGATCAGGTACTCGGCGGCGCGGTACATGAAGTCGAAATAGTTGCTGGCGTAGTAGATGTGCTCGGCGTTGCCGTCCGCCGCTTTCCAGTCGAAGCCCAGCCAGTGCACGGCATCGATGATGGCGTCCACGTACTCCTGGTCTTCCTTCTCGGGGTTGGTGTCGTCGAAGCGCAGGTGGCAGACACCGCCGTAATCACGCGCCAGCCCGAAGTTCAGGCAGATGCTCTTGGCATGGCCCACGTGCAGGTAGCCGTTGGGTTCGGGCGGAAAGCGGGTGCGGATCTTGGCCGGGTCGGGCTCGCCGGCGGCATGGTGAGCCGCATCGCCGGGGCTGCCGCCCCAGCGGGCCTGGGCATGCGTGCCCTGGGCCAGGTCGTTTTCGATGATTTGCCGCAGGAAGTTGCTGGGCTTGACGGCGTCTTTGGCGGTATCTGGGGAGGCGGGGGAACTCATCCTCGCATTCTAGGCGGCGGGCATGTGCGCTCGCCGTCCCAGCCCGTGTTCCCGCTGCGGTGTACGCGTTGAAACAAGCGTGGCTACGTCCGGAAACAACATGAAGAGGGCTTTGTGCCATCCTTTCAGGCACCTGGCGCGTTATGGAGATGTTCCAGGTTTTCCGCAGAGGCACATCCAGGTCCAGCAACCGGTTGAGCAGGCTCTGCCCCATACAAGGAGATTTCCATGATTCGACAACGCCGCTCCCTCTCCGCACTGGCCGCCTCGGCTGGCGTGGCCCTGGTGTTGCTGACGGCAGGTGGTGCAGCCCAGGCCCATGGCGCGAACTGGTCGGTGGGCATCGGTATTGGTCTGCCCGGCGTGGTGCTGGGCGGTGGCCCCACCTACTATTCCCCGCCGCCGCCGGCCTATTACGTGCCGGCACCGCGCCCCGTTTATTACGACCCGCCGCCTCCCGTGGTGTACGGGCCTCCCCCTCCGCCCGTCTATTACCGCCCACCACGCCCGGTGTACTACGCGCCGGCTCCCGTGGTGGTGGGCCCCCCGGCCTACGGCGGCTACTACTACCGCGAAAACTATCGCCGCGGCCACCATGGCCCGCATGGGCGCGACTGGCGCTGAGCCGGAGCGGCAGCCGCTTGACGCAGGCAGCGCGGCCCCCGCGGGCCGCTTTTGCATGAGCGCATCCGTCGCGCGCTCCATAATTCCGGCATCAGGCCGCCGCACCAACCCAGGCGCGGCGGCTTTTTTTCCTGCTGGACTCCCATGACCACCGTCTTCGTCCCCTGCGGACCACCCCTCCATTTGCCGTGCGAATAGAGCGCCTCACACGCCAGGGGCGGGCGGTGACGCTGGCGGTGCACCATCCCGAGATGGCCCGGCTGCAGGCGAGCGCCGAACGCCACACCACGCCCTGCGGGGCTGGCGAGCTGGTCTGGCATGCCTGGGGCCGTTCCCAACCCGGCCTGCCGCCGCTGGTGCTGCTGCACGGTGGCAGCGGCAGCTGGACCCATTGGGTGCGCAATATCGAGGGCCTGGTGGCTGCAGGTCGGCACGTGTGGCTTCCCGATCTGCCGGGCTTCGGCGATTCGGCCGTGCCGCCCGGAGGCTCCGACGCCGATGCCATCGTCGCTCCGCTGGCCGAAGGAATGCGTGCGCTCTTCGGCCCCCAGGCCATCGATCTGGTGGGCTTTTCCTTCGGTGGCATGACGGCGGGGCTGCTGCTGGCTGCGCACCCGGAGCTCGCGCGCCAGCTGGTGCTGGTGGGTGCGCCCGCCATGGGCGTGGTGCCGTCGCGGCAGTTCGAGCTCAAAGCCTGGCGCCATCTGCCGCCCGAGGCGCAGCCGGACGTGCATCGGTACAACCTGGCCGCGCTGATGCTGCACGACACGGCCTTGATCGATGGCCTGGCTCTGGACCTGCACACCGCCAACGTGCAGCGCGACCGCATGCCGCGCCGCCGGCTGGCGCACACCGACATCCTGGCGCGCTCCCTGCCGCGCGTGGCCTGCCCGGTGCATGCCATCTACGGCGAGCGCGATGCGCTCTACAAAAGCTGGATCACCGCGCTGGAAGCCGCCTATGGGGCCGCCGTGCCGGACTTTCGCGGCTTCGCGCTGATTCCCGATGCCGGCCACTGGGTCCAGTTCGAGCAGCCCCGAGCCTTCGAGGCGGCCCTGCTGTCTGCGCTGCAGGCCGGCGCGCGCGCCTGAGATGCCGTGAACGGAACACCCGCCATGCCCCGGATCGACGAACGCGAGGTGGAATGGTCCGCTGTGCGCGCCCAGGGCGCAGGCGGGCAGAACGTCAACAAGGTCTCCAGCGCGGTGCATCTGCGCTTCGACGTCCCCGCCTCGTCGCTGCCCGATGCCGTCAAGGAGCGCCTGCTGGCCCTGCGCGACAGCCGGCTGACGCAGGAGGGCGTGTTCGTGCTCAAGGCCCAGCAGTTCCGCACGCAGGAGGCCAACCGGCTCGACGCGCTGCGCCGCCTGCAGGAGGTGGTGGACAGCGTGGCCCAGGCGCCACGTGTGCGCCGCGCCACCAAGCCCACCTATGCCTCGCGCCAGCGGCGGCTCGAGTCCAAGACCCAGCGCTCCAGCGTCAAGGCCCTGCGCGGCAAGGTGCGTGACTGAGCCAGGGCAGGGCTATCGCTTGAAGGCTGGGAGGTTGATCGCGTTGCGCGGGGCGGTTGCTTCCGCTTGGATTGCTCACGCTTTTGCAACGATGTGTCCAAATTCCTGGGGTTGGATTGGCGGTCAAGACTCCTAACATGGGGAATAGAGGACTTCGCCACCATGACCCTTCCCACCGCTCATACCGCTTCTTTGCCTTCTGCCACCGCATCCGCTTCCGCTTACGCTTACGCGGGCACTGCCGCCGGCCGCGTGCCGGCGCTCTTCGTCTCGCACGGCTCGCCCATGTTCGCCGTCGAGCCCGGCACCACCGGCCCGGCCCTGGCGCAGTGGGGGGCCGAGCTGCGGGCGCGCTTTCCGGCGCTGCGCGGCGTGGTCATCATGTCGCCCCACTGGATGGCCAGCAAGCCGCTGGTGATGGCCGGCGCGCAGCCGGCCACCTGGCACGACTTCGGCGGCTTTCCGCAGGTGCTCTACAGCCTGCAGTACCCCGCGCCGGGCAACCCGGCGCTGGCGGCCGAGGTGCTGCAGCTGCTGCAGCACGCCGGCCTGCCCGCCGAAGGCGATGCCGCGCGCCCCTTCGACCATGGCGCCTGGGTGCCATTGATGCATCTCTTCGCCGATGCGGGCCTGCCCGTCGTGCAGGTGGCGCTGCCCGCCACCGCCGGCCCGGCCGAGGTGCTGGCCATGGGCGCGGCCCTGAGCCGCCTGCGGGGCGATGGCGTGCTGCTGGTGGGTTCGGGCAGCATGACCCACAACCTGTCTGAATTCTTCGGCGGCGCCCGCGAGGCCGCGCCGTACGTGGTCGAATTCAGCCGCTGGATCGAATCCACGCTGGAACGCGGCGACATCCCCGCGCTGCTGGACTACCGGGCCCAGGCCCCGCACGCCCGCCGGGCCCACCCCAGTGAAGAGCACTTTCTGCCGTTCTTCTTCGCGCTGGGCGCGGCAGGCGACGACCGCACGCCCCGTTACCTCAGCCGCGAAGTGAGCTACGGCATCCTGGCCATGGACAGCTTCGTGCTGGAGCCCCCGGCGGCGCATTGACGCGGGAGGCGGGCCTTGGGGCCTGTCTCCCATCCTTCTTCTTCTCTTCCGACCTTCCTTCTTTCATGCTGGATCTGCCCCTTTCCTTCCTGCACCGCCCGCCCGCCAACGACACGGCCCAGCCCTGGCTGCTGGTGCTGATGCACGGCGTGGGCAGCAACGAGCAAGACCTCTTCGGGCTGGCGGGCTTCGTGCCGCCGGCCTTCCATGTGCTCAGCCTGCGCGCGCCCTACCGCATGGGGCCCAGCGCCCATGCGTGGTTCGAGTTCGCCGTCGAGCCCGATGGCCGCCGCACCATCAACGAGCCGCAGGAGGCCGCGAGCCGCGTGCTGGTGGCGCAGACAGTGGAATCCGCCGCCCGCCAGCTGGGTGTGCCGCCCGAGCGCGTGATCGTGGGTGGCTTCAGCCAGGGGGGCATCATGGCGCTCACGTTGCTGCTGACCCGGCCCGCACTGGTGCACGGCGCCCAGGTGCTGCACAGCCGCCTGCTGCCCCAGGCCCTGCCGCACGCCGCGCCGGCCCCGGCGCTGGCAGGCAGGCAGCTGTGGGTGAGTCATGGCGTGCGGGACAACGTGATTCCTCTCGCCAGTGCCCACGCCATCCGCGACCATGCCGCCGCGCTGCCGCTGTCCCTGACCTACCGCGAATACCAGAGCCTGCACGAGCTGCGCCCCGACGAGGTGCGCGATGCCATGGCCTGGCTGCAGGCGCTGGCGGCGGGCTGACCCTTTTTCTTTGAGGCTCTTTCGGCTGCTGACCGTTGATCTATCTGCGCGGGGTGCTATCGAAATGAGAGTTTCGAAGCTGCGAGGGGAACGACCGCTCCCGCTGGGAGTCGGACCCAGCAACCAAGGAGAACGCCATGCCTGAACGAGAGCCCGATCCCTATCGCCCGCCGACTCAGCGTTCCGCCGCCTCCGGCCTGCTGCCCGCCGTGCTGGCCGTGGCCATCGCAGCCGGTGCCGGCTGGTGGTTCTGGTGGCGCCCGGCCCATGCGCCCGTGGCGCCGCCGGTCGCCACCACGCCCGCGCCTGCCGCGCCGGCATCGGCGCCAGCCTACGCCCCGGCAGAGGTCGCCTCCGGCCCGCAGAACCCGGTGGATGCGCTGGCCGCGCCGGCGCCTTCGCTGCCCGCGCTGGCCGATTCCGACGCCTACGTCGCCAAGTCGCTGAACGAGCTGCTCGGCGCGCAGAAGGTGGCCTCGTTCCTGCAGCTCGACGGCTTCGTGCGCCGCGTGGTCGCCACGGTGGACAACCTGGGCCGGCCTACAGCCGCGTCGCGCCTCTGGCCGGTGCAGCCCACGCCCGGGCGCTTCCAGGTCGAAGGGCTCGACGATGCCGCCACGCAGACCATCGCGCCTGCCAACGCGGCGCGCTACGGCGCCTTCGTGAGCTTTGCCGAGGCCCTGCCGCGCGAGGGCGTGGTCAAGCTCTACGCGCAGCTCTACCCGCTGTTCCAGACCGCCTATGAAGAGCTGGGCTACCCGGGCAAGTACTTCAACGACCGCCTGATCGCCGTGCTGGATCAGCTCATCGCCACGCCCGAGCCGAAGGGCCCTCTGCAGGTGAAGCTGACGCATGTGCAGGGCGAGGTGCCGTCCACGCGGCCCTGGGTGCGGTATGAGTTCGCCGATCCGCAACTGCAGGCGCTTTCCAGCGGGCAGAAGGCGCTGGTGCGCATGGGGCCGGACAACGCCCGGCGCCTGAAGGCCGTGCTGGCCGACCTGCGGCACCGGCTGGCGGCGGGGGCCGTGCCGCCCCGGGCCGCTGCATCGGCCGCCAGCGCCGCTCGCTGACCGGCCGACGGCCTTCCTCCATTTCCTGCCGATTGTTCGTTCGTTCACCAGGCCACAGCCATGTCCCTTTTCATCGCCATGAACCGCTTCCGTATCGTCCCGGGCCGCGAGGACGAGTTCGTCGAGATCTGGCGTCAGCGCGACAGCCACCTGGCGCAGGTGCCGGGCTTCCAGTCGTTCCACCTGCTGCGCGGCGAGACCACGGCGGAGCACACGCGGTTCGCATCCCACACCGTCTGGGCGTCGCGTGCGCATTTCGAGGACTGGACGCGTTCGGAAGCCTTCCGCGCCGCGCACGCCGGGGCCGGGCAGAAGCGCGATCTCTACCTCGGCCCGCCGCAGCTGGAGCTGCTGGACGCGGTGCTGTAGTGCGCCGGCAAGGCTTGGGCGGGATGCCCTGCCGGGCGAAGCGCCGTGGTGGTGGCCGTCAGTGCGCGGGCAAGGGCAGGGCGGTCTTGTAGCGCACCTGCTTGAGCGCGAAGCTGGAGCGGATTTTCTCGATGCCCGGAATGGGCGTGAGCTGCTCCAGGATGAAGCGCTCCAGCGCGCCGATGTCGGCCACCGCCACGCGGATCAGGTAGTCGGAATCGCCGCTCATCAGGTAGCACTCCATCACCTCGTCGTGCTCGGCGATGCGGCGCTCGAACTGCGCCAGCGCCTCCTTGGCCTGCGATTTCAGGCTGATGCTGATGAACACATTCAGCCCCAGGCCCAGCGCAGCGGCGTTGGCCAGCGCCACGTAGCGTGCGATGACGCCTGCGGCCTCCAGCGCCTTGACGCGGGCCAGACACGGCGAGGGCGAGAGATGCACGCGCCGCGCCAGTTCCACGTTGGAGAGCGATCCGTCGGCCTGCAGCGCCGCCAGAATGCGGAGATCCATGGTGTCGAGCTTCATATGCTGCAGTTTAGGCAATGTGCGGCACGACATGCTGCAGTTTCGGGTTTCCCATCATGCATAACGGCCGCCCATGCTGCGCTGCGGCCGATAGAGTGACCTGCATGAACGTCCCACTGCCCCTCCACGCCCTGGCCCCCGATGCCGCCACCCAGACCGGCGCTCCCGACGCCGATCCGCAGGAAACCGCCGAATGGCGCGAGGCCTTCCTGGCCCTGGTGGCCACGCAGGGCCCCGAGCGCGCGCGCTTCGTGCTGGACGAGCTGGCGGCCCTGGCGCGCCAGCAGCGAACGGGCTGGCAGCCCACGCTGAACACGCCCTACGTCAACACGGTGGCGGTGGAGTCGCAGCCCGTGTTCCCGGGCGATCTGGCCATCGAGGAACGGCTGGCTTCCCTCATGCGCTGGAACGCCCTGGCGATGGTGGTGCGCGCCAACCAGGCGGAGACGGGCGGATCGAGCGAGCTGGGCGGCCACATCGCCAGCTACGCCAGTGCGGCCGACCTGTTCGAGGCCGGCTTCAACCATTTCTTCCGCGCCCGCGAAGGCACGGGCCCCGGCCAGCACCGTGGCGATCTGGTGTTCTTCCAGCCGCACAGCGCGCCGGGCGTCTATGCGCGGGCGTACCTCGAAGGGCGGCTCACCGAGCACGACCTGCAGCATTACCGCCAGGAGATCGCCGCGCCCGCAGCGGGCGCGCAGGGCCTTTCCAGCTACCCGCACCCCTGGCTGATGCCGGACTTCTGGCAGTTCCCCACGGGCTCCATGGGCATCGGGCCGATCAGCAGCATCTACCACGCGCGCTTCATGCGCTACCTCACGCACCGCAACCTGCTCGATTGCCAGGGGCGGAAGGTGTGGGGCGTGTTCGGCGACGGCGAGATGGACGAACCCGAGAGCATGAGCGCGCTCACGCTCGCCGCGCGCGAGGGGCTGGACAACTTGGTCTGGGTGGTCAACTGCAACCTGCAGCGGCTCGACGGCCCGGTGCGCGGCAACGGCCGCATCGTCGATGAGCTGGAGCGGCTCTTCGCCGGCGCGGGCTGGAACGTGGTCAAGCTGCTCTGGGGCAGCGACTGGGATGGGCTCTTCGCCCGCGATCTGACCGGCACCCTCGCCCGCACCCTGGGCGGCACCGTGGATGGGCAGATGCAGACCTTCGCCGCCAAGGATGGGCGCTACAACCGCGACCATTTCTTCGGCCAGTCGCCGGAAATGGCGGCGCTGGCGCAGGGCCTGACCGACGAGCAGATCGACCGCCTGAAGCGCGGCGGCCACGACCTGGTGAAGATCCACGCCGCCTATGCCGCAGCCGCCGCCCACCGCGGCCAGCCCACGGTGATCCTGGCCCACACCAAGAAGGGCTACGGCATGGGCACGGCCGGGCAGGGCAAGATGACCACGCACAGCCAGAAGAAGCTGGATGAGACCGACCTGCTGGAATTCCGCAACCGCTTCAACCTGCCTTTGAGCGACGCGCAGGCCACGGGCCTGGCCTTCTACCGCCCGGCCGAGGACAGCCCCGAGATGCGCTACCTGCGCGAGCGCCGCTCGGCCCTGGGTGGCGCCCTGCCGCGCCGCGAGACCGCCTGCGGCGTGGTGCCCGTGCCGCCGGTGGAGCAATACGTCCAGTTCGCGCTGCAGGCCCAGGGCAAGGAGATGAGCACCACCATGGCCTTCGTGCGCATGCTGGGCGCACTGCTGAAAGACGCGCAGCTGGGCCCGCGCATCGTGCCCATCGTTGCCGACGAGGCGCGCACCTTCGGCATGGCGAGCCTCTTCAAGCAGGTGGGCATCTACAGCAGCCTGGGCCAGCGCTATGCGCCCGAAGACATCGGCTCGGTGCTGAGCTACCGCGAGGCGCTCGATGGCCAGATCCTGGAGGAAGGCATCAGCGAGGCGGGCGCCATCGCCAGCTGGACGGCCGCCGCCACCAGCTACAGCGTGCATGGCCTGGCCATGCTGCCCTTCTACATCTACTACTCCATGTTCGGCTTCCAGCGCGTGGGCGATGCCATCTGGGCCGCTGCCGACCAGCGTGCGCGGGGCTTTCTGCTGGGCGCGACCTCGGGCCGCACCACGCTGGGCGGCGAGGGGCTGCAGCACCAGGACGGCTCCAGCCACCTGGTGGCCGCGACTATCCCCAACTGCAAGGCCTACGACCCGGCCCATGCGGGCGAGCTGGCCCTCATCATCGATGCCGGCATGCGCGAGATGCTGGTGGAGCAGCGCGACGTGTTCTATTACGTCACGCTTATGAACGAGAACTACGCCCAGCCCGACCTGCCGGCGGGCGCAGCCCAGGGCGTGCTGCGCGGATGCTATGTCTTCGATGGCGGCAAGTCCTTTCCCGATGCGGGGACAGGCACGGTTGCGCCTCAAAGCCAAATCACGCTGCTGGGCTCGGGCGCCATCCTGACCGAGGTGGTCAAGGCGGCGGCGCTGCTCGCGGCCGAGGGCATCCAGGCCACTGTGGTCAGCGTGACCAGCTGGAGCGAGCTGGCCCGCGAAGGCATCGCCTGCGAAGCCCGCGCCCTGGCCGGCGAGGCCGATGCGGGCATCCCCTGGATCGCCCAGGTGCTGGCAGGCACCGCCGGCCCGGTGATCGCCGCGAGCGACTACGTGCGCGCCGTGCCCGAGAGCGTGCGCGCCTTCGTGCCCGCCGGCCGCCGCTATCTCACGCTGGGCACCGACGGCTTCGGCCGCAGCGACACGCGTGCCGCGCTGCGCAGCCATTTCGGCGTGGATGCCGCCCACATCGCGCAGGCGGCGCGGCATGCGCTGCGGGCGCCCTGAGCGGTTGGCTGCCACGCAGGTGCGGGGCTGGCTATTTCAAGGTGGAATCGGCCTGCAGCGCTTGATGAATCTGCGCTTTTTGCTATCGTTGGTGTAGCAAATCAGGCCGCTTCGGCCGGCCGGAAGAACGCATCCAGCAGCGGCATGAGCGTGGGAAATTCCTGCGCGAAGCGATCGCGGCTCACAAAGTAGGCCTCGCAGGCCACGGCGAAGAATTCGGCCGGCGCGGTGGCACCGTAGGCGTCCAGCCAGGGCACGGCGCCGCCGAAGCGCTCGGCGATGATGACCTTCTCGCGGAAGGCTTCATAGGCCACTGCCCAGGCGTCGTGCCACAGCGCACGTGCCGCGCGGCTGTCGGCCGCGCCCATGAAGCCGGCGGGCAGGGGTGGGGAACCATCGGCCGCGCCGTCCTGCATGTCGAGCTTGTGGGCGAATTCATGGATCACGACGCTGGTGCCGCTGCCCTGGTGGCCTTCGGCGGCATGCGCCAGCGAGCGGCCGGCCTGGTCCACCGCGGGCCAGCTGAGCATGACCGGGCCGCGCTGCATGGCCTCGCCCAGCAGCACCTCGTCGTAGTCGTGCACCACGCCGGCCTCGTCCACCGCCTGGCGGCGGGCCACGGCCTCGCCGGGATGGATGACGATGCCCACGAAATCGTCGTAGCAGTCCAGCGCACGGGCCGGCTCGCCCCAGTGCAGCAGCGGCAGGCAGGCCTGCGCGGCGATCGCCACCGCCATGGCATCGGTCACCTGCAGGCCGTGAGCGCCGGTGAATTCCTTGCGCTGCAGAAAGAGGGCGCTCAGCGCGCGCAGCTTGGCCTGGTCCTGCGCGGGCAGGGCGGCGAGAAAGCGATAGTGCGACAGCGTCTGCAGCCAGAGCGGCGCATCGATGTCAGGCACCGGCGCCAGCGTGGCGCGCAGGCGGTTGCCGAGGCGGCGAAAGAGGTGTCGCAAAGGGGCAGGCATGCCCTTAGCTGGGGATGAGGTCCACGCGTTCCAGGCCCTGGGCCGAGAGCCGCAGCAGGCCGGCGCGCGGGGGCTGGGCATCCAGGTCCCAGTCGGTCAGCACGTGGCGGGTGAGGGCGGGGCGGCCGTCGCCCGCGGCGCGCAGCACATGGTCGGCAGGCAGATGGGTGTGGCCGTGGATCAGTGCGGGCGCGTCGGCGGCCTGCAGCCAGGCCTGGGCGGCGACGGCGTCCACATCGGCATAGAAGCCGGTGCCTGACTGCTTGCGCGATTCGCTTTCGGCGCGGGCGCTGCGGCCCTGCGCGCGGCGCTCGGCCAGCGGGCGGGCGAGCAACTGGGCCTGCCACTGCGGGTTGCGGGCCACGGCGCGAAAGCGCTGATATTCCACATCATCCAGGCACAGCGCATCACCGTGCGAGAGCAGCCAGCGCTGGCCCAGAAAGCCGAGCACGGTGGGGTCGTCCAGCAGCGTGATGCCGCAGCGCCGGGCGAAGCCCTGGCCCACGAGGAAGTCGCGGTTGCCGTGCAGGAAGAAGAGGGAGGTGCGCCGGGCGGCGCGCTGCAGCAGTTCGCAGCAGGCGCCTTCGAAGCTGCCGGGCTCGTCGATGGCGTCGTCGCCCACCCAGACCTCGAAGACGTCGCCCAGCAGGAAGACGGCGTCGGCCGGCGTGGCGGCGAGGTAATCGGCGAAGGCCCGCACCGTGGCCGGGTGGGCCGCATCCAGGTGCAGGTCCGAGACGAAATCAACCATGCGCCAGCCGGAGGGCGCGATGAGCTCGCGGGCGTCTGGCACGGGTGGGTTCATGGCGAAGGGAGCGGGGAGGAGTGCATTCACGCCATGCCACGCCGGCAGACGCCGCAGAGCCGGGTTTGCCGGCCTGCCAGCGTCATGCCCCAGCGAGGGGTGGCGCGAAGCGACTCAGGGGCGTCAGAGTGCCACGGCCTTTTCGATGATGACGTCGTCCTTGGGCACGTCGTCATGGAAGCCCTTGCGGCCGGTCTTCACGCCCTTGATGGCATCGACGATCTCGGTGCCCTTGACCACCTTGCCGAACACGGCGTAGCCCCAGCCCTGGGCCGAAGGGGCGGTGTGGTTCAGGAAGCCGTTGTCGGCCACGTTGATGAAGAACTGGGCAGTGGCCGAGTGCGGGTCGCTGGTGCGGGCCATGGCCACGGTGTAGTTGGCGTTCTTCAGGCCGTTCTGGGCTTCGTTCTGGATGGGGGCGTCGGTGCCCTTCTGGTTCATGCCGGGCTCGAAGCCGCCGCCCTGGATCATGAAGCCGGGGATCACGCGGTGGAAGATGGTGTTGTCGTAGTGGCCCTTCTTCACGTAGGCCAGGAAGTTCTCGGTGGACTTGGGCGCCTTCTCGGCGTCGAGTTCCAGCGTGATGACGCCGTGGCCGGCGATGTGCAGTTCGACTTGGGGGTTGCTCATGGGAGGTTCCTCTGTGAAGCAGGGGGCCGCTGGGGCCCGTTGACAAAAAGGGGAAAGAAGGCCGCACCGTCCGGGTCGTCCGCCGCGTCACGCGGGGGGCGATGGCGCGGGCCGGTTACTTGACGATGGTGGCCGAGCGGATCACGACCGGCGTGGTAGGCACATTCTGGTACATGCCCCGGCTGCCGGTGGCCACGGCCTTGATCTTGTCCACCACGTCGGTGCCCGAGATCACCTTGCCGAAGACGGCGTAACCGTTGCCTTCGCCGTTGGCGTTGAGCATGGCGTTGTCCTTGACGTTGATGAAGAACTGCGCAGTGGCCGAATCGGGGTTGCTCGTGCGGGCCATGGCGATGGTGTAGGGCTCGTTCTTCAGGCCGTTGTTCGCTTCCAGTGCAATCGGCGCGCGGGTGGGCTTTTGCTGCATCTCGGGCGTGAAGCCGCCGCCCTGGATCATGAAGCCGTCGATCACGCGGTGGAAGACGGTGCCGTCGTAGTGCTTTTCCTTCACGTAGGTGAGGAAGTTCTCCACGGTCTTGGGCGCCTTGGCTGGGTCCAGCTGAACGACAATGTCACCCACCGAGGTGGCCAGCCGGACCTTGGGAGCCATCTGGGCATTTCCGGCTGATGCTATGGAAAACGTAGCTGACAGCGCAATGCCTGCAAGCGCCAGAGCGGTATTTCGTCTGGAAATCATCCGATCACTCCTTCGAAGAAGATCTGCCACTGGTTGCCCTTGCGCATCCAGTATTGGCGTTTGACGGGGCCGGTGCGGGCGCCCACAGGCACCTCACCGAAGGTCACGACCATCGTGTCGGCCGAATCCGTCCAGCGCAGGTAAGACTTGTCCTTGAGTTGAAGTTCCCGACCGCGCAGCGCGCGCGACTCGGCTTCCAGGCTGCGGCTCCAGGTGGCCAGCGGCATCTTGCCGTAGCTCTCGAAATTGGGCGCGTAGAACGACAGCAGGCGCTGCATGTCGCCCTGCGATTTGGCGGTGCGCCAGGCATCGAGCACGGCCTCGAACTTCTGGCGCTCGGGCTGCAGGCTCTGCGGCTGGACCCATTGCAGCTGGCGGGCGATGACTACCGGCGTGGTGCGTGGCTCCACCGTGCGCAGGATGCGCTCCAGATCGGGGTTGGCCAGGGCCAGGCATCCGTCGGTGGCCAGCGGGGCGCGGGAAAACTGCTCCGGTGGCGTGCCGTGCAGCCAGATGCCGCCACCCGTCTTGCCCCGGCTCAGATCGAGCGGGCTGGGGTAGTTGATGGGCAGCGCGCCGGAACCGTAGAAGTCCGTCAGCTTGGCCGGGTCCAGACGGCTGGTGATGTAGTACACGCCC
This sequence comes from Paracidovorax sp., assembly GCF_057642795.1. Taxonomy (NCBI): domain Bacteria; kingdom Pseudomonadati; phylum Pseudomonadota; class Betaproteobacteria; order Burkholderiales; family Comamonadaceae; genus Paracidovorax; species Paracidovorax sp. The sequence continues at coordinate 132,247 of NZ_JBXYZY010000009.1, forward strand.
AGCGGTGTGCGCTGGTCGCCTTCCAGCGTCTTTTCGATGCCCAGCTTGCCCACCGATGCGTAATAGTCGGCGATCAGTTCCATGCCCTTGCCGGTGTTCTCGAAGAGATACAGGCGTGAGCGCGACGCATCGACGGCGATCGCGTGGCGCGTGCGCGCCGAGATCTCGAGGAACTGGCTCGGTACGGTGCCGGCTGGCGGGCGCACGCGCAGCGCGTCCGTGCGTTGGCGCGATTCGGCACGCAGCTCGGCCAGCGTCTCGCCCGCTGGGCGCTGCGCTACGGCGTCGGCCGCTGTGGCAGGAGGCACGTCGCCCATCTGCTTGAGCCCGCGCACCCGGGAAGTCAGCAGGTCGCCCAGCGCGAGCTGCGCCAGCTGGAAGTTGGGATGGTCGCGCACAAGGCTCTCGGCCTTGGCCAGGGCCTCGCGCGTGCGGCCTTCGCCGGTCAGCCGGTAGATTTCGAGCAGGCGCTTTTCAGCCTCGCCATCTTTCTGCGCCGCCGCGGCAGTCGGGCTGGGCGCAGCGGCGCGCTTGGCAGGTTGGTGCGCGCCGACCTGGCGCAGCTTGTCGCCCTGCGCATGCAGGCTGGGCGTGGCGCACAGCGCAGATACGGCCAGGCCGGAGGCCAGACTGCGCGCGACCCACGCAGGCATGGACCTGCTCGGGATGCGACCCAAGGCTTGCGCCATGCGCTGCGAGACGGAAAAACGGGGAGAGGGGCGCAACCGCCCTAGAAGCCGCAGCAACCCCTGTCAACCGCCAGTGGATTCACTAACGATGACCCAGCGGCCACCGTTGTTCACCAGCTCGAGCGTTTTGCGGCTGTTGACGTTGTAGCTGCCGGAGCTGTAGCTCTGGCGGAACCGGGCCTGGGCCTTGTTGCCGTTCACGGTCACGTGCAGATCGTTGATGCCCACATTGATCTTGGCGCGGCCGACGATGCGCTCGCGCCGTTCCTTCTCCCAGGCAGCACGGCTTTGCTTGCCGGGCGTGTAGGACTTTTCGTAGGAATCCAGATAGCCCGCCATGTTTTGATTTTCCCAGGCCGTGGCCCAGGCATGCACGGCGTGTGAGACTTCCTTCTCGGCAGCAGCATTGGCATTAACGGCGGCAGGAGCCGGTGCGGGTGCCGGCGCAGGCGCAGGCGCAGGCGCTGCAGCAGGTGCCGGAGCCGGCGTGGGGGCTGGCACCGGTGCGGCCGGCTTGGGTGTCGGCGCAGGAGCAGGAGCAGGAGCAGGAGCAGGCGTCGGTGCCGGCGCCGGTGCGGCAGCAGGTGCCGGTGCCGGCGTGCGCGCTGCGGCGACGGTCGTCTTCGGTGCGTTGGAGAACAGTTCGCGGATCAGCGCAAGCTTGGGCTTGACCGAATTGGCGTTGCTGCCGTCGAGCTGCAGGGCCTTGTTGTAGGCCTGGCTGGCCAGCTTGGCGTAGATGTCGCCCAGGTTCTCATGGGCCGTGGCGTAGCTGGGGTTGGTGCGGATCGCCATTTCCAGCGCGGTGCGGGCCTTGTCCAGCTGGTTCTGGCTGGCGTAGAGCACGGCGAGGTTGTTATAGGGCTCGGGCAGCTCGGGGTAGTCTTCCGTGAGCTTGGTGAAGGTAGCCACCGCGTCGGACGGCTTGCCCGAATCGGCCTGTGCCACGCCGCGCAGGAAGCGCAACTGCGGATCGCGCGGGTTCGCGGCCAGGCGCTGGTCGGCCTTGGTCAGTGCCTCCGCGGCCTTGCCAGTGCGCAGCAGCTGCGTGATGTCGGCATAGTCATCTGCATGGGCCAGCGGTGCCCCCAGTGCGGCTGATAGCGCGATCAGGCGCAGGAAATGGGGGAGGACGCGGAGGGCAGGCTTCATGGACGGATGCAGGAGTTAGATCGGTGTCGAGCCGTAACGAGGCTTATACTGCGGCGGATTGTAGCTGAGGGGTTTGCGATGCTGGCGCGCTGTTGCCGCCTCAATCCCCCGGGGGTGCAGGGTTGCCGCATCTGCCCCCGCAGCCCCGTGCCAGGGACGCCCCTGAGCGAGCCTTTTTTACCGAGGGTTGGCTGCACATCCCCAGACCCTGACTGATATTCCCGATGAGTTTGCGTATCTACAACACGCTGTCGCGTGCGTTGGAAGACTTTGTTCCGATCGAGCCTGGCCACGTGCGCATGTACGTGTGCGGCATGACGATCTATGACCTGTGCCACATCGGCCACGCTCGCATGATGATGGCTTTCGACGTGGTCCAGCGCTGGCTCAAAAGCAGCGGCCTGCGCGTGACCTACGTGCGCAACATTACCGACATCGACGACAAGATCATCCGCCGCGCGGTGGAGCGCGGGATCACCATCCGCGAACTGACCGACGAGATGATCGCCGCCATGCACGAAGACATCGGCAAGCTCGGCATCGAGCCGCCGTCCATCGAGCCGCGCGCCACCGAATACGTGCCGCAGATGCTGGCGCTGATCGGCAAGCTGCAGGACAAGGGCCTGGCCTACCAGGGCAGCAGCGGCGACATGAACTATGCGGTGCGCAAGTTCCCCGGCTACGGCAAGCTTTCGGGCAAGTCGCTGGACGAGCTGCGTGCCGGCGAGCGCGTGGCCGTGCTCGAAGGCAAGGATGACCCGCTCGACTTCGTGCTCTGGAAGTCCGCCAAGCCCGAGGAGCCGCCCGAGGCCAAGTGGGCCAGCCCCTTCGGCACGGGGCGCCCGGGCTGGCACATCGAATGTTCGGCCATGAGCTGCGCCACGCTGGGCGAGAGCTTCGATATCCACGGCGGCGGGGCCGACCTGCAGTTCCCCCACCACGAGAACGAGATCGCCCAGAGCGAAGGTGCCACGGGCAAGCCGCTGGCTGCTTTCTGGGTCCACAACGGGTTCGTGCGGGTGGACAACGAGAAGATGAGCAAGTCGCTCGGCAACTTCTTCACCATCCGCGACGTGCTTGCCAAGTACGACGCGGAGACCGTGCGCTTTTTCATCGTGCGCACCCATTACCGCAGCGCGCTCAACTACAGCGACGCGCATCTGGACGACGCACGCCAGGCGCTCAAGCGTCTCTATACCGCGCTGAGCCTGGTGGCTCCGGCGGAAGTCGCGGCCATCGACTGGGCCAATAACCCCTTTGCCGCCCGCTTCAAGGCGGCCATGGATGAGGACTTTGGCACGCCTGAGGCCGTCGCCGTGCTGTTCGAGCTCGCGGGCGAGGTCAACCGCACCCGCTCCGCAGAGGCTGCCGGCCTGCTCAAGGCGCTGGCCGGGTGCCTGGGGCTGCTGCAGGGCGATCCACAGGCCTTTCTGCGTGCCGGTGCGACGACGCTCGACGAGCCCGCCATCGAGGCGTTGATCGCCGCCAGGGCAGCAGCCAAGGCCGGGCGCGACTTCGCCGAGGCCGACCGCATCCGCGCCCAGCTGCTGGCGCGAGGCATCGTGCTCAAGGATTCGGCCGCCGGGACGACCTGGGAGGCTGCGCAATGAGTTTTTTCTTTGTCCTTCAGCTCAATCGGCCGCAGGCGCAGGTGGGATAAGCGGTGGCTCCTAGCAAAAAGATAGTGGCGTTGGACATGGCGCCCGTAGCACTCGCGCCTGAATACTGGGCCGAGGCCTGCAAGCACCTCATGAAGCGCGACCGCGTGATGAAGCGGCTGATCCCCGAGCTGGGCGACGTCGCACTCAGCCAGCGTGGTGATGCGTTCACCACCCTGGCGCGCAGTATCGTCGGCCAGCAGGTGTCCGTGACTTCGGCTCAGAAGGTGTGGGACGCCTTTGCCGCGCTGCCGCAGGCCATGACGCCGGCCAACGTGCTCAAGCTCAAGGTGGACGACATGCGCTCGGCGGGCCTGTCTGCTCGCAAGGTGGACTACCTGGTGGACCTGGCCCTGCACTTCGACTCCGGCCGCCTGCACGTCAAGGACTGGGGCGCAATGGATGATGACGCCATCACCCGCGAACTGGTCGCCATCCGCGGCATCAGCCGCTGGACGGCCGACATGTTCCTCATCTTCCATCTGGCGCGGCCCAACGTGCTGCCGCTCGACGACGCCAGCCTCATCAGTGGCATCAGCCAGCACTATTTTTCCGGCGACCCTGTCAGCCGCAGCGATGCGCGCGAGGTGGCCGATGCGTGGAAACCCTGGTGCAGCGTGGCGAGTTGGTATATTTGGCGATCTCTCGCTCCCCTGCCTGTGGACTACTGATCCGGCGCCTGGGCCTCTTCCCAAGGCGCCGTTTCGTCGCACGTATCTGCAGCACAAAAGACTGGGCACCCCATCCCGCCCAAGGAGAATCAAGTTGGCAAAGAAAACATTCCTGGACTTCGAGCAGCCCATCGCTGAGCTCGAATCCAAAATCGAAGAGCTGCGCTACGTGCAAACGGAAAGCGCAGTGGACATCTCCGACGAGATCGATCAGCTCAGCAAGAAGAGCCATCAGCTCACCAAGGATATTTACGGCGACCTCACGCCCTGGCAGATCACCAAGATCGCCCGCCACCCCGAGCGTCCCTACACCATGGACTACGTGGGCGAAATCTTCACCGATTTCGTCGAGATGCACGGTGACCGCCACTTTGCGGACGACCTCTCCATCGTCGGCGGGCTGGCCCGCTTCAACGGCCAGCCCTGCATGGTCATTGGCCAGCAAAAGGGCCGCGACACCAAGGAGCGCGCCGCGCGCAACTTCGGCATGAGCCGTCCCGAGGGCTACCGCAAGGCTCTGCGCCTGATGAAGACGGCCGAGAAGTTCCAGCTGCCGGTGTTTACCTTCGTCGATACCCCCGGCGCCTACCCCGGCATCGACGCCGAGGAGCGCGGTCAGTCCGAGGCCATCGGCCGCAACATCTTCGAGATGGCGCAGCTCGAAGTGCCCATCATCACCACCGTGATTGGCGAAGGCGGCTCCGGCGGAGCGCTGGCCATCAGCGTGGCTGACCAGGTCATCATGCTGCAGTACTCCATCTACTCGGTCATCAGCCCCGAAGGCTGCGCGTCCATTCTCTGGAAGACGGGCGACAAGGCCCAGGACGCGGCCGACGCCATGGGCATCACCGCGCACCGGCTGAAGGCCCTGGGCCTGGTGGACAAGATCGTGAGCGAGCCCGTGGGCGGGGCCCACCGCGACGCCAAGCAGATGGCCGCGTTCCTCAAGCGCGCGCTGGGCGATGCCTACCGCCAGCTGGCCGACCTCAAGACCAAGGATCTGCTGGACCGCCGCTACGACCGGCTGCAGAGTTATGGCCGCTTCAACGACACCAAGGCTGAAGCCCGCTGACGCAGCGGGGTGCGTGGCGGCCGTGAACCCGGCGCCGACCACCTGCCACGAGCGGCCCTGCGGGGCCGCTTTTTTCTGGGGCGTGGGGCAGCCGGCCGCTGCGTTTTGCAGGGTAGGGCGCACCGCATGACCCAATCCCTCGACGCCGCCCTGCAGTCCTTCGCCCCCGGTCTGCCGCTGGGCGTGGGCCTGAGCGGCGGCGCTGATTCCACCGCGCTGCTGCTGGCCTGCCATGCGCGCTGGCCGGGACAGGTCGTCGCGCTGCACGTCCACCACGGCCTGCAGGCGGCGGCCGACGGGTTCGAGTCGCACTGCGCGGCGCTGTGCCAGTCCCTGGGCATCCTGCTGCGCACCCAGCGCACCGACGGGCGGCCCCAGCCCGGCCAGAGTCCCGAGGATGCGGCCCGCCGGGCCCGTTATCAGGCTTTGGCGGCACTGGCCGGCGCACAGTGTGGGCAGCCAGCTATCGAAAACATAGCAATCGCCCAGCATGCCGACGACCAGGCCGAGACCCTGCTGCTGGCGCTCTCGCGCGGCGCGGGCGCGCCCGGCCTGGCCGCCATGCCCGCCCGGTGGAAGCGCGGCGGCATCACCTGGCACCGGCCCCTGCTGCGGGTGGCCGGCCGGGACGTACGCGCCTGGCTGCAGGCGCAAGGCGCGGGCTGGGTCGAGGACCCCACCAACGCCGACGAACGCTACACCCGCAACCGCATCCGGCGCCAACTGCTGCCGGTGCTGGACGAGGTGTTCCCTCAGTTCCGCGACACCTTCGCGCGCAGTGCGGCCCACGCCGCGCAGGCTGGCGAGCTGCTGCAGGAACTGGCGGCCATCGACCTGGCCGCTTGCGGCGGGGCACCGCCGCGCATCGCTGCCCTGCAGGGGCTGAGCCATGCGCGGCAGGCGAACGTGTTGCGCCACTGGCTGCGCACGGCGCATGGCGTGGCCGCATCCACCGCCCAGCTGGCCCAGCTGCAGTCCCAGATCGCGGCCTGCACCACGCGTGGTCACCGCATCCACCTCCGCGTGGGCGGGGGCTTCGCCGTGCGCGAGGGAGCGGTGCTCGGTTGGTACAATTCCTAGGTTCTGGTTTCCGGCTTTTGCACAAGCCGGCGGCGCGCCAGAACGCGTGCATTCCTTCCCTTTTCCTTCTTCATCCTTTCGCGCCCGGCCCTTCGGGGCTCGTCAATCCAGAAATCCAATGGCACTGATCGTTCATAAATACGGCGGCACGTCGATGGGCTCCACGGAGCGCATCCGCAACGTCGCCAAGCGCGTGGCCAAGTGGGCTCGGGCAGGCCACCAGATGGTGGTGGTGCCCAGCGCCATGAGTGGCGAAACCAACCGGCTGCTCGGGCTGGCCAAAGACTTGGCGCCTTCGCGTGCCAGCTCCGCCTATCACCGCGAACTCGACATGCTGGCCGCGACCGGCGAGCAGGCTTCTTCCGCTCTGCTGGCCATCGCCCTGCAGGCCGAAGGCATGGAGTCGGTGAGCTACGCCGGCTGGCAAGTGCCCATCCGCACCGACAGCGCCTACACCAAGGCCCGCATCGAATCCATCGACGACAAGCGCGTGCGCGCCGACCTCGCCGCTGGCAAGGTCGTCATCGTCACGGGCTTCCAGGGCATCGACGAGCACGGCCACATCACCACGCTGGGCCGCGGCGGCTCCGACACCTCCGCCGTCGCTGTCGCCGCCGCCATGAAGGCCGCCGAATGCCTGATCTACACCGATGTGGATGGCGTCTACACGACCGACCCGCGCGTGGTTCAGGAAGCGCGCCGCCTGGCCACCGTGAGCTTCGAGGAAATGCTGGAGATGGCCAGCCTCGGCAGCAAGGTGCTGCAGATCCGCTCGGTGGAATTTGCCGGCAAGTACCGCGTGCCACTGCGCGTGCTCTCCAGCTTCACGCCCTGGGACATCGACATCGACGAAGAAGCCCGCTCCGGGACGCTGATCACTTTTGAGGAAGACGAAAAAATGGAACAAGCCGTCGTATCCGGCATCGCTTTCAACCGCGACGAGGCCAAGGTCTCCGTCCTCGGCGTGCCCGACACGCCCGGCATCGCCTACCAGATCCTGGGCGCCGTGGCCGACGCCAACATCGAGGTGGACGTCATCATCCAGAACTTGAGCAAGGACGGAAAGACCGACTTCAGCTTCACGGTGAACCGCGGCGACTACGCCCGCACGATCGACCTGCTCAAGGACAAGGTGCTGCCAGCGCTGGGGGCCCAGGAAGTCGTGGGCGACGCCAAGATCTGCAAGGTGAGCATTGTCGGCATCGGCATGCGCAGCCATGTGGGCGTGGCCGCCAAGATGTTCCGCGTGTTGAGCGAAGAGGGCATCAACATCCAGATGATCTCGACCTCTGAAATCAAGACCTCGGTCGTCATCGACGAAAAGTATGTTGAACTGGCCGTGCGCACCCTGCACAAGGCGTTCGAACTGGACCAACCCACAGCTTGATTGGCTAAAGAGGCCTCAAATTGAGGCATAATAGCTGGATTGGAAACGTGACCGAGTGGCCGAAGGTGCTCCCCTGCTAAGGGAGTATGGGGTGTAGAGCCTCATCGAGGGTTCGAATCCCTCCGTTTCCGCCAAGATAAAGCCCAAGTGATCGATTCACTTGGGCTTTTTTCTTTTGGTCGCTGTGTTGACGCCGCCCCGCTTTCTCGGGTCCGTTTGGCTTGATTCTGCAGCCGGGATTTGGTCTGCCTTGGGGATCCCCGGTGTCTGACGTGCCCGGGCAGCAGGGTAGCGCTCTGAATCGCCCCGGATTCCCTAGACACTTTTGAGCCGTTGGGAATGGCGTCTCTCGAACTCCGCCGGCGAAGTATCA
>NZ_JBXYZY010000010.1:0-515 GCF_057642795.1 Paracidovorax sp.
GTCCCATGATGTGTATTCGTACAAGGTTGTGGGGCCGGTTGTGCATGTTTTCAGATTGAGATCTCAGAGGAAGAAGTTATGACTGAAGAAAAACACACGTTGTCCAGGACGGGAAAGCGTCAACAACCTATTTCACCGGGCGAGATCAACCCTGGTGCACGTAACGGCAGGACAATAGCTGCGCGGAAAGCGGGCGTGGGATTGTTGTCGATAGCCGCGCTAACCTTGGCCGCCTGCAGCAGCGGTGACAACGCTGATTCCGCCGACGGCCCTGGAATTGATGTACACCCGGAAGGCGACTATCACCCGGTGGACCGCGACCAGCTGCAAGACGGTGGTGAACTGCGGTTGCCTATCGGCGAAATCCCAGAGCAACAAAATGCCCTGCATGCGAATTTCACCTCGGACACGGTTGCTTTGTGGGAATGGTACAACCCGCAACTTTATTTGCTGGATGATGGCGGCAACCTGGAATACAACCCGGATTATTTCACGGATGTCACGCACGAAGAGAT